>DASUZZ010000057.1:0-36970 GCA_036376615.1 Gaiellaceae bacterium
CGATCGTCTTCAGCGCCTGATTCTCGAGCAGGGGATCCTGACAGGCGGACGGTCAGCTGTTCGCGACGCATGCGCCCGGCGGCCCGGCCGAGCCGGGACGACGGCGAACGACGACGTCGACGTGCACCTCGGCACCGGAAAGCACGCCGGCCGCGCTGGTGATCATCGAAGCCGACGATCTCACCCCGGACCTGTACGACCAGATGGCGGAGAACGTGCCGGGCACCCACGACGGGAGTCATCCGGCGGTCGCGCACGTCGCGGCGGTCAAGCCGAACGGCAACGTGATCGTGGTGGACGTCTGGGAGTCGCCCGAGGCGTTCCATGCGTTCGCGCAGGAGCAGATCGGCCCCGCCGCCGAGCAGGCGGGCTTCGACCGGATCGAGCCGCGGATCCACGACGCCGGAGTTGCGCACCGTCTTCCGCACGAAACACGCGCCGCGCCTCGGACCGCGACGGCAAGTCCCTAGACTCGCGCCGATGAGCGACGAGACGCCGCGGACGCCACCCGACGAGGTCACGCGCAAGGCCGTCTCGAGCTTCGAGACCGCCCCCGAGCGGCTGCGCGAGATCATGCAGTCGCTCGTCCGCCACCTGCACGCCTTCGCGACGGACGTCCGCCTGACGCCGGACGAATGGCAGACCGGGATCCAGGTGCTGACCGAGACGGGCGCGATCACAGACGACCAGCGCCAGGAGTTCATTCTCTGGTCGGACACACTCGGCCTGTCGATGTTCGTCGACGCGTTGTCCCACGCCCTCCCCGACGGCGCGACCGAGTCGACCGTCCTCGGCCCCTTCTACGTTCCCGGCTCCACCCTGCGTGAGTACGGCGCCGACATCTCTGAGCAGGCGGCGGGGACGCCGGCCTGGGTCCACGGGCGCGTGCTCGACGTCGCCACCGGCGCACCGATTCCCGGCGCGGAGATCGACCTCTGGCAGAACGGCGACAACCAACTCTACGCGGTGCAGGACGACGACGCGCCCGAGCACCACCTGCGCGGACGGTTCCTGACCCGCGAGGACGGTTCCTACGCGTGCCTCGCCGTGCGCCCGGTTCCGTACCCGATTCCCGACGACGGGCCGGTCGGCAAGATGCTCGCCGCGACGGGCAGGCACCCGTGGCGGCCGGCGCACATCCACATGATCGTGCGGGCACCCGGCTACCAGACGCTCGTCACGCACATCTTCGACCGCGCCAGCGCCTACCTCGACTCGGACGCCGTCTTCGCCGTCAAGCCCTCCCTCCTGCGCACGTTCGAGGAGCGCGCGGCCGACGACCCGGAGCGGCCGCCCGCCGTCGACGGCCCCTGGTGCTCGCTCGAGTGCGACCTCGTCCTCGCGCTCGGCCAGCCGTCTACGTCGGGGCGCCGCCCAGGTAGAGCTGGGCCACGCGCGGGTCGTGGAGGAGCTCCGAGCCCGGGCCGGTGAGCGCGACGCGACCGCCGTCGAGGACGGCGCCATGGTGCGAGATCGCGAGTCCGGCACGCGCGTTCTGCTCGACGAGCAGCACCGTCCGGCCGTCCGCGTTCAGCTCGCCGACCATCTCGAAGATCACGTGCCGCGCCTTCGGATCGAGGCCCATCGTCGGCTCGTCGAGGAGGATGAGGCGCGGCTCGAGCATCAGCGCCCGCGCGATCTCGACGAGCTTCTGCTGACCGCCCGAGAGCTCGCCCGCATGCTCGTGGCGCCGCTCTGCGACGAGCGCGAAGCGCTCGGCGATCGCCTCGGCGCGACGGCGGACGAGCGCCCGGTCGTTGAGCACGTGGCCGCCCATGAGCAGGTTGTCCCAGATCGTCATCAGCGGAAAGAGGCTCCGCTCCTGCGTGACGTGAACGACGCCGCGGCCGAGCAGCTGTGCCGGCGAGCGGCGGCAGACGTCCTCGCCGTCCAGCAGGATCCGGCCGCCGCGCGGTCGCAGCAACCCGCTGAGCGTCTTCAGCACGGTCGACTTCCCGGCGCCGTTCGGGCCGACGAGACAGGTGATCGTCCCCGACTCGAGCGACAGGTCGATCCCGTTCAGAATGTCGCCGCGCCCGTAGCCGGCGACCACCCCGTCGAGCTGGAGGAGAACCGTCACCCGCCGAGGTACGCGTCGAGGACCAGCGGGTCGTTGCGGACGGTCTCGGGTGGGCCCTCGGCGAGCTTCCTCCCGTGGTCGAGCACGACGACCGGGTTGCAGAGCCGCATGACGAGATTCATGTTGTGCTCGACGACGAGGAACGTCAGCCCGCGCGCGTTCAGCTCGCGCACGCGCCGTTCGATCTGCTCGACGAGCACGGGGTTGACGCCCGCGGTCGGCTCGTCGAGAAGCACGAGCTGCGGCTCGCCCATCAGCACGGTCGCGAACTCCAGCAGCTTCTTCTGCCCGTACGAAAGCGTCCCCGCCTTGTCGCGCGCGAGTCGCGCGAGCCCGAACTCCTCGAGCAGCTCCAGGGCCCGCACCCGCTCCGGCCCGCGGACACGGCGGCGGAAGGTCGCGAGCCAGGAGAGCTGAACGGCGGCGACCATGTTCTCCGTCAGCGTCAAGTCGGGAAAGATCCGCGCCTGCTGGAACGTCCGCGTCAGGCCGCGCCGAGCGAGCCGCGTCGGGTCGGGACGCCGCACGGTCACGCCGGCGAAGCGGACGCGACCCGAATCCGGGCGCGCGTAGCCGGTGATCAGGTTGAACGCGGTCGTCTTCCCCGAGCCGTTCGGCCCGACGAGCGCCGTCACCGAGCCGTCGGGGACGGCAAAGGAGCACGCGTCGACGGCGGTGACACCACCGAACCGTTTCGTCAGGCTCTCGACCTCCAGCAGAGCGCTCACGCAGCGGCCTCCTGCCGGACGCTGCCGCGGGTCCGCTGCCACTCGCGCAGCCTCGCCACGAGGTCCCTCAGCGACGGGAGGATCCCGCGCGGGAGCAGGAGCAGCACGACCATGAACACGGCTGCGTAGCCGATCAGGTACAGCTCGCTCGCGCCGAGCCGCGTGAGCATGTACTGCTGCGCCGGGACGAGGATCAGCGCGCCGATCGTCGGCCCCCAGAGGGTGCCGCGGCCGCCGAGAAACGTCATCAGGACCGCCCCGATCATCACGAGCGGGTCGACGGACGACTCCGGGTAGATGAAGGTCAGGTAGTACGCCCAGACGCCGCCGACCATGGCGGTCAACCACACCATCAGCGACCAGGCGACGAGCTTGACACCGGTGACGCGGACGCCGAGCCCGCGCGCCTTCTCCTCGTCCTCGCGGATTGCGAGCAGCATCAACCCCAGCTTCGTCCGCAGCGTCAGCCAGCAGAGCAGGAGCCCCATGAGGAGGATCGCGAGCATCGCGAGGTAGAACGGCGTGTCGTAGCTCGAGATCGGGAACCGCGGGCTGGGCAGCATCAGGCCCGACGACCCCTGCGTGAGCGAGCGAAGGTTGAACGCGAGCTGCTGGACGATGAAGAGCAGGGTCAGCGTCACGATCGCGAAGGTCATGTGCCGCGTCCGCAGCGCGACCCAGACAACCGGCACCGACGCGATCGCGACGCCCGCTCCGATCAGCGGCAGCGCGATGAACGGGTTGTAGCCGGAGCCGACCCCCATGTGCTGGAACGTGATCCCGAGCGCGTAGGCACCGACGCCGAAGAACGCGGCCTGGCCGAGATTGATGTAGCCGGAGTAGCCGGAGAAGAGGTTCCAGGCGGTCGCGAGCGCCGCGTACATCAGCGTCAGGACGCCGATGTTGACGATCCAGGCGGCGGAGAAGACGTAGGGGAACGCGACCGCGGCGCCGGTGAACGCCAGCCCGCGCGCCACGCTCGCCGCGGTGGCGCGGCTCACAACACCCGTTCGCGCATGCCGAAGAGCCCCTGCGGGCGCACCAGCAGGACGCCGATGAGCACGACGAAGAACGAGAACGAGGCCCAGACCGGCGAGATCTCGACCGCGACCACCGCCTCGATGACGCCCATGCCGAGCGCGGCGACGACCGCCCCGCCGATGCTGCCGAGCCCACCGAGCACCACGATCGAGAGCAGCCGCGAGATCAGGTCATAGTGGCTGCCGGGGTTGAACGGGTAGATGACTCCGTAGACGGCCCCGGCCGCCGCGGCCATCGAGACGCCGACGCCGAAGCTGAGCGTCTGGACCCGGTTCGCGTCGACGCCGAGCAGCGTCGCAGCGGTCGGGTTCTGCACGGTCGCCCGCACGGCCCGTCCGAACCGCGTCCGCGTGAGCAGGAGCGCGAGGAGCCCGAGCATCACCCACGACACCACGAAGCCGAAGAACCGCACCTGGGCGACCTGATAGCCGAACACCGTCCACGTGCTGTCGGCGTACGAGGGCAGCGAGACCCGGTAGGTCGTCTTGAAGATCACGCTGAGCACGCCCTCGATCCCAAGTGCGAGCGCCCAGGTGATGAGCAGGGACAGCTCCGGCGCCTCGGGGCCGCGCAGCGAGCGGACGAACACGAGTTGCACCGCGACGCCGAGCACGAACATCGCAGGCGTCACGACGAGGATGGAGAGGAAGGGGTCGACCCCCAGGTTCGACCAGAGCGCGTAGCTCAGGTACGCGGCCAGGATCACGAGTGCCCCCTGCGCGACGTTGATCACCCGCATGATCCCGAAGACCAGCGTCAGCCCGCTCGACATGAGCGCGTAGACGCCGCCGATCAGGAGGCCGAGGATCACCGCCTGGACGATCTCGTGCACGTCGCCCCTTCCTCTCGCCTTCCGTTGCGCTAGCCGCCCCAGTTCGGCTTGGGGTACACCGGCTTCTTCACGGCGACGTTCTTGGGCAGGACCGGATACAGCTTGCCGCCGATCCACTCGACGAGCAGGAACTTGCCCGTCGGCTCACCGATCGAGTTCCAGTGCAGCGTTCCCTCGACCGTCGGCCACTGGCCCTTGTGAAGGGCGGCGATGATCTTCGCGTTGTTCAGCCCCACCTTCTGGATCACCCGCGCGGCGACCTGACCGACCGCGTACGCCTCGGCCGAGCCGGGGTCGATCGCGTCCGCGGTACCGCCGTAGGTCTTCACGAACTGCCGCACGAAGTACGGATTCCCGTACGTCTTGGCCTTCGGGAACCAGTCACTGGCGCTGAAGATGCCCTCCGTGTTCGACGCTCCGACCTTGCTCGGGAACTCACCCGGGCTGTTCGGGCCATTGGCCTCGAACACGAACTTGGGACTGTACTTCGCCTGCACGAGCCCCTTGACGAGCGAGTAGCCGTCACCGGCCTGCGTCCCACCGACGACCATGTCCGGCTTCGCGGCGGCGATCTTCGACACGATCGGAGTCATGTCCACTGTCTCGGACGGATACACCGTCTTGTAGACGGTCTTGATCCCCGCCTTCTCGAACGCCTGCCGCATCCGCTCCGCGATCGGCGCGGAGAACGGGTCGTCGAGCTCCGGATACGCCGCGGTCTTCGGCCGCTGCGCCTTCGGCAGCGAGAGCACCCAGTTCACGAAGACGTCGCCGCTCTGGACGATCGGCGCCGGCTGGGTGAAGAACACGTTGTGGAGCTTCTCGTCGAAGACCGCGGGCCCGCCGCCGGCCGGCTCGATGAAGGCATAGCCGTAGCGGTTCGCGACCGCCGCCGACGGCGCGGTCAGGAGCGTCGAGAACGGCCCGAAGACGAGGTCGACGTGATCCCTGGTGATGAAGTTCTGGTAGTTGGTCGCGGCCTGCGTCGGGCTCGACGCGTCGTCCTGGATGTCCAGCACGACCTGGCGGCCGAGAATCCCGCCGTGGGCGTTCACGGTCTTCGCCCAGAGCTTGTAGCCCTGCATCGCGAACTTCCCGGGGTCGGAGAAGTCGCCGGACAGCGAGAGCGAGATGCCGATCTTGATCGGGCCGGCGCTGGTGCGCCCCGAGGCGCCGCCGGCCGTCGCCGCGAGGGCAGCGAGCCCGAGCATCGCTGCGATGGCGGCTAGACGAACGGGTGTGCGAGTCACAACCCTGCCTCCTTGCCTCTGAATGTCTGCGCCGAGGCGCCTTGTCAACGCTGGGATCGTCTGACGATCAGACAGCGCGCGAGTCAACCAGATCGCGACGCGCGATGCAAGCGTCGCGCTCGAATGGTCGGAGTTCGGCTTGGAAGCTACCCGTACGCCTGCTTGCCTTGCGCGGGACGGGAGCGCTATGGTGCTGCGCGCACGTCTGCTTGTCGGACCAAAGGAGATCCCACGAGTTTCCAGCCCCTCGAGCGACGCAAGGTCTATCTCCAGATCGCGGAGCAGCTGCTCGCCCAGATCGGCACCCGGCGCCTGAAGCCGGGCGACGCGCTGCCGCCCGAGCGCGAGCTGACGCAGAGCTTCCAGGTGGGTCGCTCGTCGATCCGCGAGGCGCTGCGCATGCTCGAGTCACAGGGCGTGATCGAGTCGGTGAACGGCGGCGCGTTCGTGGTGGCCGAGGCGCCGAATCCGCTCGAGACCTCGCTGCGGCTCCTCTTCCGCCTCGACGAGCAGGCGGGCATGCACGACCTGTTCGAGCTGCGCCGGATCCTCGAGTGCGAGGCGGCTGCACTGGCGGCCGAGCGCCGCGGGGAGGAGCACCTCGCCGAGATGGACGCCGCGATCGACGAGATGGCCGCCTCCCTCGACGGGGCGGGGGGCGCCGAGACGTTCGTCGACGCCGACCTGCACTTCCACCTCGCGCTGGCCGGCGCCACCGGCAACCGGCTCGTGCTCCTCAGTATGCAGGCGGTCCGCGACGTGCTCCGGCGCGCGATCTCAAGCGTCTACCACGTCCCCCAGAGCCCCGAGAGCGCGGTCGTCGAGCATCGCCACATCCGGGCCGCGGTCGCGGCAGGCGACGCCATCCGGGCGCGCGAGGAGATGCGCGACCATCTCGCCCGCGTGGAGGCCGACGTCCAGAAGGGAGTCCTGCATGTCTGAGCTCGGTTACGTCGGCCTCGGCGTGATGGGCAGCGCGATCGTCCGGCGGCTGCTCGCGGCCGGTCACGACGTGACCGTGTGGAACCGCACCCGCGAGAAGGCGAAGCCCCTGCTCGCGCAGGGCGCGCGCTGGGCCGACACGCCGCGCGCGGTCGCGGAGGCGAGCGAGATCGTCTTCACGATGGTCACGAACACCGGTGCGGTCCGGGCCGTCACCGACGGCGACGACGGGATCCTCGCGGGCCT
Organism: Gaiellaceae bacterium; assembly: GCA_036376615.1. Lineage (GTDB taxonomy): Bacteria > Actinomycetota > Thermoleophilia > Gaiellales > Gaiellaceae > PALSA-600. The sequence continues at coordinate 7,120 of DASUZZ010000057.1, forward strand.
CGGAGCGGGCCGCATCTACGTCGACATGTCGACCGCGAGCCCCGCGAACACGCGCGCGCTCGCGGAGCAGGTCTCGGCCGCGGGTGCCGAGATGCTCGATTCGCCCGTCTCGGGAACGTCGATCACCGTCGACCGGGGCAAGGCCTCGCTCATGGTCGGCGGTTCGGACGACGCGTTCGCGCGGGCGAAGCCGGTGCTCGAGGCGATCGGGCCGCGCGTCATCCACGTCGGGCCGAGCGGCGCAGCGGTGACGATGAAGATCGCGGTCAACCTCTCGCTCGCGGTGCAGATGCTCGCGTTCAGCGAGGGCGTGCTGCTTGCCGAGAAGAGCGGCATCTCGCGGGAGAAGGCGGTCGAGGTGATGCTGGCCTCGGTGATCGCCTCGCCGATGGTCGCCTACCGCGGACCGCTCGTGCTCGGTCATCCAGACGAGGTCTGGTTCGACTGTCACATGATGCAGAAGGACATGAACCTCGCCCTCGAGCTCGGACGACAGCTGGAGGTGCCGCTGCCGACGACTGCCGTCACGAACGAGCTGCTCACGGCCGCGAACGGCATGGGCATCGGCACGCGCGACTTCGCTGCGCTCTTCGACGTCCTCGCCGCCCTCTCGGGGGTCGAGACCGAGATCCTCGCGGGGGCGCGGGCATGAGCCGCAGGCCGGACGGAGGCTCACAATGAGCGCGACCGCGTCTCCCGCCGCGCTCGACGCCGGCCCGGCCCTTGCGATGTACTCGCGGATGACGCTGATCCGGCTCTTCGAGGAGCAGGCGAACGAGCTCTACCGGAGCGCGAAGATGCCCGGTCTGACGCACCTCTACATCGGCGAGGAGGGGGTCGCCGTCGGAGTCTGTTCGGCGCTCCGCCGCGACGACTGGATCACCTCGACGCATCGCGGCCACGGCCACTGCCTCGCGAAGGGCGCCGAGCCGGCGCGAATGTTCGCCGAGCTCCTCGGCAAGGAAGCCGGCTATTGCCGGGGCAAGGGCGGCTCGATGCACATCGCCGACCACGAGAACGGCAACCTCGGCGCGAACGCGATCGTCGGCGGGTCGGCCGGGATCGCAACCGGCGCGGCCTTCTCCGCGAAGCGGCGCGGTACCGATCAGGTCGCCGTGTGCTTCTTCGGCGAGGGCGCCCTCGGCCAGGGGCTGCTCTACGAGGTCATGAACATGGCTGCGCTCTGGTGCCTGCCCGTGCTCTACGTCTGCGAGAACAACCTCTACAACGAGTACACGCACTACCTCGAGGCGACCGCTGGCGAGATCCTCGCGCGCCCGCGCGCCTTCGGGATCGAGAGCCGCGAGGTGAACGGGCAGGACATCCGCGCCGTGCACGCGGAGACCGAGGAGCTGGTCGCGCGCGCCCGCTCGGGCGGCGGGCCGGCCTTCCTGCTCGCGAACACCTACCGCTACCACGGACACCACGTCGGCGACGTCGACCGCACGTACTACCGCTCGAAGGACGAGGAGCAGCTCTGGCGGGACGAGCGCGACCCGCTCGCGCTCCACGGCGAATGGCTCGAGGCGAACGGGCTGGCGACCGCGGTCGACCTCCGCCGGCTCGAGGACGAGGCGCGCGCCCTGATCGAGCGCGGTCTCGCCTTCGCCCTCGAGGCGCCCTTCCCCGATCCGGGTCAGGTGACCGAGGATGTCTTCGCCTGAGGTGGTCGCAGCCGGGACGCGGACGCGCACGTTCGCGCAGGCGATCAACGAGGCGCTCGCCGAGGAGCTGCGCCGCGACCCGGCGGTGTTCGTGCTGGGCGAGGACGTGGCCGAGGCCGGGACGCCGTTCAAGGTGCTGTCGGGGCTCGTCCAGGAGTTCGGGCCCGAGCGGGTGGTCGACTCGCCGATCTCGGAAGCCGGGATCACCGGGCTCGGGGTCGGCGCCGCGATGACCGGGATGCGACCCGTCGTGGACATCATGTTCGGCGACTTCCTCACCCTCGTCATGGATCAGCTCGCGAACCAGGCGGCGAAGACCCACTACATGTCCGGCGGCAAGCTCTCGGTGCCGCTCACGCTGCGCACGACGATGGGCGCGACGCGCCGTTCGGCCGCCCAGCACAGCCAGAGCCTGCATGCCTGGGTCGCGCACGTGCCGGGGCTCAAGGTCGTCCTCCCGTCCGAGCCCGCCGATGCGAAGGGGCTGCTGAAGTCGGCCATCCGCGACGACAACCCGGTCGTCGTGATCGAAGACAAGATGGACTACGCGGTCAAGGGCGAGGTTCCCGACGGCGACTGGACGATCCCGCTCGGCGTCGCCGACGTGAAGCGTGCGGGCGAGGACGTGACGATCGTCGCCACGAGCTCGATGGTCCGGGTCGCACTCGCCGCCGCCGCCGAGCTCGAGGCGGACGGGATCTCGGCCGAGGTCGTCGACCCGCGGACGCTCGTCCCGCTCGACCGCAGCACCCTCGTCAGGAGCGCGCAGAAGACGGGCCGCGCGATCGTCGTCGACGAGGGGCACACGAGCTACGGCGCGAGCGCCGAGCTCGCGGCGGTGATCGCCGACGGCGCCTTCTGGAGTCTCGACGCGCCCGTGAAGCGCCTCGCCGCGATGGACGTCCCGGTCCCGTTCTCGCCGCCGCTCGAGGACGTTACCGTCCCGACCCCCGACCTCGTCGCGCGGACGGCGCGCGAGCTGTGCGGCACGACCCTAGGGAGGCAATGACGGATGGCGCTGCACACGTACGGGACGATGCAGGTCGACTGGGAGCGGCGGGCCGACCTGGAGCGGCTCCGCACCGAGCGCCTCGCGCGCGCCAAGGAGCACCTCGCGCGCTCCGACCTCGGAGCCCTGCTCCTCTTCGACATGGCGAACATCCGCTACGTCACCGCGACCCACATCGGAACGTGGGCGATGGACAAGCTGATCCGCTTCTGCCTGCTGCCGCGCGACGACGAGCCGATCATGTGGGACTTCGGCTCGGCCGCCCGCCACCACAAGCTCTACGCTCCGTGGCTCGGCGACGAGCGTTCGCGCGCCGGGATCTCGACGCTCCGCGGCGCCGTGGAAGGGCGAGCCGAGTCGGTGGCCGAGAAGATCCGGGTCGAGCTGGAGCAGCGTGGCCTGCTCGGCGACCCGGTGGGCGTCGACATGATCGAGCTGCCAGTGCTCTTCGCGCTCCAGGCCGAGGGCATCCGCGTGCTCGACGGCCAGTCGCTGATGCAGGACGTCCGCAAGATCAAGACGGTCGACGAGATCACGCTCCTCAACACGGCCTGCGCGATGGTCGACGCGGCCTACGACGAGCTGTACCGCGCGCTCCGGCCCGGCTTCCGGGAGAACGAGTGCGTCGCGCTCGTCAACCGCAAGCTGTTCGAGCTCGGCTCCGAGCACGTCGAGGGCGTGAACGCGATCTCGGGCGAGCGCTGCTCGCCGCACCCCCACGTCTTCACCGACCGGATGCTGCGCCCGGGCGACCCCGCCTACTTCGACATCCTCCACGCCTACAACGGCTACCGCACGTGCTACTACCGCACCTTTGCCGTCGGTTCCGCCTCGCGGGCGCTCGTCGACGCGTACAAGCGCTGCCGCGACATCCTCGACCGGGCGATCGCCGCGATCCGGCCGGGCGTGAGCACCGCCGAGGTGGTCGAGCTCTTCCCGCGCGCGGAGGAGTTCGGCTTCCCGGACGAGGAGGCGGCTTTCGCGCTCCAGTACGGGCACGGGGTCGGGCTCTCGATCTGGGAGAAGCCGATCTTCTCGCGGCTCGTCTCGTTCGACCATCCAGAGACGATCGAGGAGGGCATGGTGTTCGCGCTCGAGACGTTCTGGCCCGCGTCGGACGGCTGGTCGGCCGCCCGGATCGAGGAGCAGCTCGTGGTTACTGCCGACGGCTGCGAGGTGATCACGCGCTTCCCCGCCGAGGAGCTGCTCATCACCGCGGGCGGCCAGTACACGATCGACGGACCGCTTCCCGGCGAACGCGAGGTGACGTCGAACCTGAACAATCCGCGCGTCGCGGACGCCGTGATCGCGTCTGCTCGTGGTGAAGGGATGAATGCCCGCTGACGTGATCATGCCGGCGCTCGGCATGGCGCAGGAGACGGGCAAGATCCTGCGCTGGCTCAAGGCGGACGGGGCGGCCGTCGCGCGGGGCGAGCCGCTGCTCGAGGTCGAGACGGACAAGGTGACGGTCGAGATCGAGTCGCCCGCCGACGGCACGCTCGCCGGCGTCTCCGCGGGCGAGGGCACCGAGGTCCCGGTCGGGACGGTGATCGCACTCGTGCTCGCCGCCGGCGAGGCCCTCACGGCCGTGCCGGTCTCCACCGGCGCGGCCGCCGAGCCCGGGATCGCCGCCGCGCACGCACCGAGCGCGGCCCCGGTGCCCGCTGCGGCCGTGCCCGGAGCGGCGCGGCGCGCTCTCGCCTCGCCGAAGGCGCGACGGCTCGCGCGAGCGTCCGGGATCGATCTTCACACGATCGCCGGCAGCGGACCGAACGGCGCCGTCGTCGCGGCCGACGTGGAGGCGGCGCGCAGCGGACCGGGGACCGGCCACGGCGACGTCGCCCCCGTCTGGCTGCGGATGGCGGAGCGATTGGAGCGGGCGTGGCGGGACGTGCCGCAGTTCGTGCTCACGCGCGAGGTCGACGCGACCACGCTCCTGACCGGCCGCGGCGACGGCGTCACGGTCACCGACCTGCTCGTGAAGCGGTGCGCAAAGACGCTCGTCCTGCACCCGCGGCTGACGATGTCGTGGCGCGACGGCGGGCTCGTGCCCGGGCCGGGCATCAACGTCGGGATCGCGGTCGCGACGGACGAGGCGCTCATCGTTCCCGTCGTCCACGGCGCCGACCGGCTGAGCCCGGCCGAGATCTCGACGCGGCGGCGCGAGCTCGTCGACGCGGCCCGGACGGGGAGGCTGCGCCCCGAGGACGTCCAGGGCGGTACGTTCACGATCTCGAACCTCGGCATGTACGGGGTCGACGCCTTCCAGGCGATCGTCAACGCGCCGCAGGCGGCGATCCTCGCGGTCGGACGGATCGTCGAGCGGCCGGTCGCGGTGAACGGGGCGCTGGCCGTGAGGCCCCTGCTGACCCTGACCGTGACCTTCGACCATCGCGTCGTCGACGGTGCGCGCGGAGCCGAGTTCCTGGACACGCTGGCCTCCCTCGTCGAGGCGCCGGCGGAGGAAGAGGAGGAGGAGGTGGCCTGATGGCGGTGACGGAAACGGCGCTCGGCGAGCTTCGGATCGTGCTCGGGGGCGAGGAGGTCGAGACCGGCGAGAGGGTCGAGGTCCGGAGCCCGTACGACGGCGCGCCGGTCGCGGTCGTCCACCGCGCCGGCCCGGGCGAGATCGAGCGGGCGATCGCGGCCGCGACGGTGGCGTTCGAGACCACGAGGCGGCTGCCGTCGTGGCGGCGCGAGCAGGTGCTCGAGGGGGTCGCCGCCGGAATCGCCGAGCAGCGCGAGCAGCTCGCGCGCACGATCGCGCTCGAGGCGGGCAAGCCGATCAGGACGGCGCGCGTCGAAGTCGACCGTGCGTCGTTCACGTTCGGGATCGCCGCCGAGGAGGCGAAGCGCATGTACGGCGAGGTCGTCCCGCTCGACTGGCTGCCCGGCAACGAGGGCCGCGAGGCGTACGTGCGGCGCGTTCCGCTCGGGCCGGTCGCAGGGATCACGCCGTTCAACTTCCCGCTGAACCTGGTTGCGCACAAGGTCGCGCCGGCACTCGCGGCCGGCAACCCGATCCTGCTCCGGCCGGCGTCGCAGACGCCGGTCAGCTCGCTCCGGCTCGCCCGGATCGTGCTCGAGGCCGGGTGGCCGCCCGACGGGATCGCGGTGCTGCCCTGCACGACCGCCGATGCGCGGCCGCTCGTGGAGGACGACCGCATCAAGCTCCTGACGTTCACGGGCAGCCCGGCCGTCGGGTGGGGCCTGAAGGAGCGGGCCGGCCGCAAGCGGGTGACGCTCGAGCTCGGCGGCAACGCGGCCGTGATCGTGAACGACGACGCCGACGTCGAGTATGCGGCCGAGCGCGTCGCCTGGGGCGGGTTCGCCTACGCGGGGCAGACGTGCATCTCGGTGCAGCGCGTCTTCGTCCACGAGCGCGTCTACGACCGGTTCGTGGCCGAGCTGCTGCCGCGCGTCGATTCCCTCCGGGTGGGGGACCCGCTGGCCGAGGAGACCGACGTCGGACCGCTGATCGACCAGGCGAACGCCGAGCGCGTCGAGGAGTGGCTCGAGGAGGCGCAGGCCGCGGGCGCGCGCGTCCTCGCCGGCGGTGTCCGCGAGGAGAACGTGTGGCGGCCGACGGTCCTCGCCGACGTGCCGGACGACGTTCGCGTCTCGTGCGAGGAGGCGTTCGCGCCGGTCGTGGGGCTCACCCGCTTCGCGGACGTGAGCGACGCGATCGGAGCCGCCGGGCGCAGCGAGTTCGGGCTCCAGGCAGGCATCTTCACGAACGACATGCGCGTCGTGGACGAGGCGTTCGACCGGATCGACGTCGGCGGGTTGATGGTCAACGACGTCTCGACGTTCCGGATCGACCACATGCCGTACGGCGGCGTGAAGTCGTCGGGCTTCGGACGCGAGGGAATCCGCTACGCGATCGAGGAGATGACCGAGCTGAAGCTCCTCACGCTCAACCGGCGAGGCTGACGGCCGAGTGCCGGCGGGCGTGACCGTCGTCGACTGTCACGCCCACGTGGTCCTGCCCGGCTTCGGCGTCGAGGTCGAGTGGCGCGACGGCGTCCAGGTCGTCAGCCAGGGCGGCCGGGAGATCCGCGCCGCGACCCGCGAGTTCCGGGACCGAGGACGCATCCTGGAGGAACAGGACCGCGCCGGCGTCGACATCGTCGTCCTCTGCCCGTACGTGAACCTCTGCGGTGTCGAGGTCGAGCGCCAGAACGAGGCGCTCTCGGCGCTTGCCGGCGAGCGCGTGCTCGTCCTCGGCACCGTCGACCCCGACCATCCCGAACACCTCGCCGAGCTCATGCGGGACGGGCGGCTGCGCGGCGTCGAGATCCCCGCGGCGCCCGGTGGATCGTTCCTCGGCGCCCCGCGCTTCCGCGACTTCTGGGCGGCGGTCGAGGAGACCGGCGCGCTCGTCTTCGTGCACCCGTCGTCGCGGGGTCTCGCGATGCCGGTGATGGCGGAGCACTACCTCTGGAACACGCTCGGCAACCCGTTCGAGACGACCCTGACGGCGGCGCACATGCTCGCCGCGGGCGTGCTCGACGACCACCCGCGCCTCCGAGTTCTGCTGGCGCACGGCGGCGGCGCGCTGGCCGCGCTCCGGGGCCGGCTCGCGCGCGAGCAGCAGATCCACCCTCCGGGCCGCGACGTCGGCGCCGCACTCCGCCGCTTCCACGTCGACACGGTCGTCCACGAGCCGGCGGTGCTGCGCGAGCTCGTGCAGGTGTTCGGCTCCGAGCGCGTCCTGCTCGGCTCCGACTACCCGTTCGACATGGGTTCGGAGCACCCGGCCGACATCGTCCGCGCGCTCGGGCTCCCGCCGGGGGAGGAAGCGCTGATCCTCGGCGGCAACGCGCTCCGCCTGCTCGATCCACGCGACCGAGTGTCCGCTGCTCAGGAGAGCCCGGCGTGAGGGGCGAGCCCGAGCGTCCGCTCGAAGTGCTGTTGCCCCAGGGCGAAGCCGATCGAGCAGCCGAGCTCGACCAGCTCGGGGTCGGAGAACTCGTCGTGCAGCGCGTCCCAGAGCGCGTCGTCGGCGAGGTCGGAGTCCCAGGCGATCGCGCGCGCCCAGCGCAGCGCCAGCTGCTCACGCGGCGTGAAGCCCGCCGGGTCGGTCGTCTCGGGGTCGTCGGCGAGGAAGCGGAAGCAGAGGCGCTTCAGCTCCGGCTCGACGATCCCGCCGGCGAGGACGTTGTCGCGCATGAACTCCCACGCGTCGAGCACCGCCGGGACGCGTCCGCGGATCTCCTCGGGGCTCCCGGCGAGGTGCGCCACCTACACCGCCTCCTCCGCGAGGCCGCCGGTCGTCTCTGCGAGGAACTCGCCGTGGCCCACACCCCAGGTCTTGATCACGCGCTGCTGCCCGTACGTGAGGCAGACGAACGAGCCGAGCTCGACGATCTGCTCCTCGCTGAGGTGCCGGCGCAACCGCGCCCAGAGCACGCCGTCGACGCCTTCCGGGTTCCAGACGAGCATGCTCGTGTACAGCAGCGCGGCCTTCTGTCGCTCGTCGAACCGGTCGGATGTCTCGAAACGGAGCAGCTCGTCGTAGTCCACCTCGCTCAGCCCCTCGTCCCTCCCACGAAGGGACCGCTGCGAGCCTCAGTAGTCGCAGTCGATCGTCTTGGAGACGTAGACGCGGCAGAGCTCCTTGAGCGAGTGGTCGACGATTCCCTCGCGGAAGATCGTCCTCCACGGCCGCATGAACGCCTTTGCGACGGCGGGCACGTTGAAGCGGATCGCTTGCGTCTCGGGGCGCGGAGTCCCGTACCGCCGCGAGTGCTCCATGTCGGAGAGCAGCTCGGGGTCGTCGATCGTCGCGAGGTCCACGTACGCGATGCGAGCCACTTCCGGGACTCTACGTGACCTCGGGCGTCGCCTCCGGCAACTGGGTCGGCGCCTCGCTCGCGCGCGTCGAGGACGAGCGCTTCCTCAAGGGCGAGGCGCGGTTCGTCGGCGACCTGAAGCTGCCCGGGATGCTGCACGCAACGTTCGTCCGCAGCCTCGTCGCACACGGGACGCTCCGCCGCGTCGACGCCGATGCAGCGCTCGCCCTGACCGGAGTGCGCGCCGTCCTCACCGGCGCGGATCTCGCGACGCTCGCGCATCCGTTTCCCGTCATGGCGCCGCCCGGCGTCCAGGTCGCGACCGTCGCCGCGCACCCGGTGCTCGCGCGCGAGCGTGTTCGCTACGTCGGCGAGCCGGTCGCGATCGTCGTCGCAGCCACCGTCGAGCAGGCTGTGGACGCAGCGGAGCGGGTCGCCGTCGCGGTCGAGGAGCTGCCGGCGCTCGTCGACCCGCACGACGCCGGGGAGGCGCCGCCGATCCACCCGGCCGTCCGGGACAACGTCCTGCTCCGCCACCGGCTCGGAACCGGTGACGTCGAGTCGGCGTTCGCGACGGCGCGGACGATCGTCCGCAACCGGGTCGAGGCGCCGCGCCTGATCGCCGCTCCGCTCGAGCCGCGGGCCGTTCTCGCCGCACACGACCCGGAGACGGACGTGCTGACTCTGTGGCTCTCGGCGCAGGATCAGCACCGGCAGCTGGCAGGGCTCTGCGCCGTGCTCGGCCGCGAGCCGGCGCGGCTGCGGATCGTCGTCCCGGACGTCGGCGGCGCCTTCGGCAGCAAGGGCGTCCCCCAGGCCGAGAGCGCAGCGGTGGCGCTGGCCGCACTCCGGCTGGGGCGTCCCGTGACGTGGAGCGAGACCCGGACCGAGAGCTCGCTCGCCGTCTACCAGGGCCGCGGCCTCGAGCTCGACGTCGAGCTCGCGCTCGACACGGACGGCCGTATCCTGGCGTTGCGCGGCCGGATCCTTGCCGACCTCGGCGCCTACCTGTACGCGTCCACCCCGGTCGCCCCGCTCACGGCAGCGAGCCTTCTCACCGGCTGCTACGCCGTCGCCGCGGCCGAGGTCGAGGTGACCGGCGTCGCCACGAACAAGGTGCCGACCGGCCCGTACCGGGGAGCCGGGCGCCCGGAGGCCGCACTCGCGATCGAGCGCGTCGTCGACGCCGCCGCGGCCGAGCTCGGCCTCGATCGCGTCGAGCTGCGGCGGCGCAACACGATCCCGGCTTCGGACTTCCCACACCGCACGGCGCTCGGGCTCGAGCTCGACTCCGGCGACTATCTCGGCGCTCTCGACGACGCGCTGCGGATCGCGGACTGGGACGAGCTCGTCGCCGCACGCGACCGCACCCGCGCGACCGGGCGCCTGGCCGGCGTCGGCGTCGCCGTCTACATCGAGCGAGTCGGCCCCGGCTTCGAGACAGCGCGACTCACGCTGGGCGCGGACGGCGACCTCGTCCTCCGCACCGGTTCATCGCCGCACGGCCAGGGCCACGAGACCTCGTTCGCGCAGATCGTCGCCGCCGAGCTCGGCGTCGAGCCGGCGGCAGTCACCGTACGCTTCGGCGACTCCTTCGAGATCCCGGAGGGCACCGGGACGTTCGCGAGCCGCTCGATCACGGTCGGCGGCTCGGCCGCGCTCCTCGCCGCGAGGAGGCTCCGGAAGCGGCTCGAGGCGGGCGAGCAGCCGCCGCTCGAGGAGTTCGAGCGCTTCGAGTTGCCGGGGCCGGTCTTCTCGTTCGGTGCATACGTCACCTCGGTCGAGATCGAGCCGGAGACCGGTGAGGTCGCGCTCGGCCGGATCGTCGCCGTCGACGACTGCGGTCGGGTCGTCAACCCGCTCCTCGCCGACGGCCAGGTCGTGGGAGGCGTCGCGCAGTCGGTCGGAGAGTGCCTGACCGAGCAGACCGGCTGGGACGAGGACGGTCAGCCGCTCGCCGTCAACTTCTACGAGTACCACCTGCCGACGGCGCAGTCCGTCCCGCCCGTGACGAGCGTGCTGCGCGAGACCCCGTCGCCGTTCAACCCGCTCGGCGCAAAGGGCGTCGGCGAGGGAGGCTCGATCGGCACGCCGGCCGCGATCGCGAACGCCGTCGCCGATGCGCTCGCACCGCTCGGCGTCCGTCATGTCGACCCGCCGTTCACCCCGGCGCGCATCTGGGAGACGATCCGCTCCGCCGAGCGCCGGGGCCGCTGAGGCCGCGCACGCGGCGGTCCGCTCGCCCAGTACCGCGCACTGAATGTCGAGCGGGGCCGCGTCGACGCGGTCAACGGCGCGTTCATGCTCCTCCGCCGCGAGGCGCTCGAACGCGTCGGGCTCTTCGACGAGCGCTACTGGATGTATCGACGAGCTCTTCGTGCTGGTGCCGTTCGCGGCGCACGGTGGCCGGGACGCTGATCGCCCTCGATGCGGACCGGACCTACATGACGCGGTTCGGAAAGCTCAGCTCGATCGACCGTGGGTGACCAACGAGTTCAACCCGTCCGATCCCGAGAGCCCGGGCGACCGTATCCCGATCGCCGTCGAGGACGTCCTGGCGTACGTCCGGCTGGCGTCCCGATGCCGACGACGCGGCACTCACGAGGCGTCTCGGGCGAGACTCCTTCGGCTGCGACGCTCGAGTCGTGACCGAGCGTAGGGAAGCCGTCGCCTGATTCGGCCGCACAGGTCTCGTCACGAGTCGAACATCGCGGCGAACTCGTCGAGGGCCTGCTCGAGCGCCGCGTCGTACCCTAGGTCGAGCAGCCGGTAGAAGGAGCGGCGGCCCGACGCGAGGGCGGTCCCGGCGCGCGCGGCGAGCGCTGCGAAGTCCAGCACGGCCTGGTCGAGCTCCGCGTCGGCGACGACGCGGTTGACGGCGCCGACGCGGAACGCCTCCTGCGCATCGAACGGCTCCCCGCTCAGGATCGTCTGGAGCGCATGGCGCGGGAGGAGCCGCTGGAGCAGTGGCACCTGGGCCGTCATCGGCCAGAAGCCCACGCTCGCCTCCGGCGTGCCGAGCTTGGCGTCCGGGACGGCCACCGCGTAGTCCGAGGCGCAGACGAGCGCGAACCCGGATCCGAGCGCGTCGCCGTTGACGGCCGCCAGGACGGGCTTGCCGATTGTCGGCAGCAGGCGGAGGAGCGCGATCAGCGCCGCCGCGAACATGACGGGGTCGCCCCCGGCCTGGATCGCGGCGACGTCGAGACCGCCGCAGAACATGCCGCCCGAGCCGGTGAGCACGACGGCGGTCACCGACTCGTCGCCGTCGCACCGGCGGAGCTCGTCCGCGAGCGCGCCCATCGCATCCGGGTCCAGGAGGTTCCGCGGCGGGCGTTCGAGGCGAAGCCAGCGTGTGCGGTGACGCGTCTCGACGTGCAGCCCGTGAGCCGTCATGCTGCTGTAGTTCTCTGCACGACAGGATCGAGTCTGTCAAGTATTGCTCGACATGTAGCCCCGTGGTAGACATGCGCGGTGCGCTCCGTGTTCACGGCAGACGGGCTCGAATGGGCTGCGTCGCTGCCGGCCGCGCCCGCCGCCCGCCTCGGCGACCTGCTCGTCGTGTCCGGCCAGGTGCCGCTCGACGACGAGATGAACGTCGTTGCGCCGGGCGATCTCGCCGCGCAGACGCGGTCCGTGTTCGAGTCGATCGCCCGGCTCCTCGAGGCGGGCGGCGCGACCTTCGACGACGTCGTCGACGTGATCGCGTTCACGCAGGACGCCCGCCAGATCGGCACCGTCCTCGACGTCGCGGGCGCGTACTTCGAGCGCGACTATCCGGCGTGGTCGATCTCGTCGTTCCTCGGCTCGTACGTCCCGGGCGTGCTCGTCAGCATCCAGGCGATCGCGCACCTCGGGCCGGGTGAGAAGCAATGCTTCACACCGGACTCGCTGCGCTGGTGGGGCGACCGGCCCGTCTCCGGCGGCTGCCGGAAGGGCGACCTGCTCTTCGTCTCCGCGCAGTCGGCGATCGATCCGGACGGCAACGTCCTCTATCCGGGCGACCACTGCGAGCAGGCGCGCGCGTCGTACCGGGGGATCCTCGAGATCGTGGGCATGGCCGGCGGCTCGGTCGACGACATCCTCGACTTCACCTCGTTCCACCAGGACCTCCGCGGCGCGGAGGCGACGTTCACGGACGTCTACATGCCGGAGGTGCTCGCGGGCGAGCTCTCCGACGAGCGGGCGCCGTCGACGAGCCACGTCGGGACGCCCGGCCTCGAGAAGCCGGGACAGCTCGGCGCGTTCCGCGCCGTCGCCGACCTCTCGCCCGGGCGGCGCACCGCGTTCACGCCGGAGCTGAACTGGTGGAAGAACGTGCTGCCGCTCGCCGGCGGCGTCAAGAAGGAGAACGGCGGCTTCGTGACGGTTGCGGGGCAGGTCGCGTGCGCCGCGGATCAGAGCATCGTCGCGCCGGGCGACACCGGCGGCCAGGTGCGCTACATCCTCACCGAGATCCGCGAGGTGCTCGAGGGCTTCGGCGGCTCGCTCGACAACGTGCTCGCGGTTCTCTCCTTCCACAAGGACCCGCGTGCGTGGGAGGAGGCGATGCAGGTGGCGGCCGAGGTGTTCCCGCGCGGAGCCGGCCCCGCCTGGACGGCGGTCTCGATGCCGGCGCTCTGGATGGAGGGCTACCTGCACGAGATCGCGGCGATCGCGGTTCTGTAGATGGGCCAGGGACGGCTGCAGGGAACGGTGGCGCTCGTCGCCGGCGGCACGTCCGGCATCGGCCGCGCGATCGCCGTGCGCTTCGCCTCGGAGGGGGCGTCGGTCGTCGTCGGGTCGCGGACGCGCGAGTCGAACGACGGCCCGGTGCCGACCGACAAGCTCGTTCGCGAGGCGGGCGGCGTCGGCGAGTACGTCGCGCTCGACGTCCTCGACCCGGCGTCGGTCGAGCAGGCCGTCGCCCACACGATCCGGTCGCACGGCGACCTGCATGCGCTCGTGTTCTCGGCCGGCACGTTCACGGGCGGCGACTCGCGCGACGTGCCGCTGGAGGACTTCGACCGCCAGTTCGCGGTCGACGTTCGCGGCGCGTTCCTCTGCGCGCGCGAGGCGCTGAAGCACTTCGTGCCGAAGCGCCGCGGGAAGGTCGTGCTCGTCTCGTCGAACTTCGGCCTCGTCGGCGTCTCCGGCCTCGCCGCGTACTGCGCGGCGAAGGCCGCCGTGATCGGGCTCGTTCGCGCGCTCGCCGTCGAGTACGGCCCGAGCGGAGTCAACGTCAACGCGCTCCTGCCGGGAGCGACGCACACCGCCTCGAGCGACCCGTTCCGCGAGGACCCCGCGATCGACGAGATCTGGCGGCGGATGACACCGCTCCGGCTGCCGGGCGAGGCGTTCGTGGCCGACGCCGAGGACATCGCGGGCGCGGCGGTCTTTCTTGCGTCCGAGGAGTCGCGGGCGATGACGGGCCAGGCGCTCGTCGTCGACGGCGGGTGGACGGCGCTGTGAGCGCGAACAGCACCACGGCCGAGCCGGCGCCGCGCCCGCGCACGGCGCAGTCCGCGCTGCTCGCAGGCCTCGCGCTGATCGCCGGCGTCGTCGTCGTGCTCTGGTTCGCGCCCGACGCGTACTCGATCTACAAGGCGCTGCACGTGATCTCGGTCGTGATCTGGGTCGGTGGCGACGTGACCCTGACCACGCTCGGGATCGTCTTCGAGCGGCGCGGCGACCGGGAGACGCTCGCCGCCCTCGGCAAGCTCGGCGCGTGGGTCGGCACCCGCGTCTACACGCCCGCGGCGTTCGCCGTCCTGGCGTTCGGGATCGTCCTGGTCGAGAAGGGCAACTGGGGCTGGGGCGTGCTCTGGATCGACCTCGCGCTCGCCGGCTGGGCGATCGCGACGAGCGTCGGCGTCATCTTCGTCGGGCCCGAGCTCGGCAGGATCGACAAGGCTGCGGCCGAGTTCGGCCCGGAGTCGCCCGAGGTGGCCGCCCGCGTGCGGCGCCTGTTCACCGTGTTCCGGTTCGACACCGTGCTCCTCGTCCTGCTCGTGCTCGACATGACCGCGAAGCCCAGCTTCTGAAGCGCACCCTCAGCGCGCGCACCGCGGATGATCGGCCGCCGCGGCGACGGCGGGCTCGCCCGACTTCGGCGAGCCGTCCGCGTAGCGCACGCCGCTCTGGAGCCCTTCGAGCCGCGACTCGTCCTCGAGGTGGAAGAGGAGCAGCAGCTCGACCGTGCGCTGGCATGCAGCGAGGTCGATCGCGGTGACGTAGTCGTGCGCCTGCGTCCGCTCGCCGACCGTCGGCACGACTTCGCGGCCCGTGTAGAGGTGCGCCTTCGCCGCCGGGATCGTCGTCTCGACGCCGTATTCGCCGTAGACGACCGGCAGGTCGTCTCCCCGCTGCGCGGTGCCGTCGAACGCGCGCCCGAGCAGGTCGACGAGCTTGCCGTAGTCGGCGATCCCGATCGACGTCGTCCGTGGATGTGCGAGCGTCGGCGGGACGCGCGCGCTCTCGCCGTAGGGATGGATCGAGAGCGCGTCCATGATCGGACGGTCGCGGCCGGACGCGCGGTAAGCGGCGCCGAGGTCGAGGATGAACCGCGTCGGCGAGTGCGTCGGGCGCGGGCTCGACGGGTCGTCGGAGCCGTGCGGCGCGAGCCCGCCGGCGATCACCTCCACCTTCGGCCGCGCCGCCTTCACCGCGTCGTACGTTGCGGCGAGAAGCTGTTCGAACGCCGCGGCGGCCGCGTCGCCGCCGGCGGCGTCGTACTGCGGCATCCAGAACAGGTTGAGGTTGGGCTCGTTGCCGACGATCACGCGGTCGGCGTCCGGCAGCTCGCGGACGAGCGCCGCCGTGTAGGCCGCGAAGTCGGCGCGGTCGGCAGGCGAGAGCGGCGTCTGCGAGCTGAGCTGGTAGACGGCGGGGATCGGGTCGACGCCCGCGTGCTTCGCGGCCGCGGTCGCGGCGAGCAGCGCTTCTCGCTCCGCCGGCGCGGGAGCTCTCTCGCCGCGCGACCACAGCGAGCTGAGCGCGACGGCGTGGAACCCGGAGTCGGCGGTGCGCTGCAACTCGGCTGCCGGGTGTGCGCCCTTCGCCGCGTCCTCGACGACGCCGACCTCGAGACGCGCCTTCGTGCCGCCGCAGCCGACGAGCAGCACCGCGACGAGGGCGAGGACCGGGAGCCGCGCGATCACGCCCGGCTGCTCTCCGGGCCGACCTCGGCCGAAACAGGCGACGGGCCGCAGGCAGCCTCCTCTCTCCGCCAACACGATGCTCTTCGCCGCTTAACGAACGCTACGGGTGGCCTGCGTACAACGTGCACATGCGCCGCGCGCTGCTCGCCGCTCTCGTCGCGGCGTTGGGACTGGTCGCCGGTGTGGTGCTCACGGCGAGCAGCGCGTCCGTCGGGCCGATTCCCGGGTTCAGCCTGCTCCGCACCGGGCCGGGCGGCGGCACCGACTGGCAGGGCGTCATCCCGGACACCGTCCGGCCACGCGCCGGCAACGGCGAGAGCATCGTCTACCTGCCGCCGGGCTACTCGCCGGCGCAGCGCTACCCCGTCGTCTACATCCTGCACGGGCTGCCGGGCTCCCCGTACTCGGTCGTCGACGGCATGCGCTTCGCGAGCATCGCCGACCGGCTCGTTGCGGCCGGCGTGCTGCGGCCGTTCGTCGCCGTGATCCCCTCGGGCCCCCGCCCGCACTACGACGGCGAGTGGGGAGGCGTGTGGGAGCGGTACCTGATCGACGACGTTCTCCCGTGGAGTCAGACCTACCTCCCCGTCGACCGGGGCGCTGCGGGACGCACGCTCGCCGGCTACTCCGCCGGCGGGTTCGGCGCGATCGACATCGGCCTCCGCCATCCGGCGATGTTCGGAACGCTCGAAGCCTGGAGCGGCTACTTCGAGCCGCCGCACGACGGGCCGTTCCGCCGTGCCTCCGCCGCGGCGCTGCTCGCCAACGACCCGACCTCGATCGTCGGCCGCGACGCCGCGCAGCTCCGGGCGCGTGAGCGCTTCTTCCTCTCCGTCGGCTCGACGCACGACCGCTGGACGGAGGCGCGCACGCTGGCGTTCGCCGACGAGCTCCGCATGCTGCGGCTTCCGTTTCGGCTCTGGCTCGCGCCGGGTGGTCACGACGGCCGCTTCTGGCGGCGGCAGCTGCCCGCCGCGCTCGAGTTCGCCGAGCCGCGCGTGCCCGGCGCGCTTCAATGAGCATCCCTCGGCCGAGGGATGCGCGCAGCCACACGACGCGCGACGCTGAACGTGCCCGGCCCGGCGGACCGGTCACGGAAGCATGCGGCACGACGGCGACATCACGCAGCAACCCCACGGCGGCCGGATCGCGTTCGTTCGCGGCGACCTCGCGGGCGCGACGGTCGACGCGATCGTGAACCCGACGAGCCCGGGATTCGAGATGGGGTTCACCGGGGTCAACGGCGCGCTGCTCTCCGCGGGCGGCGTCGAGTACGCCCGCGAGTGCGATCGCCTTCGCACGGCCGCGCGGATCGGGGCGTCGGTGACCCTCGCCGGACGGCTCTCCGCGCGGTACGTCATCCACGCAGTCAGCCCGGTCTGGAGGGGCGGCGCCGCGCGGGAGCACGATGCGCTCCGCCGCGCGCACGAACTGGTGCTCGACGTCGCGGCGAGCCTCGACTGCCGGACCGTCGCGCTGCCGGCGATCGGGTGCGGTGCGCACCGCTTTCCGTCCGAGGCGGCGGGGGCGATCGCCGTCAACGCGGTCGCAACCGCGCTCGCCCGCCACCCCGGGCTCGAGCGGATCGAGTTCCACTTCACGAACCGCAGCGTCCTTCACGACTACGCGATCCACTGGGCCGGATCGCCGTCGCGCGACTCGCGCCTCCAGGCCCTTCGTGACGGGATCGTCGAGAACCTGCGCGCCGGCGGCGAGCCGGAGCTCGGCGACGCACTCGCGCGGGTCGACGACGAGCCCACGCTCCAGGCGATCGACGACACGGCGCACGCGATCAACGCCGGGCTCACCAGCGAGAGCAGCACCAGCGTGAGCCTCGCCTCGATCTACGCCACCGCCGTCCAGCAGGTGCTGGGCGAGGTCCTGCAGGGCTAGCGTCTCGGCTTGCCGGTGGCGACGCCGCGGTCCGGATTGAACGGGGTGCCGCGACAGGCGCCCCAGAGGCCGAGGTGCAGCGCCCGGGCGCGGAGCGCGAGCCGGTCGAGCAACGCGGCGTAGCGGCCGCGCCGCCCCTCGTAGAAGTACGGTGCGGCGGCCCCGATGCGGACGAGGTAGACGTTGACGTTCAGGCTGTCCCGGACGCGCGTCACGTACCGGAGCAGCCTGCCGTACGCGTCGACGCGGTCGGTGGCCGGCTCGACCGTCAGCCGGACGAGCGTTCCCGGCGGCAGCAGCCGCTTCGTGATCGCCGACGCCTGCTTCCCGTAGCACTCGGGCGCGAAGTAGACCTCCGGGGTATCGATCTGGACGAGCCTGATCTTCGCGCCGTTCGTCAGGTCGACGGTGTCGCCGTCGGCGACGTGATCGATGCGCCCGAGCGTCCCCGACCGTGCCGCACCCGCGGGGAGGGCCGTCGCCAGCAGGACGGCGACGAACGCGACGATGATGCGCACCCGGCTCACAGGGCTTCTATCGGCGGTTGGTGCCGACGCTCAAGCGCGCACGAACGGGACGAAGCGGTCGTCGACCGTGGCCAGCCCGCCGGCGGCGACGCCGGCGCCCAGGATCGCAGGCAGCAGCACCGAGAGGTGCGGGCCGCTGAGCGCGAAGAAGTCGCGAAGCGCCGGCAGGATCAGGACCGCCAGGTAGGCGGCGAGCAGCGCGCTCGTGAGCACGACGACGGCCGTCCCGCGAACGGCGCCCGTCGCCTCGAGCGCGAGGATCAGGTAGAGCCCGATCAACACGAGCGCGGTGGTCGCGACCGTCCGGGCCTCCTTCAGGTCGAGGCCGAGGACGTTCAGCGCGAACAGGTAGCTCGAGACGACGCCGAGGCCGGCGGCCGTCCCCGCCGGCAGCGCGAAGCGGCCGAGCTCGCGCAGGAATCCGCTGCGTGTGTAGGGACCGCTCGACGGCGCGAGCGCGAGGAAGAACGCCGGAATGCCGATCGTCAGCGTCGCCGCGAGCGTCAGGTGGCGCGGAAGCAGCGGATAGGCGGTCGGCGTCAACCCGACCGACAGGATCAGGAACGCTGCGAACGCCGACTTCGTGACGAACAGCTTGGCGACGCGCTGCACGTTCCGCAGCACCTTTCGCCCCTCGTCGACCATCGGCGGGACCGACGAGAACTCGCCGTGAACGAGCACGATGTCGGCGACGGCGCGCGCCATTTGCGTGCCGGTGCCCTGTGCGATTGCGAGCCGCGACGCCTTGAGCGCTGGGACGTCGTTGGCGCCGTCGCCGACCATGGCCACGTAACGGCCTTCGGCGACCAGCGACTCGACGACGCGCCGCTTGTCCTCCGGCGCGATCCGCGCCAGCACCGCGTGCGCGGCGACGAACCGGCGGAGCTCGTTCGGGTCGTCGGGAAGCCTCGAGGCGTCGACGGCAGCGCCGTCGATGCCCGCGTCGCGCGCGATCGACGCGACCGTCTCGGGGCGGTCGCCGGACAGCACCTTGAGCTCGACGCCCTGCGACCGGAACCACGCGACCGTCTCGCGTGCCTCCGGGCGCAGACGCTCGGCGAGGAGCACGAGCCCGTCGGCCGCGGGCCGGTCGTCGTCGAGCGAGTCGGCCGTGCCGAAGGCGAGCACGCGCCGCCCTTCGCCGGCGGCCTGGTCGGCGTGCTCGGAGAAACCGTCGAGCGCGAAGTGCTCCGGTGCGCCGAGCACGTAGCCGACCCCGTCGATCCTCTGGCCGCCGTAGCGCCGCCGTGACGTGAACGGCACCTGCTCGTCGACGCGCGCCGACTCGGCCGGGTACGCGGCGGCGATCGCCTCGAGCGTCGCGTTGCGCGCGGTCGCCGATGCCGCGTACCGCCCCAGGTCGTCCGCGAGCGACTCCGGCCCGACGAGCCCGGCGACGCGCAGCGCGGGCTCGGTCAGCGTTCCGGTCTTGTCGAGGCAGACGACGTCGACGGACGCAAGCGACTCGATCGCGTTCAGCTGCTGGGCGAGCGCGCCGCGTCGCGCCATGCGGATCGCGGCGACCGCGAACGTGAGGCTCATCAGCAGCACGAGCCCTTCCGGCACGAGCGTCACGACGGCCGCCACGGCGGTCGGCACGGCGGTCGAGACGGGCGTGTGCCGGTGCCAGAGCGAGTAGCCGAGCGCCGCTGCGAGCGGCAGCATCACGGCGACGAGAATGAACAGCAGCAGGTTCAGCGTGCGCTCGAGCGGCGAGCGCGGGTGGCGGAACGAGCGCGCCTGGCCGGTGAGCCGCAACGCGTAGCTCTGCGCCCCGACGGCCTCGACGACGTAGGCACCGACGCCGTCGGCGACGAACGACCCGGAGCGCACCTCTTCGCCCTTTCGCCGCGCCACGGCGCGCGACTCGCCGCTCAGGATCGACTCGTCGATCTCGAGGCCGTCGCTCTGTGCAAGCGTTCCGTCCGCCACCACCTGGTCGCCGGGCCCGACGCGGACGAGATCGCCCGGCACCACCTCGTCGACGTCGACGCGCCGCGGCTCGCCGTCGCGCACGACGACCGCGTGCGGCGCGACGAGCGCGCTCAGACGGTCGAGCGCCTGCTTCGCACGGACCTCCTGGTAGATGCCGATGCCGGAGTTCGCGACGAGGATGCCGAGGAAGAGCGCGTCCTGCCAGTCCCCGAAGACGAGCGTGAGGCCGCCGGCCACCGCCAGGATCAGGTTGAAGACCGTGAAGACGTTGGCGCGGACGATGCTCTTGTACGAACGGCTCTGCGGCTCCTCCGGCGGCCCGAGCCGTGCGCGCCGTTCCGCGGCTTCCGCCTCGGTCAGGCCCTGGGGGGGATGAGGATCGGGCATCGTCCCGAACATTCTCCCGTGCCGCTGTATCTGACCGAGGCGGAGGTCGCCGAGCTGCTCACGCCCGCCGAGTCACGCGCTGCGGTCGAGGCGTCGATCCTCCGACTCGCGGCCGGCGAGGTCGACAACCCGCCGCGCCTTCGCCTCGAGCTTCCCGACGGCTTCATGGCCGCGATGCCGTGCGTCGACCGCGCCCTCGGGTACGCGGGGCTCAAGACGTTCGCCTGGACGCCGGGCGCCGTCACCTTTCTCGTCGTCCTCACGTCGCTCGACGGTGCGCCCGTCGCGCTGGTCGAGGCGGAGCGGCTGAGCAGGCTGCGTACCGCAGCCGCGTCGGCGGTCGCGTCGACCCGGCTGGCGCGGCCGGGCGCCCGTTCGCTCGGCATCCACGGGTGCGGCCGGCAGGCGGGCGCGCACGTCGCGGCGCTGCGCGAGGCGCTGCCGGCGCTCGAGCGGGTCGTCGTCCACTGCCGGACCGCGGCCAGCCTCGAGGCGTTCTGCCGCGAGCACGACTGCGTTGCCGCCGACGAGCCGCGAGACGCCGCTGCCTGCGACGTGGTGGTCACGGCGACGACGTCGAGCGATCCGGTCCTGCGCGGCGAGTGGCTCGAGCCCGGCGCGTGCGTCTGCGCGGTCGGCGCGAACAGCCTGTCCGCCCGCGAGCTCGACAACGTCGTGCTCGAGCGGGCCGCGTTCGTCTGCTGCGACTCGCGCGAGCAGTCGCGGGAGGAGGCAGGCGACCTGGCCGAGCCGATCGCACGCGGCGTTCTCGACTGGCTCGAGGTGCACGAGCTCGGGGAGGTGGTCGCCGGCGAGGTCGCCGGTCGAGCCGACGACGACGACATCGTCCTGTTCAAGTCGAACGGCCTCGCAGCGTGGGACCTCGCCGCCGCCGCCCGCGTCGTCGAGCTGGCCCGCGCGCGCGGCGCCGGGCGCGACCTCTAGGTGGAGACGGCGGCCTTCGCCTCGGCGGCGACGTCGTCGCCGACGGCCTGCACCACCTCGGGCCGGTCGAGCAGGCGCCTGAGCTGCTCGGGCGTGCACCGGTTGGTGACGTACTTGTCCTGGAGGATCTCCTGCAGCGGCCGGCCGCGGCGGTGCTCGCGCACCACGTAGTCCGCCACCCGCTCCTCGCTCTGGGATCTCGAGGTGAGGAACGAGAACACGCCCCGGATCGCGTCCGCGAGACCCACGGGACCGATTGTATAGTCGCCGCCGTGAAGGCCCCATTGCAGGCCGGGCGCTTCGCCGAGCGGGTCGTCGAAGGCCGCGACGACGCGGGTCGTGACGAGCGGGTGCTGATCTGGATCGAGCGCCGTCCGGGTGCGCTGTGGGCGGTCGGCCGCATCGTCAACCCCCAGCACCGCGAAACCGGCGAGGCCCGGGCCGACGACTACGTGTGGGACGGGCACGAGCTCGAGGACTGCCTGCAGGTCGCGAACGCCACGCTCGAGGACGACGTCGTCGTCTCGGAGGAGGACGGCGGCGGCGCGCGTGTCCGCGCCTTCCGCCGCGAAGAGCTCCTCGAGCCCCTGGAACGCTACTTCTTCGGACGCTCCTGACGCCACCGGCCGGCAGCGGCTCCCGCCGGGCGGAGCCCGGCTCCGCCGCCGCCTCTCGCCGCAGCCGCCGCCCGGCCTTCCGGGGCCGTGCTGACGCACTGTCCCCTCCGGCCGTTCGTCGCCTGCGACGAGCCGGAGGCGTCAGGACGTGCGGTTTCGCTCGCCTCCGCGCCGGCGGCTCGGCTTCGCCGGCCACTCGAGGTTCGCATCCGGGATCGGGTCGCCGTGCGGGTCGTGCGTCGGGAAGCCGAGGGCGCGGTCGATCCGCGCCTCGAGCTCCTCGGAGATCACGTGCTCGAGCCGGTCGGCCTCGTCGTGGACGTCGTCGACGTGCAGCCCGAGCGTCTCGGCGAGATACAGCTCGATCAGCCGGTGATGGCGGATCACCTCGAGCGCCACCTGCTCGCCGGCGGGCGTCAGGCGCGCGCCGCGGTACGGCTCGTGCTCGATCAGGTCGAGGGCGACGAGCTTCTTCACCATCGCCGACGCCGACGCCGGCGACACGCCCTGATCCTTCGCGACCGCCCCGATCGTCACGCGCCCCTCGGCCGACTGCAGCTTGTAGACGCTCTTCAGGTAGTCCTGGATCGACTCGGAGAGGCGCGCGTTCGCCATCGGCGAGCAGGGTAACCTCACGGCCGCGTGCGGATCCACGTGGGACACAGCGCCGACCCGGACGACGCGTTCATGGTCTGGGCCCTCGAGGCGGGGCGGGTCGACACGCGGGGGCTCGAGCTCGAGCCGGTCGCCTCGGACATCCAGACGCTGAACGAGTGGGCGCTCGAGGGCAAGCTCGAGGTCACCGCACTCTCGGCCGGCGTGTATCCGGCGGTCGCCGACCGCTACCGGCTGCTGCCGCACGGCGCGTCGTTCGGCGACGGCTACGGGCCGATCGTCGTCGCACGCGACGAGCTCACGCTCGACCAGCTGCGCGAGCTCGAGATCGTCACTCCCGGCCCGCTGACCACGGCGACCAGGGTGCTGCGGCTGGCGCTCGGCGACGGCATCCGGACGCGCGACGTCGCCTTCGACAAGGTGCTCGACGAGGTCGTCTCCGGCCGTGCGCACGCGGGGCTCTTGATCCACGAGGGCCAGCTGACCTACGCCGGTGCCGGCCTTCGCAAGCTGCTCGACCTCGGGGTCTGGTGGCGGGACGAGACCGGCCTGCCGCTCCCGCTCGGGCTGGTCGCGATCAGGCGCGACGTCGAGCGTGCGGCGGACGTCTCCGCCGTGCTGCGCGAGGCGATCGACGCAGCACTCGCGAACCGCGACGCCGCGCTCGCCTACGCGCGCGAGTTCGGTCGCGGCATCGACGCGGAGACGGCCGACGAATTCGTCGCGCTGTACGTCAACGACTTGACGCTCGACATGGGCGAGCGTGGACGCTCCGCGGTCACGCGCCTGCTCGGCCGCGAGCCCGAGCTGGTCGAGTGATGAGAGCGGTCGTCCTCTCGGCCGTGCGCACGCCGGTCGGCCGGCACGGCGGCGGGCTCGCCGGCGTGCGCGCCGACGACCTCGCCGCAATCGCCGTTCGTGCCGCGGTCGACCGCGCGGGCGTCCCCGCCGAGCAGATCGAGGACGTCTGGCTCGGCTGCGCGAACCAGGCGGGCGAGGACAACCGCAACGTCGCGCGCATGGCCGTCCTGCTCTCGGGCCTGCCCGAGTCGGTCGCGGGCGTCACCGTCAACCGTCTCTGCGCCTCCGGTCTCGCGGCGATCGTCGGCGCGTGCCATTCCGTGATCGCGGGCGACGGCGACCTCTTCGTCGCCGGCGGCGTCGAGTCGATGTCGCGTGCGCCGCTCGTCACCGCGAAGCCCGACCGTGCGTTCCCGCGCGGCGATCGCACCCTCTTCGACACGACGCTCGGGTGGCGGTTCCCGAACCCGCGGCTCGAGGAGCTCTTCCCGCTCGAGACGATGGGCGAGACCGGCGAGAACGTCGCCGAGCGCTGGCGCGTCAGCCGTGAGGACCAGGACGCGTTCGCGCTCGTCTCGCAGCGCCGCCACGCCGACGCGGCGGCTGCGGGACGCTTCGACGACGAGCTCGTGCCGGTCGGCGATCTCGCGCGCGACGAGCATCCGCGCCCCGACACCGATGCGGACAAGCTCGCCGCGCTGAAGCCCGCGTTCCGGCGCGACGGCACCGTCACCGCCGGCAACTCGTCGGGGATCAACGACGGCGCGGCCGCCGTCGTCGTCGCGTCCGAGGAGAAGGCGAAGGAGCTCGGGATCGAGCCGATCGGTGCCTTCGCCGGGTCGGCCGTCGCCGGTGTCGACCCGCGCGTGATGGGCATCGGGCCGGTCTCGGCCGTCCGGCGGCTGCTCGACCGCGCCGGCCTCGGCGTCGGCGACGTCGACCTGGTCGAGCTCAACGAGGCATTCGCGTCGCAGTCGCTCGCCGTCGTCCGCGAGCTCGGGCTCGACGAGAGCAAGGTCAACGTCAACGGCGGCGCGATCGCGATCGGCCACCCGCTCGGGATGAGCGGCGCGCGGCTCGTGGTCAGCCTGCTGCACGAGCTGCGGCGCCGCGGCGGCGGCCGAGGGATCGCGACCATGTGCGTCGGCGTCGGCCAGGGGCAGGCCGCGCTCTTCGAGGTGTCGGCCTGACCGAGGCGGAGCGCTACCTCGAGCTCGGGCTCCGGCTCGGACGGCACGTCGACGGCCTCGTCGACGCCTACTACGGCCCGGCGGAGCTGAAGGAGCAGGTCGACGCGGAGGAGATCGTCGACGCATGGCTGCTCGCCGGCCACGCCGACGCGCTGGCTGCGGGCCTCCCCGACGGGTGGCTGCGCGACCAGGTCCGCGCCTGCGCCACCTATGCGCGCGTGCTGGCGGGCGAGCCGATCTCGTACGCGGACGAGGTCGAGGCCTGCTACGGCGTGCGTCCCGAGCGCACGCCGGTCTCGGTGTACGAGGAGGTGCACGCCGAGCTCGACGAGCTCCTGCCGGGCAGCGGCTCGCTCTTCGAGCGGCGCCAGGCGTGGCGCGACGCCCACCTCGTCGACGGCGAGCACGCCGTGCCCGTGATGACCGAGCTCCTGCCGATCCTCCGCGAGTGCGCGGCCTCGCTCGTCGAGCTTCCGGCCGGCGAGCGCGCCACCATCGAGGCGGTGCGCGGCGAGCCCTGGTGGGCGTTCAACTACTACCAGGGCGGCCTCGAGAGCCGAATCGCCATGAACGTCGACATCCCCACGACCGGGCTCGACCTGATCCACGTGACGGCTCACGAGGTCTACCCCGGCCACCACACCGAGCGAGCGGTGAAGGAGCGGCGCCTCCTGCGCGACGGAGGCAGGGTGGAGGAGGGCATCCAGCTCGTCCCGGCGCCGCAGGCGCTCCTCTCGGAGGGGATCGCCGAGCTCGGCCCCGAGCTCGCGATCGGTACGGATGCGCGCGCCGCGCTCTACCGGGTGCTCGAGCGGCACGGGATCCGGCCCGACCCCGACCTCGACGAGCGGATCGCGGCGGCGCTCGAGAAGCTCGGGACGGCGTCCGTCGACGTCGCGCTCATGATCCACGAGGACGGTGCGTCCTCCGACGAGGCGGAGCGCTACCTCGAGCGGTGGCGGCTCGCGACGCCCGAGCAGGCGGTACACGGCGTGCGCTTCGTGACCTCCCCGACGTGGCGCGGCTACGCGATCACCTACACCGCGGGCGAGCGGCTCTGCCGCGCCTACGTCGACGGCGAGCCCGCGCGATTCGAACGGCTCCTCACCGAGCACGTCCGCGTCGGCGAGCTCGTCGCTCCGCATTAGGCAGGGCCCTTCTCTCCGCCCGGTAGATTCAGCTCCGATGGCCGCTGCGACCGAGCCCGAAGACCTCTACCTCGAGCCGAAGGCGGTCGTGACCTGCACCGGCTCGCGGCCGACGAACCCGTTCGGGCTGTAACCAGGTACCGATACGCCGTCCTCGCCGCGGGGACGTTCGCGCAGACGTCGTACTCGGCGATCTGGTTCGGCGTCGCCGTGATGGCGCCGCGGCTCCGCTCCGGGTACGGCCTGTCACTGGGCCAGACCGGCTTCCTGATCTCGTGCTCGCTGGTCGGGTCGGTCGTGAGCCTGATTCCGTGGGGAATCGCCACCGACCGCGTCGGCGAGCGGCTCGTGCTGGTGATCGGCCTCGCCGGGTGCGGAGGCTTCCTGCTGGCGGCCGCGTCGGCCCACGCGTTCTGGCCGCTCGCGATCCTGCTCGCCGCCGCCGGCGCGTCGGGCGCGTCCGTCCAGTCGGCGAGCGGGCGCGCGGTCATGCACTGGTTCGCGCAACGCGAGCGCGGGCTCGCGCTCGGCATCCGCCAGACGGCGATCCCGATCAGCGGCTTCCTGGCGGCTGTGGCGCTCCCGCCGATCGTGCACGCGGGCGGCGTCGGCTGGGGATTCGCCTCGCTCGGGCTCGCGTGCCTCGCCGGGGCGGCGGTCGGCGGGATCGTGCTGCGCGAGCGCACCGGCGCCGAGGGCCCGGAGATCGTCGTGGCGTCAGAGCCGCTCCGCGACCGCCGCCTCTGGACGCTTTCGGTCGGCAGCTCGCTGATCCTCGCACCGCAGCTCTGCGTCGCCGGCTTCGCCGTGCTGTTCCTGCACGAGGAGCGCGGCCTGTCGGAGAGCGCCGCCGCCGCGGTGCTCGCGCTGATGCAGCTGCTCGCCGTCGCCGGTCGCGTCGGCGCCGGCCGCTGGTCGGACGTGCGTGCGTCGCGCGTCGGCCCGCTGCGGACGATCGCCCTCGCCGCCACCGTGCTCGTCGGGCTGACGGCGCTGCTCGTCGCGGCGCCGCTGGCCGTGCTGTTGCCGGTGCTCGTCGCCGCGGGCGTCGTCTCGATGAGCTGGAACAGCCTCTCGTTCGCCGCCGCCGTCGAGTTCGCCGGCCACGGCAAGAGCGGCTCCGCGATCGGGCTCCAGCAGACGGTGCTGAACGTCCCCGGCGCCGCCTACCCGGCCCTGTTCGGCGCGCTCGTCGCGGCGACGACCTGGCGGCTCGGCTACGCGGTCGTGGCGCTGTTCCCGCTCGCGGGCTGGCGCGTGCTGCGAGCATTGACGCGCTGATGCGGGCGACCGACCGGCTCAACGAGATCGCCGCGATCGCACAGCACCGCGCGGGCTACTCCCCGGAGGAGGATGCCGCGCACCGGCTCGCGGCCGGCTGGATGCGCGGAGCCGGGCTCGAGACGCACGTCGACCCCGCCGGCAACCTGCACGGCCGCCGCGGTACGGCACGGGTCTGGAGCGGGTCGCACCTCGACTCGGTCCCGACCGGCGGCCGGTTCGACGGCGCGCTCGGGGTCGTGGCGGCGATCGAGGCGGCCGAGCGCCTGCCCGACGCCCCGCTCGGCGTCGTCGTGTTTCGGGCCGAGGAGACCGGGCCGCTCGGCAGCCGCCGCCTCGAGGAGCGGCCCGACGGGTTTCTCGAGCTGCACGTCGAGCAGGGCCCCGTGCTCGCGGATCTCGGCGCACCGCTCGGGATCGTCACCGGCGTCGCCGGCCAGGCCCGGGGCGCGGTCGTGTTCGAGGGACGCGCCGACCACGCCGGCACGACGCCGATGAACGCGCGCGACGACGCGCTCGTCGCGGCCGCCCGGTTCGTCCTCCACGTCCGCGATGCCGCCCGCGGCAGCGCGGTGGCGACGGTCGGCGCGATCGACGTCGAGCCGAACGCCGTGAACGTCGTCCCCGCGCGCGTGACGGTGAGCGTCGACGCGCGCGCGCGCACGGCCGCCGGGCTGGACGAGCTCGTCGCCGCGATCGGCTTCGAGCCGGGCTCGCGTGTCGAGCCCGTCGCGTTCTCGGGGGCGCCGCTCGCGGCGCTCCGCGCCGTGCTGCCGGGCGCGCCGGAGCTCGTCTCGGGCGCCGGCCACGACGCGATGGTGCTGGCGGAAGCAGGCGTGCCGACCGCCATGCTGTTCGTGCGCAGCCTGAACGGCGGCGTCAGCCACCACCCGGACGAGCTCTCGAGCGACGAGGACGTCGCTCTGGGCGTCGACGCGCTCGCCGCGGCCCTCGATAGGCTCGCGCGGCGTTGAGCGAGCGTGAGGTGATGACGTGGGACGAGCTCGGCGTCGGCGCGCGGGCGCTCGCCGAGGCGGTGGCCGCCGACGGGTACCACCCCGACCTGATCCTCGGGATCGCACGCGGCGGCCTGCTCGTGACGGGTGCCCTCGGCTACGCGCTCGGCGTCAAGAACACGTTCACGATGAACGTCGAGTTCTATACGGGGGTCGACGAACGGCTCGACATGCCGATGATCCTGCCGCCGGTGCCCGAGCTGGTCGACTTCGAGTCGACGCGGGTGCTGGTCGCCGACGATGTCGCCGACACGGGCGAGACGCTCAAGCTGGTCAAGCAGTTCTGTGCCGACAAGGTCGCCGAGGTGCGCTGCGCGGTGCTCTACGAGAAGCCCAGGTCGGCCGTCCGCTGCGAGTACGTCTGGCGCCGGACCGACCAATGGATCGTCTTTCCGTGGAGCGCCGACGATCCCGTGCTCGAGGCCGTGCAGTCCGGCCACACCGTCGGCTAGATTCGTCCTTCCCCCCGGCAAACGCTTTTGGAGAGGAGCAAGGTTTGACCAAGACGAAGCTCGCGCTCGGCGCGGCTGTGCTCGCGCTCGCAGCCGCGGCGGCCGTTCTCGCGTTCGGCACCTCGCCCGGGTCGGCGAAGTCGAACGCGACCCTGAAGGCCGCCTGGATCTACGTCGGCCCGCACAACGACGGAGGCTGGTCGCAGGCGCACGACCAGGGGCGCCTGTACGCGCAGAACGCGCTCGGGTCGAAGGTGCAGACGACCTACAAGGAGCTCGTTCCCGAAGGCCCGCAGACGTGCCAGGTGATCGACCAGCTCGTCCGCGACGGGAACAAGATCATCTTCAGCACCTCCTACGGATTCCAGCCGTGTGTCCTGTCGGAGGCGAAGAAGTACCCGGACGTCAAGTTCGAGCAGGCGACCGGCGACACGCAGGCGGCGAACGTCACCGACTACTACGGTGCGGGTGAGGACGCGATCTACCTCTCCGGCATCGCCGCCGGCTCGCTGACGAAGACCGGCCTCGTCGGCTACGTCGTCCCGTTCGCGATCCCGGAGGTGATCCGGCACACGAACGCGTTCACCCTCGGCGTGCAGACCGCGCATCCCGGCGCGAAGGTGAAGATCATCTGGACGAACTCGTGGCTCGATCCGGCCAAGGAGAAGAAGGCGGCCGAGAACCTCAAGGCAGCCGGCGCCGACGTGATCGGTCAGAACGTCGACGATCCGGCGATCGGCCAGTACGACGAGTCGGTCGGCATCCCGTGGGTCGGCTACGACTCCGACGCGAAGAAGTTCGCGAAGACCCAGTGGCTGACGGGCGCCGTCTACAACTGGGGGCCGTACTACCTCGGCGAGCTCAAGGCGATGCTGAACGGCAGCTGGAAGAGCCGGTTCTGGTACGGCTCGATGAAGAGCGGCTTCACGAAGCTCGCGTCGTACGGGCCGCGCGTGACGGCCAAGACGAAGTCGCTGATCGCGACGAAGAGGCAGCAGATCGAGAGCGGCAAGTGGTACGAGTTCCAGGGCCCGCTCTACGACCAGAACGGCAAGCTGCGTGTCAAGAAGGGCCAGCGGCTGACCGTCAAGGACCTCTACGCGATGAACTGGCTCGTCAAGGGCGTCATCGGAAGCCCCAAGGGCTAGCGGGACAGCGCGGGCGGGGCCGCCTCGGCCCCGCCCGCACACCTCCATGGCCGCAGCAGTCGAGCTCCGGAACATCACGAAGCGGTTCCCGGGCGTCGTCGCGAACGACGGGGTCGACTTCGAGGCGGCCGAGGGCGAGGTGCATGCCCTGCTCGGCGAGAACGGCGCCGGCAAGTCGACGCTCTCGAACATCCTCACGGGCCTCTACCACCCCGACGACGGGCAGATCCTGCTCTACGGCGAGCAGCGGGTGTTCGGCTCGCCGAGGGATGCGCTCGACGCGGGCATC
>DASUZZ010000058.1:0-27241 GCA_036376615.1 Gaiellaceae bacterium
TCGCCGAGGGCACGCCGTTCGAGTTCCCCGAGGGCGACTGGCCGTCGGCCGACGGCCGCCACCCCTGGCACGGCCGCGGGCGCTGGCAGGGCCACGGCCTGTTGATGCTCCAGCGGCCGGGCGATGCGTACGCGATCTGGCTCTTCTGGCACGGCGCGGAGCGCGAGTTCCGCGGCTGGTACGTGAACCTGCAGGAGCCGTTCCGCCGCACCGACGACGGGTACGACACACAGGATCTCGAGCTGGACATCTGGGTGCCGCTCGACGGGCCGTGGCAATGGAAGGACGACGAGCTGCTCGAGGAACGGATCCGGGAAGGGCGGTTCACCTCCGCTCAGGTGGACGAGATCCGCGCGCTCGGCGCGAGCATCGCGGCCGATCTGGATGGCGGCCGCCGCTGGTGGTCGGACGACTGGGCGTCCTGGACGCCGAACGCCGCCTGGTGAGCCCCCGGCGCGAGCCGACGCTCGTCGGCTTCGCAGCGCTGGGGTCGTTCTGGGGCGCGTGGGCGGCGCTGCTCCCGGCGACGCAGCAGGCGGTCGGTGCGTCGAAGGGCACGCTCGGGCTCGCGCTGCTCTTCGTCGCGGTCGGCTCGCTCCCGGCGATGGTCCTGATCGCCGGTCCGGTGATCCGCCGCTTCGGCCGGCTTGCGGTCGCGTGTGCGGGCGCAGCGTTCGCCGCCGCAACGGTCCTGCCGGGACTGGCGACGACGCTGCCGGCCCTCGCCGCGACGCTCGTGCTCGCGGGTGCGACCTCCAGCGTCTTCGACGTCGGCCTGAACGCGCAGGCGGCGAGCATCGAGCGCGAGACCGGTCGACGGCTGATGCCGCTCGCCCACGGGCTCTACTCGTGCGGGGTGCTCGGGGGAGCAGTCGCGGCGGGAGTCGCCCGCGGCGCCGGCGCCGGACGCGAGACGATCATGGCCTCGCTCGCGCTGCTGATCGCCGCAACTGCGGTCCTGCTCGCGCGCGCGGGCGCCCCGATCCACCCCGGCGAGGGACCGCCGCCGAAGCGGCGCATCTCACTCGAGCGTGCCCTGATCGCGATCGGTGCCGTCGCCGCAGCTGCGTTCGTGGTCGAGAGCGCGACCGAGAGCTGGAGCGCGCTCTATCTCTCGCACCAGTTCGCGTCGTCGCCGACGGTGAGCGCGCTCGGCCCGGGCGTCTTCGCAGCGTCGATGGTGCTCGGTCGGTTCGTCGGCCAGGGGGCGAAACGTGTCTCCGACCGGGCGCTGCTCGTCGGCGGCACACTCACCGCCGCGACGGGGTGCGCCGTGGTCGCCGTGTCCGGGACCGCTGCGCTCGCCCTGGTCGGCTTCGCAGTTGCGGGCGCCGGGATCTCGCTGAACGCACCGGTCGTGTTCGGCGTGGCAGGTCGGCGGCGCTTCGACCCGGCCGGCTCGGTGGCGACGGTGACGACGCTCGGCTATCTCGGCGTGTTCCTCGGCCCGCCGCTGATGGGCGGGCTCGCGCAGGCGACGAGCCTGCCGGCCGGCTTTGCCGTTCTGGCCGTCCTCGCGGTCGCCGTCGCCGCGATGGCGGCGCGGCTCCGCCTGCTGACTACGGCCTGAACCGCTCCGCAATCAGAACCGAGACGGCGCCGAAGCCGTCTCGCCAGGTGATCTTCTTGCCCTCGGCGTAGGTCCGCCCGTAGTACGAGATCGGCACCTCGTAGACGCGCAGCTTCCGCTTGCACACCTTCGCGGTGATCTCTGGCTCGATCGTGAAGGAGTTGCGACGTAGCTCGAGCGAGCGCAGCACGTCGGTGCGAAACGCCTTGTAGCCGGTCTCCATGTCGGACAGCGTCGTGTTGTAGAGGACGTTGGTGAGCAGCGAGAGGCAGCGGTTGCCGACCAGGTGCCAGAACAGGTGCGCGCGCTGCGGGCGGCCACCGCGCAGGCGCGAGCCGAACACGACGTCCGCGGCGCCCATCGCGATCGGCTCGACGAGGCCCGGCACCTCGGCCGGGTCGTACTCCATGTCCGCGTCCTGGATCACGACGATCTCGCGATCGACGTGCTCGAGCCCGGCGCGGATCGCCGCGCCCTTGCCGCGATTCGGCTGCCGCAGCACCGTCGCGTCGGGGTGCGTCGACTGCCAGGCGCGGAGAATGTCCTGCGTCGAGTCGGTCGAGCCATCGTCGACGACGATCACCTGCACGTCGAGCTCCAGCGCATCGATCCGGTCGAGCACCTCTCGGATCGTCGCCGCCTCGTTGTACGCCGGGACGATGAGGGCAACGCCGAGACTCGCGGGCTCCGGGACCACGCCCGACCGTAACGCAGGGGCGGCGGGAGCGCACGCCCCCGCCGCCCCGACCCCTATGACGCGGCTTCGAGCGCCGGCTCGGCGACGACCCCGGCCGGCTCGGCGCGGCGCGGCCGCCTGATCGCGAGCGCCGCGACCGCACCGACGGCGACGACGGCTGCGCCGACGTACACGGACACGCTCATCCCGTGGGTGAACGCCTCGCCGCTCGTATAGCCGCCGTAGTGCGCGAACACCGAGGCCAGCACGGCGACGCCGAACACGCCGCCGAGCTCGCGGATCGCGTTGTTCGCGCCCGAAGCCTGGCCTTCCTCGGCCGGCCGAACCGATGAAAGCACGATGTTCGCGACCGGTGCGAAGAACAGCGCCATCCCGATCCCCGAGAGCGTGAACGGGACGACGAGGTCGCCGTACGGCGTGCTCGGCGACGAGACCGACGCGATCCAGGCGAGGCCGGCGGCCTGCAGCGCGAGCCCGAGCCCCATCAGCCGTTGGCCGCCCACGCGGTCGGAGAGCGCCCCGGCGACCGGCGAGACGAGGATCGGCATCGCCGTCCACGGCAGGATGCGCAGGCCCGACTGCAGCGGCGAGTAGCCCTGCACCGTCTGGAAGAACTGGCTCAGCAGGAAGATCGAGCCGAACATCCCGAAGAACATGAACAGGCTCGAGACGTTCGCGAGCGTGAACGTCCGGTTGCGGAAGAACCGCATCGGCAGCATCGGCTCGGCCGTGCGCAGCTCCCACGCGACGAACAGCGCGGTCAGCATCGCGCCGACGGCGAACGCACCCACGATCTGCGGCGAGCCCCACCCGACCGTGTTGCCGCGCACGAGCCCCCACACGATCCCGAACAGGCCGGTGCTGACGAGCCCCAGCCCCGGCAGGTCGAGTCGGGTGGAAGGCCCGTGGCTCTCGTCGAGCCGGGCGAGCGCCAGCGGCGCCAGCACGAGCCCGATCGGCACGTTCAGCCAGAAGATCCAGTGCCACGAGATGCCGGAGACGACCGCACCGCCGACCAGCGGGCCGAACGCGACGGCGAGGCCGCTGATCCCGCCCCAGAGGCCGAGTGCGAGGCCGCGGCGCTCCTTCGGCACGCCGGCCGAGAGGATCGTCAGCGTCAGCGGCATCACGATCGCGCCGCCGACGCCCTGGACGGCCCGCGCGACGTCGAGCATCGTCGCCGACGTCGCGAGCGCGGCCCAGGCGGAGGCGAGCGTGAAGATCGTCAGCCCGACCGCGAACATGCGCCGGCGGCCGAACCGGTCGCCGAGCGCTGCGCCCGTCAGCAGCAGCACGGCGAACGTGAGCGTGTACGCGTTCACCGTCCACTCGAGCTGCGAGAGCGAGGCGTGCAGGTCCTGGCGGATCACCGGCAGCGCCGTGGTCACGACGAGGTTGTCGAGGGTCACCATGAAGAGCGCGACCGAGGTGATCGCGAACGTCCAGCCGATATCTCGTTTGTGAGTCATCACTTCCCTCCCGTCGAAAAAAACACGTCTAGCCCGCGTGCATGCCGTCGATCAGCCGCTCCGCCCACGACTCCGGCGGGTCGCCCGCGTGCGTCGAGGCGAGCACGTTCATCAGCATCCCCTTCGCGAAGAACGCGGCGACCCGCCCCTCGTCGAGTGAGGACACCCGCTCCACGTACGCGACGAGGTCGCCGTAGCCGCCCCGCACGACGGCGCTGATCTCCGGGTCGCCGCAGGCCGCGTACGCCTGCATCTGCGCCCGCAGGTACACGCTGTCGGCCTGCAGCAGGCCCTCGTAGGCCTCGCCGATCGCCTCGAGCGCAGCCTCGCCGCGCTTGCCCTCGGCCGCCCGCTGGAAGATCTCGAGCGTCTGCCGGAAACAGCGTGCCACGACCGCCGTGAACAGCTCCCGCTTCGTCCCGAACAGGCGGAAGACGTAGGGCTGCGAGATGCCGGCGCGGTGTGCGATGTCTTCGGTCGAGGCCCCGTGGAGGCCCTTCTCCGCGAACTCGACCAGCGCCGCGTCGAGGATCTCCTCTCGGCGGACCTCCTTCGTCTTGCGCACTGCGGATGTCATGCGCCGTAGGTTAGTGATTACTCACAAGTTTGTCAAGCGCCGCCGCCACGCGGTCGAGATCCGCCTCGGAGAGCCGCGTGTGGAAGGGCAGCGCCAGCGCGCGCTCGAACACCCGCGTCGCGCCGGGAAAGTCACCCTGGTCGCGGTAGGCACCGAGCAGGTTGAGCGCGTAGGTGCCGATCTGCGCCTCGATCCCCTGCGCCCGCAGCCCGGCGAGCACGCGGTCGCGGCCGTCCACCTGGACGACGTAGGCCTGCCAGCCGTGCACGTCGCCGGTGTCGGGCTCCGGCAGCAGCAGCGGCAGGTGGCGCAACCGCTCGGAGTAGCCGTCCGCGATGCGCGTGCGCACCGCGAGCAGTGCGTCGAGACGGCGGGCCTGCGGCAACCCGACCGCGCAGAGGATGTCCGAGAGCCGGTAGTTGAGGCCGGGCTCGGGCATGTCGGGCGGCGAGAGCGATGCCCAGCCGTGGTTGCGCAGTCGCCGGACGGCGGCGGCGATCCGCTCGTCGTTCGTCGTCACGGCGCCGCCCTCGCCGGTCGTGACGATCTTGCGCGGGTGGAAGCTGAGGCAGCCGAGCATCCCGAGCCCGCCACAGGCGCTGCCCCCGCGGCGCGCACCGAGCGCGCCGGCCGCGTCCTCGAGCACCGGTAGGGCGGGCAGCTGCTCGAGCCGCGCCGGGCGCCCGAAGAGATGGACGGGGAGGATCGCCTTCGTGCGCGGGCCGACGTGCACCTGTTCCGGGTCGATGTTCATCGTCTCCGGGTCGACGTCGACGAGCACGGGCACGAGCCCGGCCAGCGCGACCACGTTCGCCGTCGCCGGGAACGTGTAGGCGGGCACCAGCACCTCGTCGCCCGGCTCGAGCTCGAGCGCGAGCACCGCCACGTGCAACGCCGCGGTGCCGGACGAGACCACGAGCGCGTGCTCGACCTCGCACAGCCGCGCGAGCTCGCTCTCGAACTCCGCGACCTTCGGGCCCATCGTGAGCATCCCGCTCTCGAGGACCTGCGCGACCTCCGCGAGCTCCGACTCGCCGAGGTCGGGCCAGCCTAGGCGGAGACGGGCAGTCTCTCCCGGTACCACGCGATCGTCTTCTCGAGGCCGTCGTCGAGCTCGACCTGCGGCTCCCAGCCGAGCAGCTCCCGCGCCTTCTCGACGTTCGGGATGCGCAGCTCGACGTCCGCGTAGTGCAGCGGCTGGAAGACGACCTCGCCGTCGTAGCGCATCAACCGCTTGATCCGCAGTGCCAGGTCGTAGATCGTCACCGCCGAGCGCGGGTTGCCGATGTTGAACGCCTGGCCGACCGCCTCCGGCCGCTCGAGGCAGGCGAGGACACCCCTCACCATGTCGGTGACGTAGCACCACGCGCGGATCTGCGACCCGTCGCCGTGGATCGTCAGCTCGTTGCCGCGGAGCGCCGTCTCGATGAACGCGCGAATCGCGCCGCCGCCGATCTGTCCCGGCCCGTACACGTTGAACGGGTGCACGGTGACGGTCGGGAGACCGAGCTCGTCGTGGTAGGCGTGCGCCATGTGCTCGCCGGCGAGCTTCGAGACCGCGTAGGTCCAGCGCGCCTCGCCGACGGAGCCGATCGTCGACACCTCGCCCTCCTGCACGCGAAACGCGTGCGTCCCGAACACCTCGCTCGTGGAGAAGTCGACGAAGCGCTCGACCGTCTCGCGGGTCGCGAGCGCGGCCTCGAGCACGTTGTAGGTGCCGATGACGTTCACGCGCATCGTGCGAACCGGGCTCTCGAGCACGGTGTCGACGCCGGCGATCGCGGCGCAGTGCACCACGTGCGTCGCGCCCGCGGCCGCTTCGCGGACGGCGTCCGCGTCGAGGACGTCGCCCTGGATCAGGGTGAAGTTCTCGTGATCGGCGAGCCGCGACTCCGACAGCGCGTCGCGGTGCAGGTTGTCGAACGCGACGACCGTGTTCCGCTCGACCAGCTCGCGCGCGAGCGTCGTGCCGATGAAGCCGGCGCCGCCGGTGATGAACACGCGCTTTCCCTCGAGCCCCACGGCGGCAAGCGTATCGTTGCCTCGCTTGGATGCGACGCTTCAAGCCTGGCTCGACGCCGCCGGCAGCCCTGACGATGCCTTCGTCCGCGAGCTGTGGCGCTCGCTGCTGCGGCGGCCGGCCGAGCCCGACGTCGTGGCCGACGCGGTCACGCGGTTGGGGTCCGGCATGTCGCGCTCGGCGCTCGTCGCCGAGGTCGCCGGCTCGGACGAGTTCGCCCGCGTGCGCCTGCTGGACGATGCGGTGGCCTGGGCCGCCGCGCAGCGTGCGGCCGGCGAGCGGCCGCGCAACCTGACCGCGCCGCCGGGCACCGACGAGCGGCCGGTCGAGATCCCGTGGTGCCTCGCCCGCTACCGCGGCGAGGCGAGAATGCTCGACGTCGGCTACGCCTTCGCCGAGCCCGCCTACCTGGCGGGGCTCGTCGCGCTCGGCGCGGGCGGGCTCGTCGGCGTCGACCTCGCCTCGGCCGAGGTGCCGGGCCTCTCGAGCGTGACGGCCGACCTCCGCGGGCTGCCGTTCGGCGACGGGTCGTTCGACCTGGCGAT
Organism: Gaiellaceae bacterium; assembly: GCA_036376615.1. Lineage (GTDB taxonomy): Bacteria > Actinomycetota > Thermoleophilia > Gaiellales > Gaiellaceae > PALSA-600. The sequence continues at coordinate 6,879 of DASUZZ010000058.1, forward strand.
CGCGATCTCGACGCTCGAGCACGTCGGCCGCGACAACTCGCAGTACGGGCTCGCCGCCGAGCAGGACGACGGGTCGCTCGACGCGGCGCTGCGCGAGCTGCACCGGGTGCTCGACGGCGCGGGCCGCCTGCTCGTGACCGTCCCGGCGGCGGCGGTCGACGAGGTGCGGCCCGAGCAGGCGGTGCTCGCGCCGGCGAGCTGGGTCGGCCGGTTCGAGGCGGCCGGCTTCCTCGTCTGGGAGGACGAGCTGTACGAGCTCGGCGACGACGGCTGGCGCTCGGTGGCTGAGCTCGGCGAGGCGCGCTACGGCGAGCGCGGCCCCGGCGCGTCGGCGGTCCTCTGCGCCGAGCTCCGGCCGGCGCGGCTGGGCTCGCGCCTGCGGCTCGCGGTCCGCGACCGGCGGCACGCCGACGAGCCGCGCCGTGCGGTCTGAGGCCCGCGAACGGCCGAAGTAGCATCGCGCGCGTGAGAACCGTCCTCTTCGTCGGCGCGGGCCGGCACCAGCGCAGGGCGATCGCGCAGGCGAAGGCGGCGGGGCTCCGCGTCGCCGCGGTCGATCGCAACCGCGACGCCCCGGGGCTCGCGGAGGCCGACATCGCGAAGATCGTCGATTTCGCCGACGTGGAGGCGGTGCTGCGCGCGACGAAGCGGCTGCGGCTCGACGGCGTGCTGACGGTGAGCGCCGACCGCGCCGTCCCCGTCGTCGCGGCGGTCGCCGAGGCGCGGGGCCTGCCCGGCATCGGCACGGAGACGGCGCACCTGATGACGCACAAGGTCGCGATGCGGCGGCGGCTCGCCGACGCCGGCGTGCCCCAGCCGCGGTTCGCGGCCGTGCGCAACCTCGGCGAGACGCGCCGCGCCGCCGACGCCGTCGGGTTCCCGGCCGTGCTCAAGCCGGCCGACTCGGGCGGCCAGCGCGGCGTCTTCCGCGTCGAGTCGCCGGACGACGTCGACGTGCACCTGCACGAGGCGCTGGCGGCGTCGCCGACCGGCGAGGCGATCCTGGAGGAGTTCGTCGACGGAACGGAGCTCAACGGGATCGTGATCGCCCGGGACGGCGAGACGATCCCGCTCACGCTGTCCGACCGGATGCGGCCGCCGGGCGTCGGCTTCGGCGTCGGGTGGATCCACGTCTACCCGCCGACGATCCCGCCCGAGCAGCTGGTCGAGTCCGAGCGGATCGCCGCCCACACCGTGCACGCGCTCGGCCTGCGGACGGGCATCGCGTTCCCGCAGCTGATCGCCGCCGACGACGGCCGGGTCGTCGTCGTCGAGTGCGCCGCGCGGATCCCGGGCGGCCAGATGGCCGACCTCGTGCGCGTCGCGGTCGGCGTCGACCTGGTCGACGTCCAGCTGCGGATGGCACTCGGCGACGAGTTGCCCGACGAGCTCGTCCGCCCGCAGTTCAGCCAGCCGCTCGCGATCCGGTTCTTCACGGCCGAGCCCGGCGCGCTGCCGACCGGGCGCGTCACGCGCGTCGGATCGCTCGACAAGGTGCGCGCGTTCCCGGGCGTCGTGCAGGCCGACGTCTACCTGCAGCCCGGCGAGGTGATCCGGCCGGTGCGGCTCGACGGCGACCGGCGCGGCTATGTACTGGCGACGGCGGACACCAACCTGGCGGCGCTGGAGCGGGCCGAGGCCGCCGCGACACTCCTCGACGTGGAGGTCGAATGACGTGCGAGTTCTCGCTCGCGCACTACCGCGACCTGCTGCGCGCGGCGGTGCACGGCGGCTATCGCTGGGCCGGCTTCGGCGGGCCGCCTGCGCCGGGCGACCTGATTCTCCGCCACGACGTCGATCTCTCGCTCGACGCGGCGCTCCGCGTCGCGGAGCTCGAGGCGGAGGAGGGCGCGTGGTCGACGTGGTTCCTGATGACGCGGTCGGTCTTCTACAACCTGGCGTCCGCCGAGGGCGAGCGCGCCGTCGAGCGGCTCCGCGAGCTGGGGCACCGCGTCGCGCACCACGCCGTCTGGCCGCACGTCGACCTCGACGATCGCTTCGATCCGGTCGTCGCGTGGCACAACCCGGACCCGGAGTACATCCGGGCACCGATCGACGGAGCGGACAACGTGATGGAGGCGCCGTGGTTCGAACCCGAGCACTACCGGTCGGACTCGAACCAGCACTGGCGGCACGGTTGTCCGCACGACCACCTGCGGGAGCATCGCTTCGAGTGGCTGCAGCTCCTGACGCATCCGGAGATCTGGGCGTTCCCGGGCGCGACGATGGGCGAGACGATGCGCGCCTTCCTCGCCGCCGACGGCAAGGCGCGGCTCGAGCACCTGCGCGCGGACCGCATCGACCTGTCGTGATCGTCGTCCTGAACGGGGCTCCGCGCTCCGGCAAGTCGTCGATCGTCGTCGCGATGCAGCAGACGCTCGACGGCGTGTGGATGAACCTCGGCGTCGACGTCAGCCGCCGGATGACGCCGCCGGCCGCGCAGCCGGGCATCGGCCTGCGGCCGGGCGAGCCCGCGCACGCCGCTGCTTCCCTGGTTCCAAGGCTGTACGCCGCGCTGTGGGAGTCGATCGCCGCGCACGAGCGGCTCGGGCTCGACGTCGCGGTCGACGTCGGCCTCCACGATCCGGGCGTCGCGGCGGACGGCGCGCGGCGGCTGGCGGGCCTCCGGGTGCTGTTCGTCGGCGTGCGCTGCCCGGTCGACGTCGTCCTCGCACGGCGCCGCGCGGCAGGTGACGAGCGCTACTCGACCGACCGCGCCGTCGCCCTGCGATGGGAGGACGCGGTTCACGGAAAGTGGACCTACGACCTCGAGCTCGACAGCTCGGTCGCGAGCCCGGACGAGTGCGCCGCGGCGATCGGCGAGCTCCTCGCTGCGGGGGTTCGACCGACCGCGTTCGGCCGACTCGCTACGTTGCCCGCGTGAGGCCGATCACCGTCCTCGTGAGTGCGTCGGGCGCGCCGGGGACAGCGGCGCTGCTGCACGCGCTGCGGGCGAACGGGGAGCGGGAGATCCGGCTCGTCGGCACCGACATGAGCGAACGGTCGGTCGGCCGTCATCTCTGCGACGCGTTCCACCTCGTCCCGGCCGGGGCGGATCCGTCGTTCCCCGGTGCGGTGCTCGACATCGCGACACGGGAGCGGGTGGACGTCATCCTGCCGCAGTCGTCGTTCGACCTCGCGGGGCTCGCGGAGCATGTCGACCGGTTCCCGATGCCCGTGCTCGTCTCGTCGCCCGAGACGATCCGGCGCTCGAACGACAAGGCGGAGACGTACGCGCTGCTGCACCGCCTCGGCGTTCCGGCGCCGGCGTTCCGGCGCGTCACGGGCGCGGACGAGGTGGAGGCGGCGGCGCGGGAGCTCGGCTACCCCGAGCGCGCGGTGTGCTTCAAGCCGGTGTTCTCGTCGGGCTCGCGCGGATTCCGCGTCCTCGACCCGACGGTCGACCGCGCGCACCAGCTGCTCCACGAGCGGCCGGGCTCGGTTGCGATGCGCCTCGAGGAGGCGGTCGAGCTGCTGCCCGCGGAGGGCGGCCCCGACCTGCTCGTGATGGAGCTCGCAACGGGCGGCGAGCGGACGGTCGACGGGATCGCGAACGGCCGGAAGATCGTGCTCGGCCATCCGAAGACGCGCGAGGCGATGCGGGCAGGGCTCGCGATGTACTTCGTCACGCTCGACGACGAGGAGCTGATGCGGCTGTCGGGCCTGGTCGTCGCGGAGCTCGGCATCGAGCACTTCTTCAACATCCAGCTCGTCGGCGAGCACGTGATCGAGATCAACCCGCGCATCTCGACGGTCGTCTACCAGGACGACCTCAACCTGCCCTACCTCGGCGTGAAGCGCGCCCTCGGCGAGACCTCGGACGACGAGCTCGCGGCGCTGGCGGCGCGCGTCCGCCCCGGCCGGACGGCGCTGCGCTACTTCGACCAGCTCGAATTCGACGCTGCGCCCGAGCGGTGAGCGCTCACGTATCGGCCCTGGCTACACGGGACGACACCGTTGCCTGTGAAGGGTCACGAATCTGTGCCGGCTGTGCGTACGAGACGGGCGTGCCCGCATGACTGACCGGTCGCAGCCCGGCCGGCGGGACATGTCTCGTCACCAAACGAGGGTGACAAACCCGTGACGGACCATCCACGGCTGCGCGTGACGCACTGCCCCGTCAACGTCGCCGGGATCCCCTGGGAGAACGTCCGCGCGCTGCGGCGGAAGGGTGTCGACGCACGGCTCGTCGTCTTCGAGCGCGGGGTACTGCACCCCGAGGCCGACTGGTCGCTCGACCGGCGCGGCGGGCTCGCGCGACGGCTTGCGACCCAGCTCGCCGCGTTCGTGCGCCTCGCCCCGAAGACCGACGTCTTCCACTTCTACTTCGGCCTCACGCTGCTCCCGAAGTCGGTCCAGTTCCCGCTCCTGCGCGCACTGCGCAGGCGCAGCGTGTTCCACTACCTCGGCTCCGACATCCGCGGCAAGACGCGGGACGAGCTCGCGTACGGCAAGCGCGCGGATGCAGAGGTCGTCGGCAGCTACGACGCACTACGCTGGGTGCCGGAGGCGCACGTCGTCCCGCCCGGGCTCGACCTCCGTCCGTTCACCCCGGCCCCGCCGTCGGATGCGACGAGGCCACTCGTCGTGCACGCGCCGTCGAACCGCGAGCGGAAGGGAACGCAGCACGTGATCGACGCGTGCGCACGGCTGCCCGTCGAGCTCGACATCGTCGAAGGGCTGCCGCACGACGCGGCACGCGAGCGCTACGCACGCGCCGACATCGTCGTCGACCAGCTCAACGCCGGCTGGCACGGCGTCTTCGCGCTCGAGTCGATGGCGTTCGGCAAGCCCGTCGTCACGCACCTGAAACCGGACGTCGTCGAGCGCAGCGCGGCCGGCTTCGGCGTGCGCATCCCGATCGTGCCGGCCACTCCGGCGACGCTCGTCGACGCGCTCCGCCCGCTCGTCGAGCAGCCCGCGCTCCGGCGCGAGCTCGGCGCCGCGGGCCGGGCCTACGTCGAGCAGGTCCACGACATCGACCGGGTCGCCGACCGCCTGGTCGACCTCTACCGTGGCCTCGGTGGCTAGATGACCCTGTCCTTCGAGATCCGGCGACTGGGCCGCCACTCCGCCGTGTACGGCCTCGGCGGGCTGGTGTCGCGGATCCTCGCGACCCTCCTCCTGCCGCTGTACACGCACTTCCTGCCGCCGGAGGCCTACGGCGAGGTGGAGATCATCACCGCGGCGACGGCGGTGCTCGCCATCGTGCTCCAGCTCGGCATCTCGAGCGCGTTCTTCCGGTTCTACTTCGACGCGAAGGAGCGGCCGCAGCAGCTGACCGTGATCCGGACCTCGTTCTGGTTCACGATGGCGATGTCGACGCTCGGTCTCGTCATCGGCGTCGTCTTTGCCACCCAGATCAGCCACCTGCTCGGCCTCGGCGACTTCCCGTCGCTCGTCCGCGCGGGCGCCGTCGGCCTGTGGGCGCAGACCAACTACCAGCAGCTGACCGCGCTCTTCCGCGTCGAAGAGCGGTCGACCGCCTACGCGCTCGCGAGCGTCGCCAACGTCCTGATCACCGTCGGCGCGATGGTGCTCTTCGTCGCGGCGTTCCACTGGGGCGCAGTCGGCCTCGTCGTCGGCAACTTCACGGGGACGCTGATCGTGTACCTCGTGCTGCTCGCCTACCGCCACGAGCAGCTCGGCCTCGAGTTCGACCGGCCCCTCTTCCGGCGCATGCAGACGTTCGGGATGCCACTCGTCCCGTCGGCGCTCGCACTGTGGGCGATCAACTTCATCGATCGCGAGTTCGTGTCCTGGTACAAGGGCAACGCGGAGGTCGGCGTGTACTCCGCCGCCGTGAAGATCGCGTCGGTCGTGACGTTCGTGCTGATCGCCTTCCGGACCGCGTGGCCCGCATTCGCGTACTCGATCGAGGACGACCGCAAGGCGAAGCGGGCGTATGCGTTCGTGCTGACGTACCTGCTCGCGTTCACCCTCTGGGCCTCACTCGCCCTCGGCGCGCTCGCACCGTGGTGGACGAAGCTCCTGACCGCGCCGGAGTACCAGCGCGCGCAGGAGGGCGTCGCGCTCCTCGCATTCGCGGGCGCGGCGTACGCGGGCTACACGGTCCTTGCGATCGGCAGCGGGCGCGCGCGGCGGACGCAGCTCAACTGGGTGGTGACGGGGATCGGGGCAGCTGTCAACGTCGCGCTCAACTTCTGGCTCATCCCCAGCTACGGCATGGTCGGCGCCGCGATCTCCACCCTCGCCGCGTACGTCGTCCTCTTCGTCGGGATGACCCTGTACGCGCAGTCGGTGTATCCGGTCGCGTACCAGTGGCGGCGGGTCCTGACCGCGGCCGCGGTCGCCGTCACGCTCAACGTCATCGCACGGGGCGCCGGCCTTCCGTTCGCCCCGTCACTCGTGCTCGTCGCGATCTATCCACTCGCACTCGGGCTGCTCGGGTTCTTCCTGCCCGCCGAGCGGGCCCGTCTGCGACGGCTCGTGCCGCTCTAACGGCGGAAGTGCCGCACGCCGAGCCCGATCCCGCCCGAGGCGACGAGCACGAGCGCCACGCCGCCGAGCACGAGCACCGGGACCGGCACCCCGCTGGACGAGCTACCCGCCGCGGGAACGGCGACGACGGGCGTCGGGGACTTCGTCGTGGTCGTTCCGCTGCCGGGATCGGGCGAGGTGGGCGCGGTCGAGGTCGTCGAATGGTGGCCGGTCGGCGTCGTCTGCGGATCGCTCGAGGACGTGTGACGCGAGCTGACCTCGGCCGGCTCCGGCTTGCCGTGGCTGCGGTCGATCGCCGCCTGCAGCGCGAGCCGGATGTCGTCCGCCAGGTTGCCGTAGACCCTGACGTCGGGTGGGATGTGCTTGAGCGCGTCGCGGTAGCAGGCGATCGGGTACGTCGAGGCGACCTGGCCGTCGTGGTACCAGTTGTTGAAGATCTTGTCCCGGCACGGCGTCGCCGCGTCGGCGCGCGCGGGCGCGAACGCCGCAACCGCCGCGAGCAGCGCGAGGAGAAGAAGGGGGGTGCGGCGCATCCGCCGCCATGTTCCCCCGCCGACGTCAAGTTCCACCCTGCTGGGCGTAAGGCTTTCGTTAAGGCGCCGGATCAGGCCACGAAACAGGCGTCGTGGCACGACGACGAGACGCTGACGACGCCGACGAGGCGCCCGTGATCGTCGAGGACCGCGAGGGTGCCGCGGTCGAGCGAGGGCGTCAGCACCAGGCCGGAGCCGTGCTGGACGTTGTAGGAGCCGACCGGAATCGCCGTCGTGCGCAGCAGCCGTCCGGAGAGGGCGTGCACGCGGAAGGTGCCGTCGTCCCCGCTCGTGACATATGCGCGGTCGCGCGAGAACGTGACGTGCTGGGGCGCCGCATCGGCTGCGAGCCTGTGCTCGAGCCGCCGGCGAGCGCCGAACACGGTGGACTCGCGGTTCTCGCCCGAGGTCACCCAGACGCGACCGTCGGGCGCGAAGCCGACATCGTGGCTGAGGAACGGCGTCGGCACCGTCGCGCGCAGGCGCGGCCGCCGCGGGTCGGAGACGTCGACGACGGCCACGCTCGGCGCCGCCGAGCCGAGACCGACCCAGAGCACGCGCCCCGAGCGGTCGATCGTCACGTGCCGAGCCCAGCCGCCGAGGTGCACGCGGCCGAGCGTCACGCCTCTCATCACGTCGATCACGACGACGCCGCTCGAGCCCGAGTCGGTCACGAACGCATGCACGCCGTCCGGGTGCGCGGCGACGTACCGCGGCTCGACGAGCTCGTGCAGCATATGCCTGACCCGGTGCCGGTCGACGACCGTGACGACGCCGGCCGCCGTGTGGCAGACGACTGCGTATGCGCCGACGCGCTCGATCGCCCGCGGGTCCGGAGGCGTCTCGACGAAGCCGGCGAGCCGCAACGTGCCGAGGTCGACGAGCGCGAGCCGCGAGTCGGCGTCGCAGGTGACGAGCGCGTGCCGCGGAGCTGCCGCAGCCCGCGCGAGACCGTCGCGGAGCGCAAACGGCGCGGCCGCGGCGAGCGCGACGAACTGGCGGCGGTTCACTGCAAGCCCTACGGCTCGACCGCCTTGCGAGGTCCGCGAGACTTGAGTACGTGCCTCACCCCGACCTCGAAGCGGAGCAGGAGTACGTCGACCGCGCGTACGACCACCTCGAACGCATGCGTGCCGTCGTCGCCCGGGCGGGAGATGCCGTCGACGGCGAGGTGGCGCAGGCGGCGATGGACGCGTGGGCAGCGCGCCGCCTGAAGACGTTCGCCGACGCGGAGCGCGGCCTCGTCTTCGGCCGCCTCGACTTCGAGCAGCTCGCGCGTCCGCTCTACCTCGGCCGCCGCTGGGTTCACGACGAGGAGCTGCAGCAGGTGGTCGTGAACTGGCAGGCGCCGGCCGCCCGCCCCTTCTACACGGCAACGCCCCAGGATCCGCACGGCGTGACGCTCCGCCGCCGCTTCCGGACCGACGGCCGGCGGGTGCTCGAGCTCGCCGACGAGTCGCTCGACGGCGCGATCGTCGACGGCGCGGCGGTCGGCGACTTCCTGCTCGAGGAGCTGGAGCGGAGCCGCGAGCAGCACATGCGGGACATCGTCGCGACGATCCAGGCGGACCAGTACGGCCTGATCACGCGCGATCCCGCCAGGCCGCTCGTGATCCAGGGCGGACCGGGCACGGGCAAGACTGCGGTCGGGCTGCACCGCGCCTCGTGGCTCCTCTACACGCACCGCGACACGCTCGCCCGGCGCGGCGTGCTCGTCGTCGGCCCGAACCCCACGTTCATGGAGTACGTCTCGCACGTGCTGCCCGCGCTCGGCGAGGAGGCGGTCGAGCAGCGGGCCGTCGGCGAGCTCGTCGACGGGATCGAGCCGACGCTCGCCGATCCGCCGGCCGTCGCGCGGCTGAAGTCGGACCTGCGGCTGGTCGAGGTGATCCGCCGCGCCGCCGAGGCACGCCTCGTCTCGGAGCCCGAGGAGCTCGCGATCCGGCTGGAGGGAAGCTTCGTCTGGGTGCGCAAGCGCGAGATCCGCGAGCTGGTCGCAGCGGCGCGTGACGAGCTCGGGCTGACGGCCGCTGCACGCGAGCGCTTCCGGATGAACCTCCTCCGGCGGCTCTACGAGGAGTACGGCCGCGTGCTCGGCGCCTACGCGGTCCGCTCGTTCGACGACGTCGAGCGGGCGCTGCGCGGCGGCGGCTACCTCGACCGCGTCGTCAAGGCGGGCTGGCCGCTCGTCGCGCCCGACCGGCTCGTACGCTCGCTCTTCACCTCGCGCCCGGCGCTGGCGGCAGCAGCAGAGGGGATCCTCACGCCCGCGGAGCAGAAGCTGCTCGCGCGGCGCGGGGCCGGCTGGTCGGACGCCGACGTCCCCCTGCTCGACGAGGCGCGGTCGCTGCTCGACGCACCCCCGCATCGGTACGGGCACGTGATCGTCGACGAGGCGCAGGACCTGTCGCCGATGCAGCTTCGCATGGTCGCGCGGCGCGCCCCGGAGGGCGAGCTGACGATCCTCGGCGACGTCGCGCAGGGGACGGGCGCGGTGCCGTACTCGACGTGGGGGCAGGTGCTCGACCACCTGCCCCACGGCGACGAGGCCGCCGTCGAGGAGCTGCGCCACGCGTATCGCGTGCCGCGCGAGATCATGGACGTCGCGCTGCCGCTGCTCGACACGATCGCGCCCGACGTTACGCCGCCCGTCGCGTACCGGACGGGCGCGTCGGCGCCGCGCGTGCAACGGGTGGAAGAGCACGAGCTGCTCGCCGCCGCGTACCGCGAGGCGGCGACGCTCGCCGCCGAGGACGGCCTGCTCGCGGTGATCGCGCCCGACGAGCTCGCCCGGAGCATCGAGTCGGACGGGATCTGGGACGGCGTGCCCGTCATCACGCCGCGCCGGGCGAAGGGGCTCGAGTTCGACCACGTCGTCGTCGTCGAGCCGGCGCTGATCGCGGAGAGCGAGCACGGCCTGCGCGCGCTCTACGTCGCGTTGACCCGGCCTACGCGGACCCTGGTGGTGGTGCACTCACGTCCGCTGCCGGCCGAGCTCGGCGCCACTCCCTGACGAAGTCGCGCTGCTCGTCCGTCTCCGGCGAGTGGTCGTGGTCGCACCAGGCGCGCACGGTGTCGAGCGCGCCCGCGGGGGCAGCGCCGCGCTCGATCAGGTAGCACGCGACGAAGCACCCCGTGCGCCCCTTCCCGCCGAGGCAGTGCACGTACACCGCAGCCCCGCGCGCGAGGAGCTCGTCGACCGCGGCCAGCGCGACGCGCATCGACTCCTCCGACGGCGGTGCGAAGTCGCGAAGGCCGACGCGGCGGTGCTCGAGGCCCTTCGCGGTCCAGTAGTCGGTCCATCCCTCGCCGTTCTCGGTGAGATCGACCGTGGCGGCGATCCCGGCCGCGAGGAGCGCGTCCGCCTCCTCGTCGTCCGGGTAGGGCCCGGCGAGCAGGCGTCCGGGCTCGACCCAGTACGAGCCGTCGATCGGGCCGTCGGCCAAGCTCAGGTCAAGTAGTACACGGCGAGCGTCACCCCGAGAGCGAGGCCCACGATGCCCACGAGCGCCATCACGATCAGGCCCAGGACGATCGGCAGCGTGGCAGGCTCGTAGCCTTCCCTCGCGATCTCCTCGAGGTGGTGCTCCTCCGCGACCAACCTGTCGACGAAGGTGGTCATGTGCAGATTATCGCAAATTCAGGCGACCAGGCGGTAGACCTGGAACACCTCGGCGAACTCGCGGTTCACGTTGATCCCGTGCGTGCGCGCGACGCTCCGGACGTAGTCGGCGTTCGCGTAGCGTCGGTGCTGCTGCGACGAGTACCGTTCGAGCGCCGCCACCTTCCGGTCGACGTGCTTTCGCTCGAGGGACACGTAGGCCTGGTACGCGAAGTCGAAGTTGTTCCACGGGATCTCGTAGCCGAAGATGGTGGTGCGCTTGAACGCGCGCAGCCCCTCGTCGGCAATCGTCCGGTGATCCTGGTGGACGTCGTGCAGCGACGGCTGGAACACGCAGTCGGGCCGGTAGTCGTTCCAGAGCCCGATCAGCAGCTCGAGGATCTCCTGTCGGTGCTCGGGGAACGTGCGCACGTCGAAGTCGTGCACCGTGAGCTGCCCGGCCGGGATGCCGAGCTCGGACGTCGCCTCGCGCACCTCGCGCGCGAGCGTGTCCGGCGCGAACCCCGGGGGGAGCGAGCGGGTGGCGATCGAGAACGCGACGTACCGCACCTCCGCGCCCGCCTCGACGAGCCGCGCCATCGTGCCGCCGCACCCGAACTCGCCGTCGTCGGTGTGCGGCGCGAGCACGAGCGCCCGGCGGACGCCGTCGATCAAACGGGCTTCTCCAGCGCCCCGTCGGCGCGCGCGCCGACGACGACCAGGGCGACCAGTCCCCAGAAGGTCGGGTCCTCGAAGAGCGCGTTGTAGAAGAGGGAGTGCACCAGGATCGCGGACAAGGCTAATCCGAACGCGAGACGGGCAGTCCCCTCGAAGAGCGGGCCGAGCCGCACGAAGGCGGTCCGCAGCGCGTAGAAGACGATCACGAGCAGCAGCACGAGCCCGGGCACGCCGGTCTCGGCGGCGACCGTGATCGGTGTCGTGTGCGACGCCGCCGCCTTCGGCTCGCGGCCCTTGAGCCCGACCTCGTCGGCGTACGCACGTTTGAAGCCGCCGATGCCGACGCCGATCACCGGGTTGTGGACGGCGAGCTTCACGCCGTTCCGCGCGAGCGTCGAGCGGCCGCTCGTGACGTGCGAGAGCGACGACGACGTCTTGCCCCGGATCCGGTGGCGGAGCTGCGGCGACGCAGCCACCGCGAGCAGCAGGACGACCGCGGCGACCGCGAACAGCCCGACGCTGCGCCAGCGCCAGACGACGACGGCGGCGACCGCGATCCCCACCATCAGCGCGACGTAGCTCGACTGCGAGAAGGACGGGAGCAGGCCGACCCACGTGATCCCGAGCACCAGCGTCGCAGCGACCGCCCACAGGGGATCGCGTCCGCGACGGCGCAGCACGACCGCGAGGCTCGCGAGAATCGCCACCACGAGGAAGCGGCCGTAGATCGACGGGTCGTAGAAGACCGAGTTGACGCGGTAGAACCACCCGCTCGGCGCGTACGCGTTGTCGACCCTGACCTTCGGGTTCCAGAAGATCTGCCGCTCCTCGTACTGCACGATCCCGATCGACGCGAACACGAGGCCCATCACCGCGAGCTGGACGTAGAGCGCCAGCACCCAGGTGCGCGACCAGGGCAGGCGCGCGAGCGCGACCGCGAGCAGGCCGAACGGCAGGATGAAGAACATCAGCTCGATCGCTCCCTGGCGGACGTCTTTCGTCCAGAGGAACGAGAGCCCCGACCAGCCGACGAACAGGGCGAGCGGCCACGCGAGCGGGCCGAGCTCGCGCGAGCGGTTGTCGTCGCCGTAGAGCTGCCAGGCGAGCGCGAGCGCCGCGACGACCACGACGCCGTACAGCGGCAGCAGCAGGTTTGCCTGCGTCGACCCGACGTGGACCGGAAACCGAGCCGGCACGCAGGCGAGCGTCGCGAGGGCGAGCAGCCACGGGAGGCGCAGCACGATCCACGCGCCGACGCCCGCGCCGACCAGCCCGATCAACGCCGCGGCGGCGAGCAGCCGATGGTGCCCGGACGGCGCCAGGTAGACGACCAGGCCCGCGCAGCCGAGCGCCCAGCCGGCCAGGCCGGCGACCCGGAGGTCGCGACGGGGCGATGCGATCAGCACCGCAAGCCCGAGCGAGCCCACCACGCCCGCGCCCTGGGCCAGACCGGATGTCACTTCACGACCACCGTCGCACGCGCACCGTGGCTGCCGACGAAGACGTACAGGTGGTAGACGCCCTTCTTCGCGGGCGCGCGGAAGTGCAGCGTCCCGCGGCGCTGGACGCCGGAGCGCCCGTGCAGCTGCCAGTGGACGGCCGGCGCGTCGGTCGAGACGCGCACCGCAAACCGCCCGCGCGGCTTCACGTCGATGCGCGACCGTCCGAGGACGACGTAGCGGATGCGCGCGACCGCGAAGGGGTAGGGCTTCGAGACGTTGCCGGCACGGTCCTGCGCCGCGACCGAGAGGACGTAGCCGCTGCGCCGCGGCGGTAGCGGCTTGCCGTTCACCTTTCCGTTCCAGACGAGCACGCCGACGAGCTTCTGCGACAGCGTGAAGGCGACCCGCGTGTTCCCGACGTAGAGGATCCCGTGTGCCGGCTCGCTCACGCGATAGGGAACGCGGAACACGTCGCCGTAGCGGTCGCCGTCCGGCGAGAGGATCGGGTACTGCGGACGGCGCACGACGATCTTCGGCGGAACGGTGTCGAGGCGGGTCGAGTTCGGGAGGACGATCGTCCGGTGCGAGCGCTCGAGCTTGACGACCGGCTTGTAGTCGCCGTCCGGGACGAGCGCGCCCGCGTCGTCGAGGCCGTCCCAGACGAGGCTCACGCGCGATCCGGCCTTGAAGCTCCGTGGTTGCAGGAGCGTGCGCACGCGTGTGCCGCCGGCGTTCTCCATCCACACCTCGGCGCGCTCGCGCGAGCGCAGGCGGAACGAGAACAGCGCCACCGGCACGCTCGTTCCCTTCGGCGAGAACTCGTGCGGCGGCGGCTTCGTGCCGTAGATCGGCGAGCGCTCGAGCTTCGCGCCCTCCGTGATCGCAAAGGCAACGGCGGTCGCCGCGAGCAGGGCGAGAACGAGTGCGCTCGACAGGGCCCGGGCCACGCCCGGACGATTGTACGGCGGTAGTGGTCACGTCCACGAGTTGGTTCGTGCTTGGCCGAGCGAAAAGCCGGCCAAGCACACAACCCAACTCGTGGACGCGGCCACTAAACCGGGCCCTCGACCGCCACGCGCCGCTGCTGCGCCTGCCGGACCGCCCAGCCGACGATGCCGAGCGCACCCAGCGCGACCACGACCTCGATGACCGTCGTCGCCCCGGGCAGCTTCACGAGCTTGATGCCGGAGAGCATCAGCACGAACGCGAACGAGGTCCGCAGCACGCGGTCCGGCACCTTGATCGAGAGGCTCGCGCCCAGGAGGACACCCGGGATCGACCCGACGAGAAGCCAGGCGATCGCGTGAAGGTCGACACTCCCGTGGAGCAGGTAGCCGGCGCCTGCGATCCAGAGCAGCGCAGCCGCGTGCGTCACGTCGGTGCCCACCATCTGGGTCGCCGACAGCGGGAACAGGAAGAGCATGAACAGGCCGAAGAACGTGCCCGAGCCGACGGAGGTCAGCCCGACGACGAACCCGCAGCTGGCGCCGATCAGCACGGCGAACAGCTTGTCGCGGGTGCTGAGCCGGAACGGCCCGGCGTCGGGATCCACGCTCGGCTTCACGAACGTCCGCGCGAGGAAGCCGAGCCCCCCGAGAATCAGCGCGCCGCCGATGATCTTGCTCATCGTCGCCTCGGCGCCGTCGGAGAACGACGTCGCCAGCTCGACGCCGACGAGCGAGCAGGGGCCGGAGCCGAGCAGCATCCACGCCGCGAGCGGCAGGTTGACGTTCCCGAGCTTGCGATGGCGCATCGCGCCGAAGCTCTTGAAGATCGCGCCGTGGACGATGTCGGTGCCGACCGCGGTCTTGGGGTCGAAGCCGAAGATCAGGATCAGCATCGGCGTCATCAGGCTGCCGCCACCCATCCCCGTCATCCCGACGAGGACGCCGACCAGGAGGCCGGCCATGATGAACTGCCAGGTCAAGCGGTGGCCTCGAGCACCATCCCGGCACCGACCGTGTCGTTCGTCGCCTCGTCGATCAGGATGAACCCGCCCGTCGCGCGATTGCGCGCGTAGGGGTCGACGGCGAGCGGCTCGGCCAGCCGGAGGCGGACGACCCCGAGGTCGTTGAGCTCGAGGCGCTCGGGGGCCGCCCGGTCCTCGAGCGTCGCGATGTCGACGACCGAGCAGAGCTCGGCGACGCGTGCCCGGGACGTGCGGGTCGTCTGCTTGATCGCGAGCGTCGCGGACGGGTCGAGCGGCCGCTCGCTCATCCAGCAGACGCGCGCGAGCAGCTCGCCCGCCACCACCGGGGCGCGCTCGGGATCGGCCAGGAGGTCGCCCCTGGCGACGTCGACGTCGTCGTCGAGCCGGATCGTGACCGACTGCCCCGGCACGGCGTCCTCCAGCGGGCCGTCGGCGGTCTCGACGGCGGCGACACGGCTCCTCGCGCCCGAGGGCAGCACGATCACCTCGTCGCCCGGCCGCCAGACACCCGAGTCGACGCGTCCCGCGTAGCCGCGGAAGTCGTGGTGCTCGTCCGCCATCGGGCGGATCACCCACTGCACACCGAACCGGCGGTCCTCGCGGTTGCGATCGGCCGCGAGCTCGACCGTCTCGAGGTGCTCGAGCAGGGTCTGACCGGCATACCACTGCATCGCGTTCGTGCGCTCGACGACGTTGTCGCCGCGCAGCGCCGAGACCGGCACCGCCACGACGTCGTGCAGGCCGAGACGGTCCGCGAGCTCGGAGAGGTCGCGAGCGATCGCGTCGTACCGCTCTTCCGAGTAGTCGACGAGGTCCATCTTGTTGACGGCGAACACGGCGTGCGGGATCGCGAGCATCGCCGCGATGTACGAGTGGCGCCGCGTCTGCTCGACGACGCCCTTGCGCGCGTCGACGAGGATCACGGCGACGTCGGCGGTCGACGCGCCGGTGAACATGTTGCGCGTGTACTGGACGTGGCCGGGCGCATCGGCGAGCTGGAAGCGGCGCCGCGGCGTGACGAACGACCGGTACGCGACGTCGATGGTGATGCCCTGCTCGCGCTCGGCCCGCAGCCCGTCCGTCAACAGTGCGAGATCGACGTAGTCGTGCCCGCGGCGGCGCGACGCGTCCTCGATGTGCTCGAGCTGGTCGACGAGGATCTGCTTCGTGTCGTAGAGCAGGCGGCCGATCAGCGTCGACTTCCCGTCGTCGACCGACCCGGCGGTGACGAGCCGCGCGAGCTCGGTGTCCAGGAGCTCTCTAGAAGTAGCCAACGCGCTTCCGATCTTCCATCGCAGCCTCCGAGACACGGTCGTCGGCCCGGGTCTCGCCGCGTTCCGAGACTCGCGTCGCCGCGATCTCGCCGACCACCTCCTCGAGCGTCGCCGCGTCGGAGAGGACGCCGCCGGTACAGGTCATGTCGCCGACCGTGCGGAACCGGACGGTCGCGCTGAACGTCTCCTCCTCGGGGAAGCGCTCGACGAACTCCGAGGCCGAGTAGAGCATGCCGTCTCGGCGGAAGACCTCGCGCCGGTGCGCGAAGTAGATCGACGGCAGCTCGAGCTCCTCGCGGGCCACGTACTGCCACACGTCGAGCTCGGTCCAGTTCGAGATCGGGAACACGCGGATGTGCTCCCCCTTCCGGATCCGGGCGTTGTAGAGCGTCCAGAGCTCGGGGCGCTGCGCGCGAGGGTTCCACTGCCCGAAGTCGTCGCGGAAGCTGAAGATGCGCTCCTTGGCGCGTGCCCGCTCCTCGTCACGCCGCGCACCGCTCATCGCCGCGTCGAAGCCGTGCTCCGCGATCGCGTCGAGCAATGTGGTCGTCTGCAGCTGGTTCCGCGAAGCGCGCGGGCCCGTCTGCTCGACGACGCGGCCGCGGTCGATCGACTCCTGCACGCTCGCGACGATCAGCCGCTCTCCGAGCTCCGCGATCTGGCGGTCGCGGAACTCGATTGCCTCGGGGAAGTTGTGGCCCGTGTCGATGTGCATCACCGGGAACGGGAACCGCGCCGGTCTGAACGCCTTCTCGGCCAGCCGCAACAGCACGATCGAGTCCTTGCCGCCGGAGAAGAGCAGCACCGGGCGCTCACGCTCGGCGGCGACCTCGCGCATGATGTGGATCGCCTCGCTCTCGAGCTCGTCGAGGTGCGTGAGATTCCGCTTCGCGGAATCTCTAGAGGCGCTCGTCATCTCGCCTCTCCGAGCCGTGGAGCCCACACTCCGTGCGGTCGGTGCCCGCCCAGCGGCCCTCGCGGCCCGCGCCCGGGATCGTCGAGTGGGTGTCGCCGATCGACGCGTAGCCCCGGTCGTGCAGCGCGTTGTACGGGAGGTCGCGCTCCCTGATGTACGCCCAGCAGTCCTCGTCGCTCCAGTCCGCCAGCGGATTCGCCTTCCAGAGCTCGTGGGCCGCGTCCCAGCCGAGCTTCGGCGCGTTCGCGCGCGTGGGCGACTGGTCGCGCCGGACGCCGGTGATCCAGGCGTCGAGATCCAGGAGCGCGCGGTTCAGCGGCTCGAGCTTCGCGATCGCGAGGTAGAGGTCGGGCTTCGTCTCCCAGAGCCCGTCGTCGACGGGGCCGCCTGCGAACCGCTCGACGGTCGTCGAGTACCGTTGCTCCACCGTCCGCCAGAGCTCGTGCGTCTCCGGGAACAGGTGGTGCGTGTCGATCGCGAAGACCCGTGCGTCCGGCGCGGCGGCGAAGAGCATGTCGAGCAGCACGCTCTCCTCCTTCTGGAACGAGCAGGCGAGCGCGACCTTGCCCTCGAACGTCTCGACGACGAGACCGACGACCTGCTCGGCGCTCATCGCCTCGACGACGTCGGTCTCAGGAAGCCGGAACGGGCTCACCGCCACCGAGCAGCACCTCCTTCAGCGTGTCGCCGCGCAGCCCGAGCCGGAGCGTCTCCAGCGGGATCACCTCGTCGGGCGGGATGTTGCCGAGGTTCACCTCGGGCCCGAAGTGCTTGACGAACCACGCCTGCGACGCCTTCGTCGGCGCCTCCCAGACGAGGTCGCGGAAGTCGACCGAGTGCGCGATCTCGTCGACGAGGCCGGTGCGCATCTCGCCCGACGGCCGGAAGATCCCCGCCGTCCCGCCCTCGCGCGACTCGGTGATCACCTTCCACGCCCCGGCGTCCTTCTCTTCCTTGATCCACTCGACCCACTCGTACGGCGCGAACACGACCTCCGAGTCCTTCGAGCCGACCTCGGAGAGGACGGTGAAGTCGCGCGCGAAGTCGGCGATCAGCTCGAGCTTGCGCTCGCGTGGGATCTCGACGGTGCCGTCCGAGATCTCGACGTGGTCGAGCCCCAGCTCCGTCAGCCAGCGCTTGTAGTCGTCGAACTTGTCGCGCGCGTAGACGACCTCGAAGAACGTGCCGCCGATCACGACGCGCTTGTCGCGCAGGACCTCGAGCTTGCGCTCGAGCCCCTTCGTCACCCAGGCGGTGCCCCAGCCGAGCTTGACGATGTCGATGTAGTCGCCGCTCGTCTCCAGGATGTCCTCCCAGGCGCGGACGCCGAGGCCCTTGTCGAGCACGTGCGTGAGACCTCCGTCGCGCTTGATGCCGATGTCAAAGGCGGGCATAGAGCTCCTCCAGCTTGGCGTGGGCACGGGCCTGGACGTCGCGGTAGAGCGAGTCGCCGTGGGCGTCGATGCCGACGGTGAGCGGGCCGAAGTCCTTGACGCGGAAGCGCCACAGGCACTCCGGCATCAGCTCCTCCCAGGCGACCTCCTCGATCTCCTCGATCTGCGTCGTCTCGAGCGCGGCGGCGCCGCCGACGATCGCGAAGTAGACCATCCCGAGACGCTGCATCGGCTCGATCGCCTCGTCGGGGAAACCGCCCTTGCCGCAGATCGCGCGCACGCCGTACTGCTCTCCGAGCGGCTCGGTGAAGCGCACCATGCGCGCGCTCGTCGTCGTGCCGATGCAGACCTTCTCGTAGCGTCCGTCGGCGATCTTGCGTACGCCCGGGGCGGTGTGCAGCAGGAACGCGCCGCGCAGGTCCATCGGCGGCTCGACACCCTGGTCGAAGATGCGGATCTGCGTCCGGTCGCGGATGCCGATGATGTGGCCCTGCACCGTGACCTCGTCGCCCGCGCGCAGCTTCAGGATCTCCTGCGGGTCGGTGATCGGGAACGTGACCTCGTGCGTCGGCATCCCCTAGGCCTCCCTGTCGTAGTCGGTTGTGCCGTCGGGCGCGATGTGCGCGGACGCGCGGCGCGCGGCCCAGCACTGGTAGTTCACGGCGACGGGATTGAGCGTCATGTGCGTGTCCGCGTGCTCGATGTGGCACTGGAGCACGGTCACGTCGCCGCCGAGGCCCATCGGGCCGATGCCGGTCTCGTTGAGGAGCCCGAACAGCTCGTCCTCGAGCTCGGCGACGATCGTGTCCGGGTTGCGCGTCCCGATCGGGCGCATGATCGCCTCCTTCGCGAGGTGCATCGCGTAGTCGGCCGAGCCGCCGATGCCCACGCCGACGATGCCGGGCGGGCACGGCTTGCCGCCGGCGCCGACGATCGACTCGAGCACGAATTGCTTGATCCCCTTCACGCCGTCGGCGGGGACGCACATCTTGAGGAAGCTCATGTTCTCCGAGCCGGAGCCCTTGGGCACGCACTTGACGTCGAGGCCGTCCCAGTCCTCGACGAACTCCCAGTGGACGATCGGGAGCCGGTAGCCGATGTTCGGCCCGGTGTTCTCCCGCGTGATCGTGTGCACCGCGTTCGACCGCAGCGGGTGCTCGACGGTCGCGCGCGCGGTGCCGGCGCGAAGCGCCTCGTAGATCCGCGCCGGGTGCAGCGGGAAGTGCTCGCCCACCCGCGCGTGGTACACGGCGATGCCGGTGTCCTGGCAGACGAGGTTCTTCTCGCTGTCGGCGACGTTGACGTTGCGGTGGATCACGTCGAGGACGCGCTTGCCCGCAACCGACGTCTCCTTGTCGCGCGCCGCCGCGAGCGCGTCGCGCAGGTCCTGCGGGATGTCCTTCAGCGCCCAGACGTAGAGATGCGCGGCGGCATCCTCGACCGCGTGCTGCAGATCGGTTTCGATGTCGATGCTCATGCCTTCGCTTTCTCGGCAGCAGCCTCGCCGGCGCGTCGTCCGAACACGGCGCATTCGAGAAGGCTGTTCCCCATCATTCGGTTGCGCCCGTGCGTGCCGCCGGCGATCTCGCCGCAGGCGTACACGCCCTCGAGCGTGGTCGCGGCGCTCGTGTCGATCACGAGGCCGCCGTTCTGGTAGTGGAGCACGGGGTAGGTGAGGATCTTCTCGGCGAGCGGATCGATGCCCGCGCCGCGATAGCGGCGGAGCATGTACGGCAGCGAGACGCCGGCGTCTTCCTCGGCGATGCGCGTCGTGTCGAGGTAGACGGCGGGGCGGCCGTCGGGGGTCTGCACGCCGCGGCCGGCCTCGACCTCGTCGAAGATCGCCTTGCTCACCGCGTCGCGCGGGCCGAGCGAGTCGGTGAACTCCTCACCCTCGGCGTTCAGGAGGACGGCGCCGTAGGCGCGCGTCGTCTCGGGGATCGAGTAGCCCTGCATGTTCGCCGGCCACGCGCCGCCGTTCGGGTGGTACTGGAGCGCGTCGAGGTCCCGCGACTCCGCTCCGAGCGCGATCGCGAGCTGCGTCACCTCGCCCGTTGCGTTCGGGTGGTTCGTCGAGAGCTCGCCGCGGCGCTCCGCCTCGGCGTAGCAGCGGCCGCCGGCGGCGAGCACGAC
>DASUZZ010000059.1:0-72811 GCA_036376615.1 Gaiellaceae bacterium
CGTGGGGGATCCGCGTCACGACTGGGAGGAAGAACTGGTCTCACGGCTGCATGAAGGGGCGCGCCTGCTCGAGCTGGGTTGCGGCGCGGGTGTGCCGGACACGGCGCGCCTTGCCGCGCGCTTCCAGGTGACGGGCGTGGACGTATCGCCCGAGCAGGTGCGTCGCGCGCGTGCCAGGGTGCCGGATGCCGAATTCGTCTGCGCCGACTTCACCGCGCTCGAGCTCGCTCCGGGGTCGTTCGATGAGTCACGCCCCGAGGGCGGACAGGCTCCTGATCAAGCCAACAGCGGGGCGCCAGGCCGGCGTCGCCGTGCACACCCGGACGATTCATTCCCAAGACCCACAAGACGCGGTCCGACGCCTGATGAGTCACGAGCGGCACGACAACAACCAGCCTGGCAACGGCCCCTGACCGACCGACCCAACGAGACTTACAGACGCCTGACGGCTACCGCGAAGGGCTCTATCCCCAGGGCAGCTGTGACCAGTACGACGGCCGCGCTCGCCGGAAATGCTCGGCCGTCGCATACACCTGCTCCGGATCGGATGTCTCTTTCTCCACACTCGCGCGGTAGCGGGCTGCGATCTCCGACACCGGATACCGCACTTCCGGGCTTACGTGCGCGCCAACCATCAGGACCACACAGGGCACGTCGCCAACTCCCACGAAGGCATGCTCCGTCCAGGGAGGTGAATGGAAGAAGTCCCAGGCCCGGAGGGGTCGCTCCTCGCCCTCGACGAGCAGCTTGCACTCACCGACGAGTACGAGGAAGGCCTCCTGATTCGCCTCGGCGTGGTACACGCTGCTCTGGCCGGGCTCGAGGACGGTCACGTTGATCCCGAGCTGCGTGAACTCGATCGGAGAATCGCCGTACTCGTTGGCGAACCAACACGCCGCGCCCCTGGTTTCTGACGAGAACCACTCGGCATCGCGCACGTTGACGACAAACCAACCTTCCGTGACGGGGGCAAGCCCGGAGCCGGCGTCCGCAAGCCTCGCTTCGTTCACGCCGCAGATTCTCGCAGTCGAAGCGACGGCAGTCTCGCCTGCGCCAGTTCGGGAATGAAGCTCGCGAGCTGAGCCGTTCACAGAGACAGAGGAACCGCTGACCGACAGATGGCTTGCAGGCGCGTAGTCAGGAGCACGCTGCGAACGTGCGGGGTGCTGCTGCGATCTGGATGGGCCTTTTCGGTCCGTGGGTTGCGCTTCCTGTCGCGGCGGTCGCGTACAGGCTCTTCGGGCTCACCGGCAGGTCTCTCGTGGCCACGGCGTTCTGCTGCCAGGCGGTGGTGGTCTCGGCGGCGTTGGCCGCGCTGCGCCTTCCGACTCGGCTCGCGGTGTCTTCCGGTCGCCGCAACGCCACCGGTCACCGCCGAAGCCCGGCTTGGCCGGGCGGGAGGCGAAGCACGCTCGCGCGACAGCAGGCGAACAGGGAGGGATAGGTTCGGGAAGGGAACCGCAGGTGCCCTTCCCGAAGTAAGCGGGTGGCGGGAATCGAACCCGCATGACCAGCTTGGAAGGCTGGGGCTCTACCATTGAGCTACACCCGCGGACGAGCCACGTTAGCGGCTCGAGGCGCGAGGTCCCTGCGCCGCCGCCTTCTAGGGTGAGCGCGTGCTGCTCGCCCACTCGCACTCGCCCTACGCGTGGCAGGCGGACGTCGACACGACCGTCGTCATCCCCGTCCTCTCGCTTCTCTACCTGTTCGCTGTCGGTCGCGTCGGTGCGCCTCGCTGGCGCATCGCGTGCTTCGCGGGGTCGATGGCGCTGCTCGCCGTCGCGTTCTGGACGCCGCTGCATCACCTCGGCCTCCACTACCTGCTCACCGCGCACCTGCTGCAGAACGTGATCCTCGCCGAGTGGGCGCCCCTCCTCGCCGTGCTCGGGATCACCGGACCGATGGCGGCCGTGCTCGCGCGGAGCGCGGTATGGCGGGCAGCCACGCATCCGTTCGTCGCACTGCCGGTCTGGCTCGGCAACTACTACGTGTGGCACGTGCCGGTCGTGTATCAGGCGGCGCTGCACCATCAGTCGTGGCTGATCCACGTGGAGCACGCGTGCTACTTCGGGACGGGCCTGCTCTTCTGGTGGCCGCTCTTCCAGGACGTGCCGCGACGGCTCGCGTCCGGTCTCCGCGCCGGGTACGCGTTCGCGGCGTTCGTGCTCGCCTCGCCGCTCGGGCTTCTGCTCGCGCTGCTCCCGAAGCCCGCGTACTCGTTCTATGTCGCCGCGCGCCCGCGCGTGCTCGGGTTGAGCCCGCTCGCCGATCAGGAGCTCGCGGGGACGACGATGGCCGCCGAGCAGGCGCTCGTGCTCTTCCTCGTGTTCGCCTTCTGGCTTCGCCGCTTCTTCTACGAGGAGGGTGCTATTTGAGACAGCCGGTGACCGTGGCGAGATCGGCGTCGTTCGGGTGCTCGTGCCAGAGCATCACCGCGTTCCCCTGCTGACGGAGCACGTCGTCGATGCCGACGTTGCTGGATCGGAAGCGGCGATAGGCGGCGTCGATGTTGTCGGCGTCGCCCTGCGACTGTCCGAACACGAGCGTCAGCGAGTTGTCCCGAAGCCGCGCGTGCGTGGCGCCGCCGGTCGCGGTCGTGGCGACGAAGTCGAGCTGGCCGCCGAGCGAGGCACCCGCCTGCTGCAGGCAGGCCGACGTCTTCGCCAGCGTGTAGTGCGGCGTGGTCTTGCCGCAGCCGCCGAGCACCCCGGCGGCGAGCAGCGCGACGACGGTGAAGCGTCTCACGGCGCGTCAGTCTAGGGCGGCGTGGCGGTCGGGGCCGAAGGCTAGGCTGTCGAGCCGTGTCCGAACCTGTCGAGAGGGTCCGCGCGCTGGCGCGGCTGGCCGTGCGCGTCGGTGCGAACGTCCAGCCCGGGCAGACGCTGGCGATCAACGCGCTCGTCGAGCACGCGCCGCTCGTCCGTGCCGTCGCGGCCGAGGGCTATTCGGTCGGCGCGCGCTACGTCGACGTCGGTTACTCGGACCAGCACGTCAGGCGGGCGCACATCCAGCACGCGGCGGACGACGCGCTCGACTTCTCGCCTCCCTGGCTCGTCGAGCGCGTCCGTGATCTCGGCGAGGCCGGCGGCGCCGTCATCACGATCACCGGCAACCCGGAGCCCGAGCTCTTCGCCGACCTGGACGGCGAGCGCGTCGGGCGGTCGCGCATGCGGGAGCTCGCAGCGGCGAGGCTCGCGCTCACCGACGGCCTCGCCAACTGGTCGATCGTGCCGTTCCCGAACGAGGGCTGGGCGAAGACGGTGTTCGGCGAGCCGGACGTCGACCGGCTCTGGCAGGCGGTCGAGACGGCGCTTCGGCTCGACGAGCCCGACCCGGTCGCGGCATGGCGCGAGCACATCGCGAAGCTGCAGCAGCGCGCGGCTACGCTCAACGAGCGGCGGTTCGACCTGCTTCGCTACCGCGGTCCCGGAACCGACCTGACCGTCGGGCTGCATCCGGCCTCGGAATGGCAGGCGGCGCTCGACGTGTCACGGGGAATCGAGCACGTCGCGAACATGCCGACCGAGGAGGTCTTCACCGCGCCCGACGCCCGCCGCGTCGAGGGCGTCGTCCGCTCGACGCTGCCGCTGCAGATCCAGGGGACGATCGTCCGCGACCTCACCATTCGCTTCGCGGGCGGGCGCGCCGTCGACGTGCGCGCGGCGTCCGGCGAGGAGGTGATGCGGGCGCACGTCGCCACCGACGAGGGCGCCGCACGCCTCGGCGAGGTCGCGCTCGTCGACTCCGACTCGCGTGTGTCGAAGACCGGCCTGGTCTTCTACGACACGCTGTTCGACGAGAACGCCTCGTCCCACATCGCGCTCGGCGCGGCGATCGTCAACTCCGTCGCGTGGGCGCCGGAGCTCTCCGCGGAGGAGCGGAGCGATCGCGGCGTCAACCATTCGTCGATCCACACGGACTTCATGATCGGATCGCCCGAGCTCGAGGTCGACGGCGTGCACGGCGACGGCACCGCGGTGCCGGTCCTGCGCAACGGCGACTGGCAGCTCTGAGCCGGCTCTGATCGGGACGGTCGGATTCGAACCGACGGCTTCCGCCTCCCAAAGGCGGCGCTCTACCAGGCTGAGCTACGTCCCGTCTGAAGCTGAGTGTAGGTGCGCGGCCCGTCGGCCGCGGGCGGCCGCTCCCGTATGACCGAGGCCGCGTTCCCCGTTCCGAGCGCCCGGCGGCGCCGGCCGCGCCTCGCCTACGCGATGGCGGCGTCGGCTGCCGTGCTCTGGGGAATCAACGGTGCCGTCTCGAAGACGATCCTGACGACCGGCCTGTCCTCGGAGCGCCTCGCGCAGGTTCGCTCGCTCGGCGCGGCCGTCGGCCTGGCGGCGGTGGTCGCGCTGATCGCGCCGGGCCGGCTCCGGCTCACCCGGCGCGAGCTGCCGTACCTGCTCGTCTTCGGGGTCGCGGGCCTCGCCTTCGTCCAGTGGTTCTACTTCCTCGCCATCCACCGGCTGGCGATCGGGATCGCGCTCCTGATCGAGTACCTCGCGCCCCTGCTCGTGGCGCTCTGGGCGCGCTTCGTCTACCACGACGCGGTTCGGCGCCGCATCTGGGTCGCGCTCGCGCTCGCGCTGGCGGGGCTCGCGCTGATCGTGGACGTCGTCGGCGGAGGGGTGAGCCTGTCGACTGCCGGGATCACATTCGCGCTGGCCGGGTCGCTCGCCTACGCCCTGTACGTGCTGCTCGCCGAGCACGTCGTCGGCGGGCGCGACGCCGTCTCCCTGCTCGCCTACGGCTTCGCGTTCGCCTCGGTCTTCTGGGCCGTGGTCGCGCCGTGGTGGTCGTTCCCGCCGGGCGCGCTGACGAAGACGACGTCGCTCGGCGGGAATCTCGCCTCGGTGCACATGCCGGTGTGGGTGCTCGCGGCGTGGATGATCGTGCTCGGGACGATGGTGCCGTTCTTCCTGCTCGTGAACGCGCTGCGTCACATCCCGGCGACGCGCGCGGGGATCGTGGCGATGCTCGAGCCGGTCGTCGGCGCGCTCGTCGGCTGGGCGTGGCTGTCGGAGTCACTGAGCGGGATCCAGCTGGTCGGCGCCGCGGTCGTGCTCGTCGCGATCGGGCTCGCGCAGACCGCTCGCTGACGGTCGCCGGCGGAGCCGCAGGAGCGCCAGCGAGAGGGCGGCGACGAGCGCCGGCACGACGAGGAACCACTCCGAGAAGACCGCGAGAACCGCGGTCGCGGCAAGCGAGACGAGGGCGGCCGCCCGGACCGCGCCGTCGAGGATGCGGCTCGCCGAGGTGAGCGCGAGCAGGTACACGGCGATGAATAGCGCCGAGGTGGCGCGGATGAGGTCGTCGGTGCTGCCGACGCCGGCCGCGAGCGCCGCGAGGACCGCGATCACCACGGGGGCGAACACGGCGAGCGGCCGCCGCGGGACGCTGCGCCACGCATCGCCGGCGAGCCACTGCGGCAGCGTCCCGGTCGCGCCCATCGAGGCGGCGAGCTTCGCTGCCCCGCTGAGGTAGACGTTCATCGTGCCCATCGTCAGCGCGACGGCGAGCACGGCCGTCGTGTCTCGCCCTGCGCGCCCGAACCCGACGGCGATCAGGTCGGCGAGCGGGACCGTCGAGCGTGTGCCGGAGGTGACGCCGATCGTCGCCACCGCGAGGCCGAGGTAGAGGAGCGTCACGGCGACGAACGCGATCGCAATCGAGCGCGGCAGGTCGACCTCGGGTCGGCGGAAGTCGCCGGCGAGCTGCGCCACCGCCTCCCAGCCCACGAACAGCCAGACGAGGATGTTCGCCGCCGTGCCGACCGCCCACCAGCCGTGCGGCGCGAACGGGGTCCAGTTGTCGCCGCCGCGCGACGGGAGCGCGACGGCGACGGCGACGGCGACCACGGCGATCAGCACCGACGACAACGCGAGCTGGAAGCCGGCCGACACGCGCAGGCCGAGCACGTTGGCGGCCAGCACGGCGACGAACATCGCGATGCCGACGCTCGTCGCGACTCCGGTGCCCGAGCCGGTGAGCGCGGCGACGTAGTACCCGCCGATCAGGGAGACCGCCGGCGCGCCGATCAGCACGGCGGCGAGAAACCAGCTCCCGGTGACCGCGGCCGCCTCGTCGCCGAGCCCTTCCTGAACGTATGTCGAGACGCCGCCGGCAACCGGATGCCGGACGCCGAGCGCCCCGAACGTGACGGCGAGCGGGGCGGAGAGCACGAGCAGCGCCATCCACGCGACGATCGATGCCGCTCCCGCACGCTCCGCCGCCAGCGCCGGCACGAGCAGCAGCCCCGGGCCGACGAGCGCGCCGATGTACAGCGCGCTTCCGTGGAGCACGCC
Source organism: Gaiellaceae bacterium (assembly GCA_036376615.1). GTDB lineage: Bacteria > Actinomycetota > Thermoleophilia > Gaiellales > Gaiellaceae > PALSA-600. The sequence goes on from DASUZZ010000059.1 coordinate 6,306, forward strand.
GAGCGAGCGGTGCGCCGCCATGCGAGGGTCAACGTGCCGGGACGCGCGGAACGTCCCGCCGTCCGAGCGTCAGCGCGGGCGGTCCGCGAACGGCTCGAGGTCGTGCGCGTGAAGGCCGATCTCGCCGGCCTCGAGCGCCTCGCGCACCTCGCGCGCGAGCGCGACGCCGCCGGAGACATCGTCCGGCTCGAGCACGGTCGACACGCTCGCGAGCACCGAGCGGCCCTCGCGGAGCTGGACGTCCACCGTCGTCAGCTGCGTCTTGTCGTCGATGTACGGGTCGTCGGGCACGCCGACCCAGACCGTGACGGTGCCGCCGCGCGGAAGCGCGACGTGCTCGACGGCGGGCGACGAGCGGAGGCTCACGGTGAGACCGTAACAACCTCGACGTGTCGAGGGTGGTGGGCGCGAGCCCAGCCTGGTGCGGGGCTACGCTTGACCCCGACGCGCCCGTAGCTCAGTGGAAGAGCGGCGGCCTTCTAAGCCGCGGGTCGGGGGTTCGAATCCTCCCGGGCGCACTGGTTCCGGCGACCATCGCGGTCGTGACACCGTCGCCGCCTCGACGAGTACCGTGCTCGGTTGATGTCCGACCGGCCCGCAGCCGTTGCGACCGCCGCCTCCGGCGCGGTGGTGGTGGCCGAGTCCCTGACGAAGCGATTCGGCTCGGTGCTCGCGGTCGACACCCTCTCGTTTGCGCTCGCGCCCGGCACGATCACCGGCTTTCTCGGCCCGAACGGCGCCGGCAAGACGACGACGCTGCGAATCCTGCTCGGGCTCGCCGAGCCGAGCAACGGCAGCGCGCTGATCTTCGGCCGCCCGTATGACGAGCTGGATCGGCCGGCGTTGCGGGTCGGGGCGGTTCTCGAGGCGACCGATTTCCATCCAGGCCGCTCCGGCCGCGACCACCTGCGGATGCTGAGCCGCGCGGCGAGCGTGCCGGATGCGCGCGTCGAGGAGGTGCTCCGTCTGGTCGAGCTCGAGGGGGCTTCAGGTCGCCGCGTCAAGGGCTATTCGCTCGGGATGCGCCAGCGGCTGGGGCTCGCCGCGGCGTTGCTCGGCGATCCGGAACTGTTGATCCTCGACGAGCCGGCGAACGGGCTCGACCCGGAGGGCGTCCGCTGGTTGCGCGATTTCCTTCGCGCCTTCGCCGCCGACCGCCGGACCGTGCTCATTTCGAGTCACGTGCTCGCGGAGGTCGCGCAGACCGTCGACCAGGTGCTGATCATCAACCGCGGCAAGCTCGTGGTCGAGTCGTCGCTGGCGCAGCTCACCGCCCGCGTCGGCGGGTCGGTTCGGGTCCGGACGCCCGAACGGGCGCAGCTGCAGCAGGCGCTCCGGCAGGAGCAGATCGAAGCGACGGCGGTGAACGAGGACAGCCTGCTCGTGCACGGCGTGACCAGCGAGCGGATCGGCGATCTCGCGTTCACGGCAGGTGTGCCCATCCACGAGCTGGTCGCCGACGGCTCCTCGCTCGAGGACGTCTTCCTCGAGCTCACGTCGGAGCCGCAGCCGTGATCCAACAGGTGAAAGCCGAGCTCCTGAAGATCCGCTCGACGCGCACGACCGTCGGGATCGTGCTCGGCATGGTCGCGCTGGTCCTGCTCTTCTCGCTGCTCTCCGGACTGCTCACGAAGGCACCGAATCTGATGCGCACCGAGGATCAGCGCGGGCTGCTCAGCGTGGGCAGCCTCGCCGGCGTCTTCTCGGCGCTCGCCGGGATCATGCTCGTCACCAGCGAATATCGCTTCGGCACGATCCGCCCCACCTTCCTCTTCACTCCGCGCCGCTCCCGGGTGGTCGGCGCCAAGCTCGCCGCCGGGCTCCTCGCGGGCATCGTCTTCGGCGTCGTCGGCGAAGGCCTCGGGTTCGCGATCGGCTACGCGACCCTGGCCGGGCGCGGCATCGACTACGCGCTCGACACGGGCCAGACGGCACTGCTCCTCCTGGGGACGCTGGCCGGGGTCGCGCTCTGGGGCGCACTCGGCGTCGGCATCGGCATGGTCGTCCGCAACCAGGTCGGCGCCATCATCGGCCTGCTCGCCTGGGGGTTCGTCGTCGAGAACCTCCTCTTCGCCTTCGTCCCCTCCGTCGGCCGCTTCGCGCCCACTCACTCCTCGGACGCGCTGATCGGTCTGACGACCACGCATCTCCTCCCCGCCGCAGCAGGCGGCGTCATGCTGCTCGCCTGGACGATCGCCTTCGCGCTCGCCGCCGTCGCCGCAGCTGCGCGCCGCGACGTCAACTAGACGGCGTCTTTCGGGCGTGCGTGATGGTGGTCGGCCGGCTGACGCCGGCCGACCGGGTCTCAGCAGCAACCGCAGTCGCAGTCGGCGCAGTCGCAGTCCGGGCCGCAGTCACAGCTCGCCGCGAGGCTCATCGCCACCTCCTTCATCGATGATCGTCGATGGACGCACCGTAGCAGCTATATTGACGATCGTCGATGAAAGTGCTCCCCGTCCTCCAGCCCCTCTGCTGCGGCCCTGGCACGCCCGTGATGTCGGCCGCCGCCGCGACCGACCTGGCCGGCACGTTCAAGGCGCTGTCCGATCCGACGCGCGTCGCGATCGTCAACCGCCTCGCGTCGGACGAGTGCTGCGTCTGCGACCTGACGGCGGCGTTCGACCTGTCGCAGCCGACCGTGTCGCACCACCTGCGAGTCCTGCGCGAGGCCGGCCTCGTCGAGGCGGAGCGCCGCGGGACGTGGGCGTTCTACCGGCTCGCGCCGGACGCGGTCGACCGGCTCCAGAGCATCTTCAGCGCGCCTGCGTAGCGCCGATACGATGCCCCCGCACGGTGGCAGTAGCTCAGTTGGTAGAGCCCCGGGTTGTGGTCCCGGTGGTCGGGGGTTCGAGTCCCCTCTGCCACCCTGATGGTCGAGTCGCGCCATCTGCAGGAGCTCCGGCGACTCGACCCGGAGCGGGACGCCGAGCGCATCGTCTTCGTCGACGCTGCGCTCGAGTTCCCCTGGGACACGCAGCGGGCGCTCGAGCTCGCGTTCTACCGCACCTATGCCGTGCCCTCGATCGCGCGGCTCCTCGCCTCGACGGGTGAGCTCACCCGCGCACCGCAGAAGCGCTACGACGACACCAAGCTCCTGATCGCCGCGTTCTGCGAGCTGGGCCTGGCGAGCCCGCTCGGCCGCGCCGCACTCCGGCGGATGAACGCGATTCACGCGCGCTTCGAGATCGCGAACGACGACTACCTCTACGTGCTGTCGACGATGGCGCTCGAGCCGCTTCGCTGGAACGAGCGCTACGGCCGGCGGCGGCTGCTCGAGGTCGAGCGGCAGGGGACGTTCCACTTCTGGCGCTCGGTCGGCCGCCACATGGGCATCCGCGAGCTGCCCGTCACGCTCGAGGAGCTCGAGCGGTTCAACGTCGAGTTCGAGCGCGAGCGGTTCGCCTACACCGACGAGGGCCACCGGATCGCGGTCGCGACGCGCGACCTGTTCCTCGACTGGTTCCCGGGGCTGCCGAAGCGGCTCGGGCGCCCGCTCGTTCATGCGCTGCTCGACGAGCCGCTGCTCGACGCGCTCGGCTTCCCGCACCCACCCGGCCGGCTGCGCGCCGTGGCCGAGGCGGCCGTTCGCTCGCGGTCGCGCGTTGTCTCGGTGCTACCGGCGCGACGGCGGCCGAGGCTGCGGACGCTCGAGCGGCATCGCAGCTACCCGGACGGCTACCGGATCGAGGAGCTCGGCCCGGAGCCGTCGCTACGCTGACGGCGGCCCGGCCCCGTAGCTCAGAGGACAGAGCGGGAGCCTTCGAAGCTCCGTGCGCAGGTTCGATTCCTGCCGGGGCCACTCGAGAATCGCGTCGTCGCGCAGCATGCGGCGACGTCGCTGTGTTTCGGCCGCAGCCCCTCGCGTAGCATCGCTCCATGCGCGAGCTGGAGGCAGGCGTCTGGTGCTGGGAGGCGTCGCACCCGGACTGGACCGGCCCTGAGAACGAGGCGCTTCGCGAACGAGTTGCCGCGACGTCCGGGCCGCCGAACGAAGCGGCGCGCGGGGTCGTCTCCTCGTATGCGATCGGCGACGGTGAGCGCCTGCTGCTCTTCGATCCGCTAGACGTTCCGAGCGAGATCGAGCGCCTTGCGAACGGCCGAGAGGTCGCGGTGGTGCTGACGTGCCCATGGCACGAGCGCGACACGCGGAGCCTCGTGGAGCGACTCGGCTCGCCCGTCTTCACGCCACCGCCGGACGAGGGCAGCCCTGACGTCGCCTGGCTCCTGGATGGCGACAGGGGCTCGGCAAACCTGTACTCGGCCGGCGAGCGGCTACCGGTCGGAGTCGAGGCACGCGCGGGAAGACTGCCCAACGACCTCGTTCTGTGGGTCGAGAGCCATGGCGTAGTCATCGCCGGAGACACGCTCGTCGATTTCGGCCACGGCCTGGAGATCCCGGTCGAGTGGCTACCCGCGGACGTGGCGCCCGAGCAGGTCGCCGAGAGCCTGCGCCCGCTGCTCGAGCTGCCGGTCGAGCTCGTGCTCGCGACCCACGGCGGCCCCAGCGGCAAGGCTGCTCTCGAGCGCGCGCTCGCCTGACGATCGAGCCGGCTCCGGGTGTTCTCGCGCTTCAGCGGCTTGCGAAGCGGAAGAGCAGCCAGAGGACCACGATGAACACGCCGACCAGCACGGGGAGGTCCCGCAGCAGGTGGGCGTGGGTGTTCAGGTCCACCGGGAGATCCACGCTTCAGACATCGGCATCAGGATGTCTAGGCTTGAGCCCGGCATGAGCAGTCACGCCTCGTTCTCCGGCTCGGTACCGGCCAACTACGACCGCTATATGGGACCCGCGCTCTTCGAGCCCTACGCGGTCGACGTCGCCGCCCGGATCCCGGTCGGCGAGGGCATCTCCGTGCTCGAGCTGGCGTGCGGGACCGGCCGCGTCACCGGCCACCTTCGCGCGGCCTTGCCGGCGTCCGCCAGGCTCGTCGCCACCGACCTGAATCCGCCGATGCTCGACTACGCGCGATCGGCCGTCCCCGATCGAGGGATCACCTGGCAGCAGGCCGATGCCCAGGCCCTGCCGTTCGACGGCGGGACGTTCGACGTGGTCGTGTGCCAGTTCGGACTGATGTTCCTGCCCGACAAGGTGCAGGGCCTCCGGGAGGCACGGCGCGTGCTCGCGCCCGGCGGGGTGCTGATCGCGAGCGTCTGGGGCAGCGTCGCCGAGCATCCGCACGCGCGCGGGATCGAGGCCGCGCTCAACGAGCTCTACCCGGAGTCGCCCCCCACCTTCCTCGACGCGCCGCACGGCTACTTCGACCCGGATCGTGTCCGCGCCGACTTCGGAGCGGCCGGCTGGGCCGACCCGCGCATCGAGGAGGTGCGCTTCCTGGCCGAGAGCCCGTCGTCGCGCGACATCGCCACCGGCTTCGTCACCGGATCGCCGCTCACACACGAGCTCGCCGAGCGCGGCGCCGACCCGGACGAGGTGATCGAGCGGATCACGAGGGAGCTCGGCGACGAGACGCCGTATCGCTTCGACATCGTCGCGCTCGTGGTGACGGCGGTCGCGTAGCTCTCGCTACAGCGTCTCGCGCGCGACCCAGGCGGCGAGGAAGGGCTCGATGATCGCGAGCGTCCCGTCCTCGACACGCGCGACGAGCTCCTTGCGGACGAGTGCCGTGAGCGCGGACTGCAGCGTCGGCGCCGGCGGCAGGTCGTGTGCGAGCCGGTAGTCCTCGGCGTAGGGCGACGTCGTCGGTTCCGCGGCGAGCGCGCTCAGCAGCCGACGCTGGGTGCGCGGCGCGTCGGTCCACAGCTGCTCGAGATGGTTGTGCTCGCCGCGCAGCACGTTCACGAGACCGGCCTCGACGTCGGACTCGTAGGCGAACGCGCCGACCGGCGTTCGCTCCCAGACCTCGTGTGCGAGCTCCTGCGTCGCGTACGGATGCCCTGCCGTCAGCTCGAGCAGCTGCGCCGCGGCGGCCTCGGTGATGCCCTTGTCCGTGCGGTCGAACCGTGCCCGGACGAAGCGCGCGAACAGATCCTTGCGGATCAGGCCGATCTCGAGCTTCTTCGCGCTGCGCCAGAACGGCTCGTTGCGATCGTCGAAGATGCGGTCGAGGATGTGCCGCTTGCTCCCGAGGTAGACGTGCGCGACCTCCGGCTGCGCCTGGAACACGGCGCGCAGCAGGTTGGGGTAGCGGCGGTCGAGCTCGACGATCTCCTGGAACTCGTCGAAGATCATCACGACGCGCCGCTCCCGCTCGTCGGCGACGCGTCCGAGCAGCTCGAGCAGTGCCTCGATCGTGTCGTCGATATCGCTCCGGCGGCGCGTTGCGCGGAAGCTGAAGCTGAGCGTGCCGTCCTGCGGGTCGACCTCCATCGACGGGACGATGCGCAGCCCCCGGAACAGCTCGGCGGCGCGCTCGAAGGCGCGGCCCGGGGCGGTGTCGAGATCGCGGTGGATCGTCCGGGCCAGGGCCGCCGCGAGTCGCTCCTTGCTCGTCACCTTCAGGAGGTCGACGTACCCGACGAGCGCCCCGTCGCGCTCGGCCCGCGCCGCCGCGCGCAGCACGAGCGACGACTTGCCGTAGCGCCGCGGCGCGTAGACGAGGACGTCCTGGCCGTTTGCGAGCTCGGCCACGAGCTCTCGCAGCTCGGCCTGCCGGTCGGTGAACGCGGCGCCGAGCGCGAGAGCGCCGAAGCGAAACGGGTTCACCGGCGCCTTACTCACAATCGCATTATTCCATCTCTCATAAGCGACTCGGCCAGTACGTTTCGTGCGCAGAGGGGCCTCCGCGAGCAGGAGGTCGCAACAATGGCCGCCGTCTCGATGATGCGCACTCTGCCCGCGCCCGAGGGTTCGGCTTCCGCCCGCGCGGTTACGCTTCCGCGTGACCGCGCGGGCGTGGCGGAACTGGAAGACGCGCCGGGTTTAGGTCCCGGTGGGCCGAAGGCCCTTGGAGGTTCGACTCCTCTCGCCCGCACCTGCGGATGCCCGACCAAGCGGCCGAACTGCTCGTCGCCGGTGCGGCCGAATGGCGCAGCTGGCTCGCCGCGCATGTCGACCAACAGGTTGGCGTGTGGCTCGTCCTCGCGAAGAAAGGGGCGACCGCGCCGACCAGCCTGAGCTACGACGACGCGCTCGACGAGGCGATCGCGCACGGCTGGATCGACGGACTGGTGGGCCGGCGCGACGCGGCCACGTACCGCCAGCGGTTCACCCCGCGCCGCCGCCGGAGCAACTGGACGGCGCGCAATGCGGAGCGCGCCGAGGGGCTCACGCGAGCGGGCAGGATGCATCCCGCCGGGCTCGCCGAGGTCGAGCGGGCGAAGGCCGGCGGCCGCTGGCCGGCGTAGCGAGCGTCACGGCAGGAACCGGGCCAGCTCGGCGAGCGGCGGGCGCTCCTTGACCGGCGGCTCGCTGGCCCGCGGGCCCAGATGCACGAGGCCGACGATCCGCTCGTCCGCCGCGAGGCCGAGGACGCCGCGGGCGACGGGCTCGTCGAATCCCGCCGGCGTGCGCCAGTACGACGCCAGGCCGAGCGCCGTCGCGCCGAGCAGGATCGCGTAGGTTGCGCACCCCGCCGAGAGCAGATCCTCCTCGTCCGTGCGCGGGTCGCCGCCGAGCGCCGCCGTCACGAGCACGAGCGTCGGTGCGCGCCGGAGCTTCGCGGCTTCCTTCTCGCCGCACGCCCGTTCGAGCTCCGCGCGCGTCGCGGGGCCGAGCACGCGCAGCCGCGTCGGTTGCGTCAGATGGTGGTTCGGCGCCCAGCGGGCGAGCTCGAGCAGCGAGGCGAGGGTGCCGTCGTCGACCGGCTCCGGGCCGTACTGCTTGTGCGTCCTGCGCGTGCGAATCGCGTCGGCGACGTCCATCGGCCAGACGCTACCCGCATGATTCAATGGCCGGACCCGATGGCCACGCAGATCGAGCAGCTCGCGGAGGATCAGGTCAAGCTGACGGTCGACGTGCCGGCCGGCGACGTGCACCACGCCGTCGAGCACGCAGCCGCCGATCTCGCAGCGAGCGTGCGGATCCCCGGCTTCCGGCGCGGCAAGGTTCCGATGCCGATCCTCGTGCAGCGTGTCGGCCGCGAGCGCATCTACTCCGAGGCCGTCGAGAGCCACATCAGCGGCTGGTTCTGGAGCGCGGCGACACGCGCGCGTCTGAACCCGTCGGCGCAGCCCGAGTACGAGTACGACCTGCCGACGTCCGACTCGGAGGGCTGGCGCTTCTCGGCCACGGTGGCCGTCCGTCCGAAGCCGCAGCCCGCCGACTGGACGCAGCTCGAGGTGCCGAAGCACGAGGCGACCGCGCCCGAGGAGGCGGTGAACGCGGAGCTCGAGGCGCTGCAGCGATCGGTCGCCGAGCTCGCGCCCGTCGAAGGGCGCGGCGCGCAGGAGGGCGACACGGTCGTCGCCGACCTCGGCGCCGAGGACGGGACGGCCCAGCGCGACTACATCGTCGAGGTCGGCTCGGAGCGGCTGGTCGAGGAGATCGACGACGGCATCCGCGGGCTGGAGCCGGGCGAGAGCCGCGAGATCGCCTACGAGCTGGCGGACGGTCAGACGCGCCGAGCGACCGTCACCGTGAAATCGGTCTTCGAGCGCGTGCTGCCGCCGCTCGACGACGAGCTCGCGCAGGCAGCATCCGAGTTCGAGACGTACGCCGAGCTGCACGCGGAGATCGAAGACCGCCTCCGCAGCGAGGTCGCCGACGAGCTCGAGAGCGTGTTTCGCGCCGCGGCCGTGGACGAGCTGGTGAAGGCCTCCAACGTCGACGCGTCCGGCCCGCTGGTCGAGTTGCGGACGCGCGAGCTGCTCACCGGGCTGGCGCGCAGCCTGCAGGCGCGCGGGATCGACGCCGAGTCGTACCTCCAGTTGACCGGCCAGTCGCCCGAGGTGCTCGAGCAGAGGCTGCGCGCCGAGGCGACGAACTCGGTGGCGCGCGAGCTCGTGCTCGAGGCCGTCGCCGACTCGCTCGGGATCGAGGTCACCGACGAGCAGATCCGCGAAGACCTGCGCGAGGCCGGCGAATCGGAGGAGGACATCGACGCCTTCGTCGCCGACGGCGGCGCCGAACGCGTGCGCGCCGACCTGCGCCTGCAGAAGGCGCTCGACCGCGTCGCCGCCGAGGTCAAGCCGATCGCGCCCGAGCTCCACGAGGCCCGCGAGAGCATCTGGACGCCAGGGCAGGAGCAACAGGCGGACGCCCCGAAGCTATGGACCCCCGGCACCAAGGAGTGACGAACACATGCCACTGATCCCGATGGTCGTAGAACAGACATCGCGCGGCGAGCGTGCCTTCGACATCTACTCGCGCCTCCTCGCGGAGCGCATCGTCTTCCTCGGCACGCCGGTCGACGACCAGATCGCGAACCTGATCATCGCGCAGCTCCTCCACCTCGAGTCGGAGGACCCCGACAAGGACATCAACCTCTACATCAACTCGCCCGGCGGGTCGGTGTACGCGGGCCTCGCGATCTACGACACGATGCAGTTCATCAAGCCGGACGTGCAGACGATCTGCGTCGGGATCGCCATGAGCATGGGCTCGCTGCTCCTGGCGGGCGGCGCGAAAGGGAAGCGGATGTCGCTGCCGAACTCACGGATCCTGATCCACCAGGTCTCCGGCGGGTTCCAGGGCCAGGGCACCGACATCGAGATCCAGGCCCGCGAGGTGATTGGCCTCAAGCGGCGCCTGGAGGAGATCTACACCCACCACACCGGCAAGTCCCAGGAGGAGATTTCGCGCGATATGGAAAGGGATTTCTTCCTGAGCCCCGCCGAAGCCAAGGACTACGGGATCATCGACTCGGTCATCACCCACCGCGAGACAGGGCCGGCTGCGGCGGCTGCCTAGCCGTCGAGGCGAAACTGGAGTAAAAGGAGACTGGGATGGCGCGGGCGAGCGAAGGAAACGAGCAGCTTCTCTGCAGCTTCTGCGGCAAGTCGCAGCGGCAGGTCAAGAAGCTGATCGCCGGCCCGGGCGTCTACATCTGCGACGAGTGCATCGATCTCTGCAACGAGATCATCGACGAGGAGCTCACCGCTCCGAGCTCGCTCGACCTCGACAACCTGCCGCGCCCGAAGGAGATCTACTCCTCGCTGAACGACTACGTCGTCTCGCAGGAGGAGGCGAAGCGGACGCTCTCCGTCGCGGTTTACAACCACTACAAGCGCGTGCAGATGGGCGCCGAGGACGGCGACGTCGAGCTGCAGAAGTCGAACATCCTCCTGCTCGGCCCCACCGGGTGCGGCAAGACGCACCTCGCGCAGACGCTCGCGCGCATCCTCAACGTCCCGTTCGCGATCGCCGACGCCACGGCGCTGACCGAGGCCGGCTACGTGGGCGAAGACGTCGAGAACATCCTCCTCAAGCTGATCCAGGCCGCCGACTTCGACATCAAGAAGGCGGAGACGGGGATCATCTACATCGACGAGGTCGACAAGATCGCGCGCAAGGCGGACAACCCGTCGATCACCCGCGACGTGTCGGGCGAGGGTGTGCAGCAGGCGCTGCTGAAGATCCTCGAGGGGACGGTGGCGTCGGTCCCGCCGCAGGGCGGGCGCAAGCACCCGCACCAGGAGTTCCTCTCGATCGACACCACGAACATCCTCTTCATCTGCGGCGGTGCGTTCGCCGGCCTGGACAAGATCATCGCGAAGCGGATCGGCAAGAACGCCGTCGGCTTCGGCCGGCAGATCTCGTCGAAGCGCGACAGCGAGAGCGCGGAGCTGCTCGGCGGCGTGATGCCCGAGGACCTCCTCAACTTCGGGCTGATCCCGGAGTTCATCGGCCGGCTGCCGGTCGTGTCCGCGGTGCACCAGCTCAAGCGCGAGGACCTCGTCCAGATCCTCACCGAGCCGAAGAACGCGCTCGTCAAGCAGTACCAGCGCTTCTTCAACTACGACCACATCGACCTCGTCTTCACCGACGACGCGCTCTGGTCGATCGCCGACAGGGCGCTCGACCGCGAGACCGGCGCGCGCGGGCTGCGGTCGATCATCGAGAACGCGCTGCTCGACGTGATGTTCGAGCTGCCGTCGCGCAAGGACGTCTCCAAGTGCGTGATCACCAAGGAGACGATCGAGAAGGGTCTCAAGCCGACGCTCGTGACGAGCGCCGGCGGCGGCCTCGACGAGGCCGAGCTCGCCGAAGAGTCCGCGTAGCCGCCGTGCAGGTCGACGACGTCTTCGGGCCCTCGAGCTGGATCGAGATCACGCAGGAGAGGATCGACGGGTTCGCCGACGCGACCGGCGACCACCAGTGGATCCACGTCGACCCGGAGCGCGCGAAGGCGGGGCCGTTCGGCTCGACGATCGCGCACGGGTACCTGACGCTGTCGCTCCTTCCGGTTGCCTCGGACGAGGTGATCCCGAAGACGGGCAGCATGGGCATCAACTACGGCGTCAACCGGGTGCGCTTCCCGGCGCCCGTGCCCGTGGGCTCGCGCGTCCGGGTCACCTTCGAGGTGAAAGAGGTCGAGGAGATCTCCGGCGGCCGGCAGACGACGATGCTCGCGACCGTCGAGCGGGAGGGCGGCGAGAAGCCCGTCTGCGTCGCCGAGACCGTGGTCCGCAGCTACGACTGACGGCGTGATGGGAGACGTGCTGTCGCCCGCGGCGCTCGCGTTCGTCGACCGTCTGCACCGCGAGCTCGACCCGGAGCGGCGGCGCCTGCTCGCGGCGCGGCGCGCGCGCGAGGGCAGCGAGCTTCGCTTCGTCCGGGCGCCGGAGGACTTCACGGTCGCCCCGGCCCCCGCCGACCTGCGCGACCGGCGCGTCGAGATCACCGGGCCGGTCGATCGCAAGATGATGATCAACGCGCTCAACTCGGGCGCGCGCGTCTTCATGGCCGACTTCGAGGACGCGAACTCGCCCACCTGGCAGAACGTGCGCGACGGGCAGCAGAACGTCCACGACGCGGTGCGCGGCACGATCGAGCTGGAGACGCCCGACAGGCACTACCGGCTGAACGACGAGACGGCGACGTTGCTCGTGCGCAGTCGCGGCTGGCACCTCGTCGAACGACATCACCTCGTCGACGGCGAGCCGGTCAGTGCCTCGCTGTTCGACTTCGGCGTGACCGTCTTCACGAACGCGCGCGAGCAGCTCGAGCGCGGGACCGGGCCGTACTTCTACGTGCCCAAGCTCGAATCGCACGAGGAGGCGCGGCTGTGGGCGCGGGCGTTCGCGATCGCCGAGGACGAGCTCGACCTGCCGCATGGGTCGATCAAGTGCACGGTGCTGATCGAGACGATCCTGGCGGCGTTCGAGATGGACGCGATCCTGTACGAGCTTCGCGACCACTCCTGCGCGCTGAACGCCGGGCGCTGGGACTACATCTTCAGCTGCATCAAGCGGCGCGGCGCCGTCCTCCCCGACCGCGCACAGGTGACGATGACCGTGCCGTTCATGCGCGCCTACACCGATCTGCTCGTACGCACGTGCCACGCGCGGGGCGCGCACGCGATCGGCGGCATGGCGGCGTTCATCCCGTCGCGCCGCGATCCGGAGGTCAATCGCGTCGCGCTCGCGAAGGTGAGCGAGGACAAGAACCGCGAGGCCGGCGACGGCTTCGACGGGACGTGGGTCGCGCACCCCGACCTCGTCGCGACCGCGCGGGCCGAGTTCGACGCGGTGCTCGGCGAGCGGCCGAACCAGCTCGAGCGGCTCCGCGACGACGTGCACGTGACCGAGTCCGAGCTCATCGACTTCGACGTGCCGGGCGGCGAGATCACCGACGACGGGCTGCGCGTCAACGTGAGCGTCGGCGTCCGCTATGTCGACGCGTGGCTGCACGGGGTCGGCGCTGCGGCGATCGACAACCTGATGGAGGACGCGGCGACCGCAGAGATCTCGCGCGCGCAGGTCTGGTCGTGGGTGCAATCGGGCCGGTTCGACGCGGACCGCGTGCACCGGGAGATCGCCGAGGTCGACGCCTCCGATGCGGCGAAGGAGGTCTTCGCCGACGTCGCGCTCGCGGTGCCGATGAAGGACTTCCTCACCACCGAGGCCTACGGCCGGCTGCCGTGACGCTACGCTTCGCCGCATAGTCGCTGGCTAGCCCACACCCGCTCGGCCGTAGGATCGCTGGAATGAGTGAGGGGATGCAGCCGCGCTACGACCCGCACGGCGTCGAGGAGCGCTGGCAGCGGACGTGGGAGGAGGAGGGGCTCTACGCGGCCGATCCCGACCCGTCGCGCACGCCGTACGTCGATGCGCATCCGCCGCCCAACGTCACCGGCGAGCTGCACACCGGGCACGCGCTGCAGCTCGCGCTCGGCGACACGGTGGTGCGCTTCAAGCGCATGCAGGGCTACAACGTCCTCTTCCAGCCCGGCTACGACCATGCGGGCATCTCGACGCAGAACGTCGTCGAGAAGGCGCTGGTGGCCGAGGGGACGTCGCGGCAGGAGCTCGGCCGCGAGCGCTTCGAGGAGCGCGTCTGGGAGTGGCTGCACGAGTACGGCGGCAAGATCCTCGTGCAGTTCCGACGCATGGGCGCGTCGCTCGACTATCGCCGCACGCGCTTCACGATGGACGACGACTACATCCGTGCCGTCATGCGTTTCTTCGTCCACCTCTACCGTCGCGGCTGGATCTATCGCGCGAACCGGATCATCAACTGGTGCCCGTATCACCTCACGTCGTTGTCCGACCTCGAGCTCGTCCATGTCGACGTCGACGACACGCTCTCGACGATCCGCTACCCGCTCGCGGACGGCGACGGCTACATCCCGATCGCGACCGTTCGTCCGGCGACGATCCCGGCCGACGTGGCCGTCGCCGTGCATCCCGACGACGATCGCTACCGGCACCTGATCGGACGCGAGGTGATCGTGCCGTGGGTCGAGCGGCGCGTGCCGGTGATCTCCGACGAGCGCGTCGAGCGCGAGTTCGGCACCGGCGCTCTGAAGATCACGCCGGGCCACGATCCGACCGACTTCGAGATCGGCCGCGACCACGGGCTGCCGGAGCCGATGTGCATCGGGCCGGACGGGCGCCTCACCGGCGTCGACGGGCTCGACGGCCTGACGCAGGCCGAGGCGGAGGTGAAGATCCTCGACTGGATCAAGGAGCGCGGGCAGCTCGAGCAGCGCGAGCACTATCGGCACAGCGTCGCGCTGTGCGAGCGCTGCGAGAACCGGATCGAGCCGCTGATCTCCCTGCAATGGTGGTGCTCGATGGACGAGATCAAGCAGCGGCCGCTGGAGGCGCTCCGCAACCGCGAAGTGCGGTATCACCCGGAGAGCCAGCATCGCTTCGCGATCGATTCGCTCGAGAGCGCGCCGGCCTGGAACATCTCGCGCCAGATCTGGTGGGGCCACCAGCTGCCGGTCTGGTACTGCGCAGACGGGCACGTGACCGTCGAGGAAACGGAGCCGGCGGCGTGCGCCGAGTGCGGCGCGACGTCGCTCGAACGCGAGACCGACGTGCTCGACACGTGGTTCTCGTCCGCGCTCTGGCCGTTCGCGACGCTCGGGTGGCCCGACGACACCGATGACCTCCGTTACTTCTATCCCGGTGACCTGCAAACGACGGCGCGCGAGATCATCCGCCTCTGGGAGAACCGGATGATCTTCTCCGGGCTCGAGCTGCTCGGCGAGATCCCGTTCACCGACGTCGTCATCCACTCGACCGTGCTCGCGCCGGACGGGCGGCGCATGTCGAAGTCGCTCGGCACGGGGATCGACCCGCTCGAGCTGATCGACCGCTACGGCACCGACGCGACCCGCTACGGGCTGCTCAAGAACTCGCTCACGCAGGACGTGCGCTTCTCGTATGCGGCAATCGAGGAGGGCGGCAAGCTCGCGAACAAGCTGTGGAACGCCGCGCGGCTGATCGTCACCGCGTGCGAGGGGGTGCTTCCGGAGGAGCGGCCGTCGTCGCTCGAGGAGCGGTGGATCCTGGCGCGACTGTCGCAGACGCAGCGCGCGGTCGAGCGGCTGCTCGCCGACTTCGACTTCGCTCACGTCACCGACGAGCTGTACCACCTCACGTTCGACGACTTCTGCGACTGGTACCTCGAAGCGGTGAAGGCGCGGCTCTACGACGGCGACGCCGACGCGCGCGCGACGGCGACGGCGGCGCTCGAGCGGCTGCTGAAGCTGCTGCATCCGCTGATGCCCCACGTGACGGAGGAGATCTGGACGAACCTGCCGGCGCGCGCGTCACGGCTGATCGTCGCGCCGTGGCCGGAGGCCGGCGACGAGAGCGAGGCCGGCGCGCTCGAGCGCGTGCAGGAAGCGGCGCAGGTCTTCCGCCGCTCGGGCGTCGTGCCGCGGCTCGAGGGCGACGAGGAGCGGATCTTCGCCGCGGTGGTGAAGCCCGATCGCGCCCGCCCGGCCGCCGACGGCCGCCTCGAGGCCGAGCGCGCACGCCTGCAGGCCGAGGTCGCCCGCTCGGAGGCGATGCTCGCCAACGACCGCTTCGTCCAGAACGCCCCGGCGAACGTCGTCGACGGCGAGCGCGAGAAGCTCGAGCGCTACCGCCGTGAGCTCGATGCGATCGACGCGCCGTGACACTCCTGTGACGACGGCTGCCGCCGGCTCTGTTTCGGCGGCGCCGGTTCGTTCCTCCTGGAAACGCGCCACGTTCGTGCCGTGCTGTGGACGGTCCGTGACACTCTCGTGAGGGTGGCTGCCACCTCGACCCTCGGCTGGCTGGAGTCCCTGTCGCCGTGGCCGGTCGACGGGTTCGGGCTCGAGCGGATCCGCGCGCTGCTCGCCGCGCTCGGCGACCCGCAGCGCTCGTTTTCGTCCCTCCACGTCGTCGGCACGAAGGGCAAGTCGACCGCGACCCGCGCAATCGCCGCGACGCTGCGCGCCGAAGGGCTCGAATCGGCCGCGTACACCTCGCCGCACGTCTCCGGCTGGCACGAGCGGCTCGAGACGACTCCGGAGCGATTCGAGGCCGCGATCGCGCGCGTCCGCCCGCAGGCGGAGGATGCCGGCGCGACGCAGTTCGAGGTGCTGACGGCAGCCGCGTTCGCCGACTTCGCGTCCCGCGGTGTCGAGGTGGCGGTCGTCGAGGCCGGCCTCGGCGGACGGCACGACGCGACCAACGTGATCGACGCACCGATCGTGCTGCTTACGAACGTCGGGCTCGAGCACACCGACGTCCTCGGCTCGACGCGTGAGGCGATCGCGGCCGAGAAGCTCGCCGTCGCGCACGCCGCCGAGACCGTCGTCCTGCCCGACGCCGAGTTCGCCGCACTCGTCCCACGAAGCAAGACGGTGACCGGCGGGGCGCGCGAGGCCGCGGAGGCGTTTCTCGGCCGCCCGGTTGACCGGCTCGTCGCCGCGCCGCTCCCGGGGCGCCTTGAGCTGCGCGCGAACGGCGAGGTCCGCGACGGCGCCCACACGCCGGAGGCGGTCGACTGGCTGCTCGCGCGGCTGCCCGGGCCGGCGGGCTACGTCGTCGTCGCCTCGATCCTCGCCGACAAGGACGCCGACGCGATGCTCGAGCGACTGTCCCGCGCCGGGAGCACCCTGATCGCGACGGCGTCGTCGAGCCCGCGGGCGCTTTCCGCCGCCGCCCTCGCCGGGCGCGCCGCTCCCTGGTTCGCCGCGGTCGAGGCCGTCGACGACCCCCATGCCGCGCTCTCACACGCGCGGGAGCTGGGCCGGCCCGTGCTGGTCACCGGGTCGCTCTATCTCCTTGCCGACCTCTGCGACGACCGGTGAAATGCATACGATGACGCGGCGCGGTGAGCGGATCAGTGTCTTCCTCTTCGCACTCGCGGTGCTCGCCATCTTCGTGGGCGCAGCCTTCGCGGCCGGGTACGCGCTAGGAAGGATCCTCCTGTGACCGCATCCGCCTTCAGCAGCGTCCACGACTTCTTCCACTCGTCGACGTGGTACGTCGTCAGGAACCTCCTGGTCTTCTTCGTGATCGTCTTCTGGGTCGCGACGATCTACTGGGTCTTCAAGGACGCGCGCCGGCGGATCGACGACAAGCTCCTGATCGGCGTCGCGACCGCGCTCGGCGTCGTCCCCTTCATCGGGCCGCTGGTCTACATGCTCTTCCGCCCGCCCGAGTACCTCGAGGACATCCGCGAGCGCGCGCTCGAGATCAAGGCGATGGAGAAACGGCTCGGCGGCCGCGACCTGCGCTGTCCCGTGTGCCGTGCCGAGGTGGAGGAGGACTTCCTCGTCTGCCCGATCTGTACGACGAAGCTCCGCCAGGCATGCGCGACGTGCAACCGCCCACTCGAGCCGCTCTGGCAGGTCTGCCCGTACTGCCGGACGCCGATCGAGCACGACGAGTCGTCGACCAAGGTGGTCGAGGCGAAGCGCCCGACCCGGCAGGCCCGCGGCTCGCGCCGCGCAACCAGCTGAGTCCCCGGTAGCATCACCCGCCCGATGGCGGTCGAGCGCACCCTCATCCTTGCGAAGCCCGACGCGGTCGGGCGGAGCCTCGCCGGTGAGATCATGGCGCGCTTCGAGCGGCGCGGCCTCGTGCTGCGCGCCGCGCGGCTGCTCATCGCCTCCCGGCCGCTCGGCGAGGAGCATTACGCGGAGCACCGCGAGAAGCCGTTCTTCGGCGAGCTCGTCGACTTCATCACCTCGGGCCCGACGCTCGCGATGGTGTTCGAGGGGGAGGGTGCGGTCGCCACGTGCCGGGTGACGATCGGAGCGACGAACCCGGCCGAGGCGAAGCCCGGCTCGCTGCGCGGCACGTATGCGCTCGCGATGCCGAACAACCTCGTGCACGGCTCCGACTCCACGGAGTCGGGCGAGCGCGAGATCGCGCTCTGGTTCCCCGATGGACTGGCGTAGCGACGCGGCGAAGAACCGCGCGCTCTGGACCGAGACCAACCGTGAGTTCACGAACGACAGCGCCGCGACCAGCTGGGCGCTCGACGAGGTCAGCTGGGGCATCTGGGCGATCGACGACTCCGAGCTGAACGTGCTCGGCGACGTCGCGGGGCTCGACGTCTGCGAGCTCGGCTGCGGCACCGCGTACTTCTCCGCCTGGCTCGCCAAGCTCGGCGCCCGCCCGGTCGGCGTCGACGTCACGCCGGCGCAGCTCGAGACCGCGCGGCGCATGATGGCCGAGACCGGAATCGAGTTCACGCTGGTCGAGGCGGACGCGGCGGAGACCGGCCTGTCCGCTGCGAGCTTCGACCTCGTCGTCTCCGAGTACGGCGCCTCGATCTGGGTCGACCCCTATCGCTGGATACCGGAGGCGGCGCGACTGCTCCGCCCCGGCGGGCGGCTCGTCTTCCTGCGCAACTCGACGCTCGTCATCCTCTGCTCGGACGACGACGTTCCGGCGAAGGAGTCGCTCCAGCGGCCGCTGTTCGGCCTGCACCGCATCGAGTGGCCGGAGGGTGGCGTCGAGTTCCACCTGCCGCACGGCGAGTGGATCGCGCTCCTGCGCGCGAACGGCTTCGACGTCGAGCGGCTCGTCGAGATCCAGGCGCCGCGCGACGCCGAGACGCATCCGTATTACGCGTACGTCACCGCCGAGTGGGCGAAGCGGTGGCCGTGCGAGGAGATCTGGATCGCGCGGAAGCGGCGATGAGCCGCGGCGAGCCGCTCGGCGTCGTCGTGGAGCGGTCGACGACGTGGATCACCTCCGACGCCCACATGCTCGCTCGCGGGTGCCTCTGTGTGGTCGCGAAGCGGCACGTCGTCGAGCCGTTCGAGCTCGCCGGCGACGCGCGCGCGGCGTTCTGGGAGGACGTCCTCTTCGCCGCCGAGCGGCTCGCCGCGCTCCTGCGGCCGATCAAGGTCACCCGGTCATGACCCTCGTCCTCGCCTCCAGCTCGCCCCAGCGACAGGCGATCCTCGAGCAGCTGCGGATCGCGTTCGAGGTCGTGGCACCGCGCTACGAGGAGGGTCCCGGCGGCGACCCGGTCGCCCACGCTGCCGGCAAGGCGCGCTCGATCGATGGGGGCGGGAGCCCGGTGCTCGGGGTCGACACCGTGGTCGTGTGCGACGGCCGGGTGATCGGCAAGCCCGTCGACGAGGAGGACGCCGACCGGATGCTCGAGCTGCTCGCGGGCCGCGCGCACGAGGTCGTGTCGGGGCTCTGCCTCCGCACGGCCGCGTGGGAGGAGCTGCACGCCGAGACGACGCGCGTCACGTTCCGGCCGCTGACGGCCGCCGGCCGCCGGCGCTATCTCGAGTCGGGCGAGTGGCAGGGGCGGGCCGGCGCGTACGCGATCCAGGGCTTCGGCGCGAGCCTCGTCGAACGCGTCGACGGCGACTATCTCAACGTCGTCGGCCTGCCTGGAGCACTGCTGATCCGGTTGCTCGAAGTGCGCGGTCTCTAGGTCGCCAGCAGCGCGATCCCCGCGAAGACGAGCACCGAGCCGGCGAGCCGAAGCCGCGTCACGCGTTCCGACAGAACGCGGCCGGCGAGCACCGTCGCGATCACCACGGACGTCGAGCGGACGGCCAGCACGGAGGCCGCGCTCGCATGCCGCAGCGCAAGCAGGCCGAGCAGGAACGAGCCGAGGTTCGCGATCCCTGCGAACACGACGCCGGCGCCGAGCTCACGGCGCATCGCACGTGCACCGACGAGCGGCGGGTAGACGAGGCACGGCAGCGCGAGCGTGAGCACGAAGTAGGTGAGCGCCCCCGCCCGCTGGATCCCGACCCGGTCGACCAGCGTGTACGCCGCGATCGTCGCCGACAGCGTGACCGTGAGCAGCAGCGCCGCCGCGTCGCCGCCGCCGGAGCGGCCGCGAACGCCGACGACGCCGACGGCGATGCAGACGACGCCCGCCACCTCGGCCGCCGAGACGCCGTGACCGAGCGCGAGCACGGCGAAGCCGAGCGCGATCAGCGGGGCGAGCCCGCGCGTGACCGGGTACACGAACGACACCTCCGAGATCCGGTACGCCAGCGCGAGGGCGACGACGTACACGACCTCGAGCAGGCTCGAGGCGAGCGCCCAGGGCCAGACGGACGGGTCCGCGTGCCACCAGACGACCGCGAGCGGGAGCGCGATCGCCACCGAGAGCACGAACGTCGCCGCGGCGGCGGCGCGCACGTCGCCGGCGCGTCCGAGGAGGAGGTTCCAGGCGGCGTGCAGCACCGCGCTGCCAAGCGCGAGGGTCAGTGCAGAGAGCGGCAAGCTAGAGTTCCGCGGGCCTCACGATGAGCATCTTCAACTACCTCACCGGCTTCGGCGGACGCGACATGGCGGTCGATCTCGGCACCGCGAACACGCTCGTCTACGTCCGCGGCCGCGGGATCGTGCTCTCCGAACCCTCGGTCGTCGCGATCGACCAGCGCTCGGGCGAGGTGCACGCCGTCGGCCTCGAGGCGAAGCGGATGCTCGGCCGCACGCCCGGCACGATCAGCGCGATCCGTCCCCTGAAGGACGGCGTGATCGCCGACTTCGACGTCACCGAGCAGATGCTGCGCCACTTCATCCAGAAGGTGCACCAGCACCGGTTCGCGCACCCGCGCGTCGTCGTGTGCGTACCGTCCGGCGTCACCGGCGTCGAGAAGCGCGCGGTCGAGGAGGCGACGCTGTCCGCCGGCGCGCGCAAGGCGTACCTGATCGAGGAGCCGATGGCCGCGGCGATCGGCGCCGGCCTGCCCGTCGCCGAGCCGACCGGGAACATGATCGTCGACATCGGCGGCGGCACGACCGAGGTCGCGGTCATCTCGCTCGGCGGGATCGTCGTCTCGCAGTCGCTCCGCGTCGGCGGCGACGAGATGGACGAGGCGATCATCAATCACATCAAGCGTGAGTACAAGCTGCTGATCGGACAGCAGACGGCGGAGGAGATCAAGCTCGAGGTCGGGTCGGCGCACACGCTGAAGGAAGAGGTGCAGGCGGAGGTGCGCGGCCGAGACATGCTCACCGGGCTGCCGAAGACGGTGATCCTGACGAGCGAGGAGGTGCGTCACGCGCTCGAGGAGCCGGTGACGCAGATCGTCGATGCGATCAAGTCGACACTCGACAAGACACCTCCCGAGCTCGCGGCCGACATCATGGACCGCGGCATCGTGCTCGCCGGCGGCGGTGCGCTCCTGCAGGCGCTCGACGAGCGCCTGCGCCACGAGACTCACATGCCGGTGCATCTCGCCGAGTCGCCGCTCACGTGCGTCGCCGTCGGGTCGGGGCGTAGCCTCGAGGAGTTCGACGCGATCCACCGCAGCTCCCGCGCCCGTTCGCGCAACGGCCGCGGCCGGTAGTCCCGCGCCGTGATCGCGGAGCTCGACGGGCAGACGGCCCCCGAGTCGACTCTCGCCGCCTTCCATCTCGTCGAGAGCGAGGCCGATCCTCACGACTTCGGCGAGCCGCCCCGCGCGCTCGCCGAGGCGATCGCGTCCTATCGCAACCCCGGCTCCGCCAGGCGGCGGCACTGGCTCGCGACCGACGGCGGCGAGCCGGCGGGCGCCGCGGTGCTGTCGCAGTACGGAGGCTCGCTCGTGATCGGGTCCGTGATGGTGCGGCCGGCGTTTCGCCGCCGCGGCATCGGGCGCGCCCTGTTCGGCGTGATGGTCGCGGCCGCGCGCGCCGACGGCGTGCGCTCCTTCTTCGGCGAGCACTCGACGCCGGACGGCGCCGCATTCGCACGCGCGATGGACGCTGTCGACGACCAGCCGAACATCGTGTCGGTCCTCGACCTGCGCGCGACCGAGCTGCCCGCGCCGGTGCCGCCGGCCGGTGTCGAGCTCCGGCGATGGATCGGCGCCGCCCCGGACGAGCTGCTCGGGTCGCTCGTGCGCGCACGCAACGCGATGGCGGACGCGCCGGTGCCGGGCGGGCTCGAGATGCCGGCGTGGACGCTCGCCGAGCAACGGCGCGACGAGGAACGGCAGATTGCGCGTGGCACCCCGCAGCACGTGACCGTCGCGGTTGCGAACGGCGAGGTGCTCGCGCTGACGGGCATCCGGGTACCGGACGCGGACGGAGCGAGCATTGCGCACACCGACGACACGGCGACGGTGCCACATGCGCGCCGGCGCGGGCTCGCCACGTGCGTCAAGCTCGACAGCCTCCGCACCCTGCGCGCAGGGCAGCCCGGAATCGAGCGCGTGATGACGCAGAACGCCGCGCAGAACGAGGGGATGCTCGCCCTGAACCTGAAGGTCGGCTTCGTGCCCGTGCTCGAGCTCACGCCGGCGGTGGTGGCGCTGTGATCGAGACGGAGCGCCTCACGCTTCGCCGCCTCCGCGAGGAGGACCGCGAGACCGCCGCGGGCTGGAACGCCGACCCCGAGTTCACGCGGCACCTCCACTGGGTGCAGACGAGGGCGCAGAGCGACGAGGCCTTCGACCGCTGGGAGCGCCACTGGCAGGAGCACGGCTTCGGCCTGCTCGGCGTCGAGTGGCGCGAGACCGGCGAGCTGATCGGCCGGACCGGGCCGCAGTTCCACCGGATCTGGCCGGTCGAGCCGGAGATCGGCTGGGCGCTCGATCCGGCGTGGTGGGGGCGGGGGATCGCGACCGAGGCCGGCGCGGCCTCGGTCGCGTGGACGTTCGGCGACCTCGAATTCGCGCGAGCCGTCTCGATCACCACCGGGGCGAACTTCGCGTCGCGACGGGTGATGGCGAGGCTCGGCTTCCATCTGCACGCGAGAGTCCCGAGCGAATGGGGCGAGCTCTGGGTGCACGCGCTCGACCGTTCCGGGTGACCGGCTACACTCCCCGACCAGGTGCCACGCAACCGGACCGTCCGTGTCGCGGTCCTGGGCTCCTCCGTCCAGCGCACCGCGACTTCCGGCTACCCATCGAATCGATCAGGCGCCGTCAAGCGCCGGATCGTCGTGGCCTGTCTCGTGCTGCTCTCGTTCGTCCTGATCACCCTCTCGTTCCGCTCGTCCGCCCTCGACGGGGCGCAGGGAACGGCCGCCGGCATCCTCCGGCCGTTCGAGGTCGGCGCGAACCGCATCGCCCGGCCCTTCCGCGACGCGATCGGCTGGGTGCACGGGCTCGCCGACGCGAAGTCGCAGAACGCCGCGCTGCGCCGTCAGAACGAGCGGCTCGTCCAGCAGCTGATCCGCAGCCAGTCGGCGGTCAAGGAGAACGCCTACCTCCGGGCCCAGCTCGACTACCACGGCGCGCCGAGCGAGGCGGATTTCAGGCCGGTCAACGCGGAGGTGCTGGCGAACCCGCAGAACGACCTCGACCAGTCGCTGACGATCGCCGCCGGATCGCGCGAGGGCGTCGCGGCAGGCGACGTCGTGCGTACGCCGGACGGCCTCGTCGGCGTGGTCGACCGTGCGTTCGCGAGCGTGGCGCGCGTCCGGCTGCTCGCCGACGGCGACAGCAACGTCAACGCGACCGACGCCGCGCATCCCACCTCCGTCGGCATCGTCTCGAGCGGCAACGGATCGAACTCGCTGATCCTCGACAACGTGCAGAAGTCGAGCTACGTCGGCGTCGGCGACGTGATCATGACCGCGGGCACGCTCGGCAAGGGCGCGCTGCCGTCGATGTTCCCACGTGGCATCCCGATCGGCGTCGTCACGAGCGAGAGCGACAACGACATCGATCCCTACCACTCGATCCAGCTCCGGCCGTACGTCGACTTCTCGTCCGTCCAGTCCGTGATCGTGCTCGTCCCGAACTCCAAGCCCTGATGGACGGCGTCAAGGCCGCCCTGCTGCTCTTCGTCGCCGTGATGTTCCAGGTCTCCGTGCTGACGGAGTACTCCGCGTTCCGGAGCGGGAGCATCGTGCTCGTCACGCTGCTCTCGATCGCGCTGCTCCGCGGCTCGATCTTCGGTGCCGTCGCCGGCTTCGGCACCGGGCTCCTGCTCGACACGGCGACGCTCGGGACGCTCGGCGTCACCTCGCTGCTTCTGACGATCGCCGGCTTCTGGATCGGCCGCTACGGCGAGACGACCGCGCGCGACCGTTTCCATGCGCCGTTTCTCTCCGTTGCCGTGGTCACCGTCCTCTACGCATTCGGGCAGGTGCTGCTCCAGTTCATGCTCGGCGAGCCGGCACCCGTCGGGCTCGTGCTGCACGACCTGCCGCTCGCGTTGCTCCTGAACCTGGTGCTGACGTTCCCCGTCTACGCGGTCGCGCGCCGGCTCTTCCCGCCGCGCCAGCTCGGCGACCGGATCGGCGAGGTGCGGCTGCTTGGCTAGCACGGACGCTCCGCACGGACGCTTCCTGCCGGGCGACCCGCGCGTCGAGGAGCCCTACCGGCTGACGCCGCAGCTCGCGTTTCGGATCGCGATCCTCGGCTTCCTTGCGCTCGCGGTGTTCGCGGCGCTGTTCCTGCGGCTCTGGGCGCTCCAGGTCCTCTCCGGGAACCAGTACCTGGCGCAGGCGAACGACAACCGGGTGCGTACGCTGAGCATCCAGGCGCCGCGCGGGCCGATCCTCGACCGCACCGGTCACGTGCTCGTGCGCAACGTGCCCGGCGTGCGCGTCGAGCTGTGGCCGGCCGACCTGCCGAAGACCTGGCCGGCCGAGCGCCAGGTGCTGCGCGGACTGTCGATGGTCACCGGCGTGCCGGTGAGCCAGATGCTGACCGGCCTCCGCGAGCACGGCTCCGATCCGCTGACCCCGATCGTCGTCCAGTCGGGCCTGCACTACGACCAGATCTACTACCTGCGCGAGCACGCGGACTCGTTCCCGGGCGTGCGGCTCGCCGAGAGCTCGCTGCGGAAGTACCCGTACCAGTCACTCGCCGCGCAGGTGCTCGGCTACGTCGGCCAGATCTCGCCGCAGGAGTACAAGCGGCTCAAGCGCAGCGGCTACCAGGCGACCGACGCGATCGGCCAGGCGGGTGTCGAGTCGGCGTACGACACGTACCTGCGGGGCCGCGACGGCAAGGCGCAGCTGACCGTCGACTCGCGCGGCCGCCCCAAGTCGCAGCCGACCTATCAGCTGCTGCCGCAGGCGGGAGACACGTTGCGGCTGACGCTCGACATCGGCCTGCAGCGCGCTGCGGAGCGTGCGTTGACCTACGGTATCCACCTCGCGCACGCGAACCTCGACGGGCAGCACGCCGACGGCGGCGCGATCGTGGCGATGGACCCGCGCGACGGCTCGATCCTCGCGATGGCGTCGAACCCGACGTACGAGCCGTCGGTGTTCTCGGGCCGCCCCGATCCATCGAAGCTCGACAAGGTGATCGGCAAGCAGGCGGAGGCCGACAACCTCCCGGCGCTCAACCGCGCGATCGACGTCGGCTACCCGCCTGGCTCGACGTTCAAGCCCGTGACGGCGCTCGCCGCGATGCAGGAGCGGCTGATGCAGCCGAACGACGAGATCGCGTGCACGCCGACGTACACGCGCTACCGGCAGACGTTCAAGAACTGGACGCCGTACATCGACCAGCCGATGACGCTGACCACCGCGCTCGCCGAGTCGTGCGACACGTACTTCTACGAGCTCGGCCGCCGCTTCTACGTGCTGCCCCCGAACAGCGGGCACCCGCTGCAGGAGTGGGCGAACCGGTTCGGGCTCGGCGAGTCGACGGGGGTCGACATCGGGCCGCAGACCGACGGCCTGATGCCGACGCCCGAGTGGCGCTGCACGACCTACGGCGGCCCGCCGTGCGACACGATCGATCGAACGTGGAAGCCGGGCTACTCGATCCAGCTCGCGATCGGGCAGGGGCAGCTGCTTGTGACGCCGCTGCAGATGGCGCGCGTCTACGCGATGATCGCGAACGGCGGCAAGCTCGTCACCCCGCATATCGCCGAAGACGTCGAGGTGAGCGGTGCGCAGGGCCCGCACCGCGTCCTGCGGACCTTCGGCGCACAGCCGGCGGAGGCGACCGGCGTCGACCCGACCGCGCTCACGTACGTGCAGCGCGGCCTCGAGGAGGCGACCCATTCGCCGCTCGGCACCGGGTACGGCGTCTTCGGGAACTTCAAGTACGACATCGCCGGCAAGACCGGGTCTGCGGAGAAGGAAGTGCAGCTGCCGGGCTATTCGCAGCCTCAGGACCTCACGCAGTCGTGGTGGTGCGGCTACGGGCCGTACGACAATCCGACGATCGTCGTCTGCGCGATGATCGAGAACGGCGGCCACGGCGGCGAGGCAGCCGCGCCGGCCGCGCTCAAGGTATTCGAGCAGTACTTCCATGACCAGAACGCGTTCGTGAGCGCGCACCCCTCCGACTGATGGCGATCGAAGCGGTCGACTCGGCAGCACGCGGGCTTCGGCCCCGCCGGCACGCGCCGTCGGCGGGCATCGGCGTGCTCGTGCGGCGGCTCGACTGGCCGCTGTTCGCCGCGCTCGTCGCGCTCGCCGCCTACGGGCTGTGGGCGATCAACGGCATCACGCTGAACGACCCGGGAGGGTCGGTGATGCAGCGCGAGGCGGTGTACGTCGCCGGCGGGGCGATCCTGTTCGTCGGCGCCCTGTTCGTCGACCCGTCCTTCTACCGCCGCTTTCACCGGCCGATCTACTTCGGGACGCTCGGGCTGATGCTGCTCGTGCTCGCCGCCGGCGCGGCGACCCGCGGGTCGAAGCGGTGGCTCGACGTCGGCTTCTTCCGCTTCCAGCCGTCCGAGTTCGGAAAGGTGCTCTTCGTCCTGGCCGTCGCCGCCTTCCTCGCCGACCGCGCGAAGTCGATCTCGCATGCCGGCGTCGTGCTCGCCGCGATCGGCTACGGCGCCGTCCCGATCCTGCTCGTGTTCGTGCAGCCCGACATCGGCACGGCGCTCGTCTACACGGCCGCGCTCGCGGCGGTGCTGTTCGTCGCCGGCGTGCGCTGGAGCCATCTCGCCGTGCTCTCGGCGCTCACGGTCGCCGGCGTGCTGGCCGTGCTCTGGCTGCTGCCGGCGGCGGGGATCAACGTGCTCAAGCCGTACCAGTCGGCACGCCTGACGGGCTTCACGCATCCCGGCAACGACCCGCGGGGCGCGACGTACAACCTGCGCCAGTCGATCACCGCGGTCGGCGCGGGCGGACTGCGCGGTCGCGGCGTGCTCGGTGCGACGCAGACCCGGCTCAACTACCTGCCGGAGCACTCGACGGACTTCGCGTTCGCATCGCTCGCCGAGGAGCACGGCTTCTTCGGTGCCACGATCCTGCTGTTGCTGTATCTCCTCGTCGTGTGGCGCGCGCTGAAGGTGGTGGCCGGCGCCCGGGACCTCTACTGCGCGATCGTCGCCGGCGGCATCGCCGCCATGTTCCTCTTCCAGATGTTCGTCAACAGCGCGATGGCGATGGGGATCGCGCCGATCACCGGCATCCCCTTGCCGTTCGTCTCCGTCGGCGGGTCGGCGATGCTGACAAACTTCTTCGCGGTGGGAGTCCTGCAGGCGATCCACATGCGCCGGAACGTGCGCCGGCGCTGATGTCCCCGAGGCTGAAGGGCAAGGTCGGGCCGACGAGCCTCGTGTCACTCGCGCGTGAGGCGCGCCGTGGCAACGGCGACGTGCGTCCGCTCGCGGTGGCCGGTGCCCGCGAGCTCGTGCCGCTGCTTGCGCGCGAGCTTCGTGCCGGCGGCGACGCGGCATCCGTCGTCGAGCAGGAGATCGGCGGCGCGGCGGCACTGGTCTGGATCGGCGACGCGGACGAGAGCGTCCTGCGCGCCGCGCATCGCGCGCGCGTGCCGATCGTCGCGGTGACGGAGGCCGCGTCGCTCCCGCATGTGCCGCCGGACGATCACGTCCGCGTGCCTCCCGGCCAGGGTTTCCCGGTCGAGCGGATCGCGGCGGCCGTGGCGCGGAGGCTCGACGACGACGCGATCGCGCTCGCGGCGCGGCTGCCGGTGCTGCGCCCCGCGGTCTGCGAGCGGCTGATCGCCACCGTGTCCCGCCGCAACGCGCTGATCGGCGTGGCCGTCTGGGTGCCAGGCGTCGACATGCCGATCCTGACGTTCAACCAGGTCCGGCTCGTGATGCGGATCGCGCTCGTGCACGGTGAGGAGATCGACCGCGTGCGCGCGCTCGAGCTGGCCGGCGTCGTCGGGGCCGGCTTCGGCTTCCGGGCGGTCGCGCGAGAGCTGCTCGACCTCGTCCCGGTCGGCGGCTGGGCGGTGAAGGGCGCGATCGCCTACACCGGCACGCGGGTGGTCGGCAAGGCCGCCGAGCGCTATTTCGGCGCGCTTCGCGGCTGACGTCCGGCCCCGGTCCTACGCTTCTCGAAACGACCGGGAGGTGACGCTCGATGGGTCTGTCCGGCAACCAGGAGGCGCACGAGCTGCTCTTGATCGAGGAGGCCGACGCCTGGTTCGAGTACCTCGAGTCGACCCGCAGCCAGACCGAGAGGCGGTACGCCGAGGTCGAGCCCTGGGCATGGGCCCGCCTCACCCAGCGGCTGCGGGCGATTCGCGCGCGCCGTGCGAGGCTCGCGCCGGCGTTCGAGGTCGCGTAGAAGCACTCCGCGGCCTGCTGGTACTCTGGACGCAGGCCATGCCACGGCTTTTCAATGACACCAGCGTGACGCTCGCCGATCCAGGCTCGAGCGCGCGCACGATTCGGGAGACACTCTTTGCCACTATCCTGGTTCCGGCGCAGGAAGCCGGAAGGAGCGGCGCCGGCGACGGCTGCCGCAGAAGCATCACCAGCACCTGAACCGACGATCACGGAGACCCCCGCTGCGGTGGGGTCCGACGAGGCGAGCGCAGCGAAGAAGCGCCGCCGCGGCACGCGCGGAGGCCGCAACCGCAAGCGGAAGCCCGCGGGCGCCGAGCTGACGGCGCAGGCGGCGGCCGCGAAGGCCGGCACCGCGAAGGCCGGCACCGCGAAGGCTCAGGGAGCCGAGAAGAAGAAGTCCGGCGAGCGCAAGGCGCGCACGCAGCAGCCACGGCGGCGCCAGGCGCCGAAGCGCGCGCCGCTGCCGAAGGCGAAGCGCGAGCTGCTCGTCTCCGTGGACGTGGGCGAGAAGCGCGTCGCGGTGCTCGAGGACGACAAGGTCGCCGAGGTGTACCTCGAGCGGCCCGAGCGGCGCTCGATCGCCGGTGCCGTGTACCTCGGCGTCGTCGACAACGTGCTTCCCGGCATGGAGGCCGCATTCATCGAGATCGGCCTCGAGAAGAACGGGTTCCTCTACGTCGACGAGATCGTCGCGCCCGAGCTGGAAGGCCGCCGCGGTGCGCGCAAGATCCAGGACCTGATCCAGCGCGGCCAGACCGTGCTCGTGCAGGCGGTCAAGGATCCGATGAAGACGAAAGGCGCGCGGCTCACCACCGAGATCTCGCTGCCCGGGCGGTTCGTCGTCTACGTGCCGCACGGCGAAGGGCTCGGCGTCTCGCGCCGCCTCGACGACGACGAGCGGACTCGTCTCAAGGCGATCCTCAAGGAGTACGCGCCGAAGAAGGGCGGCGTGATCGTCCGGACCGCCGCGGAGGGAGCGTCGGCGGAGGACATCGAGCGCGACCTCGACTTCCTGCAGCGGCTCTGGAAGTCGATCGAGGCGCGTGCCAAGGAATCGACAGCGCCGTCGCTCGTGTACCAGGAGGCGGAGCTGCCGCTGCGCGTCGTGCGCGATCTCTTCACCGGCGACTTCGAGCGGCTGCTCGTCGATCACGACCGCACGTACAAGCGCATCGTCGGATACCTGAAGAAGACGTCGCCGCACATGGCGGAACGGGTCGTCCGCTACAAGGAGCGAGAGCCGCTGATGGAGGCGTTCGGGGTCGAGCAGGAGATCCGCTCGACGCTCAGCCGGCGCGTCGACCTGCCGTCCGGCGGCTATCTCGTCTTCGACTACGCCGAGGCATTCACGGTGATCGACGTCAACACCGGCAGGTTCGTCGGGTCGCGCTCGAAGTCGTCGACCGCGCGGCTCGAGGACACGATCACGAAGAACAACCTCGAGGCGGTGAAGGAGGTCGTCCGCCAGCTGCGCCTGCGCGACATCGGCGGGATCATCGTCATCGACTTCATCGACATGGCGAATCCGAAGAACCGGGCCGCGGTCGAGGAGGCGCTGCGCACGGAGCTCGAGCGCGACCGGACGAAGACCTACGTCGTCGAGATCTCGCCGCTCGGCCTCGTCGAGATGACACGCCAGAACGTGACCGACGGTCCGCGCGAGGTGATGACGAGGAAGTGCCCGACGTGCGGGGGCGACGGCATCGTCGTCTCGGAGCACACCGCTGCGGTCGACGTCGAGCGGAGGCTGCGGGCGCTCGTCACGCCCGGGTCGCGGTCGAAGGCGTTCAAGGTCGAGGTCAGCGCCCGGATCGCCGCGCTCGTCGCCGGCCCCGGTGGTTCGAGGCTCCGCGAGATCGAGGAGACGACCAAACGGCGCTTCTTCCTCGTCGGCAAGGAGGACGAGCATGCCGACCACTTCCGCGTGCTCGCCCAGGGCACGCTCGAGAAGGTCGCGCCCGAGTCGCCGGTCGAGGTCGGCCAGGAGCTCGAGGTGAGCCTCGGCGAGGTCGGGTTGCACGACCCGCAGGCGGGGGTGGCGAAGCTCGACGGCATCGAGGTGCACGTCGCCGGCGCCGCGAGGCTCGTCGGCAAGAAGGTCAAGGTGCGGATCACGCTCGTCACCGAGGGGATGGCATGGGCCGAGTTGCGAAAGCCGCTCGAGGCGGCCCGCGAGCCGCTCACCGCGGAGGCCGAAGCCGAGAAGCCGACCCGCGCGCGTCGTGCCACGAAGCCGAAGCCGGCGGAAGGCGAGCCGACGAAGGCCGAGCCGGCCGCGGCCGAGGAGCCGGAGCCGGAGCCGGAGCCGGTTTCGGTCGAGGCCCCCGGGGCCGAGCCGGAAGCCGATGGTGCCGGGGAAGAAGCCGCGGCGCCGACGAAGAAGCGCACGCGCCGCGGGACGCGCGGCGGCCGCAACCGCAAGAAGAAGAGCACGGCGACGGCTGCCGCGAATGGCTCGGAGGCCACGGACGCGGCACCGGAGCCGGTCGAGCCGGTCGAGCCCGAGACTGTCACTGCGAACGGCGACGGCGGCGGCGTGCCGGTGATCCACGTCCCGGGCCGCGATCTCGGCGACGAGGAGGAGGCGGCGCCGCGCAAGCGCACCCGCCGGGGGACGCGCGGCGGGCGTAACCGCAAGAAGACGACGGCGGCGAGCACGGTCGAGGCTCCTGCCGGGGCCGAGGCGCCGGTCGCGGAGCCGGAGCCGCACGAGGCCGACCGTGAGGGCGACGATCAGTGGGGGTACACGCCGATGTCGGAGTGGGGCCTCGACGGGGAGTAGCCGCTCCGGCTACACTGCATCCCCTCGCGGGCGCGTGCCCGCGATTCTCGCGCTATGGACTATGCAGTCATCCGTGTCGGCGGCAAGCAGTATCGCGTTCGCGAAGGCGAGACGCTGCTCGTCGACCGCGTGAGCACCGACGAGGGCAAGACGTTCGCGCCGGACGTCCTGCTCGGCGACGGTGGGGCCGTCACCGCGAAGGTGGTCGCCCACGAGCGCGGGCCGAAGATCCGGATCGGAAAGTACCGGCGCCGCACGGGCTACAAGCGCCACACGGGGTTCCGGGCCGCGATGAGCCGGATCGAGATCTCGCTGGGGGCAGCAGGTCGTGCGCCGGCGAAGCCGCGGAAGGCCGAGGAGCCGACGCAGGCCGCGGCCGCGCCGGTCGAGCCCGCCGCCGTTGCGGTGCCCGTCGAGGAACACGATGCACACGAGCATGTCAAGGGGATGCCGAAGGGCTACGAGGAGATGACGGTCGCCCAGATCTCCGAGAGCGCGAAGGGCTGGAACCGCCCGATGCTCGAAGCGGCGCTCGCGTACGAGGAGGCGAACGCGGCGCGCAAGGGCGCGATCGCGGCTCTCCACTCGGCGCTGAAGGCGAAGGAGGAAGGCTAGATGGCACACAAGAAAGGTCTCGGCTCGTCGAAGAACGGCCGCGACTCGAATCCCAAGTACCTCGGCGTGAAGATGTTCGACGGCCAGCCGGTCGTGCCGGGCAACATCATCGTGCGCCAGCGCGGGACGAAGTTCCGCCCCGGCCCCGGCACCGCCCTCGGCCGCGACGACACGATCTTCGCCGTCCGCGCCGGCACCGTCGCGTTCCGCACGAGCGGCGAGCGCCGCAGCGTGTCGGTCGTCGAGCCCGCGGCGTAGGAACCCTCCCCTCGCCGGCCGCCACGTGACGGTTTCGTGACCGTCGTTTGGGAACGGGACGGGTCCGAACGGGCGCGGTCTGGTGTGCGAACAACGGCTGCGATCGTGCGCCTGTGGACGCCTCGTCACGGCGTTGTCACCCTCGTTTGGCAATAGGACATGTCCAGTCCAGGCGCGAGGCGGCTCTCCGGACGCGATGCCCGCCAGCGTCGGGCGCTACCGTTCGGCCGATGTTCAACGACCGGGCGCGGATTCACGTGCAGGCCGGGCGGGGCGGTGACGGCGGGCTTAGCTTCCGCCGCGAGAAGTTCGTCCCGAAAGGCGGCCCCGATGGAGGAGACGGTGGCGACGGGGGCGACGTGGTACTGCGCGCCGATCCGTCGCTGCGCGACCTCTCCACGCTGCGCCGCCGGCGGTGGGTCCGCGCCATGCGCGGCGAGAGCGGCCGAGGTGCCCGCAAGCACGGCGCACGTGGTACGGACGCCGAGCTAGCCGTGCCGGTCGGAACGCAGGTGCTGATCGACGACGGCGCCTTGATCGCCGACCTCGCGCAACCCGAAGCACGGCTCGTGCTCGCGCGGGGCGGTCGCGGCGGCCGCGGCAACGCGCGGTTCGTCTCCTCGACACGCCAGGTCCCGAGGTTCGCGGAAGTCGGGCGGCCGGGCGACGAGCTCGAGGTCGAGCTTCGGCTGAAGCTGCTCGCCGACGCCGCGCTCGTCGGCCTCCCCAACGCCGGCAAGTCGTCCCTGCTCACCCGCATCTCGAACGCGCAGCCGAAGGTCGCCGACTATCCGTTCACCACGCTGGAGCCCGTGCTCGGCACGGTCGAGTCTCCGGACGGGCGCCAGCTCGTCGTCGCGGACGTCCCGGGCCTGATCGAAGGCGCGAGCGAGGGCGTCGGGCTCGGGCACGAGTTTCTCGCCCACCTCGAGCGGGCGCGGATGCTCGTTCACGTGATCGACGCCGCGCACGACCCGGGGGAGCAGTGGCGGACGATCGACAACGAGCTCGGCGCATACGGCGCCGGACTGGACGAGCGTCCACAGATCGTGGTGCTCAACAAGATCGACCTCGAGCCCGAGCCGGAGCTCGACGTGAACGACGAGCGCATCGTCGCCGTCTTCCGCCTGTCGTGCGCTACCGGAGAGGGGCTCCCCGACTTTCGCCGGGCGCTCTTCACACTCGTGCCGGGGCCGCCACCGGCCGAACATGACGAGAGCGCGCTGGTCGACTTCCTCGACTACCGGCCGCATGCGGAGACCCGGCCGTGGCGTCTTCTACGCACGGAGCGCGGTTTTCGCATTCTCGGCACGCCGCCTCCCGCCGACGAGCTCGAGCGTGCCCTGCGCGCTGCGGGGGCGAAGCGCGGCGCGACCGTCGAAGTCGGCGACGAGGAGCTCGAGCTTGCCTGACGACGGATCAGGCCTCGGCCTCTTCGGCGGTGCGTTCGACCCGCCGCACCGCGGCCACGTCGAGCTGCTCGTGCAGGCGCGCGCACAGCTTGGGCTCCGGCGGATCGTCGTCCTGGTCGTCGCCGCTCCGGGCCACAAGCACGTCGACACGCCTGCCGATCTTCGGCTCCTGCTCGCGCGCGCCGCGTTTCCGGACGACGAGGTCGTTCTCGACCCGCATCCGCGGACGGTCGACACGCTCAGAGCGCATCCGGAGTGGGTCGACCCCACCTTCCTCGTCGGCGCCGACGAGTTCTGCGCGTTCCCGGCCTGGAAGGAGCCTGACGAGGTGCTGCGGCTGGCGCGCATCGGCGTGGCGACGCGGCCGGGCTTTCCGCGCGAACGCCTGGACGCGGCGCTTCGCGCGCTCTCGAGGCCGGACCGGGTCGGGTTCTTCGCGATCGAGCCGACGCCGGTCGCGTCCAGCGAGCTCCGCTCCCGCCTCGTGGCGGGGGAGGACGTGGACGGCGACGTCCCGGCTGCGGCGCTCTCGATCATCCGGGCCGAGCACCTCTACACGGGGTAGCCGCCGGTACACTGCGTGACGCTTGAGCCCACTCGAACAGGCCCGGCGGATCGCGGCGCTCGCCTCCGACAAGCTCGCACGCGACGTCGTCATCCTCGACATGCGCCCCGTGTGCGCGTACACCGACTACTTCGTCGTCTGCACCGGCGGGAACGCTCGACAGACGAAGGCGATCTGGGACGAGGTGCACGGGCGGCTCAAGCAGGAGAACGGCCTCCTGCCGAAGTCGATCGAGGGCGGCACCGAGGCGACGTGGATCATCGCCGACTACGTCGACGTCGTCCTCCACGTCTTCACGCCCGACGCGCGCGCGTTCTACCGGCTCGAGGAGCTGTGGGACGACGTGCCGCACGAGGTGCTCGAAGCCGCGAGCGCCTAGGGCTACACTTCGTGCTCCCCGGGGCCCATAGCTCAGCTGGGAGAGCGTCTGGCTGGCAGCCAGAAGGTCGGCGGTTCGAGCCCGCCTGGGTCCATGCGCACGACGATGGGGCGACGGTCCGGATTGTTAAGAAAACGTGAGAGACCCAACGAACCGGCCCGGGCGGCGTCAGAGCCTGCATGGCGGGCGAGTGGTGGTCGGGCGTCGAGCTTCGCCATCTCGTCGCGCTCGAAGCCGTCGCCCGGGAGGGCTCGTTCCGCCGCGCGGCCGCGCGTCTCGGCTACGTGCAGTCGGCGATCAGCCATCAGATCGCCGCTCTCGAAGGCCTGACGGGCAGGCGCCTGATCGAACGATCCCGCGGCACGCGCCCGCTCGCGCTCACCCCGGCGGGCGAGATCATGCTCGCTCACGCCGAGGCGGTGATCGCTCGTGTCCGCGCCGCACAGGCCGACCTTGCCGAACTCGAAGGCACCGGGCTGAACGCGATCCGCGTCGGCGCAGCACCCGATCTGCACGCGAGGTTCGTGCCCGCGGTGTTGCAGGTGTTCGCCGCACCCGCCGTGCTCAACGAGATCGCCGATCCGCTGACGCTCGTCGCGGCACTGGCACGAGGCGATCTCGATCTCGCGCTGACCGACATGCCGCTCCCCAGAGGGCCGTTCGACGCGCTTCCGCTCTGCGCCGACCGCTACGTGGTCCTCCTGCGGGAGGGTGCACCGCTGACGCGCCGCCGCCGCCGCATCTCGTGCGCCGAGCTCGCGCGTCTCCCGTTGATCGCGCACGCGCCGACGCGCGAGCACGTCGAGTCGGAGCTCGTCGCCGCGGGCATCCGGCCGCCGTTCGTGCTGCAGGCGGAGACCGGTGCGGCGGTCCACGGCCTTGTCGCGGCCGGGCTCGGCGCGGCGGTGCTCCCGGAGCTCGCCACCGACGGACGACGTGCAGGCACGGTCACGCTCGAGCTCGCCGAAGGCGTGGTCGAGCCCCGGACGGTCGCCATCGTCTGGAGCCGCGCGCAGCCGCTGCGCGCCGACGCCGCCGCCTTCGTGGAAGCGGCGCGCTCCGCGTGCGCGGCGGAGCGGCTGCACGAGCCGGCGCTCGCGGGCTGACGATCCTCGATCGGCGCGTTCGCATCCGTCGATCAACCAACGCGCCGCCGAGACGTCGGACTTACCGGAGAGACCCTCCAGGGGCGCCGGAGCCGCGGCTGCCGCACGCGGCTCCGGCGCGCGAGCTCTGACTCAGAGGACGAGCTCGAGGAACCGCGCGCCAGCGACCGGGTTGTCGGTGTACGCCGCGATCTCCCTGAACCCGAGGCGCTCGTACAGCGCCTGAGCGCCCTCCATGCCCGGCACGGTGTCGAGGCGCATGCGCAGGTAGCCGCGACGGCGCGCTTCGCCGAGAGCAGCATCCACGAGGCGCCGTCCGGTGCCGCCTCCGCGGTGCTCCGGGCGGACGTAGAGCCGCTTCAGCTCGCACGTCCCGTCGCCGAGCGACCGGAGGCCGACACAGCCGATCGTCCGCCCGCCGGCGGTGGCGACGAACAGCGCTCCGTCCGGCGGCGCATATCGCCCGGGCAGGTCGGCGAGCTCGTCGTCGAATGCCTGGAAGCCGAGGTCGAACGCGAGCGATGCACCGTACTCGGCGATCAGCCGGCGCACGTCGTCCACGTCGCGCTCCGTGAACGGCCGAATGTCTACTTCGGCCACTGGTGAGACTCGCTCCCGCCTGACACGCTCTTGGCACGCATTCTGCACAGACACGTGAGCATCGGGTCCCTATCGTTGTCGAGAAAGACAACGAAGGAGTATTCGATGCGAACAGGCGTGTTCTCGATCCCGCTCGTCGCTGCGGCTGCGCTGGCCTTGCTCGCGCCGCTCGCCCGCGCCGTGCCGGAACCCCAGTGCATCACCGGTGCGATCAGCCCCGCGAACCCCCCCGTCATCTCGGGAAGTGCCGTCGTCGGCGGTGTGCTGACGGTCTCGAACGGCACCTGGACCTCGTGTGGTGAGTCCTTGACCGGGTACACGTACTCCTGGTCCGGCGCGGGCTCGAGCAGCACGAACACCTACGTCGTCCAGGCGGGCGACGCGGGCCGGACGGTGACGGCATACGTCACCGCCTGCAACCAGGACGGCTGCTCGACGCCGGTGTCGGCGTCCGTCCCGATCACCGCAACCGACGGCGGAGGCGGCGGCAGCGGCGGTGGTGGCGGCAGCGGCGGCGGGGGAGGCGGCGGCTGCACGCCGCAGACCTGCCCGCCCCCGAAGCCGTCCGACCGGGACGGCGATGGAATCGCCGACCTGTCCGACAACTGCCCCGATGTCTGGAACACCGACCAGGCGGATGCGGACGGCGACCGCGTCGGCGACGCCTGCGACGCGTCGGTCCCGCTCGACTTCATCAACGGGACGGCGACCTCCGACATGGGATACAACCGCTCGTACTTCATCGTCGACCCGGGAACGCTCGCGCTGCTGCCGTGCAAGAGCGCCTGGGCGCGGTACACGTACACGAACCTGGTTCGCCTGTACGTGCTCTGGCAGTACATGCTGTCGTTCGACTTCTGTTACATCCCGGGCTCGAAGATCGTCCGTACGAGTGGCCTCAACGCCCACGGCACCCGGGCCTCGTGGCCCTGGTCGTTCCAGGGGAACGTCGTCGGCCCACGCTGGATCTCTTCCGCGCCCGGGCCGGCCGTCCACGCGTTCGCGCAGGGCAAGTTCGCGGCCTGCGTCGGAATCTCGTCGATCGGCGTCTGCGGCTCGTCCCGGGCCCCGTATCTCGACCTCTATGCCAATGCGACTCCCTCGAGTTGGTTCACCGGAGGAATATCTTGATCCGAGAGTTCCATGCCAGGCACCGTCTGGCGTTCTGGCTGATCGTGATCGCCCTCATCGTGGTTGTCTGGGCGGTGTTCTTCCTCGCCGGCCACGGGAGCGTGTCGGGCGGCTCGAGCTGAGCACGGGCGCGGCAAAGGCGATGACTATGCTCGGCGACCGTGGACGTCCGCCCCACGGTCGCCGACGACCTTCCGGTGATGCACCGGCTGTTCCTGGCGGCGATCGGCTCGGTGTACGAGCCGCACGACTTCGAGCCGCCGGCGCCGCCGGCCGAGGTGTTCGCCTCCAATCACGGTCACCTCCTCGCGACCGACCCGGAGCGGTGCTTCGTCGCCGCGAGCGACGGCGAGGTCGTCGGCTACGTCGCGGCGTGGCTGCGAGGTGACGACTGGTTCCTCGGCTCGCTGTTCATCGCACCGCCGGTGCACGGGCGCGGCGTCGGCAGCCGCCTGCTCGACGCCGTGTGGGGAGACGGCGACGTGAGGCGGCGTACGCTCACCGACGCGATCCAGCCCGTCTCGAACGCCCTCTACGCCCGGCGAGGGCTCGTCCCCTCGACGCCGCTCCTCACGTTCGTCGGCTTCCCGGCCGGCGCGGAGCCGACCCTCGCGGTTGGCAACGACGCGAGCGTCGCCGACATCGACCTCCGCGCGTACGGCTTCGACCGTGCCGCCGACCACCGCTACTGGGGCGAGATCGCCGAGCGGACGGTCTGGCTCCGCGACGGGAAGCCGGTCGCCTACTCCTACCGCTTCCCCGCCGGCGCGATCGGCCCCGTTGCCGGCCTCGACGCCGGGGCGGCGGCCGCCGCGCTCGCCGGCGAGCTCGCACGCGTCGTTGGGCCGGTCGTCGTGCGGATCCCGGGGTCCTCCCGGGCGCTCGTGCTGGGTGCGCTCGCCGCCGGCCTTCGGCTCTCCCCGACGCCCGGGCTGCTCCTCCTTTCGGAAGGGCTCGCACCTCCCGATGCCCTCGCGATCGGCGGCTACACGCTGTTTTGAGCGGCAGCAGGCGGGAGGCGGTCGGCACCGCGATCCGAGACCCGCCCCGTGTCGTAGAATGCGGGTATGTCGGGCCAGGCTTGGGGACTGGTCTTCTTGATGTTGATTCTGAAGATCCCGATCGTCTATCTGGCGATCGTGGTCTGGTACGCGTGCAAGTCGCCGGAACCGGGTGTCGACCCGGGCGAGTACTCGGTCTGGCGTCCGTGGCGCAGGCCCGCTGGGCCGCGCCCGCGACGCGGCGGTCCGCACGGGCACCGCGACAGCCGTGCGCGCGCCGCGCGCCGGGATAGAGTCCCGTCGTGACCTCCGAGGAGCGCGAACGTCCACGCGCGGTCGAGACCGTGGCGGGGCTGCTGGCTGCCGCCGCGATCTTTCTCGGCGCGCTCGAGCTCGTCTACCGCCCGTTCCGGCTGGCGCCGGTGGCGCTCATCCTCGCGCTCGTCGCGACGGTGATGACCCGCAGGCAGCAGAAGCTCGTCGGCGTGGCCGTGGCGGTGATCGGCGTCTGCTTCGTCGTCGGCGCCTCGCTGCAGGTGATCACGCACCACCCGCTCTACTGATCCGCGAACTCTCGTGTGAGGGAAGGACATCCTGGACTGCGTTGGTACAACACCAGGGTGAGCGTGCACGACGTCGACGGCCTGAACACGGGCTACGCGCATGCGCTGCTCGACGAGTACCTCGAGAACCCGGAGGGCGTCCCGCCCGAGTGGCGCGCGCTGTTCGAGAGCGGCGACACCGAGCTGATCGCGACGCACCCCGGGCTTGCGCGGCTGCTCGAGCGTCTTCCGCGGAACGGGACCGACGGCGATCGCCACGCACGGCCCGAGCCCGACGCCGCCGAGGAACCTGAGCCCGGGCCGGTCGCCGTGGTCGAGGCGGCGCCGCAGCCGGCCGCCGTCGACGCGCAGCTCCTCGGCGGCATCGCCGCCGCGATGGCGCTCGTCAAGGCGCACCGCACGCACGGGCACCTCGGCGCGCGCCTCGACCCGCTCGGGTCCGAGCCCGTGGGCGACCCGTCGCTCGAGCCGCTGCGGCTCGAGCCGCGCCTGACTCCGGAGCTGCAGGAGCGCATTCCGGCCTCCGTCCTGGGCGTGCACGTCCCCGGCGAGACGCTGGCCGATGTCCTGCCCCGTCTCGTCGAGACGTACTGCGGCACGATCGCCTACGAGCTCGAGCACCTCTCGGACCACGAACAGCGCTTCTGGCTGCGCCGCGCGATCGAGTCGGGCGCGTACCGGAGGCCGTCAACCGCCGACGAGCAACGCGCGCTCCTCCGGCGGCTGTGCGAGGTCGAAGGGATGGAACGCTTCCTGCGCAAGCGGTTCCTCGGCCAGAAGCAGTTCTCGCTGGAAGGGCTCGACGTGATGATCCCGATGCTCGACGAGACGATCGAGCTCGCCGCGCAGGGCGGCGCGCACGAGATCGTCATGGGCATGGCGCACCGCGGGCGCCTGAACGTGCTCGCCCACACGATCGGCATGCCGTACGAGCAGATCCTGCGCGAGTTCGAAGGCGAGCGGACGATCGACGCCCTCGCAGCCGACCCCGAGGGTGGAACCGGCGACGTCAAGTACCACCTCGGTGCGCACGGCACGCGCGCGACGTCGAACGGCAGTGTCGGCGTCCGCATCGTGTCGAACCCGAGCCACCTCGAGTCGGTCGACCCGGTCGTCGAGGGCCGGACGCGGGCCGAGCAGACCGACCGCTCGACGCCGCACGGCGCCCACGACCCGTCGGTCGCGCTGGCGCTGCTGCTGCACGGCGACGCGGCGTTCGCCGGCCAGGGCGTCGTCGCGGAGACGCTGAACCTGCAGGGCATCGCCGGCTACTCGACCGGCGGGACGCTGCACCTGATCACCAACAACCAGATCGGCTTCACCACCGACACGAGCGAGGGGCGGTCGACCCGGTACTCGTCCGACCTCGCCAAGGGATTCGACGTGCCGATCATCCACGTCAACGCCGACGACGCGGAGGCCGCGATCTCGGCGGTCAGGCTCGCGATGGCCTACCGCCGGCGCTTCGGCGACGACGTCGTGATCGACCTCGTCGGCTACCGCCGGTTCGGTCACAACGAGCAGGACGAGGCCGCGTACACGCAGCCGCTGATGGTCCAGCAGATCGCGGCGCACCGCAGCGCGCGCGAGCTGTACCAGGAAAGGCTGATCGCGGAGGGCGTCGTCACCGAGGCCGAGGCGGAACAGTTCGTGGCGGATGTCGAGCAGCGTCTGCGCGAGGCGCACGACCGGCTGCGCGCGTCCTTCGGCGAGGCGAAGCGCGAGCACGACGGGGCGATCCCCTTCGCCTCGGGGATCGAGGTCGTCACGAGCGTTCCAGCCGAGCGGCTTCGCGACCTCACCGCCGAACTGCTGCGCACGCCCGACACGTTCAACGTCCACCCGAAGCTGGCGCGCCAGCTCGAGCGCCGGCGCACCGCTCTCGACGAGGGCGGCATCGACTGGGGCCAAGCCGAGTCGCTCGCGTTCGGATCGCTGCTGCAGGACGGCATCCCGGTGAGGCTCACCGGGCAGGACACCCAGCGAGGCACGTTCGCGCAGCGCCACCTCGTGCTCCACGACGCGCAAACCGGCGAGACCTACACGCCGATGCAGAACCTCGACGAGGGTACGGCGTCGTTCGAGGTGTTCAACTCACCGCTCTCCGAGTTCGCCTGCATGGGGTTCGAGTTCGGCTACTCGACGGCTGCGCCCGAGGCGCTCGTCGTCTGGGAGGCGCAGTACGGCGACTTCGCGAACGGTGCGCAGGTCGTCATCGACCAGTTCGTCTCCTCGGGCCTGTCGAAGTGGCGCGAGACGTCGCGGCTGACGCTGCTGCTGCCGCACGGCTACGAGGGCAACGGCCCCGAGCATTCGAGTGCACGGCTCGAGCGCTTCCTGCAGATGGGCGCGCAGGAGAACCTGCGAATCGTCAACTGCACGACGTCCGCGCAGTACTTCCATCTGCTGCGCCGGCAGGCGCTCGATGCGACCGCACGGCCGCTCGTCGTCGCGACGCCGAAGGGCCTGCTGCGCCTGAAGGAGGCGTCGTGCACGGTCGAGGAGCTCGCGAACGGCAGCTTCCGCCCGGTCCTCGACGACGTCACCGTCGACAAGGAAGCGGTGCGCCGGCTCGTGCTCTGCTCCGGGAAGGTCTACTACGACATCGTCGGCCACGAGGCGCGCGCACCCGCCGCCGGAGTGGCCGTCGCGCGGGTCGAGCTGCTCTATCCGTTTCCGACCGACAGCGCCCGGGCGCTGATCGCCTCGTACCCGTACCTCCGTGAGGTCGTCTGGGCGCAGGAGGAGCCGCAGAACATGGGGCCCTGGCGCTCGATCCGCCACCGGCTCGAGGAATCCGCCGCGGGGGTGCCGCTGCGGTACGTCGGCCGCCCCTGGCGCGCGAGTCCGTCCGAGGGCTACCCGACGGCGCACCTGCTCGAGCAGGACCGGATCGCCCGCGCCGCGCTGACCTGAGCGCCGCCGCTCAGCGCTGACGGCGGGCCTGCTGCGCCGCCCAGGCCTGTTTGGCCAGGCGCGGCCCGTGCGTCTTCGCCTGCGCCATGAGCCAGCGGCGTTGCGCAGGCGGCAACCGCCGCCACACGTCCCAGGCGGTCAGCGCCATGCCGATCGGGCCGACGGCCTTCGTGAGCGGGGTGCGTGGCATCGGCGGCATTGTGCCGCTCCGCGGTCACCTGGTGACGGGCCACCCGCCGCCGGCGCCGCCGCGGGTGTCGCCGCAGTCGTCGCCTGACGGTGTGGGCGACGGGGCCGGCTGCTGCTGCGTCAGGTAGGCGTCGCGCGCCGGCTCCGACGGCGGCTGGATCATCGCGAGCGTGATCGGGTGCGTCGTCGTGCCGACCTGGGTGATGCCGGGGTTCGTCGCCGGCGGAGGCGCCGGCGGTGGCGTGGCGGGCGGCGGGGTGGACATGGGGCCGTCCGTGGGCGCCGGGGCAGGTGCGGGGGCGGGAGCGGGGGCAGGGGTGGGCGGCGCAGGCACGGGAGCCGGCGCGGGGGCGGGTCCAGGGGCCGGCGCAGGCACAGGCGGTGGCGGAGGTGGAGGCACAGGCACAGGCACAGGCACAGGGGCCGGCCCCGGTGCCGGCGCAGGGGAGGGCGGCGTCGGCGGCACCGGGGCCGGTTCGGGCGGCGCCGTGACCGGCGCAGCAGGCAGGTGGGCCCGAGGCGTCGGCGCGGGCGCCGGCGGGAGGGGAGCCGGGGCGGCGCGCGCCGGCTCCACGTAGGCGACGAACTGCGGCTTCGGCGCCGGCGCCGTCACTGGCCGCGGGAGGGTCGGTCGGGACGGCGTCGGCGCGGTGACGACCTGGACGGCGACCGGCGCATGTGCGGCGATCGACGGCGTCCCGGCGTACGTGCCGGGGGTCGTCACGGGGGCCAGGACGTGCTTCGGCAGCACCCAGAGGCCGCCGGCGACGGAGACCGTCAGGCCGACGGCGGCAACGTGCAACCACACACCTCTCATGCATCCCCCTGAATCTGCCGAAAAGCTGCTTGAAAGAGGTATCGGCAACGGGACGCGACGGCTTGAGGGTGAGGATCCGCCCACCGGGCGGCGCCGGCCTGGGCAGCTTCCGGTTCAAGCTGGTCGCCTGGTTCGCGCTGCTCGCGCTGCTGCCGCTGGCGGTCGCGTTCTACGGCTACGACAGCCTGGCGCGGCGCAGCGAGACTCGCCGGGCCGACGCGTCGCTGGAGGCGAGCCTCCGCGCGGCCGTCGCCGGCTACTCGCAGCGGCTCGATGTGGCGGCCGTGTCCGCGCGCCGGCTCGCCGGCGAAGAGCGCGTCCAGCAGGCGCTTGCGCGGCACGACCGCGTCGCGCTCGCCGCGATCGCGGCGAACACGCCCGCGACGCGGTTCGCGGGAGGCGGTGTCGACGTGGGAACGCTGCCGCGGCGTGCCGGTCGACGCACCGTCGCGATCCTCGACCACGGTCGCTTGATCGGCGCGATCACCGTCGGCGTTCCCGTCGAGGCTCGGCTGCTGGCCCGGATCGGCGGCGGGTTGGGCGCGGGCGAGCGCATCGTCGCGGTGGAGGACGGGCGCATCGTCGCCGGCGGCCCGGTGGGGGAGCGGCTCCGCCTCACCCCGGGAAGCCCGGCGCGCGTCGAGGTGGGCGGATCGCCGATGCGCGGCCTCGCGACCTCGCTCGGCGACCCGCCCGGCCTGCAGCTGGTGGCGCTCACGCCGCAGAGAGCGATCGACGACGCGGCCCGCATGGCCGAGACGCGGCTGACGATCGTGCTGATCGCCGCGCTGCTCGTCTTCGCCGTGGTCGTGTTCCTGCTCGGTCGCTCGGTGGTGAGGACGCTGCGGCAGCTCGCCGACGCCGCGGACGGCATCGCGGACGGCCGCCTCGACCAGCGCGTCGACGTGCGCGGCAACGACGAGTTCGCACAACTCGGCGGCGCGTTCAACCGGATGGCCGAGCAGCTGCAGCAGCGCATGTCCGAGCTGCGGGCCGAACGGCGGCGGGCACACGAGGCGACCACGCGTTTCGGACAGGCACTCGGCGCGACCCACGACCCGCAGCAGCTGCTGAGGGTCGTCGCGGAGACCGTCGTCGAGGCAACCGGCGCGTCCGGCGCGATCGTCCGCACCCGCGCGGGCGAGGTGCTCGAGGCAGGCGAGCCGGCCGGCGCGGACGAAGTCGCGTTCCCGCTCCGCGTCGGTGCCTCCGACTTCGGTTCGCTCGTGATTTGCGGCTCCGCGTTCGACGCCGACCAGGTCGAGACGGCGCGGGCGCTCGTCGCGCACGCCGCCGTCGCGCTCGACAACGCGCGGCTCCACCAGCTCGTCGAGCAGCAGGCGCTCGTGGACGCGCTCACCGGCCTCGCGAACCGCCGCTCGCTCGAAGAGACGCTCGCAGTCGAGCTCGCGCGCGCGAACCGGCTCGACAGGGAGCTCTGTCTCGTGCTCGTCGACCTCGATCGTTTCAAGCAGGTCAACGACCGCCTCGGCCACCCCGCGGGCGACGAGGTGCTGCGGGCGTGCGCGCACACGCTCGCCACGGCCGTGCGCGAAGGGGATGTCGCCGGGCGCTGGGGCGGCGAGGAGTTTGCGCTGATCCTCGTCGGGGTCGGCGTCTCGGGTGGGATCGGTCTCGCCGAGCGCGCGAGGCAGCTGATCTCGTCGCGCCCGGTCTCGACGGTCCGCGGCGGGCGCCTCCACGTGACGGCGAGCTTCGGCGTCGCCGCCTGCGGGGCCGGCGCGGGGGTCGACGACCTGATCGCGGCGGCCGACGCTGCCCTCTACGAGGCCAAGCGGCAGGGCCGGAACCGCGTGGTGGGCGGCGCGACGATCGAGCCGGTGGTCTAGACTCCCGCGCCGGGAAGAGAAAAGACGTACCAGCAGGAGGAATCAATGTCGGTCGAGACTCCGTCGGTGTTCACCCAGGTGATCCAGGAGCACCTCGAGCTGAAGCGCCGAAATGCGGCCCTCGAGCACGAGATGCCGATCGAGAAGTACATGTCGGACGATCCGTTCGAGAAC
Source organism: Gaiellaceae bacterium (assembly GCA_036376615.1). Lineage (GTDB taxonomy): Bacteria > Actinomycetota > Thermoleophilia > Gaiellales > Gaiellaceae > PALSA-600. The sequence continues at coordinate 50,879 of DASUZZ010000059.1, forward strand.
CACCCGCTCTTCAAGACCGAGGAGCAGGCACGGATCGAGGACACGATGGACGGCGTTCGCCAGATCGACGAGCACGAGACGACCCTCGACTGGCCCGCGGTCGAGGACTCGTTCTCCGCCGCCCCGGTCGAGCCGTCCGAGGCAACCGTCGAGAACAGCGAGCCCGTCGAGCAGACGGACGAGACGCTCTGGTCGCGTTCGCGCGACTTCGACTGGGGCGACTGACCGTCGCCGGAGAGCCCGCAATGAGCTCCGCCGGCGCGATCGTCGTCGGGTACGACGGTGCCGAGATCTCGCAGCGGGCGCTCGCGCGCGCAATCGACGAGGCGCGCACGAGGTCGGCGAAGCTCGTCGTGGTCGCGGTCGCCGAGATGCCGCTCGACCCGGAGGGCCTGCAGAACTACGGCACGCTCGACGACAGCCCGGTCCAGATGATGCCGCTCGTCGAGCCGGCGGAGCTCGAGCCGGTCCTCGCCGACGCCCGGAAGCGGATCGAGGCGGCCGGCCTGGACGCCGACTACGTCTGGGCGGCCGGCGAGCCCGCCGGCGAGATCCTCGGGGTTGCGAAGGAGCAACGGGCCTCGCTGATCGTGATCGGAGAGCACCACCACGGCTTCTTCGGGCGCCTGCTCGGCGCGGACGTCAGCGGCGAGGTGCAGCGCGATGCGGGCTGCGAGGTGATCGCCGTTCCCTGACGGCTCCGGCCGTTTCGCCGTCAGTACCCTTGGCGGCATGCCGCCGCTCCGGACATCGGCCTCGTACACGCCGACCGGCGACCAGCCCGACGCGATCGAGACGATCGCAACCGGTTTGCGCGCGGGCGAGCGCTTCCAGACGCTGCTCGGCGCCACCGGCACCGGCAAGACGGCGACGATGGCGTGGATCATCGAGCAGGTCCAGAAGCCGGCGCTCGTGATCGCGCACAACAAGACGCTGGCCGCGCAGCTCTGCAACGAGTTCCGCGAGTTCTTCCCGTCGAACGCGGTCGAATACTTCGTCTCGTACTACGACTACTACCAGCCCGAGGCGTACGTCCCGCAGGCTGACCTCTACATCGAGAAGGACTCCTCGCAGAACGACGACATCGCGCGCCTGCGTCTCGCCGCGACCTCGGCGCTGTTCACGCGGCGCGACGTGGTCGTCGTCGCTTCGGTGTCGTGCATCTACGGCCTCGGCTCGCCGGAGGAGTGGCGCGACCGGCTGCTCTACCTCGAGCTCGGCGCGGAGCAGGATCGCGACGCGGTGCTGCGCAAGCTGATCGACTCGCAGTACGTCCGCAACGACGCGATCCTCGGCCGTGGCCGCTTCCGGGTGAAGGGCGACATCCTCGAGGTGCAGCCGGCGAACGCCGAGACTGCGTACCGGATCTCGTTCTTCGGCGACGAGGTCGAGCAGATCACGCACTTCGACCCGCTCACCGGCGAGGTCTACTCGAAGCTCGACAACCTCGCGATCTGGCCGGCGACCGAGTACGTGACGTCGAAGCCGACGATCGACCGCGCCGTGTCCGAGATCAAGAGCGAGCTCGAGCAACAGGTCGCCCTGTTCGAGAAGGAGGGGAGGCTGCTCGAGGCGCACCGCATCCGGCAGCGCACGGAGTACGACCTCGAGCTGCTGCAGGAGCTCGGGTTCTGTTCCGGCATCGAGAACTACTCGCGCATCCTCGAGGGCCGGCCTGCAGGCTCGCATCCGTTCACGCTGCTCGACTACTTTCCCGACGACTTCGTCATCTTCGTCGACGAGTCGCACCAGACCGTCCCGCAGGTCGGCGGCATGTACGAGGGCGACCGTTCGCGCAAGCAGACGCTCGTCGACTACGGCTTCCGCCTTCCGTCCGCGCTCGACAACCGGCCGCTTCGCTTCGACGAGTTCCTGCAGAAGGTGCCGCAGATGGTGTTCGTGTCGGCGACACCGGGTGCCTGGGAGCTGCGGCAGAGCGCGCGCGTCGCCGAGCAGTTGATCCGCCCGACCTACCTCGTCGACCCGGAGGTCGAGCTGCGCCCGACGCGCAACCAGATCGACGACCTGCTGAACGAGATCCGCCGCCGCGAGGAGGTCGGCGAGCGCGTACTCGTCACGACGCTCACCAAGAAGATGTCCGAGGACCTGACCGACTACCTGCTCGAGGCCGGCGTGAAGGCGCGCTACCTGCACTCCGAGATCGACACGCTCGAGCGCATCCAGATCATCCGCGAGCTCCGGCTCGGCGAGTACGACGTGCTCGTCGGCGTGAACCTCCTGCGCGAGGGGCTCGACCTGCCGGAGGTGTCGCTCGTCGCGATCCTCGACGCCGACAAGGAGGGGTTCCTGCGCGGCCGCACCGCCCTCGTGCAGACGATCGGCAGAGCAGCGCGCCACGTCAACGGGCGCGTCCTCATGTACGCGGACAAGATGACGGAGGCGATCAAGGGCGCGATCGACGAGACGACGCGCCGCCGCACCGTGCAGATCGCGTACAACGAAGAGCACGGGACGAAGCCGATCTCGATCGTCAAGGGCGTCTCCGACATCGCCGAGTTCCTCGCGCTCGAGCAGCCGCACGTGCCGTCGTCGCGCCGCCGTCGCGGCGACAAGGTCGAGGGCATGTCGCGCGACGAGCTCGAGAAGCTCGTGATCACGCTCGAGGAGGAGATGTTCCAGGCGGCCGAGGAGCTCCGCTTCGAGTACGCGGCCAAGCTGCGCGACGAGATCAAGGAGCTGCGCCGCGACCTCAACGCGTTGGCGGAGGCGCCGGCATAAGCGTCGGGCTGGTCCTTGCGATCATTGTCTCCGGGTTCCTGACGGGCGCGCTCGCGCGTCTCGCGATCCCGGGCCCCGACCCGATGCCGGTCTGGCTCACGCTCGCGATCGGCCTGACCGGCTCGATCGTCGGCGCCGTGGTCGGCAAGGCGATCTCCAACGACAACGGCTACGTCATCTCGTTCCTCTCCTTCGGCGTCGCAATCACGCTCGTCGGCTCCTACCGGCACTTCGTGCAGCGGCGGCCGCTCTTCGGAGCCGGCGCCCTCGCGTTCCCGAAGACGGGGCTGGGGGTCGAGCAGCAGCGCAGCCGGCTCCGCTCGCTCGGGATCGACCCCGACCGGATGGCGCCCGATCCGCAGCGCCTCGAGCAGGCTCGCCTCTCGGCCGTGCTCGACGAGCTCCACCGTGCCGGCCTGCTCGACGACGACGAGCTCGCCGAGAAGCGGGCGAGGCTCGAGCGGGACCGGAAATCGCCCTGAGCGAGGAGGCCCACGCTCTCAGGCGGAGGCCAGCGCGTCGCGGCCGCGCGCGAACGTCCGCAGGGCGGTGAGCGTCCACTCTCCGCCGAGCCAGACGTACGTCTCGACCGAGATCGACGACGCATCCCAGCGGTAGGCGAGCGCCCCGCGCGCCTCGCCCAGGCGATGCGGGCGCGGCTGCCCGAGGCCGGGCGCGGTGGCGACGACCGTCGCTCCGGCATCGGTCACCGCGAACTCGCGGCGCTCGGCGACGGCGCCCTGGTGGACGTGGCCGCCCACGATCAGCTCGGCGCCTGCGGCGGCGAGCCGCTCGAGCGCCTGCCCACGACGGGCGAGCGCGCGCTTGCGCGTACGCCACGGCGCGCCGACGAGCTGGTGGTGCAGCACGACCATGCGGAGCGCGCCCGGCGCGGCCGCACGCAGCCGCTCCTCGGCACGCGTGAGCTGCGCCGTCGTCAGCCCGCCCGACTGGTGGTGCCACGGACGCACCGAGTTGAGCCCGACGACGGCCAGGCCGTCGGCCTCGTGCGTGGGCTCGGTCGTCCCCCACTGCCGCTCGAACTCCTGCCACGGCCGGGCGACGCGGCCCGGCGGCGCGAAGGGGATGTCGTGGTTGCCGGGGACGGCCAGCACGGGCGGCCCGAGCGAGCGCAGAAGCCGGGCCGCACGCTCGTGCTGGCCGGGCCGGCCGCGATGGGTCAGATCGCCGCTCGCGACGACGAGATCCGGCGCGATGCGCGCCGTCAGCGCGGCGAGGCCGGTGTCGACGACCGGGTCGTCACGCGCGCCGACGTGGAGGTCGGAGACGTGCAGGATGCGCGTAACCACCGGCGAAGCAGGCTATACAGTGAGTGCGATGGCCGACGACCAGTCGGAGATCTTCGACGACCTGTATCTCGGGCTCCGGGCTGGCGGCGCGATGCGCAAGCAGCGCCGCGGCGAGCCGCTCACGGACGAGGAGCGGGAGGCGCTCGGGCGCTGGCAGCGGCTCTCGGCCTGGCGTAAGGCGGTCGCGATCGGCGGCTTCTCGGTCGGCACCTTTGGCCTCGGCTTCACCCTCGGCGGCCTCGTGTTCGGCCGCTGGCGCAAAGCCTGAGGGCTCGATCGTGGCGACGGGCGCGATCGAGGTCGTCCGCGGCGACATCACGACGCAGGAGGTCGACGCGATCGTCAACGCGGCGAACAGCTCGCTGCTCGGCGGCGGCGGCGTCGACGGCGCGATCCACCGGGCCGGGGGCCGGGCGATCCTCGCCGAGTGCCGTGAGCTCGGCGGCTGCGAGACCGGCGACGCGAAGGCGACGACGGGCGGCGACCTGCCGGCGAAGTTCGTCATTCACACGGTCGGCCCGGTCTGGCACGGTGGCGACCAGGGCGAGGCCGAGCTGCTCGCCTCGTGCCATCGCCGCTCGCTCGCCGTGGCGCTCGGCATCCGTGCGCGGTCGGTCGCGTTCCCGGCGATCTCCTGCGGTGTCTACGGCTATCCACCCGAGCTCGCCGCCCCGGTCGCGCTCGCCGCGGTGCGAGATCACGGGCTCGATCTCGTCCGCTTCGTGCTCTTCGGCGACGAGACCTACGAGGCGTTCGCGCGCGCGGCGGCCTGACCGGGCGCTCCGCCCGACGTGACCAGGGTCGCTCCGGCGAGGCCGACGATCCCCGCGGCCCCGCCGGCGAGCCACAGCGTCCCGGCGCCGCCGATGCCGGCGACCAGTGCACCGCCTGCCGCCAGCGCGATCAGCTCCGCACCGTTCCGCAGCCCGTTGTACGCCGCGAACGCGCGGCCGTGCCGCTCGGGCTCGATGCGCTGGTGGATCAGCGTCCGGAACAGCGTGTTCTTCGCACCGTGGCCGAGCCCGCCGAACAGGTAGCAGAAGCACATGAACGGAAACACCATCCAGAACGGCGCGGCGAACTTCGAGAAGCCCTGCAGCGAGGCCGCGAGGAGCGCGAACACCGCGACGGCGCCGGGGGGGACGCGAGGAGCGAGCACGAGCGAGCCGACGAGCATTGCCGACGCCCACAACGTGAGCACGAGCCCCAGCGCGAGCGACGACTTGCCGAGATCGCCGGTCGTGTAGACGAAGTCCGCGGGGATCGAGGCCGACATGAAGACGAGCGTCAACGTCCCGGCGGAGATCGCGACCGCAAGCGTCCGCTCGCCGAAGAGCAGCTCGAGTCCTTCGCGGGCGCGTGGCGGCTGGTCCGTCCGCACCGGCTCGCGCCGCGCGGAGACGGTCGCGAGGGCGACGGTGATCGCCAGGAACGAGGCAGCGTCGACGAGCAGGGCTGCGCGCGTGCCGACCGCCGCCGCGAGCGCGCCGCCGGCCAGCGGCCCGACGACGAACCCCAGGCTCCGCGCCGACTCGACCAGCCCGTTCGCGCGCGCGAGGGGGCGCCGGCCCGCGAGCACGGGAACCAGGGCGAACTCTGCCGACTGGCCGATCGTTGCGCCCACGCCGAGCAGCGCCGTCAGCGCCAGCAGCGCGGCGATCGAGCCGCTCGCCAGGGCGAGCACCGTGGTCACGGCACACTGGAACAGCGACGCGGCAATCGCGACCGACCGCGTCTCGAACCGGTCGACGATCAGCCCGGCGTGCCCCGCGAGCAGCGCCGCGGGCGCCCAGAGCGCGATGAACACCACCGAGACGCCGTAGCCCTTCCAGATGTCGTTCGCCCGGATCGCGAGCGCGAGCAGGGCGACGAAGTCCCCCGTCGCCGACAGCGCGATCGCAACCGCGACCACGCGGAGGTCCCGCCCATGCGCCTGCACGGGCGCGAGTCTCGCTCGTCCGGCGCCCGGTCGCTAGACGAACGTACGTTCGGGAGATACAATGGCCGTCCCATGGCAGCCGACGAGCTCGTCGTCCACGGCGCCCGGGAGCACAACCTCAAGGACATCACGGTCCGGCTCCCGCGGAACGCCCTCATCTGCATCACCGGCCTCTCCGGGTCGGGGAAGTCGAGCCTTGCGTTCGACACGATCTACGCCGAGGGGCAACGCCGCTACGTCGAGAGCCTGAGCGCCTACGCCCGGCAGTTCCTGCAGATGATGGAGAAGCCGGACGTCGACTCGATCGACGGCCTCAGCCCGGCGATCTCGATCGACCAGAAGACGACCTCGCGCAATCCGCGCTCGACCGTCGGCACCGTCACCGAGATCTACGACTACCTGCGCCTCCTGTACGCGCGTGTCGGCCGTCCGCACTGCCCGATCTGCGGCCGCCCGATCGCCGGGCAGTCGATCGACTCGATCGTCGAGCAGATCCTCGCGCTGCCCGCGGGCACGCGGTTCACCGTCAACGCCCCGGTCGTGCGCGACCGCAAGGGCGAGTACCGCGACCTGTTCGAGGAGCTCCGCAACGAGGGGTTCTCGCGCATCAAGGTCGACGGCGAGCAGCACCTGCTCGACGAGCCGCCGACGCTCGACAAGAAGTTCAAGCACACGATCGAGGTGGTCGTCGACCGGCTCGTGCTCAAGGAGGACCTGCGCACGCGGCTCACGCAGTCGGTCGAGACGGCGGTCGCGCTCGCCGAGGGCCTGGTCTCGATCGACCTGGTCGACACGAATGAGACGCGGACGTACAGCGAGAAGTTCGCGTGCCCCGAGCACGGCGTGTCGCTGCCGGAACTGCAGCCGCGTGTCTTCTCGTTCAACTCGCCGCACGGCGCATGCCCGCGGTGCACGGGCCTCGGGGCACAGCAGGAGATCGACCCCGACCTGCTCGTCCCGGATCCGACGCTGTCGATCGACGACGGGGCACTCGTCCCGTGGGCGGTCGGCGGCTCCGGGTTCTACGAGGCGGTGATCCAGGCGATCGCCGACCGCTACGAGATCCCCACCGACGTGCCGTGGCAGGAGCTGACGAACGAGCAGCAGGAGTGGTTCCTCTCGGGCACCGACGGCGACAAGGTCTACGTCCAGTACCGCAACCGGATGGGCCGCCGCCGTTCGTACACGATCGCGTTCGAGGGCATCGTCTCGTCGCTCGAGCGCCGCTACCGCGAGACCGACTCGAGCTCGCAGCGCGAGCGGATCGAGGAGTACATGTCGTTCCGCCCGTGCCCGGTCTGCAAGGGCGCGCGGCTGAAGCCCGAGGTGCTCGCGGTCACGGTGGGCGGCAAGAACATCCACGAGTTCACGCGGCAGTCCGTCTCGCGCGCGCTCGAGTTCCTCACGGGGCTCGAGCTGACCGAGACGGAGGAGCTGATCGGCCACCGTGTCGTCAAGGAGATACGCGAGCGCCTGACGTTCCTCGACGACGTCGGCGTCGGCTATCTGCAGCTCGACCGTGCGTCGGCGACGCTGTCGGGCGGCGAGGCGCAGCGCCTGCGGCTCGCCACGCAGATCGGGAGCCAGCTCGTCGGCGTGCTCTACATCCTCGACGAGCCGTCGATCGGGCTCCACCAGCGCGACAACGACAAGCTGATCGGCACGCTCGAGCGGCTGCGCGAGCTCGGCAACACCGTGATCGTCGTCGAGCACGACGAGCAGATGATGCGCACGGCCGACTGGCTCGTCGACATGGGGCCGGGTGCCGGCGAGCACGGCGGGCACGTCGTCGCCGAGGGCACCGCCGCAAAGGTGCAGCGCACCAAGAAGTCCGTCACGGGGCAGTTCCTGTCCGGCGCGCGCGCGATCGAGGTGCCGGAGCGGCGGGAGGTCGACAACGGCTGGTTCGTCGTCCGCGGCGCCGCCGAGCACAACTTGAAGTCGATCGACGTCGAGTTTCCCGTCGGCAAGTTCATCGCGGTGACCGGCGTCTCGGGCTCCGGGAAGTCGACGCTCGTGAACGAGATCGTCTACAAGGCGCTCGCCAACCGGCTGAACCGCTTCCGTGTCAAGCCCGGCAAGCACGACGACGTCGAGGGCATCGACGCATTCGACAAGGTGATCGAGATCGACCAGCGGCCGATCGGCCGGACGCCGCGGTCGAACCCCGCGACGTACACCGACCTGTTCACGCACATCCGCGAGCTGTACTCGCTGACGCCCGACGCGAAGGTGCGCGGCTACAAGCCCGGGCGCTTCTCGTTCAACGTGAAGGGCGGACGCTGCGAGACGTGCAAGGGCGACGGGCAGATCAAGATCGAGATGCACTTCCTGCCCGACGTGTACGTGCCGTGCGAGACGTGCAAGGGCAAGCGCTACAACCGCGAGACGCTCGAGGTGCGCTTCAAGGGCAAGACGATCGCCGACGTGCTCGAGATGTCGGTCGAGGAGGCGCTTCGCTTCTTCACGAAGATCCCGAAGATCCGCCGGCGGCTGCAGACGCTGCACGACGTCGGGCTCGACTACATGACGCTCGGCCAGCCGGCGACGACACTCTCGGGAGGCGAGGCACAGCGCGTCAAGCTCGCGGCCGAGCTGTCGAAGGTCGCCACCGGGAAGACGCTCTACATCCTCGACGAGCCGACGACGGGGCTCCACTTCGCCGACATCGAGAAGCTGCTCGACGTGCTGCAGCGGCTCGCCGACAGCGGCAACACCGTACTCGTGATCGAGCACAACCTCGACGTGATCAAGCAGGCGGACTGGATCGTCGACCTCGGCCCGCAGGGCGGCGAGGCGGGCGGCGAGGTGATCGCGGTCGGCACGCCCGAGGAGGTCGCGCAGGTGCCCGAGTCGTACACGGGGCAGTTCCTGCGGCCACTGCTCGAGCGCACGGCCGTCGTCGCGGCATGAGTCGCCGGCTGGTCGGTGGCTCACAAGACGCGGAGGTGCCGGCTTTGCCGGCGCCGAAGCACCAAGGGCTGAGGAGCCGCCGGACGGCGATCCTATTGCTACTCGGGGCGTGCGTCGTGGTCTTCCTCGCCGGCATGCTCTCGGGCTGGGTCAACCGGAACCACACGATCTGCGGCAAGGGGAAGATCCCGGTGTCCCAGCGGTCCGACCTGCTCGGCAACACAGAGTTCCGCTGCCCCGACGGGCGAACGGTCACACTGAGCTCCTGATGACGGCGGCCACCCCGATCGAGTCGTCGCGCGGCGTGCGCGACTGGTGGCTTCGCCTGCTGCTCGTCTTCCAGCACCCGAGGCCGGTCTTCGTCGCGCTGCGCGACGAGAGCGGAGAGTCGTCGTCGGATCGTTCGGAGCCGGTGCTCGCCGTGATCCTGCTCGCGGGCATCGCGCTCGTCCTCGCGACCGGCACTGCGGGGCAGCTGATGGACGACTCGCAGTACGACGGGCTGCTCGTCGCCGTCTGGGCCTTCATCGCGGGGAGCCTGTCGGGCACGCTCGCGTACTTCCTCGTCGGCGCGTTCGTCTACGGGGCCGCGAAGGTCCTCGGCTCACCGGGGAGCTATCGGCGGGCACGGCACGTGGTGGCGTTCGCCGCCGCGCCGATCGCGCTCTCGCTCGTTCTGTGGCCGGTCCGGCTCGCGCTGTACGGCGAGGACGTCTTCCGCACGGGCGGCAGCGATGCGGGAACCGGCGCGAGGGTGTTCGAGTTGCTCGGCGCCGTGTTCCTTGCCTGGTCGCTCGCACTGCTCGTGATCGGCGTTCGCGCCGTGCACCGCTGGACCTGGCTGCGCGCCGCCGCGGCGACCGCGATCGCGCTCGGCGTGCCGGCCGTGGTCGCGGTCGCGTTCCACATCCGCTGACGGCAGCTCGCAACCAAGGTGCCTGGCACCTCTGGCGCCTACCTCCGCGGCGGTAGCGCCGCCTCGAACGCGGACAGCTCGGCCGGTGTGATCCGGTAGGTGTGCTCGTCCTGCGGGAACGCGCCCGAGCGCACGTCGGCCGCGTAGCGTGCGACCGCCTCGCCGATCGTCTCCGCGAGGTGGGCGTACTGCTTGACGAAGCGCGGCGTCGGGCCGTCGTACATGCCGAGCATGTCGTGCCACACGAGCACCTGCCCGTCGGTCGCAGCACCGGCGCCGATGCCGATCGTCGGGACGTCGAGCGCCTCCGTCACGCGCGCGGCGACGGGAGCCGGGACCGCCTCGAGCACGATCGCGAACGCGCCCGCCTCCTGCAGCGCCTGCGCGTCGGCGAGCAACCGCGCGGCGGCATCCGCGGTCCGGCCCTGCGCCTTGAAGCCGCCGAGCTTCGTCGCCGACTGGGGCGTCAGCCCGACGTGGCCCATCACACCGATGTTCGAGTCGGCGATCGCCTTCACGCGTGAGACCATGCGCCCGGCGCCCTCGAGCTTGATCACGTCGGCGCCGCCCTCCTTCACCATCCGGATCGCGCTCGCCACGGCCTGCTCGTCGGAGACCTCGTACGTGCCGAAGGGAAGGTCGCCGACGACGAGCGGCCGCCGGGCGGCGCGCGTCACCGCGCGTGTCAGGAAGATCATCTCGTCGAGCGTGACGGGGAGGGTCGAGGAGTGACCGAGCATCACCATCGCCGCCGTGTCGCCGACGAGGATCAGCTCGACGCCGGCGTCGTCGGCGATGCGTGCCGCAGGCGCGTCGTAAGCGGTGATCATCACGATCCGGTCGCCGCGCCGCTTCATCTCCGCCAGTTCCGGGAGCGGCAGCTTCCCCGGCGCCGGCGTGGCGGGGGCGGGCGTCCGCGGGCGGGTGCTCATTCGGGGTCTCCTTCCAGTCGGACGTTGTCGATCAGCCGCGTGCGCCCGATCCGGGCGGCGACGGCGAGTGTCGGGCCGTCGAGGTCGGCGACGGCGAGGTACTCCGGCTCGATGCCGGCGTCGGCCAGCACCGCGCGGGCGGCGAACGCATCGCGGGTCGCGAGCGCGCGAGGGATCGCGGCGGCGGCCGAGCGCTCGTCGGGTGAGAGCCGCGCGTTTCGCGAGGAAAGCGCGAGACCGTCCTCGTCGCGCGCGGTCTCGACGACGCGGATCTCCACCTCGAGGTCGAGGTCGCGGACGAGCTGCTTGATCACGGCGACCTGCTGTGCGTCCTTGCGCCCGAACCAGGCGATCTGCGGACGCACGATGTTGAACAGCTTCAGGCACACGGTTGCGACGCCGCGGAAGTGGCCGGGGCGGTGGGCGGACTCGAGGCCGTCGGCAGCGCCGCCGGGCTCGACCCACGTGGCGAACCCCGGCGGGTACATCTCGTCGACACCCGGTGCGAACAGCAGGTCGACGCCCGCCGCCCCGGCGACGCGCGCGTCGGCTGCGAGGTCGCGTGGGTACGCCTCGAGGTCGCCCCGCTCGGAGAACTGCACCGGGTTCACGAACACGCTCGCCACGAGCACGTCGCATGCCGGCCGGGCTGCTGCGAACAGCGCCTCGTGCCCGGCGTGGAGCCCACCCATCGTCGGCACGAGGCCGACGACGCCGTCTGTCGCACGCAGCGCCTGGCGAGCCTCGTCGATCATCGCTGCGACGTTCATGCCCGGGTCGCCTCTGCGAGTGCGGCGTAGAGCGGCTCGAGCTCCGGCTCCTCGGCGCGGATCGCCTCGAGATGGCGCTCGACCGTGGCCGTGTCGCCGCGCGCGATCGGCCCGGTCAGGTCGAACCCGTTCGCGATCGTCCGTTCCATCAGCGGCACGAGCGCCTCCGGCGGCGCTCCCGCGTCGACGAGCAGCTGCGACGCGGCGCGATGGAGGGTCACGAGGAAGTTCGACGCGATCGCCGCACCGGCGTGGTAGAGCGCGCGGCGGTCGTCGGCGAGCACGAACGGCCGCAGGCCCAGTGTCGCGGCGAGCGCGCGTGCCCTCGTGAGCGCTTCCGCGGTCTCGCCCGTGACCGCCGCCCAGGCGCCGTCGAGCTGTTCGGGCCCGCGCTGCGTGGTCAGCGTCTGCAGCGGGTGGAGCGAGAAGCGCAGCACGTGCGGTTCGAGCGCTGCGAGCGGCGTCGCCCCCGAGACGTGGGCGATCCACGGCCCGACCGGGAGGTCGCGTGCGACGTCGGCGATCACGCGGTCCGGCACGCACAGGAGGCGGAGCCCGCCGTCCTCGGCCACGCTGACGCCGCGCTCGCGCAGTCGCGCGGCGATCGCCGAGCCGGCGCGGCCCGCGCCGATGACGGTCACGGTCTCGAACATGATCTGGCTCCAGCTCCCTGGGGATGCCGGGCACCGCGAAGTCTAGTCGATGAGGCCGAGGATCAGATCGGCGGCGTGGGGCAGGCGTGCGTGCACCGGGGCGAGCGGCCGGCGCTCGGCGGTCAGCGCGCTCGCGACCGCGGCTCGCAACTCTCCCCGGCTTCGCGCCACCTGCGCGAGCCCCGACGAGCGGAAGGCGCGCTCGCTCACTCGCACGTGCCCGATCGACCAGCCGTACGAGATCGGCCGGCAGCCCACGAGCAGCGCTTCGAAGATCGTCAAGCCGGCCGTCGAGTGGATCAGCACGTCGGTCGCGGCGAGCACGGTCACGACGTCGTCGACGAACGGCATCGCGCGAAGCCGGTCGGCGGGGATCGTGCGCAGCCGCGCGAGCAGGCGTTCGTTGCGGCCCGCGAGGGCGAGCACCGTGGCGCCGGGCGTCTCGAGCGCCACCCGAACCGCGCCCTCGACGTCGCCGACGCCCCAGCCGCCACCCGACGCGGCGATCACCGGCCCGGGCGGCAGGCCGAGCGAGTTGCGCGCACTCTCCGGATCGGGTGCGTCGAGGAACCGCTCGTCGTGCAGGCCGCGGACGGCCACCACCTCGGCCTGCGGCCCCGCGATACGCCGGACCTCCGGAATCGACTGGGGCTGGGTCACGAGGTGGAGGTCGATGCCCGGGCTCGCCCAGTAGCGGAGACCGGCCAGGTCGGTGATCACGGCCACCGACGGCACGGCGAGGCGGCCGTGGGCTCGCAGGAACCCCACCACCTCGGTCGCCGCGGGGTACGTCGACACCACGATGTCGGGCGCGTGGCCGGCGATCATCCGCTCCAGCCGCCCACCGGAGTACCGGTGCAGGGCCGCCTGCCCCGCGACACGCAGCGGCGAGAGCGAGAACACCCGGTACTGGGCGTCGAACACCCAGTTCATCCGGCCGGCGCCGAAGGTCCGCCGCATCTCGTCCTCCGCAACCCGGTGGACGAGCGGCCCCATCGCGTCGAGCGCGTCGGCGACCTCGATCACCGCACCCGGCCGCCGCGTCGAGATGCCGGCGGCGATCGTACGCGCCGGCAGGTCGTGGCCCTCGCCCACCGCTGCCGTGAGCACGAGCACGCGCGGCCCCGAACGGCGCGCCGTACCGTCCGCCGTGCGCGCCAAGATGCCGCTGCTAGGGTTTTCCACGATGCCGATCTACGAGTATGTCTGCATGAGCTGTGAGTCCCACTTCGAGGAGCTGGTCGGCATGTCGGACCCCGATCCGACGTGCCCCGACTGCGGCAACGAGAAGGTCGCGAAGCAGTTCTCGACGTCGTTCGCAGCGCACGGCACCGCCGGTCAACCCAGCTTCGGCGGGGGTTGCTGCGGCGGTGGCTGTGGCTGCTGCTGACCTGTCGCTGATCGCGTACGGCGACGTCGTCGCCGGCTGCGAGCGGTGTGCGCTCGCGCAGGGCAGGACGCAGGTCGTGTTCGGCTCCGGTGCGCCCGACGCCGACCTCATGTTCGTCGGCGAGGCGCCCGGCTTCCACGAGGACAAGCAGGGCGTGCCGTTCGTCGGCGCCGCCGGCCAGTTGCTGTCGAAGCTGCTCGCCGACATCGGCCTGACCCGGGACATGGTCTTTGTGGCCAATGTCCTAAAGTGCCGCCCCCCGGGTAACCGCGACCCGCTGCCGGAGGAGATCCAGGCCTGCGAGGGGCATCTCTTCAAGCAGATCGAGCTGATCCGGCCGCAGGTGGTGGCGACGCTCGGGAACTTCGCGACGAAGCTGCTGTCGGGCAAGCCGACCGGGATCACGCGCGTGCACGGGCAGGAGCAGGAGGTGTCGCTCGGCGGCCGCACCGTTCTCCTCTATCCGCTGTTCCATCCGGCGGCCGCGCTCTACACGCCGCGAACGCTCGACGTGCTCGAGGCGGACTTCGCACGCCTCCCGGACCTGCTCGGCCGCTCGCCCGCGCCGCCGCCGGAGCCCGAGCCGGTCGTCCAGGCCCAGCCGGTCCAGCTCGGCCTCTTCTAGCAGGCACCATTCCCGGGTGGAGACGGTGTCCAGCTCCCCCGAGGAGACGGCTGCGCTCGCCGCCGGTCTCGCCGCGCGCCTTCGGGCGGGCGACGTGGTCGCGGTCTCCGGCGAGCTCGGGGCCGGCAAGACGACCTTCGTCCGCGGCGCCGCGCGTGCGCTCGGCGTGACGGAGCCGGTCGCGAGCCCGACCTTCACGCTCGGTCACCGCTACGGGGCCCGCACGTCGGTGGCGCATCTCGATCTCTACCGCGTCGACGGGCTCTCGCCCGAGGAGTGGGGCGACCTCGAGCCGTACTTCGACGAGGCCGTAGTGTTCGTGGAGTGGCCCGAGCACGCAGGTGATTGGCTCCCCGAACCGCGCGCGGTGGTCACGTTGACCCACGTCGACGCCTCGCGCCGAGCGGTCAGGATCGTCGAGCGGTGACGATCCTCGCCTTCGACACGGCGACGACGTTCGGCGCGGTCTGCGCGCTCACCGGCGGCGGCCGGCGCCTGTCGACGCCGCGGGCCGGCGACGTGCTGCAACTCGTCGACGAGTTCGTCGACGATCCGGCGGAGCTCGAGGGGATCGTGGTCGGCCGCGGGCCGGGAAGCTTCACGAGCATCCGCATCGGGTTGGCCGTCGCGCGCACGCTGTCGTTCGCGCTCGGTCTCCCCGTCGCGGGCGTCTCGACGCTCGACGCCTTCGACGGAGGCACGGTCGTGCTCGACGCCCGTCGCGGCGAGGTCTTCACGGCCGGCCCCCGCGTCTGCGCGCCGGAGCAACTCGACGCCGACGGGCTGACGCTGGTCGGCGACGGCGCGATCCGCTACCGATCGCTGTTCGAGGCCGCCGGCGCGCAGGTGCCGCCGGACGCCGACCCGGTGCACCGTCCCGATCCGCTGCGGCTCGTCGAGCGGGCCGGCGCCTTCGGCGCGCCCGGTCTGGTCGAGCCGCTCTACGTGCGCGAGCCGGACGCGAAGGCGGTCGCGTGACCACCGTGATGATCGACATCCGGCGGCTCGATCTCTCCGACCTGGACGCGATCGAGGAGATCGAGCAGCGCGCCTACGTCACCCCCTGGTCGCGTGCGATGTTCGCGTCGGAGCTCGCGAAGCCGACGTCGATCTGCCTCGGCGCGTTCGAGGGCCGGGAGCTCGTCGCCTACATCGTCAACTCGCGTTACGTCGACGCCTGGCACGTGATGAACGTCGCCGTCGACCCCGACCGGCGGCGCCGGGGCATCGCGACGCGCCTGCTCGAGCAGCTCTTCGCCCTGACGCACGGCGACGAGCGCCGCGGTTACACGCTCGAGGTGCGCATCTCGAACGACGCTGCGATCCGCCTCTACGAGCAGCTCGGGTTCGAGCCGCGCGGGATCCGGCGCGGCTACTACACCGACAACCGCGAGGACGCGCTGATCATGTGGAGGGATTCCGCTTCGCGGAATCCCTAGCCAGGCGGAAGTCCCGCAATACTGCAAACGCAATGCAGTCGAACCTGTGCCACTAGCCATTTCGCGAAGCGAAGTGGCGATTCTCGCGATCGAGACGTCGTGCGACGAGACCGCCGCGGCGATCGTGACCGCGGAGGGGGACATCGTCGCCAACGTCGTGGCGTCACAGGCCGACCTGCATGCGCGGTTCGGCGGTGTCGTCCCCGAGGTGGCCAGCCGGCGGCACCTCGAGCTCGTCGTCCCGGTCGTCGGCGAGGCGCTGGACCGTGCAGGCGCGACGCTCGAGGACGTCGAAATCATCGCGGTGACCACGCATCCCGGGTTGATCGGCGCGCTGCTCGTCGGTGTCTCCGCGGCGAAAGCGCTCGCCTGGTCGCGCCGCCTCCCGCTCGCTCCCGTCGACCACCTTCACGGCCACGTCGCGTCGCTCTACCTGAAGCCGCTCGACCTCGAGCCGCCGTTCGTCTGCCTGCTCGCCAGCGGGGGCCACACGATGCTGCTCGAGGTCAGGGACCGCGGCGGGTTTCGCGTCCTCGGGACGACGCTCGACGACGCCGCGGGCGAGGCATTCGACAAGGGTGCGCGGCTCCTCGGCCTCGGCTACCCCGGCGGTCCCGCGCTCGACGTGCTCGCGCAGCAGGGCGACCCGGCGGCGTTCGACTTCCCCGTGGCGCGGGTTCCCGGCCTCGACTTCTCGTTCTCCGGCGTGAAGACCGCGCTGCTCTACGCGGTGCGCGACCTCGCGCCGGACGAGCTCGAAGCGCGGAAGCCGGACCTCGCCGCCGCATACCAGCGCGCGATCGTGACGGCGCTCGTCGAGCGCGTGCGTGCGACCGGTGCGGAGCGGGTCGCAGTCGTCGGCGGCGTCGCGGCGAACAGCGAGCTGCGGCTCGCCCTCGGCGACGCCGCGCTCGCCCCGCTCGCGCTCTGCACCGACAACGCCGCGATGATCGGCTCGGCCGCACGCTACGTCCGGGCCGTCCCGTACCCCGACTACCTTTCCCTCGATGCACGGGCTTCTGCGTAGGCTCGCCGTCGTGCTCGTGCTCGCCGCCGCGGCGGCCGGGCTGGTGCTCGCGGTCTCGGCGGGCGGCCGGACGACGTCGCCGGTGTCGGCGTCCGCGCCGAGCTGGCTCGGGCTGGTCGGCGGCCCGCGGGCGGCGACGCCCGCCGGGCAGCGGACGATCGTGGTGCTGAAGACGCCTTCGGTCGCGCAGCGGCTCCAGCAGGCTCACTACGCGACCGAGGCCCAGGAGCGTTCCTGGAGCACGCAGGCGGTCGCGGCGCAGAAGGAGGTGCTGATCTCCCTGGCGGCGCACGGGCTGCAGGTGCGACCCGACTTCAGCTACACGAGGGTGCTCGACGGCTTCTCGGCGTCCCTCGACCCCCGCGCGGTGCCGCTGCTCGAGAACGACCCCGAGGTCAGCGGCGTGTACCCGGCTCGCGCCGCGTTCCCGGCGACGACCTCGTCGCAGCTGCTCTCGTCGAAGGAGTTCGCCGAGGTCAGCGGGCAGCCGGACGCCGAGCTGCCGGGCTTCGAGGGCCGCGGCGTCACGATCGCGCTCCTCGACACCGGGGTCGACCTCGACCAGCCGTACCTGCGGGGCCGCCTGCTTCCCGGCTACGACGTCGTCGACGGCGGCACCGACGCCGCGGCCCGCGCGAATCCGCAGGACCCGTCCGAGCTGGAACGCCACGGCACCGAGCTCGCGGGCATCCTCGCCGGCTCGAACGGACCCGGCGGCGCCCACGGGGTCGCGCCCGGCGCGACGATCCTGCCGATCCGCGTCGCCGGCTGGCAGCCTGCGAGCGACGGCCGCGAGCGCGTCTACAGCCGCACCGACCAGCTGATCGCCGGTCTCGAGCGGGCCGTCGATCCGAACGGCGACGGGGACTGCCACGACGCTGTTCGCGTGGCGTTGGTCGGCGTTGCCGAACCGTACGCGGGGTTCACCGACGGACCGGAGGCTGCGGCGGTCGCGGGCGCGCTCGCGCTCGACACCGTGGTCGTCGCGCCAGCGGGCAACGACGGGTCCGCCGGCCCGAGTTTCGGCTCGGTCGCCGGGCCGGCCGCCGCGCCCGGCGCTGTCGCCGTGGCGGCGACCGACACGCGCGAACAGCTCCCGGAGGTGCGGGTCGTGCTGCGGCGCGGGCTCGACGTGTTCTTCGACCGCGACGTGCCGCTGCTCGGCGTCGCCGGTCCGTCCCACTCGCTCACGCTGACGCCGGTGGCGCCCGCCTCCGGCGCGGCCGCTTCGGCCTTCGACCGGAAGGGCTTCAGCCGCATCGCCGGCCGCGCGATCGTCACCCCGGCGAGCAGCGCGCCCGAGACCCAGGCGGCCGCGGCCGCCGATGCCGGCGCGGCCGCACTCGTCCTCTACGGGGACTCCCTGCCTGCGGGATCGCTGCGCCTCTCGAGGCAGCCGGCTCCGCCCGTCGTCGTCGTGCCGACCGCGGCGGCGCTCGAGCTGCTCGCGGCGCAGCGCGCCGGCCTGGACGTTGGCATCGCGATCGGCTCGGCGCACCGCGAGACGAACATCGTGCGCGGCGACGTCGCCGACTTCTCGTCCCGCGGGCTCGCCTTCGACGGCAGCGTCAAGCCGAACGTCGCCGCGCCGGGCGTCTCGATCCCGACCTCCGAGCCCGGCACCGAGCCCGACGGGTCTCCCGTCTTCGGGACGGTGAACGGGACGAGCGCGGCGGCCGCGATCGTCGCCGGAGGCGCTGCCCTCCTCGCCGAGATGCGACCCGGACTCGACGGCGAGTCGCTCGAGAGCCTGCTCGTCGGCTACGCACAGCCGGGAGGCGCGTCCGCCACGGAGGCGGGAGCCGGCACGTTCCGGCTCGGCGCGTCCGGCGTCGGCGAGGTGGCGGCCCGGCCGACGACGCTCGGGTTCGGGATCTGGGGCGGGCCGCGCTGGCACGGGACGCGGACGCTCGTCGTCCGCAACGTCTCCTCGCGCCGTCTCGAGCTCTCGATCAGCGTCGTCAGCAACGTCGATCCCGAGGCGCTCGGCTTCAAGGTCACCCCCGACCGGCTCGCCCTCCGGGCCGGCGCCGCCGCGCGCGTGAAGGTGCGGGTCGTGGCGCCGACCGCGCCGGGCCCGTCGACGGTCACGGGCGACGTCCGGGTCGCGGCCCAGGGCAGCCAGACGCTGCACGTCCCCTGGGCGCTCGGCTTCCAGAAGCCGGCGACCGACCTGATCGCCCACGTCTCCCTGAGCTCGCATGCCTTCTCGCAGTCGGACACCAAGCCGGCGCTGCTCACGCTGCAGGCCGGGAACGTCGTCAGGCAGGGCAACGCGATCGAGGTGCAGCCGGTCGCCCGCCTCGATGTGGCCCTCTACACCGCCGGCGGGCAGTACCTCGGCCTGCTCACGCGGTTGCGCGACGTGCTGCCCGGCTCCTACAGCTTCGGGATCACCGGCCGCGGCCCTACGAGCGCGCCGCTCGCGCCGGGCGGCTACGAGCTGCGGCTCGCGGCCTGGCCGACGCTGCCGAACGATGCTGCGCCGAGCCGCGCGACGGTGCGCTTCGCGGTCACGCCCTGAGCCGCGTCACCCTCTACCACGCGCAGGGCTGCCATCTGTGCGATCGCGCGCGGGACCTGCTCGCGCGCGTCCGCGCCGAGTTGCCGTTCGAGCTGGAGGAGATCGACATCGGCGGCGATCCGCTGCTCGAGGCGCGCTATCGCGAGTGGCTCCCGGTCGTCGAGATCGACGGTGAGCGCGCCTTCGTCTACTTCGTCGACGAGGCGGCGTTCAGACGGAGGTTGCAGCGGCGGTGACGTCGCCGCGCAGGAACGCGTACTGCTCGGCCTTCGACCGGCGCGCGGCCTCGGTGTCGAAGGCGACGAAGCCGTGCACCGCCTCCGGCCACAACGTCAACTCCGTCTCGTTCCCGGCCGAGCGCCAGCGCGCCTCCATGAACAGCGTGTCGTCGAGCAGCGGATCCAGCGTCCCGCACGTGAAGAGGGCGGGCGGCAGCTCGCGCAGGTCCGCGTACAGCGGCGAGATGTCGGGATCGCGCCGCTCGCGGTCGGTCGTGCCAGGAACGTAGTTGGCGACGAACCATTCCATCTCCGGGTCGGAGAGCACGAGCTCGCGGTCGCCCCAGAGGAACCGGCTCGGCGTTCCCGTCAGGTCGAACGGGCCGAAGACGAGATTGGCGGCGGCGAACGCCTCGCGGGGCGCGATTCCGGAGCGGTCGCGGAGGCGGAGCAGCGTGACGGCCGCGAGCTGCGCGCCCGCCGACTCGCCGCCGATCGCACGGCGCCCGTCGAAGGTGTCGAGTAGCCAGCGGGCCGCGTCCTCGCAGTCGTCCTGGGCCGCCGGGTACGGATGCTCGGGCGCCAGGCGGTAGTCGACGCTCACCATCACGAGGCCGGACGCGTCCGCGGCGGCCTTGAGCGCCGGGTCCTGGAGGTCGGCGGCACCGAGCGTCCAGCCGCCGCCGTGGAGATGCAGGTACGCGCCCTGCGCGACGCCTTCGGGCTCGACGATCCGAAGCGGGATCTCGCCGCCGCGCCCCTCGATGCGCTCCCACCGCGCCTCCGGCAGATAGACGGGTGCGGGGAAGATCCCGCCGTCCGCACGCCGCGCCGCGCGCGTCTCCTCGGCGGGCAGCGTGTGGACCGGCGGCAGCACGCGCAGGATCTGCTCGAGCGCCGCGTTGGACGCGCGGGTCTCGGCCAGCATCTCCTCGCCGGTCACGCGACGTGCTGGAAGCGCTCGGCCGCACGCGCCTGGCGGCGCGCCGCCTCGATCTCGCGGTCCCTGGGGGGCGCCGAGGTGACGAGCTCTGCGAGCAGGCGCTCCGTCGCCTCGGCGACCTCGTCGATCGCCCGCGCGAAAGCCTCCTCGTTCGCCCGGGAGGGCTTCTGCATGCCGCTCACCTTCCGGACGAACTGCTCGGCCGCTGCGCGAACCTCCTCGGGCGTGGTCGCCGGCTCGAAGTTGTAGAGGGTGCGGATGTTCCGGCACATGGTGGCACCAGTCTATGTGCAGAGCGCCGGAGGACAACCGTCGGGCCGCCAAGGGGCTTGCGGCACAATGGCCGACGATGCTGCACGCGGCACCCAACGGCGGCGGCCCGCAGGACCGGCTCACGGTCGGCGTGGCAGCACGGCTCTCCCGGTACCTGCAGGTGCTGACCCAGGCCAAGAAGATGGGGAAGGACCGCATCTCCTCGCAGGAGATCGCCGACTACACGAACATCAACGCGACGCAGATCCGCCGCGACCTCTCCAACTTCGGCAAGTTCGGCAAGCGCGGCGTCGGCTACTCGATCGAGTCGCTGCTCTCCGAGATCCGCAAGATCCTGCGCACGCAGGGCCAGCACAACATCGCGCTCGTCGGCGCGGGGCGGCTCGGGCAGGCGATCGCCAGCTCGCCGATCTTCGCCGAGCACGGGATCAACATCGCCGCGGTGTTCGACACCGATCCGGCGAAGCTCGGGCACGACCTCGGCGCCACGCCGGTCGAGGACGAGCGCCGGCTCAAGGACGTCGTCCGCGAGAAGAACATCGTCGTCGGCGTCCTCGCGGTGCCGGCGATCGCGGCGCAGAAGGTTGCCGACGATCTCGTCGACGCGGGCGTGCGGATCATCTTCAACTACTCGGAGGCCCTGCTCGACGTCCCCGGCGACGTCACGGTTCACACGTCGAACCCGGCAGTCGACCTCCTGCACGCTCTCTACTTCCACCTCACCTGAGCCTGCGCGTCCTGCTCTGGCACGGCTACCTGCTCGGCGGGACCGGGTCGAACGTCTACACGCGTGCGCTCGCCCGCGCGTGGAGCAACGCCGGGCACGACGTCACGGTCGTCTGCCAGGAACGCGCTCCGGAGCACTACGACCTCGGCAGCGCGAGGGTGCTCGTCCCCGAGCTGCCGGACGGCGTCCTCCCGGTGTTCGTGCTCGACCGCTACCCGGGGCTCGAGGCGCGGCTGCTCCAGGACCTGACCACTGCCGAACGCACCGCGTACGTCGATGCGAACGTCGACGCGCTCCGCGGGCTCCCCGCCGATCTCGTCTTCGCCAACCACGTCCTGCTCGGAGGGCCCGTCGGCGCCGGCTCCGGCCTGCCCTTCCGCGTCAAGGCGCACGGGTCGGAGCTCGAGTACTCGATGCGCGGGCGGCCCGAGCTCGAGGAGTGGGGGCGCGAGACGCTCGCCCGGGCCGAGGTGACCTTCGTCGGCTCCGAGCACATCCGCAACGTGGTGCGCGACGTGACCGGCCACACCGAGCGCGTCGTCGAGGTGCCGCCGGGCGTCGACGTCGACGAGTTCGTGCCCGAGGCGCGCGAGGC
>DASUZZ010000060.1:0-14504 GCA_036376615.1 Gaiellaceae bacterium
GGCCGGCATATGGATGAACGGATCCCAGAGGTGGTCCGGCCGGCCGGCCTCCAGCACGAGCACGCGCGTCGAGGAATCCTCGGTGAGCCGCGCGGCGAGCGCGGAGCCCGCCGATCCGCCACCGACGATGACGTAGTCCCACCGGCTCACGCGATCACCACGGTCTGCAGCTCGGTGAAGGCCTCCATCGGGGCCGAGCCGCCGACCCGGCCGATGCCGCTCGCACTGCCGGAGCGGCCGCCGAACGGCAGGTGTGTCTCCCAGTAGTTGGACGACTCGTTGATGTTGACCCAGCCGGTGCGCACCGAGTCGGCGTAGCGCAGGCCCTTGGCGAGGTCCGAGGTGAAGATCGCCGACAGGAGCCCGTACGGCGAGGCGTTCGCGAGCTCGATCGCCTGTTCCAGCGAGTCGATCGCGACGACCGGCGCCACGGGCCCGAAGGTCTCCTCGGTCGCGACGAGCGCGTCGGGCGGCACGCCGTCGAGCACGGTCGGCTGCCAGTAGAGCCGGGTCGGGAAACCATCTGCGCGCTCGCCGCCGTGGACGACCTGCGCGCCGCGCTGGAGCGCGTCCGCCACGTGCTCGTCCATCTTGGCCGCGACTCCCTCGTTGTTGAGCGGGCCCATCGTCGTCTCGTCGGCGAAGGGGTCGCCCAGCAGGACTCGTTCCGTCACGAGCCGCGCGAGCCTTGCGACGAAGTCCTCGCGCACGTCGCGGTGGACGAGAAGGCGCTCGCCCGCCGTGCAGCTCTGTCCTGCGCAGAGGAAGCAGGCGGCGACCGTCGCCTCGGCCGCGAGGTCGAGGTCTGCGTCCTCGAGCACCACCACCGGCCCGTTGCCGCCGAGCTCCAGCACCGCCGCCTTGCCGGCGGCCGCCTCGGCCACGCGGCGCCCGGTCTCGGTCGAGCCGATGAAGCCGACGCCGTGCGTGCCGGGATTGCGCGCGATCTCGTCGCCGACCGTCGACCCCGGCCCGGTGACGAGGTTGAAGACGCCGGGCGGGAGGTCTGCCTCGGCGACGCACTCCGCGAGCGCGATGCCCGCGACCGCCGTCGTGGAGGCCGGCGTCCAGACGGCCGCGTTCCCGCACGCCAGCGCGGGGGCGATCAGCTCGGCCGGCATCGTGTACGGCCAGTTCCAGGGCGTGATCACGCCGATCACGCCGCGCGGCCGCCGCAGGAGCAGGATCCGCTTGTCGGCGGAGACCGAGTTCGGAACGCGGCCTTCGAGCCGCTTCGTATCCTCGGCCGCGTTGCGCCAGTACTGGACGAGCTCCTCGACCTCGTCGCGCGACTCGGCGAGCGGCTTGCCCTGGTCGAGCGTCAGCGTGTGGACGAGGGTTTCGCGCCGGCGCTCGACCTCGTCGGCGATTCGGTGCATCGCCGCCGCCCGCTCGAACGCGCCCGCCCGCGCCCAGCCCTCGGCGGCGCGGTTCGCGGCGTCGACCGCCCGCTGCGCGTCCGCGCGCGCGCCCTGCTGCACCGTCCCGATCGTCTCACCGGTCGCCGGCGACTCGGCCTCGAACGTCTCGCCCGACTCGGCGGTCGTCCACTCGCCGGCGATGAACACCTCAGACTCCGCGGGGCGCTTCGTCGTCGACCACGAGCCGCATCAGGTCGCGGATCGAGATGATCCCGACCGGCTTTCCGGCCTCGAGCACTGGCAGGTGGCGGAAGCCGCCGTGCAGCATGATCGCCGCGGCGTGGCCGGGCCGCTCCTCCGGCGCGACCGTCTCGGGGTCGTGCGTCATCCACGCACCGACCTTGGTCCCCTCGACCTGTCCTGTGGCGACGGCGCGGAGGATGTCGCGCTCGGTGAGGATCCCGGATAGGTGGTCGCCGTTCATCACGAGGGCCGCACCCACGCCGCGCCCGTCCATCTGCGCGGCTGCCTCCGTCAGCGCTGCGGTTGCGTCCACGGTCAGCAGCGTCGTCGACATCACGTCTCGCACGGTGGCCATCAGTCACCCAACTCCTTCCTCCGCCGGTCGACGAAGGCCTTCAGCTCGGCCTCCAGATCGGCATCGATCGGCGGCTTCTCGTACTCCTCCAGTGTCTTCTTCCAGATCTCGTTCGCACGCGCGGCCGTGTCGTTGGCGCCGTTCTTCTTCCAGCGCTCGAAGTTCTCGGTGGACGAGACGAGCGGCCGGTAGAAGCAGTCGCGGAAGCGCTCGAGCGTGTGGGCGGCGCCGAGGAAGTGGCCGCCCTGGCCGACCTCCTGGTGTGCCGAGTACGCGAGCGCCTCCTCGTCGATGCGCAGCGGCTCGAACGCGGCGTGCAGCATCCGGAGCTGCTCGACGTCGACGACGAACTTCTCGTAGCACGAGACGAGCGCCGACTCGAGCCAGCCCGCGGAGTGCATGACGAAGTTCGTCCCGGCGAGGAACGTGGGCCAGAGCGACATCATCGACTCGTAGCCCGCCTGTGCGTCCACCACCTGCGACGACGTGAGCGCGCCGCCGCCGCGGAACGGGAGGTTGTAGTGGCGCGCGATCTGGCCGGTGCAGAGGAGGCCGACCGCCGACTCCGGCGTGCCGAAGCTGGGCGAGCCCGACTGCATGTCGGTGTTCGAGAGGAACGAGCCGAACACGACCGGGCAGCCGGGACGGAGCGTCTGGACGAGCGCGATTCCCGCGAGCGCCTCGCCGACCTGCTGCGCCAGAGTCGCCGCGATCGAGACGGGCGACATCGCGCCCATGAGCAGGAACGGCGTGATCACGGTCGCCTGTCCGGCGCGCGCGTACTCGAGCAACGCCGAGAGCATCCGGTCGTCGTAGCGGAGCGGCGAGTTGACGTTGATCAGCGAGATGATGGCCGGCGCCTGCTCCAGCGACTCCCGGCCGAAGACCATCTCGGCCATCGCGATCGTGTCCGCCGCGTTCGGGCCGGAGGTGACCGAGCCCATGAAGGGCTTGTCCGAGAGCGTCAGCAGCGCGAACACCATGTCGAGGTGGCGCGAGTCGAGCGGGCGATCGTTCGGCTCGCAGATCGTCCCGCCGGGCGAGTCGAGCTGCGGGAACGCCTGTGCGAGCCGGACGAGGTTCTGGAAGTCGTCGTAGGTCGCGTCGCGCCGCTCGTCTCCCTCGCGCACGAACGGGCAGCCGTAGACGGCGGAGAAGACCATGTGCCTGCCGCCGATATGGACGCTCCGCTCGGGGTTGCGCGCCTGGAGATCGAACTCCGGCGGCGCCTTCGCGACCTGCTCGAGGATCCAGTCGGGATCGAAGCGGACGAGCTCGCCGTCGACCTCCTGGCCGGCGTCCTCGAACACGGCGAGCGCCTCGGGGTGGAGGAATTCGATCCCGAGCTCGCTCACGATCCGGCGCCAGCCGCGCTCGAGCTCGGCGAGCGCCGCCTCGTCCAGGATCTCGTAGCGGGGCAGGTCGTTGATCAGCACAGCAGTCTCTCCAACTCTCGCTCCAATCCTCCCATGCCGGTCTCGCGGACCTCGAGTGGAAGGCGCAGGCGGTCGGCGGCATGCTCGGCGGCGGTCCGGAGCTCCTCGGTCGGATCCTGCGCGAGCCACACGACCTTGTCGTAGTTGCGGAAGTAGTCGTCGCGCAGCTCGGGGTGGCGGTCGAGGCCGAGGCCGCGCCAGACGAGCCGGTCGAAGCCGCGCACGAGGAAGTCGGTGAGGAAGAACGTGCCCGGCTCGTGCTCGGCGCCGTACACCTCGTAGCAGTGCGCGCCTGTGAGGCGGCGGTGGCCGTCGAGATCGGCGCCGCAGTGCGCGTAGGCGACGACGACGTCGTCCCCGGCGGCGGCAGCGTCGACCGCGGCACGGATCCGCTCGGGCCGGTTGTGCAGCTCCGGCGGCACGGGCCGCACCTCGACGTCCCAGCCGCGCCGGTCGGCGATCTGTCTCACGTGGAGCGCAAGCGCACCGCAGCTGACCACGACCTTCGTCATGCGGGGAACGCGAGCTGGTCGACGAACAGGTCGTTGAAGTCCTCGCGTCCGGAGAGCTCGACGTACTCGACCTCGTCGAGGACGGCGTTCGCGGCCGCCCGCTCGGTCACCGAGAGGGCGACGATCTTGGCGCCCTCGCCGGCGACGTTGCCCGCCGCGACGATCCGCGTCAGCGGCAGCTTCGGCACGAGCCCGATCCTGACCGCGCTCGCCGGCGTGAGGTACGTGCCGAACGAGCCGCCGAGCAGCACCTGCGCGATCTCGGAGGGCTCGACCCCGAGCTCCCGGCAGAGGATCCCCCACCCGGTCGCGATCGACGCCTTCGCGAACTGGAGCTCCCGCACGTCGCGCTGCGAGAGGTAGACGCCGTCCGCGAGATGGAAGACCGTCTCCTCCCCGATCTTGTCGAGCCGCTCCGACGATCCCGCCACGAAGCGGCCGGAGTGGTCGAGGATCCCGGCGCCGACCAGCTCCGCGACCGCGTCCACGAGCCCGGAGCCGCAGAGCCCCTGCGGCTCGACGTCGCCGATCACTGTCAGGTCGACCTCGCCGTCGACGATCTTCACGCCCTCGACCGCGCCCTCCGCCGCGCGCATCCCGCAGCGGATCTGCGCCGCCTCGAACGCCGGTCCCGCGGGCGCGGCGCACGCGACCGCCCGCGCCGAGGAGCCGAGCACGATCTCCGAGTTCGTGCCCACGTCGATGAAGAGGCGCACGCGCCGGTCGAGCGTCAGCCCGGTGGCGAGGATCCCGGCCACGATGTCCGGCCCGACGTAGGCGCCGAGCGCGGGGAAGAGGACGGCCGGCGCGTGCTCGTGCACCGCGAGGCCGAAGTCGCTCGCTCTCGCCTCCGGCAGCCGGCGCGCGGTGATCGTGAACGGCGCCATCGACAGCGGCTCGGGATCGATGCCGAGCGCGAGCTGGATCATCGTCACGTTGCCGGTGACGACCACCTCGTACACCTGGGCCGGATCGACGCCGGCCTCGACGCAGACCTCGGCCGCCAGCGTCCGCAGCGTCTCGTGCGCGTGCTCCTGCAGCCGCTCGAGCGCGCCGTCGTCGAGCATGGTCGACGAGATCCGCGAGATGACGTCCGCCCCGAACGGCTGCTGGGCGTTGAGGATCGAGCGCACCGCGCGCGGCTGTCCCGTCTCGAGGTCGAGCAGCGTCGCGACGACGGTCGTGGTGCCGAGGTCGAACGCGATCGCGTGCCGCCGGGCCGCCGTGTCGCCGGGCTCGACGCCGATGAGCAGGTCGTCCGCGAGCACGGCCGTCACCTTCCAGTCGGACTCGCGGAGCACCCGGCCGAGCGTGCGGACGATCTCGAGCGGGACGCGCGGCTCGACGTCGTCCATCGCGTCGAGCAGCCGCTCGAGATCCGAGCGCTGGTCCTCGAGCGTCGGCTCCTCGAGCTCGACGTAGCGCTTCTGCACCGCCGGCCTGAGGATCACGTGCCGGCCGACGCCGGCGAGCGCCGCCTTCGGCCGGGTCTGGAGCGGCGGCACCTCGATCGTCAGGTCCTCCTGCGCTGCCGCCCGGCACGCGAGCCGCCAGCCGTTGCGCAGCTCGTCGGGGGAGAAGGCGCGCGGATCGACGGAGCTGATCTCGGCCGCGCCGGAGACGACGCGCACCTTGCACTTCTTGCACGTGCCGTGGCCGCCGCAGGTCGAGTCGATCGCGACGCCGTTCCAGCTCGCGGCGTCGAACAGCGTCGTCCCGGCCGGAACACGCGCCTCCTTGACCGCGCCGTCCTCGCCGACCTCGACGTAGCGGAGCCGAACCCGGTCCGGATGGGGCTGCTCCGGCAGATCCTGGACAGCGTTCATGCCGAGGCCGCCTGCTTGGCGCGATGGCGGCGGATCCACTCGGCGCCCCACTCGTCGCGGCCGAGCAGGAAGTCGGTCGCCCGCACCGCCTCGACCGTCTCGTCGCGGCGCGCGTCCATGATCGCGCTCGTCAGACCGTGGCTCTGCGCGACCGCGAGAAAGGCGGCGCCGAGCGTGTGCCTCCCGGGCAGGCCGAACGACGTGTTCGAGGCGCCGCAGGTCGTGTTCACCCCGAGCTCCTCGCGCAGCAGGTGCAGCGTCTCGAGGAAGAGCGTCACCGCGCGCGGCTCCGCGCCGACCGGCATCGCGAGGGGGTCGATGATCACGTCCTCGGGCGGGATCCCGTGGTCGCCCGCCACCGAGACGATCTTCTTCGCGACCTCGACTCGCCGCTCCGGCTCCATCGGGATCTCGTCGTCGTTCGCGAGCCCGATCACCGCTGCGCCGTGCTTCGCGACGAGGGGCAGGATCGCCTCGAGCCGCTCGTCCTCGCCCGTGACCGAGTTGACGAGCGCCTTGCCCTCGTAGGCCGACAGCCCTGCCTCGAGGGCCTCGATCACGGAGGAGTCGATGCAGAGCGGCAGCTCGCACAGGCCCTGGACGAGCGGGATCGCCTGGCCCATCAGGTCGACCTCGTCGGCCAGCGGGTCGCCGACGTTGACGTCGAGCATGTCGGCGCCGCCCGCGACCTGCTGCGCGACGTCGGTCTCGAGCTGCGAGAGGTCGCCCGCCTGCAGCTGCGCCTGGAACGCCTTGCGCCCCGTCGGGTTGATCCGCTCGCCGATCACGCAGAACGGCTGCTCCGGCCCGATGACGACCGTCCTAGACGGCGACTGGACGACCGTGTCCACTGTTCTCCCTTTCCGCTCGTGGTGGAATCCCGAGCCGCTCGCACAGCCGGGCGATGCCGGCCTCGCGGCGGAAGCTGATCAGGTGGAGGCCGGCGACTCCCGGAAGAGACCGGGCGTGCTGCGCGAGCTCGACCGCGACCTCGAAGCACTCCGCCTCGGGGTCGGCCGCACGCTCGCAGCGCTCGATCAGCGCAGCCGGCACCTCGATCCCGGGCACCTGCTCGTCGATGTAGCGGAGCGCCGCCGGCGAGCGCGTGAGGCAGATAGAGGGGAGGAGCGAGCACTGATCCGCGAGGCCCTTCTCGACGGCCTCGGCCATGAACTCCTCGAGGCGCTCCGGGTGGAACGAGACCTGCAACTGGAGGAAGCGCGCACCGGCGCGCACCTTCTTCAGCGCGCGGTCGACGCGGTAGTCGAACGGCGGCGCGCCCGAGTTCTCGACCGCGCCGAGGAAGAGCCTCGGCGGCGGGTCGATCCTGCGGCCGGAGAGGTACGTCCCGCGCGCCATCGCCGAACCGAGGGCGAGCAGTTGGACCGAGTCGAGGTCGAAGACGCGGCGCGCCTCGGGCTCGTCGCCGGCGGTCACGTCGTCTCCTGTGAGGCAGAGGACGTTCTCGATCCCGTGCAGCGCCGCGCCGGCGATCTCGGCCTCGAGCCCGAGCCGGTTCCGATCGCGGCACACGAGCTGCATGATCGGCTCCATCCCGAGCTGCTTCAGCGCGATCGCCACCGCGAGCGGGGAGGCGTGCGCGTGGGCCGAGGTGTTGTCCGTCGCGTTCGTCGCGTCGACGTGGTCCGCGTAGGGCGCGAACCGCTCGTGCACGGCGTCGAGGCCGCCCGAGTCGACGCTGAGCAGCTCGGACGTGACGACGAAGCGTCCCGCCGTCAGCGCGTCCTCAAGCCGCGACATGCCACCCCTTCGGCATCTGCTTGTCGCGCCCGGTCGCGAGGTTGACCCAGGAGGACGTGCCCTCGAGCCGGTTGTCGACCGGCGGCCGGATGTCGTGGATCTCCTCCGCCCACGGCAGCCGCCGCGAGCGCTCGACCGCCTTGAGCCAGACGCAACGCATCTCGGGCTTCACCTCGCAGTGCCCGTCCGGCCGCACGCCGCCGCAGGGGCCGTTGCGCAGTGTCTTCGGGCACTCCATCGGACACGTCAGGCCGGTCGAGTGGAGGACGCACTGGCCGCACATGTGGCAGCCGAAGATCGGCTTCTTGACCGCGGCCTCGACGAGCGCGACGGGCTTCACGCGGGGACCGCGCTCGCGCTCCGTTTGCGCTCGATCAGATCCTTCGCGAGCCGGACCGCCGCCGACGCGTCGGCCGCGTAGCCGTCGGCGCCGACCTTGTCCGCGTACTCCTGCGTCACCGGCGCTCCGCCGACCATGACGATCACGTCGTCGCGGATCCCGGCCTTCTCGAGCGCGTTGATGTTCGCCTTGAACATCGGCATCGTCGTCGTGAGGAAGGCCGAGAAGCCGACGATGTCCGGCTGGTGCTCCTGCACCTGCTCGACGAACGTCTCCGGCGCGACGTTGACGCCGAGGTCGTGGACGGTGAAGCCGGCGCCCTCGAGCATGATGTTGACGAGGTTCTTGCCGATGTCGTGGACGTCGCCCTTGACCGTCCCCATCACGTAGGTGCCGATCTGCTGCGCGCCGGTCTCGGCGAGCAGCGGGCGGAGGATGTCGAGTGCGCCCTGCATCGCGCGCGCCGCGATCAGCATCTCGGGGACGAAGAAGTCGCCGCGCTCGAACCGCGCGCCGACCTCCTCGAGCGACGGGATCAGCGCGTCGTAGAGCATGGCCTCGGGTCCGAGGTCGTCCTCGAGACCCTGGTTGACGAGGTCCTTGACCTCGGGTGCGTTGCCGACGAGCGTGTTGTCGTAGAGGCCCTGCAGGATCTCCTCGTGCGTCATGCGGCACCTCGTGTGTCGTGGGTTCCGAGCCGCTGGGACAGCAGGCCCGCCTGGCGGACGAGCTCCGGCGCGAGCTCGGCGATCCGCTTCGGCGTCAGTCGGATCGTGGGACCGGAGATCGAGAGGGCGGCGACGGCCGTGCCGTCCGGGCCGAGCACCGGCGTCGCAACGGCGGAGAGGCCCTGCTCGAGCTCGTCGACCGCGACCGCAAATCCCTGCGCGCGGATAGACGCGTCGCCGGGCCCGGCGTTCGCGCCGAACGCGCGCAGAACCTTGCCGTTCGCGGTCGTCTCGAAGGGCACGCGCCGGCCGACCCAGTTCGTGCCGCCGACGAAGTGGCGGGTGTCCTCCTGCGCGAGATGCTCGACGCCGAGCGGCGTCGGGACGCCGAGATTGATCGTCTCGCCCGAGAGCTCCGCGAGGTGGCGCAAGGCGGGCCGCGCGAGGTCGACGAGGCTCTCGCTCGTGTCGCGGTGCGCGAAGCGGAGGAGCACCGGCCCGGGGGTGACGCGGCGGTCGCCGGAGCGCTGGACGAGCCCGCGACGCTCGAGCGCGCCGACGAGCCGCGACGTCGTGCTCTTCGGGAGCCCCGACCGTTGCGACAGCTCCCCGACGCTCACCGGCCCCGGCGACTCGACGACGCCCACGAGCAGCTCGGCCGCGCGGTCGATCGCCTGGGTTCCACTCTCCGCGGGCATCTCTCCCATATGGTGGAACACGCGTTCCACACTTGTCAAGTCGGAAACGGCGTAGGGTCGGTTGGTGGTGATTCGCGAGACGGATGACGACGACCTCGAAGCCGTGGCGGCGCTGTTTCAAGCGGCCGACGACGCCCGCGTCGTCTCGGTGGAGGGGATCCGTCACATGCGCCGCATGCGGCCCGACCGCGCGCGGGCGCTCGACCTCGTCGCGGAGGTGGGCGGCGCGGTCGTCGCGGCGGGAGGCGCCGGCCGCAACATCTGGACGACGACCGAGGGCGCTTCCTGGGCGTTCGTGACGGTCGCCGCGGAGCACCGCAGGCAGGGCATCGGAGACGAGCTCGGCCGGCGGCTCCTCGACCATCTCCGCGCGAGCGGTGGGACGAAGGCGACGTCGTTCTTCCGCTGGACGGAGGAGGGCGAGCGCTGGGCCGTCGGGCAGGGCTGGTCGAAGCTGCTCGGCGGGCCGCTGATCGCGCTCGACCCGCGCGACGTGCCCGAGCCGTCGCTGCCCGACGGTTACCGCTGCATCTCGATGGCCGAGCTCACGGCGGAAGACATGTTCGAGGCGGTCGCCGCCGCGGCGCTCGACGAGCCGACCCCGATCCCGAACGACAACTTCGACCTCGACGAGTTCGTGCGGGAGTGGGAGGAGCCGGACATGGATCTCGACTCGAGCACAGCCGTGCTGGACGACGAAGGGAACGTCGTGGCCTTCTCCTTCCTCATGGTCGGCGGCGACCGGGCGCAACACGGCTTCACCGGCACGATGGCCGCGCACCGCGGGCGCGGGCTCGCGACCGCCGCGAAGCGCCGGGCGCTCCGCAAGGCTGCCGAACGCGGCGTGACGCGGGTGACGACCTCGAACGCGGAGGAGAACGCCGCCATGCGCGCGATCAACCGCAAGCTCGGCTTCGAGCCGATCGGCGAGCACGTCATCTACGGCCGCGACCTCTAGCGGATGCGCCGCGGCACCCCGCTCTCCGAGCTTGAGTCCTGCTCTCGCCCGTCTGGCACCGGTTCCGCGACGGCGGCTTCGACGTCGTGAGCGCGCCCGAGGACATCAAGGTGCGCCATCTGCGGCGCGACCCGAGCGCGTCGATCCTCGTCTACGGCAACGAGCGCCGTACCGGGGAGTCGAGATCCGCACGACTGCGCAGCTCCTCGAGGTCGACCGTGCCGACGTCGTCCTCGAGATGTCGATTCGGTAGCTCGGGCGGGAGGCAGGCGAGGCGTACGCGGCCGAGTCGGCCGACTCGGTGCTGATCCGGCTCGAGCCCGGCACGTACGCACCTGGGATTTCGCGGACGAGATCTGAGATTCAGGCCCCGGCGAGCGCTGCCATGTTCGCGGCGACGCGCTCGAGCGTCCGGCGGTACGCATCGGTCGGGCTGAACTCGACGATCTCGGTGCCCGCGGTCACCACCGGCACGTGGCCCGGCTCCGCGTAGTACGCGTCGCCGGCCTCGTACGTCTCCTCCCGGTCCGCGTAGCGGAACGTGACCGCGCCGCTCAGCACGTAGCCCCAGTGCGGGCTCTGGCAGCGGTCGTCGGGCAAGCCGCGGAACGCGGGCGCGCCGTCGGCGTCCTCGTGGAACGTCGTGAACTCGACCGTGTAGCCGGCGAGCTCACCGGACCGCGTCGACATGGGGCCGAGGTCGGCGGCGTTCGGCGCCGTCTCCTTCGAGAGCTTGGGCATCTGTGGCTCCTCTCCTGAGATCTGGACATCGTGTCCAGATTCCGGAGAGCGTAGCACTTGCTGGACACTGTGTCTAGAATCTGCTCCGTGCCGAATCGCGCCTCCGCCCGCACTCGCGACCGCGTCGTCGACACGGTCCGGGATCTCCTCGCCGAAGGCTCGTTCCACGGCTCCACCGTCGAGCAGGTGGCGGAGCGCGCCGGCGTCTCCCGCGCGACCGTCTACACGCACTTCGGCTCTCGCACGGGCCTCGTCGATGCGCTGTGCGAGCGCCTGGACGCCACCTCCGCCCTGCGCGAGATCCGCACCACCACCGACGCCGACCGCCTGATCGAGCTGGCCGTCGAGTTCTGGGCCGGGGACGAGCGCATCTTCGAGCAGCTCTACGGGGCCGTCGCCGTCGACCCGGCAGCGGCCGACTTCGTCGAGCGCCAGCGCCGCGACCGCGCGCAGGAGGTCGACCGCATCGCGAAGAGCAAGGCGCAGCTGGCGCAGCTCCTGCTCCTGACGAGCTTCGAGACCTACCGGGAGCTACGCCGGGGCCTCGGCCTCTCGCAGGCGCAGGTCACGAAGACGCTTCAGCGTCTGTCGCGCTGAGCGACTCCGCGAGCAGCGTCGACACGTCTGCGACGCGCAGCTCGGCGCCGACCTCGCGGACGCCGTCGTCGAGCATCACCGTGCAGAACGGACACGCGACCGCGAGTGTCTCCGCGCCGGTCTCGGCAGCCTCCCGCGCCCGCTCGGCGTTGATCGGCCGGCCGCGCTCCTCCATCCACATGTGCGCGCCGCCGGCGCCGCAGCAGAACGTCTGCCGGCCGCTCCGCTTCATCTCGACCGGGCGGCCGACTGCGGAGACGAGCTCGCGCGGCTCCATCTGCACGTCGTTGTGCCGGGCGAGGTAGCAGGAGTCGTGGTACGTGATCGGCTTGGCGTCCGCCTTCGGAGCCAGCCGGCCGTCGCGCACGAGCTCGGCGAGCAGCTCGCTGTGGTGGACGACCTCGTAGGCACCGCCGAAGTCCGGGTACTCGTTCGCGAGCGTGTTGAAGCAGTGCGGGCAGCTCGCGACGATCTTCGTCACGCCCTGCTCGTTCAATGTCGTCACGTTCTGCTCGGCGTACGACTGGAAGACGTACTCGTTGCCCATTCGCCGCGCTGGGTCGCCGGTGCACGACTCGCGCGGGCCGAGGATCGCGAAATCGACCCCCGCCTTCTGCAACAGCCGCGCGGTCGCCTCCGCGGAAGCCCGCGCACGCTCGTCGAAGGACGCGGCACAGCCGACCCAGTAGAGGTACTCCGGCGGTGGGTCGCCCGGCTCGAGCACGCGCACGCCCAGCCCGGCCGCCCAGGCCGCCCGCTCGCTCTGCGGCTTCCCCCACGGATTCGCGGCCCGCTCGACGTCGCGCAGCATCGGTTCCGCCTCGGCCGGGAACTCGGCGTCGACCATGACGCGGTTCCGCCGCAGGTCGAGGATGTGGTCGATGTGCTCGATCGAGACCGGGCACGCCTCGACGCACGCGCCGCACGTGACGCAGTCCCAGATCATCTCCTCGGGCACGCCGCTGCCGACGATCGGCTCGCCGTCCTGCGCGAACAGCTGGTCGCGCACGCCCATGATCACGAGCTTCGGCGAGAGGACTTTCCCGGTCGCGTACGCCGGGCACGCGTCCTGGCAGCGCCCGCACTCGGTACACGAGAACGCGTCCACGACCTCCTTGCGCGTCAGGTCGGCGGCGGTCGCGACGCCGAAGCGCAGCTCGTCGTCGGGGAGGTCGAAGCGCAGCGGCTCGAGGCGGCCGCGCGAGCGGGTGCGCGCGAGCCAGACGTTCGCTCCCGCCGTTGCGATGTGGAGGTGCTTCGAGCGCGGGATGTACCAGAGGAAGGCGAAGACGAAGACGAGGTGCGACCAGAGGAAGAACCGGTCGGCGTTCGTGTGCCCCGAGAAGGCGTGCGACATCGCGCGCGACAGCGGGCCGGCGGCGGCGTAGAGGCCGGCCGCGTGCGCCGACGCGTGCCAGAAGAGCAGCGTCGTGACGACCCCGGCGATCATGAAGAGGATGAAGTCGGCCTCGCCGAGGTGCGAGCCGCGGAACCGCTCCGGCCGGACGACCTTGCGGATCACGACCGCGGTCGCCACGCCCCCGAGCACGAGCACGCAGAAGACGTCGGTCAGCCAGCCGAACCACTCCTGCCGGCCGAGCCACGGCAGCTCGGTCTCGCCGTCGACGGCGGCGATCATCGCCATGAGGATCGTGGGGAGGAGGACGATGAAGCCCCAGAAGATGAACGCGTGCATCAGCCCGGGAACGAGCCGCCGCAGCAGCTTCCGCTGGCCGAGCACGATCTCGAGCTCCGCCCGCGCCTGGCGCGGTGGATCCCGGCGGCGGTCGTTCGGGACGGCGCGCGCGACGAGGCCGTAGAGGAAGCTGCCCCGGCGCCACGCGCCCACGCCGGCGACCGTCACCAGCGCGACGAGGGCGAGTGCGCCTACTTGAGCCTCCGCAGTTCGGCGCTGATCGCGGGCACCACCTCGTGCAGGTCGCCGATGACGGCGTAGTCGGCGACAGACAGGATCGGCGACTCGGGGTCGGTGTTGATCGCGAGGATCTTCTTCGCGCCCTTTGCGCCCGCGACGTGCTGCGTCGCCCCGCTGATGCCGCAGGCGACGTAGAGGTCGGCCGAGATCTTGGTCCCCGTCTGCCCGACCTGGTCGGCGTGCGGGCGCCAGCCGGCGCTCGTGGCGACGCGGGAGCAGCCGACCGCCGCGCCGAGCAGGCCGGCGAGCTCCTCGATGACCGCGAACCCCTCGGCGGAGCCCACGCCCCGGCCGCCGCCGACGACGACCTTCGCGTCGCGGAGCGAGACGCCGTCCGACGACTCCTCCACGCGCTCGAGCACCTTCGGCGAGCCGTCGTCCTCGGCCGTCAACGTCTCGACCTCGCCGAGCTCGGCCGCTGGCTGCGTGTGCGGCGCGACGGTGAGAAGCCGAGGCGAGCCGTGCAGCCGCGCCTCCTCGAGCAGGCTCCCGCCCCAGCGCTGCCGCGTCACGACGTCGCCGTCGACCGCGGTCACGTTCGCCGCGACCGGCAGGTCGAGGATCGCGCCGACGTGCGCGAGCAGCTCGTTGCCGCGATCGGAGCCGGCCGCGACGATCGTGTCCGTCTCCTGCGCCGCGAGCGCCTTCGCCCAGGCCGAGGGTTGGTACGCGCCGTCGAACGCGACCGCGCGGACATCCCCGAGCGACTGCGCGAAGCCGAGCGCCTGCGCGGAGAGCTCGTCCCCGGGCTCGACGAAGCAGAGGACGCTCACGACTCCAGCTCCTTGGGCTGGTGCTCCCCGCGCCGAATCCCCCTGATCACCTCGCGGAACGTGCGCTGGCCCCACGCGAGGGGAACGCGCCAGAGGTCGATGCCGGAGAACAGGCCGAAGATGTCGAACCGCACGAGCGGCGATCCCGGAACGGGCGGCAGGTCGTTGCCGTGCGCGTTGCGGTGCCCGAACACGACCAGCCCGCCGATGTCGGCCTCGATGCCCTCGGGCACGTACACGTCCATGGTGGCCCAGAAGCCGAAAGCGACGATCGTGAGCGCGTTCCGCTCGAGCGTCGC
>DASUZZ010000061.1:0-26314 GCA_036376615.1 Gaiellaceae bacterium
TTTACTTCCCGGCTAATGGGTCCGACCTGCGGTCGAACGCTGCGGCGTGGATCGGGCGAGTTGGGTCAGCTGTTCGGCTTCGTCGACAGGATCGCCGGTTAGCCGGAGCAGCTCGGCGTCGAGGCGCGCCTTCGCGGCGCCGGCCCCGCCGAGGCAGAGACGGGTATCGAGGGCGAGCTGCCGGAGCTCTTCGGCGTGGCGCCCGAAGACGCGCGGGTCGACTGCGCTGACGACGACGACGGCGGGGCTGCACGACCGCGCGGCGTCGGCGACGCTCGTGATCGGGGTGTCGGTGCCGAGGTAGACGATGCGCCAGCCGCGTGCGCGCAGCGCGAGCCCGAAGGCGAGGAGACCGAGGTCGTGCTGTTCGCCGGGTGCGCAGGCGATGACGGCGACCGGTCCGATTCCTCGGCCCCAGCCGCGGGCGAGCCCGAGCAGGCGCCCGCGGAGCAGGGTGGAGGCGAAGTGTTCTTGTGCTATCGAGACGTCGCCGCGTTCCCAGCGCTCGCCGAGCTCGTGCAAGTAGGGGACGATGACGTCGCGCAGGAGCGTGTCGAGCGACAGCCGCGCGAGCAGCGCGTCGAAGACTGCGTGAGCGTCGCCGTCATCGAAGCTCGCCAGCGCGGCGGCAAGCTCGTCCTTCGCGGCCGGGAAAGCGATCTCTTCGTCGCTGTGACTTGTCGTCTGGGTAGCCAGGGCGGCGGCCTCAGCGGCGGCGAAGCCATCGGCGAGGTGCTGTTGCATCGCCTGGACGCGCGCGAGATCGTACGGCGAGTACAACCTCAGCCCGCCGGCTGAGCGGGTGGGGTGCAGCAGTCCGTACCGCCGTTCCCAGGCGCGCAACAACTCGGGACTGACGCCGGAGCGTCGACTCAGCTCGCCGATCCGCAATTCGCCGGCCGGTTCCACACACCAGACTATACAACACCTATACAGGAGTTTGACAAGCGCGACAGTAGGCGCTAATGTCACCGACCTGTACAACATCTATACAGGAGGTGGACGAAGGTGAAGAAGCTCGACCTACTCGCAGCGACGCTGGTGCTGATCGGTGGACTCAACTGGGGCCTCGTCGCGGTGGCCAAGTTCGACCTGGTCGCCTGGATCTTCGGCATGGACTTCGGGGAGACGAACGTGGCAAGCCGCATCGTGTACGGCCTCGTCGGCCTGGCTGCGGTCTACGGCATCGGCTCCCTGCTGAGCTCGGCCCGTCGGCCGCGCGCGCACGCCGCGGCCGCGGGCGCCCGGTAGAGGCGCACGTGTCAACGACCATCCGTGCCGGGGTGCCGACGTGCTGATCTGTTCACCAAGCAGCCTGGCTCTGACAAAGAGGAGTTCCAGATGACGATCACTCGCATTCCGCTCATCACGGCGCTCGTATTGGCGCTCACCGTCGGAGTCGCGACCGCGACGGCCGGGCGATCGACGACCGCCGGCCCGAGAAACGAGAAGAATCTCGTCCAGACAGCGGTCGCGGCGGGGCAGTTCAAGACGCTCGCGTCGCTGCTGCAGAAGGCGGGCCTCGCTGGCACGCTCGAGGGCAAGGGCCCGTTCACGGTGTTCGCCCCGAGCGACGCCGCCTTCGCCAAGGTGCCGAAGGCGACCCTCGCCTCGCTCGCGAAGAACAAGGCAAAGCTTCGCGCGGTGCTTCTGTACCACGTCGTCAAGGGCAAGGTCACTGCCGCGCGGGCGATGAAGCTGCACTTCGCCAAGACTCTCGAGGGCAAGTCGGTCTCGATCCGAGTCAGCGGCGGCAAGGTCATCGTCGGCGGCGCGACCGTCGTCAAGGCGAACGTGCTCGCGTCGAACGGTGTCATCCATGTGATCAACAAGGTGCTGATCCCCTGACGCCGATCCCTGAGCGTGTCCTCGAACGATCGCAGGTCGTGCCTGTCGAGGTCGACGAGGCGTTTGCGTTCTTTGCCGACGCCTGGAACCTGGAGGCGATCACGCCGCCGTGGCTGCGGTTCCGGATCCTCCAGGCTCCACGGACGCTGGGGAGGGGGTCGCTGCTCGTGTATCGGCTACGACCCTTCGGTTTGCCGCTCAGCTGGCAGGCCGAGATCGTCGAGCGGCGGCCCCCGTTCGGTTTCACGGATGTCCAGCTCGCAGGCCGGTACCGGCGCTGGGAGCACACCCACCGGCTCCGCCCGGCTGGCGGAGGAACCGAGATCTACGACCACGTCGCTTACAGGCTCCCATGCGAGCCGTTTGCCGATCTGGTCGCGCCGGTCACGGTGCGTCCGTGGCTGACGGCGATCTTCGACTATCGCGCGCGGCAGACCGAGGCTCGGCTGCGGTGAGAACGGCGATCGTGCTCTTCACCCGCGACCTGCGCTTGCACGACAACCTCACGCTCTCGACGGCGGCGCGCGAAGCCGAGCAGATCGTGCCGCTGTTCGTCTTCGACGACGCGATCCTCGGGACCGCGTTCGCACGGCCGAACCGCGTCGCGTTCCTGCTCGACACGCTCCGCGACCTGGACGCGAGCCTCACCCGACGCGGCGGACACCTCGTGTTGCGCTCGGGTGACGTCGTCGCCGAGACGCTCGCGCTCGCTCGGGAGGTTCGGGCGGAGACGGTGTTCGT
Source organism: Gaiellaceae bacterium (assembly GCA_036376615.1). GTDB lineage: Bacteria > Actinomycetota > Thermoleophilia > Gaiellales > Gaiellaceae > PALSA-600. The sequence continues at coordinate 2,590 of DASUZZ010000061.1, forward strand.
CGCCGAGGACGCGAGCGGCTACGCCCAAAGGCGTCAGCGGCGCCTCGCGGAGGCGTGTCACGCCGACCGCGTCGCTCTGCGCCTAACACCTGGTGTCACCGTCGCGCCGCTGGTGTCGATCGAGGCCAGCTCAGGTCAGCACTACCGCGTGTTCACGCCGTTCTACCGGGCCTGGTCGCGGGCTCCTCGGCGACCGGTCGAGGCCACGCCGCGGCGGCTGCCGATGCCGACCGGCGTGTCGCGGGGCAGGCTGCCCACGCTCAGCCGCCTTGTCCCCGGCAGGCCCTCCCCCGAGCTGCCGCCGGGCGGTGAGACTGCGGGCCGGCGGAGGCTCTCCGCCTGGCTGCGCTCCGGCGCCGCCGGCCACGACGATCTCGCGGCAGACGCCACCTCACGCCTGTCGCCGTACCTCCACTTCGGTTGCATCTCGCCGCTCGAAGTCGCACGTCGGGCCGCAGAGGTCGCCGGAGCAGCACCCTTCGGCCGCCAACTCGCGTGGCGCGACTTCTTCCACCAGCTGCTCGCCGCACGGCCGGAGACGGCGCACCAGGACATGCGTCCCCGCGGCGATCGGTGGAGCGACGACACCGAGGCCCTCGAGACATGGAAGCAGGGCAAGACCGGCTATCCGATCGTCGATGCCTGCATGCGACAGCTGCTCCGCGAGGGGTACATGCATAACCGCGCACGGCTGATCACGGCCTCGTTCCTCGTGCACGACCTGCGCGTCGATTGGCGTGCGGGAGCGCGGCATCTCTTCGACTGGCTGGTCGACGGCGACGTCGCCAACAACGTCGGCAACTGGCAGTGGGTCGCCGGCACAGGAGCGAACCCGCGTCCACCCCGCGCGTTCAACCCGCTCAGGCAGGCGTATCGCTTCGACCCAGACGGCGTGTACGTCCGCCGCTACGTTCCCGAGCTGGCCGCGATCGAGGGACGCGCAGTGCACGAGCCCTGGAAGCTCCGAGAGAACGCCACCGGATACCCGACCCCGATCGTCGATCGCACCTGAGATGCCGACGCGCTTTCCCTTCCGTTTCGACCCGACGTACCGGCGGCTCGCCCGGCTGTTCGGCGTGACCCCATCACGCGCCTGGGTCGACCTGGGCGACGACGAGCTCGAAGCTCGCTATGGTCCGTGGCGCCTTCGGACGCCCACCAGCAACATCGCCGACGCCGAGCTGACCGGGCCGTACTCCTTCTTCAAGACAGCAGGGCCGGCACGACTTGGGATCACTGACCGAGGCCTCACGTTCGCGTCGAACCGCGACCACGGCGTGTGCATCACCTTCCATTCCCCCGTTCCCGGCATCGGCCCACTCGGCCGAATCCGCCATCCCGAGCTCACGGTGACCGTGCTCGACGTCGATGGCCTGATGAAAGAGCTGACCTCCCACGACCCGGAATGGAGGCGATGATGCGCATCACCGTTACGGGCGCCACCGGGCTCATCGGGACGAAGCTCGTCGCCGCGCTGCGGGGGCGTGGCGACTACGTGACAGTCCTCTCCCGCCGGCCCGAGTACGCCCGAAGGATGCTGGGTCGCGCAAGCTCTCGGCTGCGTGCTGCACCGTCCCGCGCTGCTGCCGATTCCGGCGTTCGCGCTGCATGCGCTCTACGGTGAGATGGCGAGCGTCGTCACCACCGGCCAACGCGCAGTCCCGGACCGCGCGCTCGAGCACGGCTTCGAGTTCCGGCACGCCGCGATCGACGTTGTACTTCGGTCCGCCCTGTCCAAGTCGTCTTGAGCAGGCGACAACAGGCGACCAGCAGACCCCACGACCCGACCGTAGACGACGGTGGACCACGTTGCTACGTCGTCTCGTTCGTGAGAGTCGCGCTCGTTTTCTCTGAACCACCATGCGCTGATGGAGCGAGTCGTCGCGGTCGACGGCCGTGCTGCTCACGCGAGCGCCCGCCGGGCCGCCTCGTCGAATAGGGTGAGCTGGAGCGGAATCAGTTTCCGGATCCGTTCCTCGCGCGCGACCGTTGGACTGCGCAGTCCTTCGACGAGCGGCCGCGCGACCGACGCGCTCACCGGCGTGACGAGGTTGAGCCAGAGGGAGGAGAGGTACGGGGTCAGCACAGGGACCTCGACGATCACCGGCTTGCGGCCGAGCAGGGCAGCGATTCGCTCGATCATCTGCCGGTAGGTCATCACCTCCGGGCCGCCCGTGTCGTAGCTCTCGCCGTATGTCCCCTCGTTGCCGCAGACGCCTGCGAGGTAGCGGGCGATGTCGTCGAGCGCGATCGGCTGCGTCGGTGTCGACACCCAGCTGGGCGTCACCATGACCGGCAGCCGCTTGACCAGGCCGAGGATCGTCTCGAACGCGGCGCTCCCCTTGCCGACGATCATGGCTGCGCGCAGGGTCGTCACCGGCACGCTCGCGGAGGCGAGCCGCACTCCCGTCTCGCGGCGGCTGCGTAGGTGCGGCGACGCGTGAGGGTCGTCGGCGCCGAGGCCGCCGAGGTAGACGATCTGTCGCACGCCTGCGTTCGCGGCCTCGTACGCGACGGTCTCCGCCGCCGCTCGGTCCTGCTCCTCGAAGTCGCGCGCGCCGAGCGAGTGGACGAGGTAGTAGACGACGTCGGCACGTTCGAGAGCGGCGGCGACGCCGTGGCCGTTCGCTGCGTCGGCGACGACGTAGCGGGCGTTGGGCTCGTCGCGCGCGGTGCGCGAGACCGCCGTCAGGTCGTGCTCGGCAAGCAGGGGCAGGAGCGCCTGGCCGACGACGCCGGTCGCGCCGAAGACGGTGACGTTCACGAATCTCGGCTTTGCAGCAGGAGTTCGAAGTAGCGGCGGCTGACCGCGGCATGGAAGGGTGTCTGCCCTTTTGCGTAGAGCATCCCGGTCCAGGCCGGTGCCCCGGCGCGGGCGGCGAGTCGCGGCAGGTACCCGTCGACCGTGACGCTCAGCTCCTGTTGATCGCCCTCGGGTCGCTGTGCGAGTGTCACGGAGCCGCCGGCTCCGAGCGCCAGCATTCCGCCCTGGATCGCGTACCGGCAGCTGACGAGCCCGTGATCGAACGACAGCCGCGGCGGGCCGAAGGTGAGCAGCGTCGCAGCGCCGAGCAGCTTCAGCTTGCCTCCGTCGCCCCGCCAGCTCGCTCGGACGCCGCCGCGGGTGAGACGGTCGACCGCCTGCCAGTAGGTGATACCGAGCGTGCGGGCGCCGGCCTCGGACGCCTCGACCGCGGGCTTCGCCACGAGCACCCGCTGGCGCGAATCGAAGGCGCCAGACTCGAGCACACGCTCCGATGTCTCCCAGCCGGTCACGGCGCCACCGCCATTCGCCAAGGCTAGTCTCATCTCCCCAGCCAGAGCGTCCCGACCCTGACCGAAGCCCTTCCGCGAGAAACGGATTTGACCTGAGTCCAGCATCCCTCGACGGCGCCTCGCTGTCAGAGCGCCCTCCATAACAAGGAGGTGTTCGAAGACGCCGTCGGGCGCGCACGGTGTTGTCGCCGACATGTTCGCGTTACGCTTTCCCTGCAAATCCCCACCTCGTCACCACGCGATGGGTCTACAGGCCTGGCGACACCAGTGTCGCCGGGCGCTCCGAGCCTGAGTTACGAAATCCCTGCGAATTCGCCCTCGTCACCAGAGTCGACCACGCGCGACCGGCCGAATCGGCATTCCTTCGCGGATTCTTAGGCGGAGCAGAGGGTTCGCTAAGAGCGCGGACCCAGGGTCTCGTCCATGGCCGTTCGCGTGCTCCCGGCCCTGCCCCGCGAGACCGCCGCGCCGGTGCTCCGGTCGGTCCGGCAGGCGCTCGTCGTCGGCTCGACCGGGAACGCGACCAACGTCGCGCTCGAGTCGGCATTCGCCGGTGGCGGTCTCGACGCCTACGTGGTCGAGCCCGAGCGTCTGGCGGGTCTGGTGGAGCCCGGCGACCTCGTCCTGAGCCGCGTCGACGTGCATCCGTCGCTCGACGGGCCGTGCGCCGGGCTCTGGGAGACAGCGGCCGCCGAGCGGGCCGGCGCGACACTGCTGAACCGCCCGACGCCGCTGTACCTCGCGCACGACAAACTCGCGACGGCGACGGTGCTCGCCGAGGCGGGCGTGCCGCACCCGCGCACCGTCCACCTCGCCGTCGCCGGGGCGCCGGCGCGCGTCGCGACCCCCTGCGTGGTGAAGCCGCGCTTTGGCAGCTGGGGCCGCGACGTCTTCCTCTGCCGCGACCGTGAGGAGCTACGGCGCGCCCTGCGGGAGGTCGCCGCCCGCGGCTGGTTCCTCGCGCACGGCGCACTCGTGCAGGAGCGGGTGGGCACCGGCCGCGCCGATCTGTGCGTGCTCGTCGCGGCCGGCGCGGTCGTCGGGGCGGTCAGGCGCGTCGCCGGTCCCGGCGAGTGGCGGACGAACGTCGCCGCCGGCGGGCGCCGGGCTCCCGCTGCTCCCGGGCCGGAGGCGGCCCGGCTCGCCGTCCGCGCGGTGTCGGCGCTCCGCCTCGACTTCGCCGGCGTCGACCTGATCCGCGACGACGCCGGACGGTGGGTCGTGCTGGAGGTGAACGGGGCGGTCGACTTCACCGAGGAATACGCCCTCGACGGCACCTCCGTGTACCAGGAGGTGGTGCGGCGGCTCGCGGCCGCGTTACCGTTCCTGATGTGCAAGCGGGGCTGAACCGGGCGCAGTTCCTGCGCCGGGCAGTCGGCGCGGGCGTCGTGGTCGGGCTGGCCGGCGGATACGGCGCTTTCCGGCTCTCCGAGGCGTCGGCGGCGAGCGACGTGCGCTCGTTCGTGTCGCGCCCGGATCTCCGTCCGCCGCGGCTGACGGTGCTGCACGCCGACCCGAGCGTGGGCGACGGCCTGCTCTTTCTCGCGCCGTCCGAAGGCCCGGGCCAGCGCGGGGTGATGATCGTCGACAACACGGGCGAGCCGGTCTGGTTCCAGCCGACGCCCGCCCCGGCGATGAACTTCCGCGTCGCGGTCTACCGCGGCGAGCCGGTGCTGACCTGGTGGCAGGGAGACACGGCGCACGGGCTCGGTACCGGCACGCACGTGATCGTCGACCGTTCGTACCGGCGCGTCGCGCACTTCCCCGCAGGCGGCGGCCGCCCGTCCGACCTCCACGAGCTCCTGCTGACGCCGCAGAGCACCGCGCTCGTCACCTCGTACGCCGGCGCGGATGCCGATCTGAGCGCGCTCGGCGGGAAGACGAAGGACCGTGCGCTCGGCGGCATCGTCCAGGAGCTCGAACTGCCGAGCGGCAAGGTGCTGTTCGAATGGAACAGCCTCGATCACGTGGCGATCGACGAATCGTATGCGACGTTCAAGTCGCCGTACGACTACTTCCACGTCAACTCGATCGACATCGCTCCCGACGGCGACCTGATCGTCTCGGCGCGGAACACCTGGGCGGTCTACAAGCTCGACCGCCGGAGCGGCAGGGTGGTCTGGCGTCTCGGCGGCAAGAGGAGCGACTTCGCGATGGGGCCCGGTAGTCGGTTCGCCTGGCAGCACGACGCGCGCAGCAACGAGGGCGGCAGGACGCTGAGCCTCTTCGACGACGGCGCCGGCCCCCAGGTCGAGCCGCAGTCGCGCGCGATCGTGCTGGCGCTCGACACGAAACGCATGCGTGCCACACTGCAGCGCGCGTACACGCATCACCCCTCGTTGCTCGCCGTCGCGCTCGGCAGCATGCAGATCCTGTCCAACCGCAACGTCCTCGTCGGCTGGGGGACGGAGCCGTACATCAGCGAATACGGGCCGGCGGGCACGCTGCACTTCGACGCGAAGCTGCCGAAGGGCGGGCAGAACTACCGTGTGCTTCGCCAGCCGTGGATCGGGCGTCCTGTCGAGTCGCCGAAGCTCGCCGTCGTGAACGGCTCGGGCTACGCGAGCTGGAGCGGCGCGACGGAGGTGGCGGTGTGGCGGCTTCGCACCGGTCCTGCGGCCGACCGGCTCACCACCGAGTCGACGACGGCGAGGAACGGCTTCGAGACGCGCCTCTCGCTGCCGGGCGGCGCCGTGCACGCGAACGTGTCGGCGCTCGACCACCGTGGTCGAGTGCTCGGCACCTCTGCGGTCGTCGCCGTGTGATCAGGCGAACGGCTTCGTCACCATGTCCAGCACGACGACGAGCAGGACGGCGACGTCGAAGCGGCCGATCAGGAGGATGCGCTTGATCAGCGCGATCGTCTCCGGATGCGTCGGGCCAAGCTCGGCGGACGACGCGGTGATCTTTTTCGAGAGCGGCGAGAGCACCGCGATGCCCGTGACGAAGGTCGTCGCATAGCCGATCAGGCCGAGGATCACCCAGAACTTCCCCCAGCCGAGGTCGGTGTTGATCAGCATCGCGATCCCCATCAGGAAGACGACCAGCCCTGCCGGTGCGAAGATTCGCTCACCGGCGAATGCCGCCTGGCGCGCGATCGTCACGAGCTCGTCCGGGTCCATCGCCCGCTCCGCGCGCAGCGCGAGGATCATGATCAGCGAGCCGCCGCCGACCCAGATCACGGCGAACACGACGTGGACCGCCTTGAACAGCGAGTACCAGTTGTTCGGCAGGAGGATCGACGACGAGAACGCGAAGACGATCGCGAGCACGACGACCGCGACGAGCAGTGCGATGGTGAGCGCTCCGGACCGCGACTCGGCGGGCGCGGTCTCGACCGGGCTCTCCACGACGGCTATCTATTCAGATCGCCCGGACGGATGCAAGTTGCGGCACGCGGCGAGCAGCTCGTCGACGTCGGGCACCTCTGCGTTCTCGTAGCTCCACGCGCCGCGCACGGTGCCGTCGGCGTCGACGAGGAAGGCCGACCGCCGTGCGACGTTCCTGAACCCGCGGAACTCCTGCTGGACGCCGAAGGCGCGGACGGCGTCGCCGTTGAAGTCCGACAGCAGGCCGAGGTTGAGGTCGAGCGCCTGCGTCCACGCGATGTGCGTGTACGGGGAGTCCCGTGAGATGCCGACCGGTTGCACGCCGGCCTCGTCGAACTCCGCTCTCCTGTCACGCAGGAGCTCGAGCTCGTTCGTTCAGGTCGACGACCAGTCGAAGAGGTAGAAGAGGACGAGCTTCGGGCCGTCCTCGACGAGCTCACGCATCGTCACCGGCTCGCCGGGGCCGAGGTGGACCGTCGCGTCGGGCACCCGATCGCCTGCCTTCAGCATTCGCCGAGCTTATAGAGGCTTGATCACCAAACCTCTAGCGGGCACAGCACCAGCGGTCGTCGAGCTGCAAGGTCGCGCCGGGCCTGTCCGGGGTCGGGAACTGCTGCTCGATGTTGGAGACCGCATGGACCTGCACGCCGCGCAGGAACACCCACTGGTTCGCGGTCGGCCAGTCGACGAGCAGCCAGCTGCCGTTCGGAGCCCAGACGATGTCGCCGAAGCGCCCGGGCCCCGCAAACAGCACCCGGCCGGCGGCCCGGCCGCCGGCCGCGACGAGCGAGATCTCGCTCGTGGCGGGCGTTCCCATGGACACCGCGAGCTCGTGGGTGCGTGGTCGGAACGCGGCATCGACGAACCGCTCGCTCACCGTCGAGACGGTGCGGGCGACGGTTCCGTCACCGCGCAGCAGCACGATCTCGCGCGGTGAGACGACGGCGAGCAGGCGGCCGTCCGAGGACCAGGAGAGCGCCGTCGGCGCGATCGTGATCGGCGCCCGCCAGACGACCGCGGCCGTGTCGGCGTTCCGCAGCACGACGGTGCCCCCGGCGGCGTAGGCGATCGTGTGCAGGCGCGCGGGATCCCACGCGGGCGGGGTGTGGTGCGCGCGCCGGTCGAGGAGGTGGTCGCCGGTGCCGTCGCCCGCGACCACGCGGAGGCCGCTCGACGTCATGTAGGCGATCCGGGTGTCGGTCAGCGTGCCCTCCCATCGCGGCCAGTACGCGCCGGGCCGCGGCAGCGACCAGCGCACGCCGTGCCCGATCTGGAGCGTGAGCAGGTCGGTCGGCGTCGTCGCGACCACGAAGAGCCCGTGCGGCGACCACATCGCGTCCTCGTATGTGCCGAGCCGGCGCCGCAGACCGTTCGCGTCGACGACCCAGGACCCGCGTCCCGGCGAGACGACCAGGAGACGGCCGCGGGCGGGCAGCGAGACGAGCTGCGGTGCGGCGTGCTCGATCCCGACCGCGCGGCGGACGTGGTCGAGCACGGCGTGGCCGGGCGGCGTGATCACCGCGACCGCGACGGCGCCCGCGGCGAGCACGGCTACCAGTGCAAGTACCAGTCTGTTGCCTGCTCCCCGGCGCCGCCGGTGCGAAGCCGGCGTCCGCTCCTCGAACGCGCGGCGCACGACCTCCCACGCCCGGTCCTCGGGTGTCACTCCGGCTCCTTCATCCGGTCGAGGCCGCGGCGAAGGCGGGAGTTGACCGTCCCGCGCGGCAGCCCGAGCAGCTCGGCGATCTCGCCGGGCGTGTACTCGAGCACGTAGCGCAGCACGACCACGGCACGATGCTCGGGAGACAGCCCGGCCAGGCGCGCGAACGTGCCGTCGTCCGGCTCGGCGGCCGGCGGTGCCGCGTGGACGTCGACCAGTTCGACCTCGGCGCGCAGGCGGCGCGCGCGCGTGAAGTCGATCGCGCGGTTGACCACGATGCGGTGCAGCCAGGGCGCGAACGGCCGGCGGCGGTCGAAGCCGTCGAGGTTGCGGATCGCCGCGAGGAAGGCTTCCTGCGCGATGTCCTCGGCGGCGGCGGCGTCGCCCGTGACGAGGTAGGCAGCGCGGTGAGCGCGCGGCCAGTGCGCGCGGAAGAGCCGCTCGAGGTCCTCGACCGACCCGCGTCTGGCACCCCGGATCCAGGCGCGCTCCGCCACCCGCCGACTGTACGACGGCAGTCGTCCACGAGGTCCATACGCGGCGGGTGGCCCGGCGGGTCCGTCCCTACGCGGCGGCCACCGCGCCGGTCGCCTCGGTCGCCGCGGAGATCTCGCGGACGACCTCGACGATGTCGCGGTTCGCGTTCCAGACCCGCAGCTGCCGGTCGGCTCCGTTCCCGCGCGCGAGGATCTCGCGCACGCCCTCGAGCTCGCGCTCCGAACCGAGCTCCCGCGCGTGCGGCTCGACGTCGCGGAGCGTGCGCCGGATCAGCTGCGCCACCGGCACGCGGTTGCGCCGCCCGGTCGCGAGGTCCATCACCGGCGCCTCGAGCCCGTAGCGGGCGGCGAGCCACTTGTTCTCGGTCGTGAGCAGGCGATGCCAGCTCGGGATCTCCCTGCCGGCCTCGTACTGCTCGCAGTAGAGCTTCACGATCGCCTGGTAGAAGGCGGTGATCGCGATCACGTCGTCGAGCCGGGTAACCGCGTCGCACACCCGCATCTCGATCGTGCCGAGGCGCGGATGCGGGCGGATGTCCCACCAGATGTGCGTGTAGTCGGCGATGCAACCCGTGCGCTCGAGCTGCCCGACGAGACCCGCGTAGTCCTCGTAGTCGCGGAAGCGCGGCGGCGGCCCCGAGCGCGGAAACGCGGCGAACACCATCTGCCGGCTCGACGACAGCCCGGTCGCCTCGCCGCGCCAGAACGGCGACGATGACGAGAGCGCAAGCAGCTGCGGCAGGTGCACGAGCAGCCCGTTCATCACCTGGATCGCCTTCTCGGGATCGTCGACCGCCACGTGCATGTGCATGCCGAAGATCAGCTCCCGCCGCGCCACGTACTGGAGCTGGTCGACGAGCTGGTGGTAGCGGTCGCGTGCCGTGATCCGCTGGCGCTCGAAGAGGCTGAACGGATGCGTCCCCGCCGAGCCGAGCCGGCAGCCCTCGGCGCGGGCGATCTCCGTGACGTAGGCGCGGAGCTGTGCGAGAGCGCGGTGCACGTCGGCAGCGGTGCGGCACACCGGCGTCGTCACCTCGATCACCGACTGCATGAGCTCGGCGTTGATCCGCTCCTCGTGCTCCGAGTCGGCCACCGCCGACAGCACCGAGTCGATGTGCTGGACGAGGTCCCACGTCTCGGGGTCGAGGAGCATGTACTCCTCCTCGACGCCGAGCGTGTACGGCGCGCCCGTTCCGAACGCGTGCTCGAGCACGCTCGCGCTCGTCCCTGTCGTGACGGCGCCCTTGCCGGTGATCGACGACGGGAAGATCTGCTTCACGAGGGAAGTATCACCGCTTCCACCTCGATCTCGACCAGCCAGCGCGGATCGACCAGCCCCGCCACGACGCCGGTGAGCACGGGCCGCGCACGTGCGAATGCCTCCGCGTGCGCACGCCCGACATCGGCGATCAGCGCGGCGTCGGTGACGTAGATCCGCGAGCGCACGACGTCGTCGAGCGTCGCGCCCGCGTCGGCGAGCGCGCGCTCGATGATCGAAAGGCAGACCTTCGCCTGCTCGTACGCGGCGGTGGGCGGGTCGGCGTCATCCGGCATGATCGGCGCCGTGCCGGCGACGAGGACGCGGTCGCCGATCCGGATCGCCCGCGAGTAGCCGATGCGCTCCTCGAACGCCGAGCCCGACGAGATCCGCGTCCGCTCCACGGCGATAGCCTGCCGCCGATGCATGCACTCGAGCAAGTCGACGTCTGGCCGTGCAGCCGCGTCGCCGTCCTCGTCACGGGCCGCGCCGAGGCGATGCACGGGGACGTCGCAACCGTCTTTCCGTGGGCGTCGGTGACCAAGCTCGCGACCGCGATCGCCGTCCTCGTCGCCGCCGAGGAGGGGCTCGTCGACCTCGACGAGCCGGCCGGGCCGCCCGGCGCGACGCTCCGGCACCTGCTGGCGCACGCCTCCGGGCTGCCTTTCGAGGACGGCCCGCCGCTCTCGCCGCCCGGCCGTCGCCGGATCTACTCGAACGCCGGGTTCGAGGTCGCCGCGGAGCTCGTCGCAGGGCACGCGGAAATGCCGTTCGCGGACTACTTCCACGCGGTCTGGGCGGGCGACGCGATCGAGCTTCGCGGCTCTCCCGGATCGGGCGCGTCCGGCGCGATCATCGCGCTGAAGGCGGTCGCCGACGAGCTGCTCGCGCCGCGGCGGCTCGCCCGCGAGACACTCGACGAGGCGGCGTCGGTGCAGTTTCCCGGTCTCGGAGGCGTCCTGCCCGGCTTCGGCCGCCAGCAGCCGAACGACTGGGGCCTCGGCTTCGAGTTGCGCGACGGCAAGCGGCCGCACTGGACCGGCGCGCGCAACTCACCGCGGACGTTCGGCCACTTCGGCCGCAGCGGCACGTTCCTGTGGGCCGATCCCGTGGCCGGGATCGCGCTCGGGTGCCTCACCGACCTGCCGTTCGGCGACTGGGCGGCGGAGGCGTGGCCGCGGCTCTCCGACGCCGTTCTCGCCGAGCTCGGCTGAGCGGGGTCGCTCAGGAATCGCTCAGACGCGGCTCATAGCCTGCCCCGGTGCGCTCGCGGACCGTGCGTTTCGCCGGCCTCGCGGCCGGTGCGCTGCTGACTGCGGCGCTCGCCGGCTGCGGGAGCGGCGCAGGCCCCTCGACGGGAGCGGCGCCCGACGCGTCCGCGCAGCCCGCCGCCCTTCACCGGATCGTTGCCGCCGTGCCGGTGACACTCGTCGCGCACGCCCGCGCCGCCCTCCCCGCGGGCGTTCAGGACGCGGCCGCCGTGCCGTGGCGGGGCGGCCTCCTGATGGCCGGCGGCCTCACGCCGGCCGACGTCTCGACGTCGGCGGTCTCGCTCCTCCGCTCGGGGCGCGTCGCCGGCTTGTCCCCGTTGCCGCGCGCCCTGCACGACACCGCCGCGGTCGCGATCGGAGGCGACGTCTACCTGTTCGGCGGCGGGGACGGCATCGCCCAGCACGACGAGATCCAGCGGATCGCGCCCGGCGTCCCGGCGACGGTGGCGCACCTGCCGGCACCCAGCTCCGACCAGGCGGGGACGGCGATCGGGAGAACGGCCTACATCGTCGGCGGGTTCACGGGCACGCGCTGGCTCGACACGATCGTCGCCTGGCGGCCGGGATCGCCTGCGCGCGTCGTCGGCCACCTGCCCACGGCCCTCCGCTACGCGGCCGTGGCAGCGGCCGGCGGGCGCGTGGTGATCGCCGGCGGGTCCACGCCGGCCGGCACCGCGTCCGCCGCGGTGCTCGCCTTCGATCCGGCGACCGGCAGGACGCGCCGCATCGGCACGCTGCCGCAGCCGACCACCCACGCTGCAGCCGCGACGCTCAACGGTCGCGTCTACGTGATCGGCGGCCGCGGAGCGGGGCTCGACACCCCGACCGACCTGATCGTCGCCGTCGATCCGCGGTCGCGTCGCGTCACCGTCGCCGGACGGCTTCCGTCGGCGCTGTCCGACCTCTCGGCTGCACCGGTGGGCAGGGCGATCCTGGTCATTGGCGGGCACGGCGCGGCCACCGTCGCCTCCGTCACGGCCCTCGTCCCGGGGCGCGCGCGGGGCGCCGAATCGGCCGCGGTGCCGAAGCTGCTCGACCCCGGCAACGTCTACGCGGCGGACGGGCCGAACGACCTGACGGGGCCTGCGCGCGAGGCGTTGCCGAGGGTCTACGTCCCGAACTCCGAATCGAACACGCTCGACGTGATCGACCCGGCCACCTACAAGGTCGTCGCTCACTACACCGTCGGCGCGCTCCCGCAGCACGTCGTTCCTGCCTACGACCTTGCCCACCTGTACGTGACGAACGACGCGGGGAACACGCTGACCGAGATCGACCCGCGCACCGCGCGTCCGGTCCGAACGATTTCGGTCGCCGACCCTTACAACATGTACTTCACGGCCGACGGGCGGTACGCGATCGTCGTCGCCGAGCGGCTGCAGCGGCTCGACTTTCGCAACGCCCACTCGTTCGCCCTCGTCGAGTCCGTGTCGACCCCGTGTCACGGGGTCGACCACATGGACTTCACGGCAGACGGGTCACAGGCACTCGTGAGCTGCGAGTTCTCGGGCCAGATGCTCGTCGTCGACGTCGCCGGCCGGCGCGTGACGCGCGTGCTCTCCTGGCCGGGCCTCCGCATGCCCCAGGACGTCAAGCTCTCGCCGGACGGGCGCGTGTTCTACGTGGCGGACACGCTCGCGAACGGCGTGTGGATCGTCGACGCGCACACCTTCCACCGGGTCGGCTTCGTACGCACCGGCGCCGGCGCCCACGGCCTCTATCCGAGCCGCGACGCGCGCGACCTCTACATCTCGAACCGGCTCGCCGGCACGATCTCCGTGCTCAGCTTCGCGACGCGCAAGGTGGTCGCGACCTGGACGATCCCGGGAGGCGGCAGCCCCGACATGGGCGGCGTGTCGGCCAACGGCAAGGTGCTGTGGCTCTCGGGGCGCTACAACGGCGTCGTCTACGCGATCTCGACGGTGACCGGCGCGCTGCTCGCGCGCATCCCGGTCGGCGCGGGCCCGCACGGCGTGTGCGTATGGCCTCAGCCTGGGCGCTACTCGCTCGGCCACACCGGTGTGATGCGCTAGGCCGCGAGGAAGTCGAGGAGGAGACGGTTGAGCTCGTCGGGCCGGTCGATGCCGACGATGTGCCCGGCTCCGTCGACCACCTCGAGCCGCGCGCCGGGGATCGTCGCGGCGAGGTGCTCGGCGATCCGGCGGAAGTCGTCCTTGTCGCGGTCGCCGACGACGACGAGCGTCGGCACGGCCAGCGTCTCGAGCGGCACGGGCTCCGGCCAGAGGATCTCCGGCTCCTCGTGCGCCGACTGGAGCTCGAACGATCGCTCCAGCTGCGGGCGCAGTTCGTCGCGATGCTCGGGCCGGGTCCAGAACTCGAGGGTCAGCTCGACGGCCGCATCGAGATCGCCGCGGTCGAACAGCCCGGCCTCCTCGGCCCAGTAGTCGCGCAACTCGGCCGACCACTCCCAGTCCTGCAGCCCGGCGCCGACGAGCACGAGCCGCTCGACGCGGTCGGGGTCCGCCAGTGCCGTCCGGAGGGCGATCCCGCCGCCGAGCGAGTTGCCGACGAGCGACGCGGGCAGGAGCGGGGTCACGCGATCGACGAACGAGAACGGCTCCGCCGGCATCGGCTCGTCGCCGAATCCGGGAAGGTCGGGCGCGACGACGTCGAAGTGGTCGCGGAGCGCCGCAATCTGGGGCGCCCACTGCCGTGAGCCGCCGATGGCCGAGTGGAGGAGGACGACGCGCCGTGCCACCGCCGTAGCATGCACCCCTGGTGGGCGCTCTCGACGGCTGGCGGTTCTGCCCCCGCTGCGGCGGCGCGCTCGAGCGCGAGGAGAACCACCTGCGCTGCACGGTGTGCGGCGAGCGCTACTGGGCGAACGCTCTGCCCGCGGTGCAGGCGCTGCTCGAGCGCGACGGCCGCGTGCTGCTCGCGCGCCGCGGCATCGAGCCGCGGCTCGGCCACTGGGACCTGCCCGGCGGTTTCGTCGAGGAGACCGAGACCGCGGAGGAAGCGGTGGCGCGCGAGCTCCGCGAGGAGACCGGGCTCGCACTCGAGTCGGCGACGCTCGAGCGCATCGACATCGAACCGTACGCCGACCGCTTCGTGTTCTCCGTCACGTTCCGCGTCACCGCCTCGGGCGACCCGTCGCCGGCCGACGACGTGTCCGAGCTGCGGTGGTTCGGCGCACCAGAATTGCCGGCGGAGATGGCCTTTCCGGGGCAGGAACGCGTGCTCCACGCGTGGGCTCACTCGAACGAGTGACGTTCCTGGGCGTCACGGCCGAGAAAGATGGGCCGATCGGCTCATGCGGCCGTCCGCCGCAGCGCCGATGATCGGCACATGGATGACTGCGGCACGTTCCACCGGATCGAGGACGACCTCTCTGCCGACTGGGTCGCAGACTGGGCCGAGGCCGGGGTACAGGCGATCGAGCAGTACCTCGTGAAGCACCTCGCGTTCCAGACCTTCCTCGAGGACTGAAAAGCGAAGGAGTGGGCGGAGGCGCGTGCCTCCGCCCGCCTACGCTGCTTCGAGCCCGAGCGCCTTCTCGAGCGAGCCCTTGGGCATCGCTCCGATGGCGGAGGCCCGTGGCTGACCGCCCTCGAAGAGCACCATGAAGGGAATCGACGCGACGCCGTAGCGCTGCGCGAGATCCTGGTGCTCGTCGATGTTCACCTTGACGAGCTTCAGCTGGTGCTCGTCGGCGATCCGGTCGAGGACGGGTGCCACTGCGTGACAGGGGCCACACCACTCGGCCCAGAAGTCGACGATCACCTTACCGTCGGATTTCAGGACCTCTTCGTCGAAGGTCGAGCTGGTTGCTTCGGTTGACATGGAGTTCGTTTCCGTTCCTTTCGTGGGGCGTTGCAAAACCTGAAACGACCGGGGGACGCCGTTTCTTCCCCTCGGTACGATCGACACATCTTCGCTTCCTTGCCGGACAAACCCGATCATCCCGCGCTCGAGCTCGAGCTGCTCGAGTTGTGGGAGCGCGAGGGTACCTTCGAGCAGCTGCGTGCGCAGAACGCGGGCGGCCCGATCTGGTCGTTCGTCGACGGGCCGGTGACGGCGAACAAGTCGCTTGCGGTGCACACGGCCTGGGGCCGCACGCTGAAGGACGTCTTCCAGCGCTACAAGGCGCTCCGCGGCTACGAGCAGCGATACCAGAACGGGTTCGACTGCCAGGGCCTGTGGATCGAGGTCGGCGTCGAGCGCGCTCTCGGCCTCAACTCGAAGCGGGAGATCGAGGAGTACGGCCTCGAGGAGTTCGCGCGAAGGTGCCGCGAGGTGGTTGTGCAGTCGTCGGGCGAGCTCACGCGCGGGTGCATCCGGCTCGGGCAGTGGATGGACTGGGGCAACGACTACTTCACCTTCAGCGACACGAACATCGAGTACATCTGGAAGTTCCTCGAGCACGTCCACGCCAACGGCTGGCTCTACCTCGGCCATCGCTCGACCGAGTGGTGCCCGCGCTGCGGCACCTCGCTGTCGCAGCACGAGCTGACGCAGGCGGGCGTATACCAGGAGCGCACCGACCCGTCGCTCTACGTGCGCTTCCCGCTGCTCGACCGGGAGCACGAGTCGCTCGTCGTGTGGACGACGACGCCGTGGACGCTGCCCGCGAACGTCGCCGCCGCGGTCCGGCCGGACGCCGAGTACGGCAAGCGCGAGAACGGCCAGTGGGTACTCGTCTCGCGCTACCCGAACGACACGTTCGCCGAGCGCAAGCGCGGCTCCGAGCTCGTCGGCTGGCGCTACCGCGGCGCGTTCGACGATCTCGGTCCCGGAGGCACCGTCGAGCACCGCGTGATCCCCTGGGACGACGTCTCGCTCGAGGAGGGAACCGGCATCGTGCACATCGCGACCGGCTGCGGCCCCGAGGACTTCGAGCTCTCCCGCGTGCACGACCTGCCGGTGCTCACCCCCGTCGACGAGGCGGGGCGCTTCTATCCCGACTACGGCTGGCTGCACGGGCTGACGACCACGGAGGCAGCCGACCAGATCGTCGGCAGGCTCGCCGAGACGGGGTTCCTCGTCGAGGCGGGGCAGTACCAGCACCGCTACCCGCATTGCTGGCGCTGCGACACGCCGCTGATCTGGCGCATCTCCGACGACTGGTTCATCTCGGTCGACGAGCTCCGGCCGAAGCTGCTCGCCGCGAACGCCACCGTCGAGTGGGTGCCGGCCTACATGGGCAAGCGCATGGACGACTGGCTGAACAACATGGGCGACTGGAACATCTCGCGGCGGCGCTACTACGGCCTGCCGCTGCCGTTCTATCCGTGCGCGTGCGGGCACCTCAACGTCGTCGGGTCGAAGGCGGAGCTCGAGGAGCGCGCGCTCGAGGGCTTCGACCAGCTCGAGGAGCTGCGACGGCCGTGGATCGACCGTGTGCCGATCGCCTGCGAGCAATGTGGCGCGCGCGTGACGCGGATCCCGGAGGTCGGCGACGTGTGGCTCGACGCCGGCATCGTCCCGTTCTCCACGCTCGGCTGGGAGAGCCCCGCTCGCGTGCCGGAGGGCTACGCGACCGGCGCGTCGCGCGGCCTGTCGCGCGCCGACCTCCCCGACCACGCGTACTGGGAGCGCTGGTTCCCGGCGGACTGGGTCTCGGAGATGCGCGAGCAGATCCGCCTGTGGTTCTACTCGCAGCTCTTCATGTCGGTCGCGCTGATCGGATCCTCGCCGTTCAAGCGCGTGCTCGGCTACGAGAAGATGCTCGACGAGCAGGGCCGCGAGATGCACGGCTCGTGGGGGAACATGATCGACGCGGAGGACGCGTTCGCGCGCATGGGCGCCGACGTCATGCGCTGGCAGTACTGCGCGCAGCCGCCTGACCGCGACCTGTGGTTCGGCTTCGGGCCGGCTCACGAGATCCGTCGCAAGCTGCTCACCTACTGGCACTCGGTCAAGTTCCTCGTCGACTACGCGAACATCGAGGGGTACGAGCCGTCGTGGGGCCGGCTCGGACGGGTGGAGAGCCCGAAGCCGCTCGACCGCTGGCTGCTCGCTCGCACGCGCCGCCTCGTCGCCGACGCCACGGCGGGATACGAGGCGACG
Source organism: Gaiellaceae bacterium (assembly GCA_036376615.1). Lineage (GTDB taxonomy): Bacteria > Actinomycetota > Thermoleophilia > Gaiellales > Gaiellaceae > PALSA-600. Next base: position 19,911 of record DASUZZ010000061.1, read on the forward strand.
CTGACCGTGAACGTCGTGCGCGCGTTCGAGTCGTTCGTCGACGACCTCTCGAACTGGTACATCCGCCGGTCGCGGCGGCGGTTCTACTCGCTCGACGAGGCCGCGTTCGGCGCCCTCTGGTACGCGCTCGTGCAGTCGCTGCGCGTGCTCGCGCCGATGCTCCCGTTCCTCTCCGACCACCTGTGGCGCAACCTGGTTCAGGACGGGCCGGCGTCGGTGCACCTTGCCGGCTGGCCCGATGCCGGGGAGGCGGACGACGAGCTGCTCGCGGAGATGGCGCAGGTGCGCCGCGTCGTGCAGCTCGGCCACCAGGCGCGGTCGACGAGCGAGCTCAAGCTGCGCCAGCCGCTGCGGCGCCTCGTCGTCGCGGGCGCAGCCGACGGTGCGGAGCGCCACGGCGAGGAGATCGCGGACGAGCTGCGCGTCAAGGAGGTGACGTTCGGCGAGGTCGAGTCCTCCGAGTTGCGCGTGAAGCCGAACCTGCCCGTGCTCGGGCCGAAGCTCGGCGCGCAGCTGCGCGATGTGCGCGAACGGCTCGCGCGCGGCGAGTTCGAGGAGCTCGACGGCGGCCGCTTCCGTGTCGACGGCCACGTGCTCGAGCCGAACGAGGTGCTCGTCGAGCGCGTCGGTCGCGACGGCTGGGCGGTGGCGAGCGAGTCGGGCGTGACCGTGGCGCTCGACACGGCGCTCGACGACGAGCTGCGGCGCGAGGGCAGGCTGCTCGACTGGATCCACGAGGTGAACGGCCTGCGCAAGTCGTCGGGCCTCGCGGTCACCGACCGCATCCGGCTGTGGCTGCCGGACGAGGAGATCCTCGCCGCGTACGCCGACCGCCTGAAGGAGGAGACGCTCGCCGTCTCCCTCGAGGCCGGCGAGCTCCGGCTCGAGCGCGTGTAGGGGGTTCAGTCCTGGTCGGCGGCGAGCGCGAGCTCGCGACGCAGCTCGACCGGCAGCCGGAACTCGACGTCCTCGTCGACGAGCCGGTACGGCGCGATGTCCTCGACACCGCGCGCGCGGAACCACTCGCAGACCTCGGCCACCAGCTTCTCCGGCGCCGACGCGCCCGAGGTCACGCCGACGACGGACACGCCCTCGAGCCAGTGCTCCTCGATCTCGCCGGCGTCGTCGATCAGGTGCGCGGCAACGGCTCCGGAGCGCGCGGTCTCGACGAGCCGATTCGAGTTCGAGGAGTTGCGCGACCCGATCACGAGCAGCAGGTCGATCTCCGCGAGCATCTCCTTCACCGCCCACTGACGGTTGGAAGTCGCGTAGCAGATGTCCTCTTTCTTCGGCGCGTAGATCGCCGGGAAGCGGTGGCGGAGGGCGGCGATGATCTCGCCAGTCTCGTCGACCGACAGCGTCGTCTGGGTGACGTATGCCAGCCGCGCGTCTGCGTCGAACGCGAGCGACTCCACGTCCTCGACCGACTCGACGAGCACGATCGAACCGGGCGCCTCGCCCATCGTGCCGACGACCTCCTCGTGCCCGGCATGGCCGATCAGCACGATCGTGTACCCGGCGTCGGCATACCGCCGCGCCTGCACGTGGACCTTGGTGACGAGCGGGCACGTCGCGTCGAGCGTGCGGAGGTCGCGTGCGGCCGCGTTGGCGTACACCGACGGCGCGACGCCGTGCGCGGAGAAGACGACCGTCTCGCCCTCGGGTACGTCCCGCTCGTCGTCGACGAAGACGGCGCCGCGGCCCTCGAGCTCCCGCACGACGTGGAGGTTGTGGACGATCTGCTTGCGCACGTACACGGGCGGCCCGTAGAGCTCGAGCGCGCGCTCGACCGTCTCGACCGCACGTTCGACGCCCGCGCAGTAGCCGCGCGGCGAGGCGAGGAGGACTCTCGAGACCACGGCGGGATCGTAGCCCTGACGCCGCCGGGTGACCCGGGGACGACTCCGAGCGTGGACGGGAGGCCGGTTCGGGCGAGCGGCTGCGACCCTACTTGCAAAGATGGGCCGGACGGCCTATTCCACCCGGCGGGCGGCCTGGGATACGGTCCGAGGCACTGGGCGATGCGAACCGCGGCGCGGTCCGAAAAGGCCGCGCTCCCGCGGTGAGCGATCACGAGAGGCCCGCTGTATCGTCCCCCCGAGCAGCGGGCCTCATCGTTTTCGGGGAATACGATCCCCGGGAGTCAGGTGAGTGACGCCACCCAAGCGGTCCTGTTCAACGCCGTGCCGCTGTTCGTGCTCGCGGCGTCGTACGCGGCTGTCGCCGTCGCGATGCTTCCGGAGTTCTGGCGCCAGCGGGCGAGGGCGCACCTCGTCGACTGGGGGGTCGTCCTCGTCTTTCCGGCCGTCGCCGCCGCCGCCGGCATCTTCGGCGTCCTCGTCGTGGTCGAGCAGCGTGCGGTCGCCGGTCACGTCTGGCTCTCGCTCGTTGCGGTCCTGCTCGCGATCGTTCCCGCCGGGCTGCTGCTTGCACGCCTGAGCGACCGGCCGCTCGTTGCGGGTCGTGCGGCGGAGGCCGAGCACCTCGGGGCGGTCACGGCGATCTCCGAGGAGCTCGTGCGTGCCCGCAACGAGGTCGACGTGGCGCGGCCGCTCGTCCGCCACGTCTCCCGCCTGTTCGAGGTCGGCTTCGCCGCGGTCACGCTCGTCGACGAGGGCGGGACGAGCGCGACGGGCCTCTATGCCGAGATGGACGGAAGCGCCGCCGACTGGTGGCCGGAGGTCCGCGTCGACCTCCGGCACGAGCCGTCCGGAATCGCACGCGCGGTCGCCGATGCGGCGCCGGTCGACGTCTACGACGTCGACGACTCGCCGCTCGTCAGCCGCCGGCTTGCCACGCGCGTCGGCGCCCGGAGTGCCGTGTTCGTGCCGATGATCGCCGAGTCAGGCGTGCTCGGCGTCCTCGCGGCCGCGTCGACCGGCGAGCGGCGGCCGTTCGCGGCCGACGAGCTCGGTCTGCTGCAGGCGGTGGCTGCCGAGGCGGCGCTCGCACTCGAGCGGCTGCGTTCGTCCGCTGCGCTCGCGGAGGCGCTACGGCGGGAACGCACCGCCGCCGAGATCGCGAGCCGGCTGCGCGCCGAGCTCGAGCCGGAGCGGGTGGCCGCGGTGGCCGCCGACGAGCTCCGCCGCTTCCTGACGCTCGATCGCGCCGAGGTGGTGCTCGGCAGCGCCCCGCGGGCCGGCGTGGCCGTCGAAGCGAGGGGCGACCGGGTCGCCACCCTCGTCCTCGAGCGGACGCCGGGGCTGGGCGACTCCGAGCTGCTGCTCGTCGACGCCGTCGCGCGCGAGCTCGGGTCAGCGCTGCAGACGGCCCGCCTCCTCTCCGAGAACGAGCGACGCCTCTCGCAGCAGCAGGCGCTCCTCCACACCGCGCAGGTCGTCACCGGCGAGCTGTCGCTGGACGCCGTGCTCGTTCGGCTCGTCGAGGAGGTGACGACGCTGCTCGGGGTCGATGCGGCAGACTGCTACCTCGTGGACCACGAGCGCGGCGTGCTCCGCTGCGCCGCCGTCTACGGCTTCGACGCGGCTCTCGTCGGGTTCGAGTTCGCGCCCGAGGCCGGCGTCGGGGACGGCGGGATCGAGCATCCGGCGTACGCCGGGTTCTCGCGTGCGCTCGTCGCGCCGATGGCCTGGGCAGGCGAGACATTCGGCCTGCTCGGCGTCGGCGTGCGGGATGCCGGCCGACGGTTCGAGGACGACGACGTCGAGTTGCTCGGCGCGTTCGCGTCGCTCGCCGCCCTGGCGCTGCGCAATGCCGAGAGCTTCGAGGCGAGCGTACGCAGTGCCCAGCTCGAGCGCGGCTTTTCGCGCATCGCCTCGCTGCTCGGCGAGTCGCTGTCGACCACGGAGGCGTACGGCGCCGCGTCGCAGGCGGCTGCGGAGGCGCTGGGCGCCGACTTCGCGGCCGTGCTCGCCCCCACCGCGTCGGGCCTCGTCGTCGCCGGCGACTACGGGTTCCCCGATGCGATCCGGGCACTGGACGTCCCGGTCGCGCTCGACGACGCGCGTGCGGGCGGGCATCTCCTCGCCGCCTCGTCGCTCGCGGAGGACGACCGCTTCGACGCTGCCTGGCAGGCCTCGTCGATCGCGTCGCTGCTCGCGATCCCGCTGCCCGACGCGGCGAGCGGCGTCGTGCTCGTCTGCTTCCTCGAGCCGCGGACGTTCACGCGGGACGACCTCAGGCTCGCGCAGGAGGTTGCGGCCGCGGCGCACGGCGCGCTCGAGCGCAGCCGCCTGTTCGAGACCGAGCGTGCGGAGCGCTCCCTCTCCCAGAAGCTCGCGCGCGCCGCCGCCGCCCTCACCAGCGAGCTCGACCCCGGGGCCGTCCTGTGGACGACGGCGCGCGAGGCGGTCGGGCTGGTCGGGGCCGATGCCGCCCTCGTCTCGATGCTCGACGGCGACGAGCTCACGATCGCCGCGACGGCGGGAGCGGCGGCGGCAGGGGCCCACGGGGCGCGGTCGCCGGCGACCGACGGCGCCGCGGCGGACGTGCTCGCCGCCCGCGGCCCCGTCGCCCTCGACGCGGCAGCGGAGCCGAGCCACGCCTTCGCCGACCCGGTGCTCGGCGAGGGGCTCCGGGGATACCTCGGCGTCCCGTTCGCAGCCGGCGAGGACGAGCAGCGCGGCGTCCTCTCCGTCTATTCGAGCGAGCCGCGCGCGTGGCGGCCGGAGGAGATCGAGGCGCTGGCGACGCTCGCCGCGAACGCCGTGGTCGCACTGTCGAACGCCGAGCTCCACCGCCGTGTCGCGGTCGAGCGCGAGCAGAGCGCGGCGATCCTCGCCAACATCGCGGACGGCATCGTCGCCGTCGACCGCCAGGGCCAGGTCGTGCTCTGGAACGGCGCCGCCGCGGACATCACCGGGATTCCCGCCGTGGAGGCGATCGGCCGGACGCCGACAGACGTGCTTCGCCGCGAGCTCCAGTCGGAGACCGGAGCGACGTCGACCCGGCTCGTGTCGATCTCACGCGGCGACGAGGAGGTGTGGCTCGCCCTTTCGGAAGCGGTGATGCGCGATCCGGGCGGCGCGGTGGTCGGCCGCATCTTCGCGTTCCGCGACATCTCTGCCGAGTACGCGATCGAGCAGATGAAGTCGGACTTCGTATCGAGCGTCTCGCTCGAGTTGCGTGCGCCGCTGACGACGATCTACGGCTTCGCACAGACGTTGCTCCGCGACGACGTCACGTTCTCGGACGACGACCGTCGCACGTTCCTCGAGTTCATGGGGCGCGAGGCGGAGCGGCTGACCCTGACCGTCGATGCCCTGCTCCAGGTTGCGCGGCTCGAGACCGGAGATCTCTCGGTGACGCTCGAGCCAACCGACGTCAGGGCGGTCGTTTCCGAGCTCGTCGCGAGCGCGACGACCTCGGGGAGGAACGGCAACCGGGTCGTCGCCGAGATCGCGGCCGACGTGCCGCGGGCACGCGCCGACCCGGTCAAGTTGCGCGACGTCCTCGACCAGCTGGTCTCGAACGCGGTCAAGTTCTCGCCCGGCGGCGGGACGGTGACGGTGTCGGCGCGGCGGTCGGGCGACGCGGTCGAGCTGGCAGTGGCCGATCAAGGCTCGGGCATCCCCGTCTCCGAGCGCGAGCGCATCTTCGACAAGTTCGTGAAGTCGGCCGGCGGGCGCGGCACCGGTGTGGGCCTCTTCATCGCCCAGGGGCTCGTGCGCGAGATGGGCGGGCGCATCCACGTCGACTCGGAGGAGGGTGGCGGCTCGCGCTTCGCGTTCGAGCTGCCGCTCGTCCGGGAATAGTCGTTCCGACGATGTCCGAGACGCGCGTGCTGGTAATCGACGACGAGGCACCGATTCGTGTGCTTTGCCGCGTCAACCTCGAGGCCGCAGGCATGCTCGTCTTCGAGGCCTGCGACGGGGAGTCGGGGCTCGATGAGGCGCGGCGATGCGAGCCGGACGTGATTCTGCTCGACGTGATGATGCCCGGGCTCGACGGCTGGCACGTCGCCGCGGCCCTGCTCGACGATCCGCTGACCGACGAGATCCCGATCGTCTTCCTCACCGCGCGTGCGGAGCTTCGCGACCGGGCGCGCGGCATCGACCTCGGCGGCGTCGACTACGTGACGAAGCCGTTCAACCCGGTCGAGCTCGCGCCGCTCGTCTGCACCCTGCTCGAGCGAGTCCGCAACGGCGAGCGCGACGAGCTCCGGCGCGAGAAGCTCAGCGAGCTGCGCGCACAGCTCACGCGCATCTAGGTCGACGTCGTCGAGTGACGGACCCGCGGATCGAGCTCGTTGGTCGTGGCTACGACGCGATGGGCGAGCGCTTTGCCGCGTGGCGCGATCGGACCGTGGGGGATCCGCGTCACGACTGGGAGGAAGAACTGGTCTCACGGCTGCATGAAGGGGCGCGCCTGCTCGAGCTGGGTTGCGGCGCGGGTGTGCCGGACACGGCGCGCCTTGCCGCGCGCTTCCAGGTGACGGGCGTGGA
>DASUZZ010000062.1:0-22296 GCA_036376615.1 Gaiellaceae bacterium
GATCGCCTGGCGGTCGATCGCGTAGGAGATCGCGCGCCGGACGTGGACGTCGGCGAGCGGAGCGTACTTCTCCTGCATGTCGAGGTAATCGGTGCGCGTCGACGGGAACAGCGTCATCGTCACGCCCGGCGTGTGCTGGAGCTTCGTGATCGAGTTGAACGGCGGGAACTCGTCGACCTGGATCTGGTTCCCCTGCAGCTGGAGCGCGCGCGTGTTCTCGTCGGTGATGTACGTCCACGTCACCGAGTCGAGGTACGGTTTGCCCGCCTGCCAGTAGTACGGGTTGCGCTTGAAGGTGACCGACTGGCCGACGACTCGCTTGTCCCACATGAACGGGCCGGTGCCGATCGGATGCTTGTAGAACTCGGTGCGCGTCTGGCCGGCGAAGTGGTTCGGGATGATCCCGTTCGCGAAGAGCGCGATGTCGGCGAGGAACGGCGCCCACTGGTATTTGAGGTGGAACACGACCTTGTCCGGGCCTGCCGTGGTGACGCTCTTGATCGCCGCGTCGAGGTAGCCCCAGCCCTTGGACTGGGCGCGCGCGTCGTCGATCGAGAACTTGACGTCGGCCGAGGTCATCGGCTGGCCGTTCGAGAACTTGACGCCCTTGCGGAGCGTGAACGTGTACGTCTTGCCGCCGTTCGAGACCTTGTAGCCCGTCGCCAGCCACGGCTTCTCGCCCTTGCCGTCGGGCGTGACCGTGTACAGCGGCTCCATGATCTGCTCGGCGAGCCAGATCGACTCGTTCTGGAAGACGTTCGTCTTGTCGAACGACTGCGAGTCCTCGATACGGGCGATGGTGATCGAGCCTCCGCGCTGGGGGGTCGCGGCCGAGGTGGACGAGCCCTTTCCGCCCGCGAACGCGGCCGCGGCTCCGGCGGCGGCGAGCAGGGCGAGGGCCAGGATCATCAGCGGTCTTCCTGCCTTCACGGTCACTCCTTCGAACGAGGGGCCTGCCAGTGGTCTTCTGTATACAACACACAGCACATCCGATGCCCAACACCAACCCCCCGCTGCTGCTGGTCGCCGACGACGAGCCACCCCACCCCGCCGAGCACAAGCTCCTCTCACGGACCGTGGCGGACTGGCTCGCCGAGCGCATCATCTCCGGCGACGAGGCGCCCGGCGCCCGGCTGACCGAGACGAAGCTGGCCACCGAGGCCGGCGTGAGCCGCTCCCCGGTGCGCGAGGCGCTGCGCCTGCTGCAGAGCGAGGGGCTCGTCGACATCGCCCCGCGGTACGGCGCGCAGGTCGCCTACATCGGCATCGCGGACGTCGAGGAACTGTACGCCTGCCGGATGATCCTCGAGCCGCCCTGCACCGGCCTGTCCGTCGAGGCGCTCGACGCCGGCGACATTCGCGAGCTCGACATGCTCCGCGGGCGCATGGAGCACGCGTGCGCGATCGAGGACCCGCGTCGCTTCCTCGCCGACAACATCGCCTACTTCCGGGCGCTGCTCGTCCACTGCCCGAACAGCACGCTGCGCGAGCTCGTCGAGCTCACCTGGAAGAAGGCCGTGCGCTACTGGAGCATCTTCGCCCGCATGCCCGGCTACGCACGCGGGTCGCTCGAGCAACACCGCCACCTCCACGCCGCCGTGCACGAGCGCGACCGCGCAGCCGCCGAGCGCGCCGACCGCCTGATCCTCGAGCGGGCGCTGCACGAGATCGTCACGGCGTTCGAGAAGCCGGTCGGCGCACGGTGACCGACTACGTCGTCGTCGGTGCGGGCGCGATCGGGGGCACGGTCGGCGCACATCTCGTCCGCGGGGGCAAGGACGTTCTCCTCTGCGACACCGACGCCGATCACGTTGCAGCGATCAACGCCGAGGGACTCCGCATCGAAGGCCCGGTCGAGCAGTTCACGGCCGCCGCCCGCGCGGTCGCACCCGCCGACCTCCCCGACCGCCTGCGGGCGGTGCTGCTCGCCGTCAAGTCGCAGCACACGGCCGAGGCGCTGAAAGCGGTGGCGCCTCGACTCGCGCCCGACGGCTTCGTCGTCTCGTTGCAAAACGGCGTCAACGAGCCGCAGATCGCCTCAGTCGTCGGCGAGGAACGCACGGTCGGCGGATTCGTCAACTTCGGCGCCGACTACCTCGAGCCTGGGCGCATCTTCCTCGGCGGCCGCGGTGCCCTCTACGTCGGCGAGCTCGACGGCAGCCGCACCGACCGCCTCGCGCAGCTGCTGCGCGACCTGCCCGACGCGAAGGAGACCCAGAACATCATCGGCTTCCTCTGGGCGAAGGAAGCGTACGGCGCGATGCTGTTCGCGACCGCAGTCTCCGACCTCTCGATCGTCGACGCGCTCTCGGAGCCGCGCTACCGGCCGGTCTACGTCCAGCTCGCACGCGAGGTGCTGGCGGCTGCGCCCGTCCCGGTCGAATCGTTCGACGGCTTCGACGCCACCGACCTCGACGGCTCGATCGATCGGCTGGTCGAGTTCAACCGGCGGTCCGCGAAGACGCACTCCGGGATCTATCGCGACCTGGCGGTGCGGCGCCGACCGACCGAGAAGTCGATGCTCGAGGGCATCGACGGACCGCTCCTCGGGAGGACGCTCGAGCTGATCGGCGAGATCGAGGCGGGCCGTCGTATCTGCGAGGTCGCGAACCTGGAACTGCTCGCCGCCTACCAACGTTTGCAGGAGCGCGCCGCGGTGCTCAACGCCGTGATCGCCGAGCTCCCGCCCTCCGAGCGCGGTGCCGCCGGGCCGCTGCTCGGGGCCGCCGTGGCGGTGAAGGACAACATCGACGTCGCCGGGGTCGTCACGACGAACGCATCGACGGTCGGGACGCCGCCACCGGCGACGGTGGACGCCCCGGTCGTGGCCCGCCTGCGCGCAGCCGCGGCCGACCTGCTCTGCAAGACGAACCTGCTCGAGTACGCAGCCGGCAGCGTCAACCCCGCCTACGGCATGACCTACAACCCGCTCGACCGGAGCCGTACCTCGGGCGGCTCGAGCTCGGGCTCGGCCGCGCTCGTCGCCGCCGGGGTGACCGACTGGGCAGTCGGCACCGACACCGGTGGGTCGATCCGGATCCCCGCCGCCTACTGCGGCATCGTCGGACTGAAGCCGACGTACGGCGTGGTGCCGATCGACGGCGTCTCCCCGCTCTCCGCGAGCTGCGACCACGTGGGGACGCTCACCGCTACCGTCGCGCAGACCGCGACGCTGCTCGGGGTGCTCGCCGGGCGGCCGATCGACCTTCCGGACCCGTCAGGAGTCCGCATCGGCGTCTTGCGCCGACAGGTCGACGACCGCGACCTCACGCCGGGAGTCGCAACGCGCGTGCACGAGGCCATCGATGCCCTCGCCGATGCAGGCTTCGACGTCGTCGACGTCGACGTGCCGGAGCTGGACCTCGTCGACGCCTCGCTCGGCGCGATCATCCTGCGCGAGGCCTGGAACGTGCACCGCGAGCTGTACCAGTCCGAGGCCGAGAAGTACGGCCCGGGAACGCGCGCGCTGCTCGAGCTCGGCCGGGAGGTGACCGACGACCAGTACGAGCGCGGGCTCGCCGACAAGCAGCGCGTCGCCGCGGGCTTCGCCCGCGTCTTTGCCGACGTCGACGTGCTCGCCGGGCCGACGGCGGCCTACGTCGCCCCGCCCGAGGACCCGCCGGTCGGCACGCCCGAGGGCAACCTCGAGGGCCGCTATACGGCGCCGTACAATCTTGCCGGAACGCCCGCGGTGTCGGTGCCGTGCGGCATCGCCGAAGGGACGCTTCCCGCGGGCCTACAGCTCGCTGCGGCCGCAGGGAACGACGCCCTGCTGTTGTCGGTCGCCCGCAGATTCGAGGAGGTCACGCGATGAGGATCGAGGACTGCAACTGGATGCAGGTCGAGGAGTACCTACGCGGAGATGACCGGCTCGTCGTCCCGCTCGGCTCGATCGAGCAGCATGCGTACCTGTCGCTCGGCGTCGACCGGATCCTTTCGCAGCGTGTGTCCGAGGAGGCGGCCGAGCCGCTCGGCGTGCTCGTCCTGCCGTCGCTCCCCTACGGCCTCACGCCGTACTTTGCGGCCTACCCCGGCAGTCCGACGCTTCGCGTCGAGACGTACGGCGCCGTGCTCACCGACCTGCTCGACTCGTTCGCCGGCCAGGGCTTCCGACGCTTCCTGTTCGTGAACGGGCACGGCGGCAACGATCCCGGAAAGGAGGCCGTCGGCGAGTGGCTCGCGAGCCATCTGGACTGCCGCGCTCAGTGGCACAACTGGTGGGCGGGCGAGCGCGTGCGGGCCGTCGTCGACGAGATCGACTCCGACGCGTCCCACGCCTCGTGGTTCGAGAACTTCCCATGGACACGGCTCGACGGCGTCGCGCTGCCCGGCGAGCGGAAGCCGATGGCCGACATCGCGCGCCTGCGCGAGCTCGACCCGATAGCCGTACGCGAGCTGCTCGGCGACGGCTCGCTCGGCGGGCTGTACGAGCGGTCCGACGCCGACGTCCTGCGCGTGTGGGAGACCGGCGTCGCCGAGGTACGCGACCTCGTCGAGCACGGCTGGACGTGATGCCCGACCTGCACGGCAAGGTCGCGATCGTCACCGGCACGGCGCACGGGATCGGCAGCGGCATCGTCCGTGCGCTCGAGGCGAGCGGCGCGCACGTGCACGGGTGCGACCGCGACACGGTCGACGTGAGCGACTCCGGCCAGGTCGCCGACTTTGTCGCGGGCGTCGGACCAGTCGACATCCTCGTCAACAATGCCGGGGGCGTCGTCGGCCAGGTCGGGCGTCCGCTGGAGGCGGTCAGCGACGACGCCTGGCAGGCAATCGTCGATGCCAACCTGACGAGCACGTTCGTGTGCACCCGCGCGGTCGCACCCGGGATGAAGGAGCGGCGCTACGGACGGATCGTGAACATCTCGTCCGGCGCCGGGCGCAGCGTCAGCCTCACAGGCATCCAGGCGTATGCGAGCGCGAAGGCAGGACAGCTCGGCTTCACACGCCAGACGGCACACGAGCTGGGGCCGTTCGGAGTCACGGTCAACGCGATCGCACCGGGCTTCGTGCTCTCGAACCCGACGTCGATCGCGCAGTACGAGAGCTATGGCGAGGAGGGTCAACGACAGCTCGTCGAGTCGATCGCGACTCGTCGGCTTGGCACTCCGGAGGACATCGCGAACGGCGTTCTCTTCTTCGTCGCCGAGGAGTCGTCATGGGTGACCGGGCAGGTGCTCTCCATCGATGGCGGCCACTCCATCTTCTGACCTCGTCTCCGAGCTCGCGTCGTTCGTCGAGATCCCGAGCGTCAGCATGGATCCCGCACGACGTGGAGCGATGCGCGATGCCGCGTTGTGGGTCGCGAAGCGCCTGGCGTTCGCCGGTGCGCGCGTCGTCGCGACCGGGGGCCACCCGGTGGTGCTCGCGGAGCGAATCGCCGCTCCGGGCGCGCCGACGATCGTCGTCTACGGCCACTACGACGTGCAGCCTGCGGGCGACGAGCGCGCCTGGACGACGCCTGCCTTTACACCCGCGGTCCGCGAGGGGCGCCTCTTCGGGCGGGGAGCGAGCGACGATAAGGGGCCTGTGCTGGTTGCAATCGAGACCGCTCGTCGCCTCCAGGAACGCGACGGGCACGAGGTCAACCTCCGCTTCCTGATCGAGGGCGAGGAGGAGATCGGCAGCCCGAGCCTGCCCGCGTTCCTCGAGCAGCATCGTGACGAGCTGCGTGCGGATCTCGTCGTATCGGCCGACGGCGCGATGTGGCGGCCGAGCGAGCCGTCGGTTGCGATCGCGGCGAAGGGGCTCCTCGCGCTCGATCTCGTCGTCACCGGTCCAGAAACCGATCTGCACTCGGGACGCCACGGCGGCGCCGTCCACAACCCGAATCACGCGCTCGCCCGGATCGTCGCGAGCCTCCACGACGAGGACGGCCGGGTCGCCGTATCGGGATTCTACGACGACGTCGAGGAGCTGCGTCCAGCCGACCGCGAGGCGCTCGGGCGGGTCCCGTTCGACGAGGACACCTACCGCCGGGACGTCGGTGTCCCGGCGCTGCACGGCGAGCCCGGCCGCACCACGATCGAGCGGCTCTGGGCACGGCCGACACTCGAGGTGAACGAACTGCGCGGCGGCGGCGCGTTCACGGTGATCCCACACGAGGCGCGCGCACACGTGACATGCCGGCTCGTGCCGCGCCAGGATCCTGCCCGCATCTTGGCCGGAATCGCCGCGCACGTGGCGGCCGTGTCTCCCCCGGGTGTGATCACAACGGTCGAGGAGCAGCCTGGCGCGGTCCCCGCCTACGGGATCCCTGCCGACCACGTCGCCGTCGTCGCGGCACTCGATGCACTGCGCAGTGTGTACCCGGAACGGGAGCCCCTCCTGGTCAGGATCGGCGGCACCCTGCCCGCCGCGGTCCTGTTCGAGCGTGCGCTCGGGCTCAAGACACTGCTGTTTTCGTTCTCCACGGCCGACGAAAACCTGCATGCGCCCGACGAGTTCTTCCGGATCGACCGGCTCGAGCAGGGTGTCGCAGCCTGGACCGAGCTCTGGCAAGTTCTCGGCACCGCTCTTCGTCGCACCTCGTAGGGTCGCGCCCGGCAACGGCGCGACGGCGGTCAGGACGTCGACTGGACCAGGTTGCGAATCTCGCGGATCGCCACCGACAGTCGCGCGAGATCGGCGACGCCGCCGCTCCTGATGTCGGCGAGCACCCGCGTGCAGCGGTCGACGCCGTCCTTGTTCGCCTCGACCCAGTCCTCGACGCGCGCGGCCGCGGGCTCGCCGTTCGCCGGGCCGCGCATCACCTCCGCGGTCAGCGCCGCCTGTTCCGCGTAGACGTCGTCGCGCAGCGCCGCACGCGCCATCGCCGACCAGCGCGAGTCGCGCGACAACGCCACGATCCGCTCCCGCAGCCACCACAGCTCGAGCCGTGCGCCGATCGCGCTGTACGCCTCCGCGATCTGCGCCACCGGCAGGCCGGACGACTCCGCGATCCGCACGATGTCCGGCGACGGCACCAGCGCCACCAGCTGAGCGACCCGCCGCGCCAGCGGCGCCGGTACGCCGGCCTGCTGCAGCTCCGACGCCCACTCGAGCGCGGCGCTCGACTCCGCCTCGCCGAGCAGCGTGGGCAGCAGCTCGCTCAGCTCCCACGCGCCCGGTGCGAAGCGCTCGACCGTCGCGTCGACGTCGATCGGCTGGGCCAGGTTGTGCAGCATCCAGCGCGCGGTGCGCTCGAGCAGGATCCGCGCCTTCAGGAACATCGCGATCTGCACGCTCGCCGCGACCGTCCCGTCGAGCGACTCGATCTCCTCCCACAACGCCCGGAATCCGTACAGCTCCCGCGCGGCCGTGTACGCTCGCGCGACGTCGTCGGCCGACGCGCCCGTCTCGTCGCGCAGCCGGAACACGAACGTCGTCCCGCACCGGTTCACCAGCTCGTTCGCGACCTGCGTGGCGATGATCTCCCGTCGCAGCCGGTGCGACCGGATCTCGTCCGCGAAGCGCTCGCGGATCAGCGACGGGAAGTAGCGCACGAGCTCGCCCGCGAACGCCTTCTCGTCGGGAAGCGACGAACCGAGCAGGTCGTGCGAGAGCCCCAGCTTCGTGTACGAGAGCAGCACCGCCACCTCGGGCGCCGTCAGCCCGCCGCCCTGCCCTTGCCGCTCGTCGAGCACCTCGTCGCTCGGCAGCGCCTCCAGCTCGCGGCTCAGCCCCCGCTGCTCGTGCGAGCGGATCAGCCGCTCGTGCACGCCGACGAACGGGTTCGCCTGCGCCACCGACGTCGAGATCGCCTGCGCCTGGAAGTAGTTGTCGCGCAGCACCTGGGTCGCGACCTCGTCGGTCATGGCGTGCAGCAGCTCGTTGCGCTCCTCCGTCGTCAGTCCGCCGGCGTCGACGATCCCGCCGAGCAGGATCTTCAGGTTCACCTCGTGGTCGGAGGTGTCGACGCCCGCCGAGTTGTCGATCGCGTCCATGAAGATCCGCCCGCCGCGGAGCGCGTAGGCGACCCGCGCCCGCTGCGTGAAGCCGAGGTTGCCGCCCTCGCCGACCACGCGGCAGCGCAGGTCGGCCGCGTCGACGCGCACCGGGTCGTTCGCCCGGTCCCCCACCTCGGCGTTCCGCTCCGCGCGCGCCTTCACGTACGTGCCGATGCCGCCGTTCCAGAGCAGGTCGACCGGCGCCCGCAAGACCGCCTTGATCAGCTCGTTCGGTGTCAGCGACTCCGCCTCGATCCCGAGCGCCGCCTGCGCCTGGGGCGAGAGCTCGATCGCCTTCGCCGTGCGCGGGAAGACGCCGCCGCCGCGCGAGATCAGCGCCGTGTTGTAGTCGGCCCACGACGAGCGCGGCAGCCGGAACAGCCGCAGCCGCTCGTCGAAGCTCGCCGCCGGGCTCGGATCGGGATCGACGAACACGTGCCGGTGGTCGAACGCCGCCACCAGCTTGAGGTGCCGCGAGCGCAGCATCCCGTTGCCGAACACGTCGCCCGACATGTCGCCGATCCCGACGGCCGAGAGCTCTGCCGTGTCGGCGTCGACCCCCATGTCGCGGAAGTGGCGTTTCACCGACTCCCACGCGCCGCGCGACGTGATCGCCATCGCCTTGTGGTCGTAGCCCGCCGACCCGCCCGAGGCGAACGCGTCGCCGAGCCAGAAGCCGTACTCCTCCGCGATCCGGTTCGCGATGTCCGAGAACTTCGCCGTCCCCTTGTCGGCGGCGACGACGAGGTAGGGGTCGTCGCCGTCGTGGCGCACGACGTCGCGCGGCGGCACGACCTCGCCGCCCGAGATCGTGTCGGTGATGTCGAGCAGCCCGCACATGAACGTGCGGTAGCAGGCGACGACCTCCGCCTGCTGCTGCTCGCGGTCGGCCGGCAGCTGCTGCACGACGAAGCCGCCCTTCGAGCCGACCGGGACGATCACCGCGTTCTTCACCGTCTGCGCCTTCATCAGCCCGAGCACCTCGGTGCGGAAGTCCTCGCGCCGGTCCGACCAGCGGATGCCGCCGCGCGCGACCGGCCCGCCGCGCAGGTGGATCGCCTCGACCCGCGGCGAGTAGACGTACACCTCGACCAACGGCACCGGCTCGGGCAGGTCGGGGACGCGCTTCGAGTCGAGCTTCAGCGACAGGTACGGCTTCGGCCTCCCGTCGGCGCCGGCCTGGAACCAGTTCGTGCGCAGGACGGCGCGGATCACCTTCAGGAACGCCCGCAGGATGCGGTCCTCGTCGAGGCTGGCGACCGCATCGATCTCCTTGACGATCGCCCGGTCGAGCGCGGTGCCGTCGTGATCCTCGCGCGCCGGGTCCAGCCGCAGCTCGAACAGCTCGACCAGCCGCGCCGCGATCTCGGGATGGCCGGCCAGCGTGCCCTCCATGTACGACTGGCTGAACGTCATCCCTGTCTGCCGCAGGTACTTCGCGATTGCCCGCAGCACGACGATCTCCCGCGCGCGCAGGCCCGCCGACAGCACGAGCTTGTTGAGCCCGTCGTTCTCGATCTCCCCGCGCCACGCGCACGCGAACGCCTCCTGGAACTTCCCGCGCACCTCGGCGGCGTCGAGATCCTCTCCGTGCTGGCGCTGCAGGCCGAAGTCGTAGATCCACACCGGGGGGTAATCGCGCCGCTGGATCTCGTACGGCCGCTCGTTCGTGACCTTGACACCCATGTTCTCGAGCAGCGGCAGCACGTCGGAAAGCATCAGCGGCTGCCCGGAACGGAGCAGCTTGAACGCGAGCGGGTCCGGAGACGAGTAGTGCGGCACGTACAGGCTGAGGCTGAGGTCGCCGGACGGATCGAGCTGCTCGATCCGCTCGATGTCGAGCACCGCCTGCTCGGCCGGAAAGTCCTCCTGGTAGGCGGCCGGGAACGCGTCGGCGTAGCCGTGGGCGAGCACGCTCGCCTTCTCCTCGCCGAGGGTCTCGATCAGCGCCTCGCGCAGGTCGTCCGACCATTCGCGTGTCGCGGCGGCGAGCCTCGACTCGATGCGCGCGACGTCCCAGACCGGCGGGTCGCTCGGGTCGACATGGATGACGTAGTGCAGCCGCGCGAGCACCGACTCGGTCACGCGCGTGCCGTAGTCGAGCGTCGCGCCGTGCAGCTCCTCGTCGAGGATCTGCTCGATTCGCTCGCGGTTCTGCGTGTTGTACCGGTCGCGCGGGATGTAGACGAGGCACGAGATGAAGCGGCCGAAGTTGTCGCGACGCAGGAACAGGCGCACGCGGCGGCGCTCGCCGAGATTGAAGATGCCCATCGCGATCTCGAGGAGGTCGTCCTCGGACATCTGCAGCAGCTCGTCACGCGGATACGTCTCGATGATGTCGACGAGCGCCTTGAAGTCGTGGCCACCGTGCGGCAGCCCGGCGCGCTCGAGCACGTGCCGCGCCTTGAGGCGGATCACCGGAATCTCCCACGGGGTCGCGCTGTACGCGGTGTGCGTGTAGAGGCCGAGGAAGCGGCGCTCGGCGACGACCTCGCCGTTCGCGTCGAAGCGCTTGACACCGATGTAGTCGAGGTACGCCGGGCGGTGCACGGTCGCGCGTGAGTTCGCCTTCGTCAGGTTGAGCAGGTGCTTGTGCCGCGCCATCCGCCGCACGTCCGGCGGCAGGCGCGCGAAGCTGGCCGAGATCGGCTCGCCGCCCGACTCGCGGAGGATCCCGAGCCCCGAGCCGGGCACCGCGCGCAGCACTTCCTCGCCGTCCTCCTCGGCGATCTCGTACTCGCGGAATCCGAGGAAGGTGAAGTTGTCGCGCATCCACTCGAGCAGGTCGATCGTCTCGGCCGTCTGTTCGGGGTCGACCGGCGGCGGCCGGTGCTGGAAGTCGCGCACGATGGCCTGGGCCTGCTCGAGCATCTGCGGCCAGTCCTCGACGGCCGCGCGCACGTCGCCGAGCACGCGCACCAGGTCGTCGTGCAGCTCGGCGAGCAGGTCGGGGTCGGTCTGCCTGTCGAGCGCGACCGAGATCGTCGACTCGCGCAGCCCGCCTTCGCCGACCAGCGCCTGGAGCCGGCCGTCCTCGTCGCGGCGGACGCTCACGATCGGCCTGATCATCAGATGGATGCCGCTGCCGTGACGCGTGATCTCCATCGAGATCGAGTCGACGAGGAACGGCATGTCGTCGTTCACGAACTCGACGATCGTGTGCGGCGATTCCCAGCCGTCCTCCTCGACGGTCGGGTTGTAGACGCGCAGCTTCAGCTCGCCCGGGCAGCGCACCTGCATCAGGCGCCAGTGCGCGAGCGCGGCCCCGGCGAGGTCGGCGTCGGAGCGGTCGGCGAGGTCCTCCGGCGCGACATGCGCGTAGTAGGCGCGCAGCCAGCGCTCCACGTCGTCGGCGTCGGTGCCCGAATCGGCCCGGGCGCGGCGCACCGCCGCCTCCAGGATCGCCTCCTTCGCCTCGTCGGTCCGCGTCGTCGTCACGTCCCGAATCCCAGTATGCATCAGTACGCTCGGGGCATGCTTCGAGCGCGTCTGGCGCTGGTGGCGCTGCTCGTCGCCTGGCTGTTCTCGCCGCCCGAGTGGCGCTACGCGGTGCCGCTCTGGCTGCCGTTCGCGCTCGCCCTCGCGCTGGAGCTGCAGTTCTTCGTCACCGGCCTCGTCTCGCCGTCCGAGCGGACGGACCGGGGCCGCGGCCCGCAGCAGGCCGATCTGCAGGAGTTCGGGTGGGAGGGCGAACCGCCGGAGGAGCACGACCCGGAGTTCTGGACGTCGCCGGCCGTCCCGCGCCGGCGGCGGCGCGGCGCAGCCCGGCTACTCGGGCCGGCGCTCGTGCTCGCCGCGGTGGGGCTGATCGTGTGGGGCGTGAGCGTTCGGCGCGGCTGGAGCGCACTCGACTCCTCGACGCAGGCGCAGGTGGAGCACGTGATCACCGCGGAGGCGCGGAAGATCGCCGGCCACCCCGTCACGGTCGTCTGCGACACCTCGGGGCACCACGTCGGCGCCGTGCAGGAGGCGGACGGGCTCGCCGAGGTCGGCGGCTCGCGCGCGTGGCTGACGCCCGGCATCTGCTACCAGCTCTCGCGCGTGATCGAGGGGCACGACCCGCATCCCGGGCGCGGCACCGGCCACGCGATCGTCGTGCTCGCGCACGAGTCGTGGCACCTGCGCGGCGTCGCCGACGAGGGGCTCGCCAACTGCTACGCGTACCAGTCGGGCGTGCAGGTCGGCACCAACCTCGGCCTCGAGCGCGGCGTCGCCTACGAGCTGATGAAGCAGGCGTACTCCGACAACGCCGTCGATGCCGCCGAGCCGCAGTACGTGGTGCCGGCCGGGTGCACGGCGGGCGGCAAGTACGACCTCAATCCTGCTTCGGCGCAGTTTCCGTAGAGCAAGGTGCCTGGCACCTAGGACTGGGTGCCACCCGTTCGAAGGTCACGCTTCCCCCCGGCCGCAGCTGCCCGGCGAGCCAGAGGTCCTCCGAGCGCACTACCGCGATCACGGGGTACCCGCCCGTGGTCGGATGGTCGGGGCCGAGGAGGATCGGCAGGCCGTTCGGAGGCACCTGCAGCGACCCGGTGACGAGGCCCTCCGATCGGAGCTCTTCCCTGCGCGCCCACGCGAGCGGCTCACCGTCGAGGCGGATGCCGATGCGGTTCGAGGCCGCGCTGATCCGCCAGGGCTGCGACGTGAGCGCCTCGAGCGCGCCCGGCGCGAACCACTCCGCACGCGGGCCGGGCACGACGCGCAGCACCGGTTCGCCGGGCAGCGGGTCGGGCTCGACGGCCGCGGCCTCCCCCGCTTCGCCGCCGACCGGTAGCACGTCGCCGGCACGCGCGACCGGCGGGCCGAGGCCGCCCATCAGGTCGGTCGAGCGGCTGCCGAGCACCGGCTCGACGGCGATCCCGCCGCGCACCGCCACGTAGGTCCGCGCGCCGTGCACGTACCCGCCGACCTCGAGCACCTCGCCGGCCGCCACCTCGAACGGCGGTCGATGCACGGCGCCGGTGAGCGCGACGACGGCGTCGGCCAGGAACCGCAGCCGCGGCCCGGCGAGCGTCGACTCGAGCGACGCCGCGCCCGGCCGGTTGCCGGCGAGCGCGTTGCCGAGCTCGTAGGCGCGAGGGTCGGCGGCACCGGACGGCGAGACGCCGAGGTGCGCGAGCCCGGGCCGGCCGCGGTCCTGCACCGTCGTCAGCGGCCCCGGGTCGAGCACCTCGATCATCGCGCGACGAACCGCACCCGGTCGCCGGCCGCCAGCAGCGCCGGTGGTTCGCGCGACGGGTCGAACAGCACCGCGTCCGTGCGGCCGAGCAGCCGCCAGCCGCCGGGCGACTCGCGCGGGTAGACGCCGCTGTAGACGCCGGCGGTGGCGACCGTCCCGCCCGGCACGCGCGTGCGCGGCTCGGCCCGCCGCGGCACGAACAGCCGCTCGTCGCCGCCCAGGAGGTACGCGAACCCCGGCGAGAAGCCGAGGAACCCGGCGACGTACGTCGCCGCGCAGTGGCGCGCGACGACCTCCTCGGGCGAGAGCGAGGCGAGCTTCGCCACCTCGGCGAGGTCGGGGCCGTCGTACGTCACCGCGAGCTCGACCTCCGCCCCCGCGCGGACGCCGCCGCCTTCCACGGACTCCGCGAGCGCCCGCACGCGTCCCGCGTCCGGCGCGGCGTCGAACGCGAGCAGCACCGTGCTGTGCCCCGGCACGGCGTCGACGAGCCCCGGCAGCTCCGACCGCGCACGCTCCGCGAGGCGCACCGCCTCGGCGTTGCCCGCGAGCTCCACCAGCAGCGCGCGGTCGCCCGCCGCCCTGACGGCGACGCTCATGCGAACGGGCGCAGGTCGAAGCCCGCGCCGCGCAGCCCGTCCGCGACGTCCCGCGCCAGCTCGACCGCGCCGGGAGAGTCGCCGTGCAGGCAGATCGAGCCCACCTCGCCCGCCAGCGCGACCGCCTGGCGCACCGCCGCTCCGCCCGCGAGCAGCGCGCCCGGCTCCCCGCGCGCGACGAGCTGCCCGCGCTCGTCGTAGCCGCGGTCGGCGAACCCCTCCGCCACGGCGACGAGACCCGCCTCGCGCGCAACGCCGTACAGGCGCGAGCCCGGGAATGCGAGCAGCGCGCGCGGGCCGTCCGCCGCGAGCGTGCCGGCGACGATCGCGGCGGCGCAGGCGTCGTCGACGCTCGCACGGTGGTACAGCGCACCGTGCGGCTTGACGTACGCGACGCGCCCGTGCGCCTGCAGCAGCTGCACCTGCTCGAGCGTCTCGCGCTCGATCGTCCCCGCGTCGACGTCGAGATCCCGCCGCCCGAACCCCTCGCGGTCGCGGTAGGAGACGTGCGCGCCGACGGCCACGCCGAGCTCCGCAGCAAGCGAACAGAGGCGTGCCATCGTCTCCTCGTCGCCGGCATGGAAGCCGCAGGCGACGTTCGCGCTCGTCACGATCCGCAGCAGCACCTCGTCGGTCGCGAGCCCCTCGCCGACGTCGGCGTTGAGGTCGACCTCCATGTCGCCAGGATCTCAGCTCGCGCGGCGGAGCTGCTCGACGACCTGCTGCGCGGTGCGCGACTCGGGGTCGAGCTTGTCGAGCGCGGTCTCGAGCAGACGGCGAGCCTGGTCGTCCTCGCCGTGGCGGAGCATCGTGAAGCCGAGGTTCGCGATCACGCGCCCCTCGTGCAGCTCGTCGCCGTCGTTGTGGAGGATCGTGATCGCCTGCTCGAACCTCTCGACGGCAGCGTCGGTGTCGCCGGCCGCCTCGAGCGCGAGCGCGAGGCTGTTGAGCGTCGGCGCCTCGCCCTTGCGGTCGCCGAGCCGCCGGAAGATCGCGAGCGCCTGACGGTGCTGCTCGGCGGCCTGGTCGGGACGGCCCTCGCTGCGAAGCTGCGCGCCGCGCGCGTTCAGCTCGACGGCGCGGCGGTGCTGCGCCTCGGGCGGCGCGACCGGCGATGCGGCGCCCGCGTAGGGCCAGCCGTGCCAGTCGGTCGAGCGCGCCTTCGTCGTGGCCCGCTCGACGAAGCCGGAGACGGCGGGCTGCACGTCTCGCGCCACGCGCGTCCCGAGGTCGCGCGCGCGCACGGCGCCGCGCTTCGCGTGGCGGCGGACGGGGGCGAGATCCGGACGTGGCAGCCGCCCCGGCCGCCGCAGGACGTGCACCGCCGCGAACCCTGCGGCACCGACCGCGGCCAGGATGACGGCGACCTCGACGACCCTGCCCAGGCCGATCGCAACCAGCAGGCCGCCGAGGAAGAGCACGGCGGCCGTGAGCACGGCGACGCGCCGCCGCGCGAATTCGCCGCGCGGCGAGTTCTCTCTGAGCAGCTGCCACGCCATTCGACCCACCTCCCGGGCTCCAGGGTCACCCTTCGACCTCACCCGCCCCCGTCCTTCCGGCGGCGGCTGCGAGCCAAACATGGTGGTCCACTCCGTTCAGGCAGGAAGCGGAAAGTCGGCGCGCAGCAACGTGCCCGCCGTCCAGGAGCTCGAGATGCTGAGCGTGCCGCGCAGCGCCTCGACGCGATCGGTCAGCCCGACCAGGCCGGTGCCGCCCTGCGGGTTCGCGCCGCCCTGGCCGTCGTCCGAGACCGTCACGACGAGCGTGTGCTTCTCCCGGCGCGCGCTCACCCTCACCGAGGTCGCCTCGGCGTGCTTGACGACGTTCGTCAGCGCCTCGGTGACGACGAAGTACGCGGCGACCTCGATCGTCGGCTCGAACCGCTCCTCGGGAACCTGCACGAGCTCGACTTCGAGCGGCGTCCGGCGCGCGAGCGCGGCGAGCGCCGGCGCGAGACCGCCCTCGGTGAGGATCGGCGGGTGCAGTCCGGTCGCGAGGTGACGCAGCTCGGCGATCGCCTCGCGTGCGTCGCGCTCGGCCGCGGCGAGCAGCTCGCCGACGGCCTCGTCCTCCACCTTCCGCCGCGCGACGCCGATGCCGAGCACGAGCGTGACGAGACGCTGCTGCGCGCCGTCGTGCAGGTCGCGCTCGAGCCGGCGGCGCACCTCGTCGGATGCGGCGACCAGGCGCGCGCGCGACGCGATCACCTGCTCGCGCGCATCGGCGCTCGCGACCGCGAGGGCGAGCAGCGCCGCGAACGGCGCGAGCCTGCGCTCGACGGTCTCGCCCAGGGACTCGTTCGCGCCCGACGAGACGATCACCGCTCCCCACGGGCGCCCGGCGACCATGACCGGCGCCGCGGCGGCCGACACGTAGCCGGCGTCGCGCATGCGGGCCGCGACGACGCCGTCGCCGTAGGCGTCGACGCGGGCGGCGGCACCGGTGCGGTAGACGATGCCGGCGGCGGTGTCGTCGCCGAGCGGCACCACCGATCCGACGGGGAACAGCTCCTCCTCGGCTGCGCAGCTCCAGCGGCCGACGACGGTCGCACATGCCTCGTCGCCGTAGCGCACGACCGCCGCCGTGCGCGAGCGCGCGAGCTTGGCGGTCTCCACGGCGACCGCGTCGAAGACGAGCGAGGCGTCGGCCTCGCCGGCGACGAGCGTCGCGACGCGGCGAAGCGCCGCCTGCTCGACCGCGAGCACCTCGACCTCGGCAAGCCGGTCCTCGAGCGCCGAGTGCAGCGCCTCGACCTGCGCAGCCGAGCGGTCGCGCTCGGTGAGGTCGAGGCCGACGGTGAGGATCGCCACCGAGTTGCCCTCGTCGTCGAAGATCGGCCGGTTCGACCAGGCGATCTGCCGCCGTTCTCCGTCCTTCGTCAGCCAGTGGCCCACCTGCGGGCTCGAGGCGATGTCGCCGAACTGCTCGAGGAAGATGCCGAACGCCCGGCGCTCCTCGGGGGGGATCACGGTGTCCCGTGCGTCACGGCCGATCACCTCGGCAGCCGTGTAGCCCGTGACGCGCTCACAGGCGTCGTCGAACGTGAGGATCCGGCCCGCGCGGTCGAGCTTGCAGACCAGGCCGAGGCCCGTGCGTGCGAGCACGTCGACGTACTCCTCCGGGGACAGCGGCTTGGCCGCCTGCAGCTCGGCCGGCGACGACATCGCTGAACCGTAGCGAGGCCCGCCGGAAGTGTCACCCGGGGTAGCCTCCCCGCGATGCCCGAGCACGCCCCCGACCTCACCTTCCTGTTCACCGACATCGAGGGCTCGACGGGGCTGCTGCAGCGCCTGGGCACGGCCTACGCCGCCGTGCTCGAGCGTCACCGCCAGCTGATCGGCGGCGCGGTGACGGCAAACGGCGGGCGCGTCGTCGACTGCCGCGGAGACGAGTTCTTCGCGGTCTTCCCCGACGGCGCCGCCGCGGCCGCGGCCGCGATCGCCGCGCAGCTCGCGCTGCTCGACGAGCCGTGGCCGGACGACGCGACGCTCCGCGTCCGCATGGGGCTGCACCGCGGGCGCGCCCAGGTCGTCGGCGACGGCTACGTCGGCATGGCGGTGCACCACGCGGCGCGGGTGAGCGCGACGGCGCGCGGCGGCGAGATCCTCGCGTCCGCCGCGACGGTCGAAGGCTGCGGCCTCGACACGGTCGATCTCGGCGAGCACCGGATGAAGGGCGTCCCGCATCCGACGCGGCTCGTGCGCGTCGTGGCCGAGGGGCTGCCGTCGGGCTTCCCCGAGCTCGAGAGCTCGACCGGCTCCGCGGACGTCGTCCGCGTCGCGCTCGCCGACGACTCGGTGCTGCTGCGCGAGGGAATCGCGCGGCTGCTCGAGGAGGAGGGTTTCGACATCGTCGGCCAGTCGGGCACGGCCGAGGATCTCCTCGTGCTCGTCGACGAGACGCTGCCCGACGTCGCGATCGTCGACATCCGCATGCCGCCGACCAAGACCGACGAGGGGCTCCGCGCTGCGCGCGAGATCCGCTCGCGCCATCCGCACACCGGCGTTCTGCTGCTGTCGCAGTACGTCGAGCTGGAGAAGGCGGTCGAGCTGCTCGACCGCGACGCCACCGGCGTCGGCTACCTGCTGAAGGACCGCGTCGCCGACGTCGAGGAGTTCACGCGCGCGATCCGCCGCGTCGCCGACGGGGGCGTGTCGGTGGACGTCGAGATCCTCGAGCAGCTACGAGACTAGAGCGTCGGCGCTCGCCGACCGGCGCGCGCGCTCGATCCAGGGCGTCGCTCCGAGGCGTTCGAAGATCTCGGTCGCCTCGGCGAGCAACGGCTCGGACTCGCTCGAGCGCCCGAGCTCGGCGTGCTCGAGCAGCGTGACCGCGACCTGGAAGGGGAGCTCCAGCTCGCGGAACCGGGCGGTTGCCGTGCCGAGGCCCTGAGGGTCGGCGACGAGCTTGGCCCGGAACCGCCGTGCCATCGCGTCGAGGTACGGCGGGCGCGTGCCGGGCGGAATCGTGTCGATCGATCCGATCAGCTGCTCGACCTTGCCGGTGTCGCCGAGCGCGAACGCCGCCTCCAGTGCCTCGCAGACGCCCTGTTTGCCGATCTGCGAGTCGATGCCGAACATGCTCGCGACGTCGACCGCCTGCTCGGCGCCGGCAAGCGCCTCGTCGAGCCGCCCCTCCGCACGGCGCAGGGCTGCCCGCGTTCCGAGCAGCGCGCCGAACTCCTGCCGGTCGGGGGAATGCTCGAGGCGCGAGAACATCTGCAGCATCCGGCGCGCCCCCTCGAGGTCGCCTCGCTGCACGTCGATCTCGACCGCCGACTGGAGCAGGCTGAGCATCGTCCCGCCGGTGTCGACCTGCTCCTGCGTGAACTCCGACGCGGCCGCGTATGCCTCGTCCCAACGGCCGAGCATCAGCAGGGGGTACGTCCGCTCGGCGAGCACGGCCCACTCATTCGGCCGGCTGCCCATCCGGCGCGCATGTGCAAGTGCCTGGTCGAGCAGCCCGAGCGCCTCGGCGTAGGCGTCGCGCTGGAAGCAGCGATCGGAGAGCCAGAAGTAGGTCGTGCTGATCTCGGGCAGCACGTCGTGCTCGAGCGCGAGCTCGAGCGATCGGGCGAGGAGCGCCGTCGACTCCTCCAGGTGCCCGCGGCTGCGGAGGATGCCGGCCTTCGCCCGGAGCGCACGCACGAGCGGCTCCGGATACGCGTGGGCCTCGGCGACGTCGAGCGCCAGCTCGACCCGCTCGCCGGCGCGTTCCAGATCGCCGGAGAACCAGTACGCCAGCGCGAGCGTGCCGGCGACCATCGCCAGGTCCTCGTCCGGCTCGTCCTGGACGAGCACCTCGAGCGCCCGCTCGGCGCGCGCGATCGCGTCCTCGCGCCTGCCGGTCATCGATTCGACACGCGCGAGCTCGTGGTTGACGCGTGCCGCCGCATGCACCTCGCCCAGCTGCTCATAGAGGTCGATCGACTGCTCGTACAGGCCCCCCGCAGCGTCGACGTCTGCGGCGAGCACGGCCATCTCGCCGGCGCGGGCGAGCAGCGCCGCACGGTCGACCAGCTCGTCCGTCAGCCCCGCGGCCTGCTCGAAGTACCGCCGCGCCTCCGACGCGGCCGCCAGCGAGGCGGCGTGCTCGCCGGCACGGGCCAGCATGGCCTGCGCGTTCGCCCTGATCTCGCCCGCGTCGTCCGCGTCTGGCATCGCCTCGAACGCGGCGAGGTAGTGGGAGGCCACGACCTCGACGGCCTCGTCCTCGTCCTCGGCGAACGCGCTTCGCAGGTACGCGGCCGCGGCGAGATGCCGGGCGCGGCGCTCGCGCCGCGACAGCGTCTCGTAGGCGACGTGACGGACGAGGTCCTGGAGGAAGCCGTACTGGCCGTGCTCGGGGGAGCGCGGGTCGGCCTGGACGCCGAGCACCTCCTTGCGTACGAGCGAGGCGAGCAGCGGCTCGATCTCGGCTTCCGTGCCGGCGAGCGACGCGAGCGCAGTCTTCGTGAACGTCTTGCCGAGCACCGAGGCGTCCTGCAGGACCCGCCGCTCGTCGGCCGAGAGCCCGTCCAGCCGGGCCGCGATCAGCGCATGCAGCGTCTCGGGCACCTCGAGCTCGTCGACCGGCCCGGCGAGCCGGTACGCGGAGCCGTCCTGGACGACCAGGCCGCGGTCGAGCAGCATGCGCACCGTCTCGACCGCGTACAGCGGGATGCCCTCCGCGCGCACGAGGATCCGGCCGCAGGCATCCGGCGGCAGGCCCGGGACGAGCCCGGTCAGGAGCTCCTCCATCGCGGGCTGCGAGAGCGGCTCGAGGTAGAGCGAGGTGAAGCTGCGCTGGCCCGCACCCCAGGTCGGCCGGCGCTCGAGCAGCTCGGGGCGCGCCAGCGTGATCACGAAGATCGGCGAGTTGCGCGACCAGTCGAGCAGGTACTCGACGAAGTCGAGGAGGCTCGCGTCCGCCCACTGCATGTCCTCGAACAGGAGGACGACGGGGTAGCCGTCCGCCAGGCGCTCGAAGAAGAGCCGCCAGGCTCCGAACAGGTCCTGCTGGTCGCGTGCCTGGTGGTCGCCGAGGCCGAGCAGGTGCGCGAGCCTCGGCTCGAGGAACGCGCGTTCCTCCGCCTCGAGGATCTGCTCCTCGAGCGTCGCGCGGAGCTTCGAGAGCGCGGACGCCGGGTCCTCCTCCTCGGCGATCCGGCACCGCATCCGCACCATGTCGGCGAGCGCCCAGTAGGTCACGCCCTCGCCGTACGAGAGACAGCGCCCGCGATGCCAGTAGACGCTCTCGGCGATGCCGTCGAAGTACTTGTAGAACTCCCAGCCGAGCCGGGACTTGCCGATGCCGGCGATCCCGGTGACCGAGACGAGATGCGGCTTCTTCTCCTCGGCGCAGGCGTGGAAGAGGTCCTTGATCTGCCGCAGCTCCCGGTCGCGGCCGACGAACGGTGCCTCGAGCCCCTGTGACTTGAGCGAGCCGCGGAGCCCCGACACGACCCGCTGCGCGCGCCAGAGCGGCGTCAGCCCCTCCTTGCCCTTCAGCTCGAACGAGCCGGCGTCGGCGTAGACGATCGTCTGCTCGGTCGCGCGGCGCGTCGACTCGCCGACGAACACCGTTCCTCCTTCGGCGACCGACTGCACGCGGGAGGCCGTGTTCACGAGGTCGCCGGCGACCATCCCCTGCCCTTCGGCGCCGAGCGTCACGGCCGCCTCGCCGGTGAGGACGCCGGCGCGGGCCCGCAGCTCCTCGGCGCCCACCTCCTGGCCGAGAGCCGAGACCGCCACCACGAGGTCGAGAGCGGCCCGAACGGCGCGCTCGGCGTCGTCCTCGGTCGCGGTCGGCGTCCCCCACACCGCCATCACCGCGTCGCCGATGAACTTCTCGACCGTGCCGCCGTACAGCTCGATCAGCCGGCGGCACGTGTCGAAGTAGCGCGACAGCAGCTCGCGCACCTCCTCGGCGTCGCGGTTCTCGGACAGCGACGTGAACCCCACGAGGTCCACGAACAGCACCGACACGAGCCGGCGCTCGGCCACGGGCGCTTCGCGGGGCTCCGCGGCGGGAGCAGCACGTCCGAGCGCCGCTCCGCACTCGAAGCAGAATTTCCGGCCGGGCTCGTTGGACGTCCCGCACAACGCGCACAGCACTGCGAGCGGGGCACCGCACTCGCCGCAGAACTTCGCGTCCGCACGGTTCTCGGCGCCGCAGCTCGAGCAGACGGTCATGCGTCGAAGATTACGTCGCTCCCCAGACCTCGTCTGCGACTTCGACGACGAGGCGCAGCTTCGCCCACTGCTCGTCCTCGGTCAGCTCGTTGCCTTCGACCGTCGAGGAGAAGCCGCACTGCGGCGACAAGCAGAGCTGCTCGAGCGGCGCGTGCTTCGCAGCCGCCTCGATCCGGCGCTTCAGCTCGTCCTTCGACTCGAGCACGCCGCTCTTCGTCGTCACGAGCCCGAGCACGACGCGCTTGTCGCCCTTCGGCAGGAAGCGCAGCGGCTCGAAGCCGCCCGAGCGCTGGTCGTCCCACTCCATGAAGAAGCC
Source organism: Gaiellaceae bacterium (assembly GCA_036376615.1). Classification (GTDB taxonomy): domain Bacteria; phylum Actinomycetota; class Thermoleophilia; order Gaiellales; family Gaiellaceae; genus PALSA-600. The sequence continues at coordinate 21,696 of DASUZZ010000062.1, forward strand.
GTCGACGTCGAGCTGGTTGAGCAGCGCCTCGGCGACGAACTCGTAGTCGCCCTCGGCCGCCCACGCCGAGCGGAAGTTGCCGCGGCACATGTGCGTCGTCACGGACATCTCCTCGGGGCGGCCGGCGATCGCCTCGTTGATGTGGCGGATGTACTCCACGTGCTGGTGCAGCGGGTCGCCGCCGATCTCGGCGACGTGCGCGCGCTGCGCCGGGTCGTTCATGTAGGCGAGGCTGGTGTCGTCGAGCTGCAGGTAGGTGCAGCCGAGCTCGCCGAGCCGGCGTACCTCCTCGGCATAGGCCGCGGTCAGGTCACTCCAGAACGCGTCGAGGTCGGGGTAGATCTCGGGGTCGATCGCCGCGCGGCCGCCGCGGTAGTGGACCATGCTCGGCGACGGGATCGTCAGCTTCGGCATCCGGTCGCCGGCGACGGCCTGAAGGAAGCGGAAGTCCTCGCCGAAGATCGTCTCGCCGAGGCCGATCCGGCCGTCGACGTGCATCGCCGCGGGCGTGAACTCGATCGTGCCGTCCCCGTTGCGGAACTCGACCTTGAGCTCGCCGGGGGCCTTGCTGATCCCTTCCAGGCGGTAGATGAAGTCCATG
>DASUZZ010000063.1:0-67840 GCA_036376615.1 Gaiellaceae bacterium
GGTCGCGTCGTTGCCGTTCGCAGGCCGAAGTACGATCGAGCCTCGCCATCACCGAAAGAGGAGGACCTTGTGGTTGCTCACCGTGCGCGCATCGCTACTGTCGTCGTTGCGACCGCGCTCATCGCGATCTTCGGAGCCGGAGCCGCAATGGGCGCACGAGCGACGGCGACAGCTGCGGTCTGAGGACCCCGTCGAACGCCATCGCTTCCGCCGCTCCCTCGGTCTCCATTGCCGCCGTGATCGAATCGCGTCGCGCCACCAGAGTCGTCAGGGATAGACGAAACCGCCGCGATCGTCGAACCGGGAGCCGAACTTGACGGCGACTCCCCAGAGGTTTCCCTCCGGGTCGCGGAAGCCGAACCCGTAGCCGAAGCCGGAGCGCGTGGGCTCCGGATCCAGGTCGCGGACGTCGTCGAACTCCGAGACCTCTCCGTGCGCACGGTCGACCGCCGCCTCGCCTTCGACGTGAACCGTCAGCGCAGAGCCGCCTGTCGAGTCGGCCGTCGGTCCGAAGCGGGCCTCGAATGCGGGCTCGGAGAAGAGGCTGAGCACGACGCCGTTCGAGCACTGGAAGACGACGTGCTCGGGCACGCTCGTCGGTGCCTCCGGCCACCCGAACTGCCGGTAGAACGCCGCCATCCGTCCCAGATCACGGCAAGCGAGGGTGACGGCGCCGATCCGCGCGGGCAACGCCACGGCCGTCAGCGGCCCGCGCCGAGAGCGCCGCACGGGCCGGGCGCGAGCGTGACGCGCCGCCGGCGCATCCGGCTATCCGCCGCCGTAGATCGAGATCGGCAGCGAGTCGAGCAGGACCTCGTCGGCCGGGTCGGGCAGGTCGCGCAGCAGCCGCTCGAGGAGGAGACGCGCGCCCGGCGCCGCCGCGAACAGGCGCCGTTCGACTTCCTCGAGCGACGGCAGCGTCACCAGCTGCTGCTTGAACTGCCGCGGGAAGCGGCCGTGCCCGAGGTACCAGCCGTAGAACTTCTTCAGGAAGCCGAACGCGCGCTGCTCGCCGAGCTCGCGCACCGTCTCGCGCATGAACAGCACGAGCTCCGCGACGACCTCGTCACGCGAGGGGGAGACGTCGTCGCCGGCGATCTCCGCCAGCACCCACGGGTTCCCCTGTGCGGCGCGGCCGACCATCACCGCGGCGGCGCCGGTGGTGGCGAGCACTGCCTGCGCGCGGGCGCGGGAGGTGACGTCGCCCGAGGCGATCACCGGCACGTCGACCAGCGAGACGAGCTCGGCGGTGACCGCGTGGTCGGCCGTGCCGGTGTACATCTGCTTCGCCGAGCGTGGATGGAGGGTGAGCGACGAGGCGCCGGCCTCGACCAGCCGCGGCCCGACCTCGAGGCACGTCCGCGAGCCGTTCGCGACGCCGCGGCGCATCTTCACCGACACGGGCAGCGCACATGCGCCCGCGATCGCCTCGACCAGCCGGCACGCGTGGTCGGCGTCGTCGAGGAGCGACGCACCGGCGCCGGTCTTCGTCACCTTCCGGACCGGGCAGCCGAAGTTGACGTCGACGATGTCCGCCCCCGCGGCCTCCACCATCCGGGCCGCTTCGGCCATGGCCGCCGGCTCGGAGCCGAAGATCTGGATCGCCAGGGGGCGCTCGTCGCCGCCGACGCGGAGGTAGCCGAGCGTGCGCTCGTTCCGGTGCTGGATGCCGGCCACCGAGACCATCTCCGAGCAGACGAGGCCAGCCCCGAAACGCCGTCCCTGGCGGCGAAAAGCCTGCACGCTGACCCCTGCCATCGGCGCCAGCACCAGCCGCCCCGGGATCTCGACGTCGCCGATCCACCAGTGCTCCCGGAGGTCGATGTTCACGGTTCGTGAATGGTAGCCCGGGCCAGTTGCGCCCCTCCCGGCCCCGTCGCTACCATTCGCGCCCGTTTTCCGACGGGTCAGCAAGGCAGGAGGCCACTTGAAGGAAGTCATCCTTACGCCCGAGGGCTACGAGAAGCTGAAGGGCGAGATCGACCATCTCCGCGGCGAACGGCGCCGCGAGGTCGCCGAGCGCATCCGGGTCGCCCGCGAGTTCGGCGACATCGCCGAGAACGCGGAGTACGACGACGCCAAGAACGAGCAGGCGATGCTCGAGCACAAGATCGCCCAGCTCGAGGAGCGCCTGCTCACGGCCCGCGTGATCACGAAGAAGGAGATCTCGAAGGACGCCGTCTCGGTCGGCTCGAAGGTGCGCTTGCGCGACCTGCAGGCGAACAAGACGTTCGAGTATCACATCGTCGGCTCGACCGAGGCCAACCCGGCCGAGAACAAGCTGTCGAACGAGTCGCCGGTCGGGAAGGCGATCATCGGTCACAAGAAGGGCGACGTCGTCGAGGTGTCGGCCCCGCGCGGCGCGCTGAAGTTCAAGATCCTCGAGATCAAGGCCGCCTGACCGCAACTGACCGACGAGCGGTCGCGTCCACAGGTTGGTGCGAAGCACACAACCGAACTTGTGGACGGGGCCGCTAAGGTCGCCGGTCGTGGAGATCGTGCGGCTCGAGCCGGAGGCGTACGGCGACGCGAGCACCGTGCTGGCGCGTGCCTTCCTGCACGACCCGGCGTGGGTCTGGCTGATCCCGGGCGAGGAGCGGCGCGCCCGCCTGCTCCCCGTTCTCCTCCGCTCCAGCTTCGACTTCACCTCGGCGGACGTCTGGGGGACCGAAGGCGCCGTGCGCGGTGTGGCGCGCTGGCTGCCACCCGGCCCCCCTGCGGTGCACATCGGCGCGACGCTGCGCGCCCTGCTCGTGACGCCCGCCCGGCTCGGACGCGCGACCGGCATGTACCTCGCGTACGGCCGCGCGGTCGAGCAGATGCGCATCGAGGTCATGAGCGGGGCGCACTGGTACCTGGCCGGCATCGGCGTCGACCCGGAGGTGCAGCGTCGCGGCATCGGCAGCAGCCTCCTCCGGCCGGGCCTCGAAGGTGCCGCGCGCCAGCACCTGCCGGTCGTCGTGCTCACGAACAACGAGGCAAACCTCTCCTTCTACCGTGCGCACGGCTTCGAGGTCGTGCGCGAGGGCGAAACGCCGCGAGGCGGCCCGCGGGCCTGGGCTATGGTCAGACGCCCATGACGATGCCGAAGCGCTTTGCCGGCCGCGACGAGGTGGCGGCGGTCCGGGCGGAGGCGGAGGGGCTCGAGCCCGGCGAGGAGGCACCCGAGTCGCGCCGGCTGGCGGGCCGCGTGCTCGCACGGCGCGACCTCGGCAAGCTGGTCTTCCTCGACCTGGTCGACCGCTCCGGGCGCATCCAGCTGCTCTGCCCGCTCGCGCGCACGGGAGCGGTCGACGTCCACCTCGGCGACGTCGTCGGGGCGACCGGGCACCCCACCCGGAGCCGCCGCGGCGAGCCGTCGCTGATCGTCGACGAACTCGTCGTCCTCTCGCGCATCCGGGCACCGCTCCCCGACACCTTCCACGGGCTCACCGACGTCGAGCAGCGCTACCGGCGCCGCTACCTCGACCTGCTGATGAACGAGGACGTGCGGGCGGACTTCGTGCTGCGCGCCCGGATCGTGTCGGCGGTGCGGCGCTTTCTCGACTCGGAGGGGTTCGTCGAGGTCGAGACGCCCGTCCTGCAGCCGCGCTACGGCGGCGGCTTCGCCGAGCCGTTCGTCACGCACTCGAACACGCTCGACCAGGACCTCTACCTGCGGATCGCGACCGAGCTCTACCTGAAGCGGCTGATCGTGGGCGGCCTCGAGAAGGTCTACGAGCTCGGCAAGGACTTCCGCAACGAGGGCGTCAGCTACAAGCACAACCCGGAGTTCACGCAGCTCGAGTGGTACGAGGCGTACGCCGACTATCGCGACACGATGGAGCGCATGGAGCGGCTCGTCGAGTTCGTAGCCATCGAGACGCTCGGCACGACCCGCGTGACGTTCAAGGGCCACGACGTCGACCTGAAGGCGCCGTGGAAGCGCGTGCGGCTCGTCGACGAGCTCGACCGCGCGGGCCTGTGGACGCGCGACTTCGCCGAGCTGAAGGAGCGGCTGGCATCGCGGGGCATCGAGGTCTCGCAGGACCGCACGTGGGCCCAGCTCGTCGACAAGGCGATCACCGCCTACGTCGAGCCGCGCCTGATCGAGCCGACCATCCTCCACGACTACCCGATCGAGCTCTCGCCGTTCGCCCGGTCGACCGACGACGACCCGGCGATCACCGAGCGGTTCGAGTTCTACGTGGGCGGGATGGAGCTCGGCAACGCGTTCTCGGAGCTGAACGACGCGCACGAGCAGGACGAGCGGTTCGCGATGCAGGCGGAGGAAGGGGCCGGCGGCAACGTCGAGGCCGAGCAGGGCGACCCGGACTACGTCGAGGCGCTGTCCTACGGAATGCCGCCCACCGGCGGGCTCGGCCTGGGAATCGACCGGCTCGTGATGGTGCTCGCCGGCAAGGACTCGATCCGCGACGTGATCCTGTTTCCAGCCCAGCGCGAGCTTCGTTAGCCGAAAGACTGGCCTCGACCGCACCCCCGGAAGGGCGAGTACGATGAGGCCCTCGGAAAGCCCACGATCCGACGGCGCCGCCCTTTTCGCGGCGGAAGAGAGGAATCTGAGTGTTCGAACGGTTCACCGAGCGTGCTCGCCAGGTCGTCGTACTCGCGCAGGACGAGGCGCGTGCGCTCAAGCACAACTACATCGGTACCGAGCACATCCTGCTCGGTCTGCTGCGCGAGGAAGAAGGTCTCGCGGCACGTGTGCTCGAGTCGCTCGACATCACGGTGGAGGAGGTTCGCGCCCAGGTGGCCCGCATCGTCGGCCAGGGCGACGAGGTCACCACCGGCCAGATTCCGTTCACGCCGCGGGCCAAGAAGGTCCTCGAGCTCGCGCTGCGCGAAGCGCTGTCGCTCGGGCACAACTACATCGGCACCGAGCACATCCTGCTCGGGCTCGTCCGTGAGAACGAGGGCGTCGCGGCGCGCATCCTGCTCGACTTCGACGCCGACGCCGAGAAGATCCGCAACGAGATCATCCGCATGCTCTCCGGCCCCGGGCGGCGCCAGGGCGGCACGTCCGGCGCGACGAGCGAGAAGGGCAAGAGCTCGAAGCTGCTCGACCAGTTCGGTCGCAACCTGACCAAGCAGGCGTCCGAGGGCAAGCTCGACCCGGTCGTCGGGCGGCAGACGGAGATCGAGCGGGTGATGCAGATCCTGTCGCGGCGCACCAAGAACAACCCGGTGCTGATCGGGGAGCCCGGCGTCGGCAAGACCGCCGTCGTCGAGGGCCTCGCCTCGCGCATCTCGTCGGGGCAGGTGCCGGACCTGCTGAAGAACAAGCAGATCTACACGCTCGACCTGGCCGCCCTGGTGGCGGGCTCGAAGTACCGCGGCGAGTTCGAGGAGCGCCTGAAGAAGGTGATGAAGGAGATCACCCAGCGCGGCGACATCATCCTGTTCATCGACGAGCTCCACAATCTCGTCGGTGCAGGCGCCGCCGAGGGAGCGATCGACGCCGCGTCGATCCTGAAGCCCGCGCTCGCACGCGGCGAGCTGCAGACCATCGGTGCGACGACGCTCGACGAGTACCGCAAGTACCTCGAGCGCGACGCGGCGCTGGAGCGCCGTTTCCAGCAGATCCGCGTCGACGAGCCGTCGACCGACGACACCGTGCAGATCCTGCGCGGGCTGCGCGACCGCTACGAGGCGCACCATCGGTGCAAGATCACCGACGAGGCGCTCGACGCGGCCGCGACGCTCGCCGACCGCTACATCCAGGATCGCCACCTGCCCGACAAGGCGATCGACCTCATCGACGAGGCTGCGTCGCGGATGCGCATCAAGACGATGACCGCGCCGCCGCGCTACCGCGAGCTGGAGGAGGAGATCGAGAAGGTCCGCAAGGACAAGGAGGACTCGATCGAGAACCAGGAGTTCGAGAAGGCGGCGTCGCTGCGCGACAAGGAGCGCAAGCTCACGCAGAAGAAGCGCGAGCTCGAGGACCAGTGGCGCGATGCCGAGCAGACCGAGCAGCCGTCGATCGGCGAGGAGGAGATCGCCGACATCGTCTCGATGTGGACCGGCATCCCGGTCTTCAAGCTCACCGAGGCGGAGTCGCAGCGGCTCGTCCGCATGGAGGAGGAGCTGCACAAGCGCGTGATCGGCCAGGACGCGGCGATCATCGCCGTCTCGAAGTCGATCCGCCGCGCGCGTGCCGGGATCAAGGACCCGAAGCGCCCGACCGGCTCGTTCATCTTCCTCGGTCCCTCGGGCGTCGGGAAGACCGAGCTCGCGCGCACGCTCGCCGAGTTCTTGTTCGGCGACGAGGACGCGATGATCCAGATCGACATGTCGGAGTACATGGAGAAGCACGCCGTGTCCCGGCTCGTCGGCTCACCCCCGGGCTACATCGGCTACGACGAGGGCGGCCAGCTCACGGAGGCGGTGCGCCGCAAGCCGTACTCGGTCGTGCTCTTCGACGAGATCGAGAAGGCGCATCCCGACGTGTTCAACATCCTCCTGCAGATCCTGGAGGACGGGAAGCTGACCGACTCGCAGGGGCGCAAGGTCGACTTCCGGAACGTGATCGTGATCATGACCTCGAACATCGGCTCGGCGTCGATCTCGAAGAACGTGTCGCTCGGCTTCACGCTGTCGAACGAGGAGGGGCTCTCCTACGACGACATGAAGACGCGCGTGATGGGCGACCTGAAGAAGGTCTTCAGGCCCGAGCTGCTGAACCGCATCGACGAGATCATCGTCTTCCCGAAGCTGACGAAGGAGGAGATCCTCCAGATCGTCGACCTGCTGATGAACCGCCTTCGCGTGCAGATGGCGGAGCACGAGGTGACGATCGAGCTCACCGACGAGGCGAAGGACCTTCTCGTCGACAAGGGTTGGGACCCGACGATGGGCGCGCGGCCCCTGCGCCGTGCGATCCAGCGCTACATCGAGGATCCGCTCGCCGACTACGTGCTCGGCCGCCAGCTCGAGCCGGGCTCGACGATCCTCGTCGCGCGGAAGAACGACGAGGAGGTCGACATCACCGTCGTGCCCCCGTCGCCGCCCGAGGTGATCGGCGTCAGCGCGGCGCCCGATGCGCCGCCCGCGGCCGAGGACCTCGCCGCCGAGTAGAGCGTCAGGTGCCTGGCACCTTTGGTGCCAGGCACCTTGGCTTCGTGTCCTGCGTCGTCGAAGCGCCGCCGTTTGCCGCCGGAGGCCGGCCTGGCCGGCCGGGGGGCGAAGCGCGCTGCCGCGACACCACGCGACGAGGGAGGGAGGGGCATCGGGAAGGGAACCGCAGGTTCTCTCCCCGAAAGGAGCTAGGCGGACAGCCGCTCGAGATAGGCGCACGGCCGGCCGTCGAACGGCAGCGGTGAGCGGCCGAGGCGCGAGACGCGCAGCATCACGTCGTCGAAGCCGTCGAGGTCGACGACCTGGCCGAGGTACGGGGCCGGGCCCTCGCACTCGACGAGGCGGTAGCCCTCGCCCGCGGGGACGAAGGCGACGTAGCCGGCCGTCTCGTCCTCCGGCGCCTCGGCAGTGAGCTGCCAGTCGGCGTCGGTGATCGCGAGCCCGAGACCCTCGATCGAGCGGCGGAGCGACCGCCCGCTCTCGAAGTACGCCTGCTCGGACGAGGTGAGCCTCCGGGCGAGCTCCGCGAGCCCGTCGCGGATCGCCTGGCCCGTGACCTCGGCGACCGAGTCGTCCTGGCCCTGGCGCTCGAGCAGCTCGGAGACCTCGTCCTCGAATCGCGTGCGCAGCGCGTCGAGCTCGACGCGGTCGGCGCTCGTCGCTGCGACCTGGTCGATCCGCTGGAAGATGTCGGCGCGGAGCGCCTCGAGCTCGGCGCGGTGCTCCGCCTGGTGGCCGGCCGCCTGCTCCGCCACGGCCGACTCGAGGCTCTCGAGGCGGCGGCCGATCTCGGCGGTCTCGGAGCGGCGTGCGGTCGAAGCGTCCTCCGCCCGGAGGGACTGTGCGATGAGCTCCGACCGGAGGCCGTCCAGCGCCTCCTCGTGCGCCGACGCGGATGCATCGGCGCTCTCCCGCAGCTCCGCGCGAAGGCGCTCGACGTCGCTGCGGCCCTCGGCCAGCTCCCGGCGGACCGCGTCGAGCGCGTCGCCGTGCGACGCACCGCTCTCGGCGATGCTGCGCCGGAGCTCCTCGCGCAGCTCGTCGACCGCAGCATGGTGCTCGGCCGACTGCGCCGAGGCGATGTCGGAGCTGCGTACGTCGAGCTCGGCGATGCGGCGGTCGAGGTCTGCAAGATGGCCCTGGAGCGACTCGAGCGTCGTGGGCCAGGAGACGGCGTCGACCAGGGAGGCCTCGATCGCCTCGAGGCGATCGCGGACGGCCGCCTTGTCGCCCCGGCGCTTGTCGGCGACCTCCTCTACCCGTCGCGCGTGGGCGGCGAGCTCCTCGCGGATCGCGTCCAGCGCGGCGCCGTGCGCGGACGCGGTGTCCGCGCTCGTGTTGGCGAGCTCCTCGACGCGGTGCAGCGGTGCGAGATCCTCGAGACGGCGGGCGACCTGGTCGAGCCGCCGGGCGTCCTGCTCGAGCTCGTGGGCGATACCGTCGACCCGGCCCGAGACGGCGTCGACAGCCTCGGCCGACGCGGCGGCCGTCACGTTGCGCTCGATGTGGTCGATCCGGTCGCGCAGCCGGTTCGACAGCGACCCGAGCTCGTCCCGCAGCTCCTCGGCCGGACCGGCGACCTCGTCGAGGCGGACGGCGAGCGCGGCGACGGCGTCGCTCCACTCGCTGGAGGACTGACCGGCGTCGATCTGGACGGCGAGCGCCGCGATTGCCTCGCGCCACTCGTCGGTCGGCGCCGGCAAGGCGTCGAAGCGACCGCGAAGCTCGTCGAGCTCCCGGCGGAGCGCGTCGGTCTGCTCGTGCCCGGCCGTGTTCTCGGCCACCCGATCGAGGCGCGACGACAGCTCGTCCGTGCGATGTGCGAGGCCGTCGACGTGCTCGATGCGCGGAGCGAGCTGCTCGAGCCACGAGCGCACGTCTCCGGAGCCGGAGGAGACGTCGTCGATGCGTGCCGCGAGCCCGGCGACCGCCTCGCGCCATTCGTCGCTCGGACGCGGAAGCGAGTCCAGCCTGCCGCGGACTTCCTCCAGCTCGCGGCGCAGCGCGTCCGTCTGGTCGCGCGTCGCCGAGCCTTCCAGCGTGTCGCCGACCTGCTGGAGCCGCGCCGAGACGCTCTCCGAGAGCTGGTCGACGCGGCGGGCAAGCGCCCCCACCTCGTCGGTGGGCGCGGGGAGTGCGTCCAGGGCGGCGCGGAGGTCGTCGAGCTCGCGCCGGAGGCGCTCGGCCTGGTCGCGCGTGGCGGCACTCGCGAGGTGGTCGTTGACGTGCCTGAGGCGCGCGGTCACGCGCTCGTCGAGCTCGGCGACGCGAGCTGCCAGCGCGTCCACGTCCCCACCGGGTGCGGCCGACTCGTCGAGGGTCGTGCGGAGCGCGTCGAGATCGCGACGGAGCGCGTCGGCCTCGTCGCGGCTCGCCGTTCCGCCGACGATGTCGCCGACGTGTTGGAGCCGGACCGCGAAGCTCTCGGAGAGCTGCTCGACGTGGCGCGCGAGCGTCTCGACGTCGTCGGTGGGTGCGGGGAGCGCGTCCAGGGCGGCGCGGAGGTCGTCGAGCTCGCGGCGCAGGCGATCCGCCTGGTCGCGGGTCGCGGCGGCGGCAAGGCTGTCGGTGACGTGCTGCAGCCGTGCGGCGAGGCTCTGGTCGACCGCCTCGATGCGCTCGGCGAGCTGCCGGACGTCGTCGTTCGGCGTCGAGAGCGCGTCGATGCTCGTGCGCAGCGTGTCGAGATCGTGGCGGAGCGAGTCGGCCTGGTCGCGGCTCGCCGCTCCCGTCATGCTCTCCGCGACGGTGTCGAGGCGTGCGCCGATCTCGGCCGCGACCTGCTCGACACGGTCCTGGAGCGCGCCGATGCGGGAGTCGAGATCGCCTGCGAGGCTACCTTCGGTGAGCTCGTCGAGCCGGCCGTCCAGCTCGGTGAAGGCGTCGTGCCAGTCGTCGGTCGGCCGCGGCAGCGCGTCGAGCCGTGCCGCGAGCGCTGCGATCTCGCCGCGAAGGTCCGCGACGGCCTCGTCGGGCAGGGTCCGGGCGTCGTGCTCGCTCTCGTGCGCGGGGGCGGGCCGCGCCGGGCCGGGCGGCGGCGCCCACGTCTGCGGCGGGGACACGTGAGCCCTGGCGGGGGCGTGCTCCGAGACGGCGTCGGAGGCCACGCGCAGGCCTGTCTCCCCGGGGCCCGACGGTTCGTCCTTCGGGGCGTCCTCGAAGCTCGAGGCCTGATCCTCGAGCGCGTCCCACAACCGGAGCCGTGAGAGCCTGCCCTGGGAGACGAGGATCTCGCCCAGCTTGCGGCCGCTGAGCTTCTGCTCCTCGAGCGCGTCCTCGAGCTGGCCGCTCGTGATGAACCCCCGCTCGACGAAGATCTCGCCGATCGGGCGCTTCCGTGCCGGCTCCTCGTTGCGGCCCCACTCGTCGAGCATCCGCGCAAGCTCCCGCACCGCGTCGGTCTCCTCGTCGGACCGGCTATCGGCGCGCTGTGCCGTCAGCGCGCTCTCGAGGTCCGCCCGCGTCACGCCGAACTGGTCCATCAGGACCTCGCCGAGGCGGGCTCCGGTGGCCTGCTGCTCCTCGAGGGCCAGTTCGAGCTGGGCCTCCGTGATCAATCCCTTCTCGACGATGAGCGCCCCGATCAGCCGGAACGAGAGTGCCGACGCGTCCACACGCCGTCTATCGGCAATCCCTCGGTCGAGCTATAGCCCCGTGGTGGCGGCCGCCGGGGCTCAATCCTCCGGCTGCCAGACGTTGTCACGCAGCAGCGGGACGGTCCTGCCGTCCCGCGTGACCGCGTCAACCGCGACCTCCGCGCCGCCGATCATGAAGTCGGTGTGCACCGAGGAGACGTTGACGCCCTCGATCCGCCCGCCGTCGACCGCCTCCGCGTACGCGTCGCCGTAGGCGACGTGGCAGGCGGCGTTCTCGTCGAACAGCGTGTCGAAGAACGTGAGCCCCGTGGCGCCGATGCGGGATCCCTCGTCGACGAGGGCCACCTCGCCGAGCGCTGCCGCGTTCTCGTCGACCGCGAGCTGGCCCCGGATCACCTCGGCGCCCTCGTCGGCCTCGACCTCGACGATGCGTCCGCCCGCGAAGCGGACGCGGAGACCCTTGACGATCGTTCCGTCGACGACGAGCGGCATCGTCGACGTCACGAGCCCCTCGGTGCGGCGGGCATCGGGTGTCGTGAAGACCTCCTCGGTCGGCATGTTCGCGACGTAGAGGATGCCGTCGATCGTCTCCGACTCGACCCCGAGCCACCGCGACTCGGGCAGGAGCCCGACGCTGAGGTCGGTACCCGGCCCGTGGAAGTGGAGCGCATCGATCGCGAGCTCGTCGAGGATCTGCGCGCGGTGGGCCAGCTTCCTGGTGTGAGCCTGCCAGGCCGCAACCGGGTCGGCCTCGTCGAGCCGGACGCAGTGCTCGACGAGCGCCCAGAGGCGGTCGACGTCGGGCGTGCCGAACATCTGCCTCGCCCACCCGTCGTTCGGCACGCCGGCGACGCACCAGTTGCAGAGCCGCTCGGAGACCTGGCGCGACGACTCCTTCGCCAGGTCGACCATCCGGGCCTTCCCGACCCGGCCGCCCGGTAGGTCGGCGAGCAGCTCGGGCTCGGCGTCGCCGGTCAGCGCGATCACTGCGGCGTGCTCGTCACCGAGGTTGCGCTCGCGCGAGAGCAGCCACGGCGGCGTCCACGAGAGCACGTCGTCGGGCGCGTTCGACTCGATCAGCGCGCGCTTGACGTGCGGATCGACGTAGCGCACGTCGACGTAGCGCGCGCCGGCCCGGTACGCCTCGCGCGCAACGGCCCGCACCATCTCCGCGTGCTCGGGCCCGGCGAGAACGTCGACCAGCTGGCCCGGCCGGACATTGGCGCCGACGCGGACGATCAGCTCCGCGTAGCGCTCCTCGCGCGAAGCCGGGGTCACTCCGGCAGCTGCCAGACGTCGCCTCGCAGCAGCGGAACGGTGCGGCCGTCGCGGGTGACACCGTCGACGTCCACCTCGGGCCCGCCGATCATGAAGTCCGTGTGCACCATCGAGACGTTGATCCCGTCCTCCGGCTCGTCGCCCTCGTGCCCCCCGACCGCGGAACCGTATGCGATGTGGCACGCCGCGTTCTCGTCGTAGAGCGTGTCGAAGAAGATGAGGCCCGTCCGGCCGACACGTGAGGTTCCGTCGACGAGCGCGACCTCGCCGAGCCTCGAGGCGTTCTCGTCGGTGGTGAGCTGCTCGCGGATGAGCTCGGCGCCGCGGTCGGCCTGGACGTCGACGATGCGGCCGCCCTCGAAGCGCACCTGGAGGTCTTCGACGATGCTCCCGCCGAGCGCGAGCGGCTTCGTGGACGTCACCACGCCCTCCGCACGCCGCGCATCGGGCGTGGCGAAGACCTCTTCGGTCGGCATGTTCGCCACGTAGCGACGGCCGGTCGTGGTGTGGAAGAGCGCGGAGCCGAAGCGGGAGCGCTCGAGCAGGCCGAGCTCGAGGTCGGTCCCGGGGCCGTGGTAGGTGAGCCGGTCGAGGCCGAGCGCGTTCAGGGCGGCGGCGCGGCGGTCGAGCCGGTCCATGTGCGAGCGCCACGCCTCGACGGGATCCTCCTCGTCGAGGCGCGTACAGAACGCGACGGCCTCCCACAGCCGCTCGACGTCCGGCTCGCCCAGCACCTGACGAGCCCAGCCCTCGTTGGGATAGGCGACGCCCGTCCAGTTCAGCTTACGGTCGGCGAGCAGGCCGAGAGCGACGCGTGAGAGGTCGGGCTGGCGCGCACGCCCCACGCGCTCGGGGTCGAGGTCGGCGAGGAGCTGCGGCTCGGGATCGCCGGTCGTGGCAAGCAAGGCGTTGCCCGCCATCGCCTCGGCACGCTCGAGCTGCCACCCCGGCGTGTGCTGCAGCGCCTCGTGCGGGCCGAGCTCGATCATCGCCCGGCGAACGTGCTGGTCGACGTAGTGGACGTCGACGTACTTCGCACCGGCGGCGTACGCGTGGCGCGTCAGCGCACGTGCGAGCGGCGCGTGCTCGATGCGTGTCCCGATGAAGACGACCTGGCCCTCGCCGACGTTCGCTCCGACGCGGACGGCGACGGCGGCGTACCGATCGAGCCGGGCCGACCGGGCTAGCTCGTGAGCTGCCAGGTGTCCTCCCGGAGGATGGCGACCGTCCTGCCGTCGTGCGTGACACCGTCGACGTCGACGTCGGGCCCGCCGATCATGAAGTCGGTGTGGACGTTCGAGACGTTGCCGCCGCGCTCGCGCAGCTCGTCGGGCGAGAGACCTTCGTACTCCTCGGCGCCGAAGAGCACCGATGTGCCGTACGCGATGTGGCAGGTCGCGTTCTCGTCGAAGAGCGTGTTGAAGAACGTGAGCCCGGTCCGGCCGACCCGCGACGTCGAATCGACGAGTGCGACTTCCCCGAGCCGGTTCGCGAACTCATCGGTCTCCAGCTGGGCACGGACGGCGTCCTCGCCCGAGCTCGCGTGCAACTCGACCACCCTGCCGTCGGCGAACGTGAGCTCGAGATCGCGGACGACGGTGCCGCCGAGCGCGAGCGGCCGCGTCGAGCGCACCGTCCCCTCCGTGCGGCGCCAGTCCGGCGAGTTGAAGACCTCTTCCGTCGGCATGTTCGGCATGTGCCGGACCCCCGACGTCGCCGTGATCCCGCCCCCCATCCAGCGCACGCCGGGAAGCAGCCCGATCGTCAGGTCGGTGCCGGGGCCGCGGAACTGCACGCGGTCGAGGCCGAGCGCGTCGAGCTGGTGGCCGCGCTCCTGCAGCCGCAGATCGTGCTCCCGCCACGCCGAAACGGGATCCGGCTCGTCGAGGCGCACCGTTTCGGCGATCGCCTGCCACAGCCGCTCGACGTCGGGCTCGCCGAACATCTGGGTCGCCCAGCCTTCGTGCGGGAAGGCGGCGATCGTCCAGCTGACGGTGCGCGCGAGCTGCGCCGCGTTCAGCGCCTCGAGATATGCGCGTGGCCGCGCGCGGCCGACGCGCTCCTGGTCGAGGTCGGCGAGCAGCTCGGGCTCCGGCTCGCCGGCGATCATCACGAGCGCCTGTCCCTCGCCCATGGCCTTCGCCTGGGTCACGAGCCACGCGGGCGTCTCCGTGAGTACGTCGTCGTCGGCGTTCTCGATCATCGACCGCCGGACGTGCTGGTCGCCGTAGCGGACGTCGACGTAGCGCGCCCCGGCCTCGTACCCGGCGCGCGCGAGCGCGCGGGCGAGCTCCGCGTGCTCGACCACGCCGATGACGAAGAGCGTCTGCCCCGGCTGGACGTTCGCCCCGACCCGGACGATCAGCTCGGCGTAGCGCTCGAGGCGATCCATCGCGGCCACAGTAGAGGTTCCACTATCACGTGTCGAGCGGCACGTCGTCCCAGGTCGAGCCCAGGCCGCAGAGCCAGTTCAGGGCGTGGTGGCGCTCGGCTGCGATCGCATGCGCCTCGGCGAGCTGCCCGGCCGACAGGTGGCGGTAGACCTTCCCGTAGGCGGGGAAGTCGCCGCGCATCGGCGCCGGCAGCAACTCCTGCTCGAAGCCGCGCATCGCCGTCGCGGCGATCAGCTGGTCGAAGCCCGCGTAGGGCGGCGGCAGCTCCACCTCGCCCTTCGCCTCGAGGGCGGTCGTGCGCGCGCGCCAGTGCCACAGGCGCGCCGACTGGCGCTCGAGATCGACGTCCTCCGGGTCGCGCAGCTGCGCGCCGGCGAGGTCGGTGCCGGCGACGGCGGCGGAGTCGAACGGGTGGTCGTACGGCGGCAGCTCGGCGAGCTCGAGCGCCCAGAGGAGCGTCCCGAGCGCCTCGCCGCGCCACACGGCCGAGGTTGCCGCCGGGTCGTCCGACCCGCCCGCCGTGTGCTGCAGCCCGGCGCGGACCTCGCCCTGGAGGGCCCGGCAGCGGTCGACCACCTCGGTCTGCGAACGGAGCTTCGGCCGCGCCACGCTCGTGAATCTACTCGGCCAGGATCGCGTCGATCTCCGCCAGGCTCTCGGCGTCGAGGGTCTCGTCGACCGCGGGGGCGTTCTCGCGCACCTGCTCCGGCCGCGAGGCGCCGACGACCGACACCTCCAGGTCGCTGGAGCCGAGCCTGTGGTAGCGCATGTGGACGGATCGTCTCAGAGCCGGCGCGGGTGCCGTCGGACGACGCCGCTACCGTCGTCGTCGTGGCGAAGACGGCGGTCGTCCGGCACGCATGCACGGAGTGCGGCACGGCTTCGGGCCGCTGGCTCGGGCGCTGTCCGGGCTGCGGCGAGTTCGGCACGATGGTGGCCGAGGCGCCTCCTGCGCGTGGACAGCGACGGCGTGCCCACGCCGTCGATCCCGCCCGGCGGCCGCCGCTTCGCCTCGTCGACGTGGTGGCCGAGGACGCGGAGCGGATCCCGACGGGGGTGCCGGAGCTCGACCGCGTGCTCGGCGGCGGCCTCGTGCCCGCCTCGCTGGTGCTCGTCGGCGGCGAGCCGGGCGTCGGCAAGTCGACGCTGCTGCTGAGTGCGCTCGGCTCGATGTCCGCAGGACGGCGGGCGCTACTCGTGACGGGCGAGGAGTCGGTCGCGCAGGTCAAGCTGCGCGCCGCCCGTCTGGGGGGCTGCGACGGCGTCGAGATCCTCGCCGAGACCGAGCTCGACCTCGTCTGCGAGACGCTCGAGCAGGAGCGCCCGGGCGTCTGCGTCGTCGACTCGGTCCAGACGCTCTGGTCGCAGGAGGTCGGCTCGGCGCCGGGCTCGGTCTCACAGGTGCGCGAGGCCGCCGCGCGGCTCCTTCGCGTGGCGAAGGAGAACGAGGTCGCGGTGTTCCTCGTCGGGCACGTGACGAAGGACGGCGCCGTCGCCGGGCCGCGCGTGCTCGAGCACCTCGTCGACTGCGTGCTGCAGTTCGAGGGGGACCGCTATCGCGCCCACCGCGTGCTGCGCGCCGTCAAGAACCGGTTCGGCTCGACCAACGAGATCGGCGTGTTCGAGATGACCGGGGCC
The DNA here is from genome assembly GCA_036376615.1 of Gaiellaceae bacterium. Classification (GTDB taxonomy): domain Bacteria; phylum Actinomycetota; class Thermoleophilia; order Gaiellales; family Gaiellaceae; genus PALSA-600. The sequence goes on from DASUZZ010000063.1 coordinate 15,983, forward strand.
GGGCTCGTCGGGGTGCCCGAGCCGTCGGAGCTGTTCGGCCGCTCCGAGCCGGGCGAGGTCGGCGCCGCGGTCACGTGCACGCTCGAGGGGACGCGGCCGCTGCTGCTCGAGGTACAGGCCCTCGTCGCGCCCACCGATCTCGCCATGCCGCGCCGCGTCGGCACCGGCGTCGACCCGAAGCGGCTCGCGATGATCGTCGCCGTGCTCTCGCGCCACGCCGGGCTGCCGCTCGGCGGCGCCGACGTGTTCGTCAACGTGGCCGGCGGCGTCCGGATCGACGAGCCGGGCGGTGACCTGGGGATCGCGCTCGCGATCGCCTCCGCTGCGAAGGGTGCGCCGGTGCGGGAGGGGGTCGCCGCGTTCGGCGAGATCGGGCTGACCGGCCGCCTCCGCGCCGCGACGCAGGCCGAGCGGCGGGCGGCCGAGTGCGTCAAGTTCGGGCTACGGTCGGTGCTCGCGCCGGCCGGGACGCCGGGAGCGGCGCTCGCGGCCGACACCCTCCGGCGCGCGCTCGGGGCCGCGCTGGGCGAGAACCCGGCCTGAGCAGGGACTTTCCGCCAAAAGCCCTGCAAACGTCCCGGTTTTCGGCAGAACGTGCTACCCTGTCAGTCCCGCCGGTGGAGCCGTCAAGGCCACCGGCACTTTCGCGACTACAGACGGAAAGAGGAGCGAGTTTGTACAAGGTCGGCGACAAGGTGGTGTATCCCCACCACGGTGCAGGCACGGTCGTGAAGCGCGAGAAGAAGGACGTTCTCGGCGAGAGACGCGAATACCTCACCATCAAGATCCTGCACAACGACATGACCGTGAACGTCCCGGCCGACAACGCCGAGCGCGTCGGTCTTCGCAAGGTGATCGACGAAGAGGCGGTCAAGAAGGTCGTCAAGTACCTGACCTCCGGCGGGACCGAGATGCCGAAGAACTGGAACCGCCGCTTCAAGCACAACCGCGACAAGATGAAGACCGGCGACATCTACGAGCTCGCCGAGGTCGTCCGCAACCTGGCGCTGCGCGACGGCGAGAAGGGGCTCTCGACCGGCGAGAAGCAGATGTACGTGAAGGCGAAGAAGATCCTCGCCTCCGAGCTGATGTACGCGAAGAACATGACCGAGGACGAGGCGCTCGAGTGGCTCGAGGAGACCTTGACCGAGGGCGCGAAGCCGAAGGCCTCGCCCGCCGCGGTGGCTGCCAAGGCGGCCGCGCCGAAGACTGCCGCCAAGAAGCCGCCGGCGAAGAAGACCCCCGCCGCCGCGTAGGCGCGGGTGACCATGAGCCGTAGGCTCGACGGAGGCGAACAACGAGCGAAGGCGCCGGCTCGGCCGGCGCCGAAGCGGCGTTGAGCGTCTGGGCCGTTCTCGTCGCCGCAGGGCGGGGGAAACGGCTCGGAAGCGACCGGCCGAAGGCGTTCGTCCGCCTGGGCGAGCTGCCGCTGCTCGCCGAGCCGCTCCGCCGGCTCGACGCGTGCGACGCCGTCGACCAGGTCGTGGTCGTCGTGCCGGAGGGCTGGGAGGAGCCTGCGATCCTGCTCGCAGAGGAGCTCGGGACGGGGAAGGTCGCTGCGTGCGTGACGGGCGGCGCGACGCGCGAGGAGTCGGTGCGCGCCGGCGTCGCCGAGGTTCCCGCCGACGCGGACGCGATCCTCGTCCACGACGCCGCGCGTCCGTTGCTGCCGGAGGGGCTCGTGGAGCGCGTGCTCGAGCCGCTCGCCGAGGGCTTCGACGGCGCGGTGCCGGCGGTCGCGGTGACCGACACGGTGAAACGTGCGAGCGGCGGCGTCGTCGCCGAGACGCTCGAGCGCAGCGAGCTCGTCTCGGTCCAGACGCCACAGGCATTCACCGCCGCCGCGCTCCGGCGTGGGCTCGAGCGAGCGAGCGGCGGAACGTCGGCGAGCTCCGATTGCGCGTCGCTGGTCGAGGCGGACGGCGGGCGGATCAGGGTCGTCGAAGGCGACGAGCGGCTGCTCAAGGTGACGACGCCGGCGGACCTCGAGCGGGTGGCGGCGTGGCTGTAGACGCGGTGGTGTTCGACGTCGGCGAGACGCTCGTCGACGAGACCCGCAACTGGGAGGCCGTCGCCGACGAGTGCGGCGTGCCGCGCTTCACGCTGATGGCGCTCGTCGGCGCGACGATCGGAACCAGCGACTCGCACCATCGCGCGCTCGAGCTGCTCGGGATCCGGCCGTCGCGGCGCGCGTTCTTCAACGACCAGTGGTACCCGGACGCGGTTTCGTGTCTCGAGCGTCTGCGCGGGCTCGGCCTCCGCGTCGGCGCGGCGGGGAACATGGCGGTCGAGCACGAGGAGCTGATCCGGCCGCACGTCGACTTCATCGCCTCGTCGGAGCGGTTCGGCGTCGAGAAGCCCGCGCCGGGCTTCTTCGCACGTGTCGCCGAGCTCGCCGGCGCGCCGTCCGAGAGGATCGCCTACGTGGGCGACCGCGTCGACAACGACGTCGCGCCCGCCCTGGCGGCGGGCATGGTCGCCGTGCACGTACGCCGCGGACCGTGGGGCTACCTGCAGGAGCCGCCGGCGCGCGCGATCCGCATCTCCGCGCTCGACGAGCTGCCGGCGGCGCTCCCGTGAGCTTCCGCGTCGGCATCGGCGTCGACGCGCATGCGCTCGCCGAGGGCGTGCCGCTCGTGCTGGGCGGCGTCGAGCTCGACCACCCGCGCGGGCTTGCCGGCCACTCGGACGGAGACGTGCTCGCGCACGCGCTGACCGACGCGCTGCTCGGCGCCGCCGGGCTCGGCGACATCGGCTCGCTCTTCCCGTCGGGCGACGAGCGCTACCGCGGCGCGTCGTCGGTCGGCCTGCTCGCCGAGGCGTACGCGCAGGTACGGGCGGCTGGCTTCGAGCTCGTGAACGCCGACTGCGTGCTGGTCGGCGAGGAGCCCCGGATCGCCACGCACCGGGACGAGATGCGCCGGCGGCTCTCGGAGGCCGTCGGCGGCGGCGAGGTGAACGTCCGTGCGACGACCACCGACCGGCTCGGCTTCACCGGCCGCGGCGAAGGGCTCGCCGCGCACGCCGTCGCGCTGCTCCGGAAGCCGTGATGGAGCTCGTCCGGTACGCCGACCGCCCCGACCTGGCCGGGATCAGGTTCGCGACGCTCTCCGAGCCGACGTTCCCGGCCTTCATGCACCACAACCAGACCGGGGCGCGCTACTGGGGACGGCTCGTGCCGGAGCATCCGGACTTCCAGCTGGCGCTCGTCGAGAACGGCGACCTCGTTGCCGAGCTGCACTCGCTTCCGCTCGCCTGGGACGGGACGCTCGACGACCTGCCGCGGGGCTGGGACGACGTGTTCGAGCGCTCGTTCGAGTCGGGCCGTCCGCACGACTGCCTGGCGGCGCTCGCGATCTCGGTGCTCCCGGGGCGCCAGGGCGCCGGGCTGGCGGGGCGGATGATCCACGCGATGTGCGAGGCCGGGCGGACGCACGGCCTGCGCGACCTGATCGCGCCGGTGCGTCCGACGCTCAAGGAGCGCTATCCGTTGATCCCGATCGAGCGTTATCTCGCGTGGAGGCGCGACGACGGCAGCCACTTCGATCCGTGGATCCGCCTCCACGAGCGGGTCGGCGGCGAGATCGTCGCGGCGGCGCCGGAGTCGATGCGGATCGAGGCGCCGGTGTCCGACTGGGAGGAGTGGACGGCGATGCGGCTTCCGGAGGACGGCGACTACGTCGTGCCGGGCATGCTGGCGCCGCTGGAGGTGCGGTCGGGCGTCGGCGTCCACGTCGAGCCGAACGTCTGGATCAGGCGCCGGCTCCGTTAGCCGGGAAGGAACGCCGCCCCGTCGCGGTGGACGACGATCCCGTCGCGCGCCAGCGATGCCACCGCCTCGGCGTCCGCCGGATCGCCGCCGGCCGCGACGGCACGCAGCGCGAGCGCGCGCCGCTGGCGAAACGATCCCTCGTAGGGGCCCTGTTTTCGGAGCGGCTCGTAGCGTGAGCCGCGCGACGGGCACCGCGCCTCGAGCGGGCATGCGGTGCAACGGGGAACGCGGGCAAGGCAGATCGTCGCCCCCAGGTCGAACAGCGCCTGCGCGCAGCCCGCGTCGAACGCCGCACCCGTGCGCTCCTGGACGCGGCGCACGTTCGTGTCGATTGGCAGCACGTCCCGTCCGAAGGCGAAGTTGCCGACCGCGGCGGCGGTGTACGGGCCGACGCCCGGCAGCTCGGTCAGGTCGTCGGGCCACCCGTGGAGGGCGACCTGCGTCGCCGCGCGGTAGAGGCTGATCGCGCGCCGGTTGTAGCCGAGCCCCTGCCATTCGAGGATCGCCTCCGCCGGCGATGCGGCGGCAAGCGCCGCGGCGGTCGGCCAACGCTCGAGCCAGCGCCGCCAGCGCGGGATCACGCGCTCGACCTGCGTCTGCTGCAGCATCACCTCGCTGACGAGGATCGCGTACGGGTCGCGCGTCCTTCGCCACGGCAGGTCGCGCCCGTGTTGGCTGTACCACGCCAGGAGCAGCTCCTTCACGCGCGCAAGCCTAGAGGCGCGGTCAACCCAGTTCGAACGCCGGGAGCGGCACGTGGCGCGCGCAACTCGTGTCGAGGGCGCCGGCACTCGCGGTGGCGACGAACCGGGCGACGAGCCTCTGCACGCACGCGTAGGCGATCGCGCCGTGGCCCGCCCCCGCGACGACGACGAGGCGGCCGTGCGGGAAGGCTCTTCGCCAGCCGCCGAGGTTCCCGACGGGGTCGAGCGGGTCGGCGCCGCCTGCCAGCAGCAGCACCGGCGCCGGGGAGGGCGTGTCGCCGCCGGCTACGGCCGGGACGCGGCCTTTCGGGACGACGCGGCAGGCGCGGCGGAAGAGGCGGGCGCGGGCGACCGCGGCACGCGCCAGGTAGCTGCCGCCCCCTTCGCGCGCCGTGGAGCCGGGGTCGAAGGCCGCCCACGGCTCGGAGCAGAGGATCACCCAGAACGTCGCGAGGCGCGCACGCGCGTCGAGATAGGGCCCGACGTCGTCGACGTACGCCTGCGCGAGCGGCGTGTACCGGCCGTGCGCCGCGGCGTCGATCGCGTAGGGGATGGCCGCTGCCGCGTCGGCAGTCTGCGAGAGCGAGTCCACCGTCCAGGCGACGTCGTCGGGGCGGAGGACGACGGTCCCCGACTGAGTCGTGGTGCGGCGCGAGGGTCGCGCGAGCAGCTCGCCGAGCTGCGCTCGCGTGCGCGGATAGTCGTGGTGGCACGCGGGTGCCCGCGCGCAGCGCACCAGCAGCAGATCGAGCGCGCGCTCCGCATTTCGTGCCGAGAGGTCGTACACCCGCGTGCGCGGGAGCGAGCCGCCGTCGAGCACGACGCTGCGCACCGAGCCCGGGTAGGCACGCAGATACGCCTGCGCGAGCGTGGCACCGTACGATCCGCCGTAGAGGTCGATCTTCCCGTAGCCGAGCGCGCGACGTGCCGCCTCGAGGTCGTCCGCCGACACGCTCGTCGTGTCGAGGCGCGGATCGCCGTGAAGGTGCGCGAAGCAGCGGCGAAGGTACCCGGTGACCGCGGCCACGTCGGCAGCGGGGACGCGCTCGTCCGGGCACGCGAGCGGCGCCGAGCCGCCGGTGCCCCGCTGGTCGATCATCACGATGTCCCGCCGCCGACCGATCTCCGCGAACAGCTCGTTCACCTCGACCGCCGACGCGGTCGCCGCCACCCCGGGGCCTCCCTCGAGGTAGAAGAGCGCTCCGGCGGAGGGATGGACGACGGCCGGCAGCAGCGCCACGTGGAGCTCGATCGTCCCGGCATCGGGCCTCGCCGGGTCCTCGGGGACGGCGACGCTGCCGCATCGCGCGGCGACGTACCCGCCGTAGGTGCAGGAGACGAACGACGCCTCGACGCCCGGCCGGCGCGCACCCGGACGCAACCCGAGCCAGAGCGCCGCCACCACGCCCAGGGCCGCTACGGCCAGAGCAACCGCGAGGGCCGGCCCTCGCCGGCGAGACGGCCGCCGCCTCAGCCGCCACTGCTGCACAAGAGGGCTCGGAGAAGGCTCCACGGCGCGCTCCTGCATCGTAGGCGGCGCCGGTGCCGCTCCGGCACGACATGCGGGTCCTGGAGCGGGCGGACGCGGTGTCGCGTCCGGCGGAGCCTGTTACGCCTCGCGCAACGGCTGGCCGACCACGACACCGCCGGTCGGCGGTGCGGGCTGCCGGATCAGCGCGACGCGGATCGCGGTCCCGTTGTGATGGCCGGGCTCGATCAGGTAGTCCGCGATCACCGTCAGGTCGTGCACGATCGCGTCGCGGAGCAGCGCGAACATCGCCTGCCGCGCCGGCAGCTTGTCGTCGTTGCGGAGCTGGAAGCCGTATGAGCCGTCGTCGAGCGCGTTGAGGATGAAGACGGCTTCGACGTCGAGCTCGTCGTCCGGCGGTCCGTAGCCGGTGCCGAGATCGTGGGCACGGAGGAACACGAGCTTGCCGGTCTTTTCGAGTAGGTCGGGCACGGGGCGCTCCTTATGGGGTTGCGACGCGGATGATCTCGCCGACCCGGGGGCCGGTCTTGGTGTAGTCGAGTCGTACTGGCCGCTCGGCGGCGAACGCCGCGCGGAGGAGGTCGAACATCTCCGTCCTGGTCGGCTGCTCCGAGTCCGTGCGGAGCCTGAAGCCGAACGCACGACCCGGCTGCTCGGCGAGCAGGACGATGACTTCGCAGTCGAGGAAGTTCGGCGGCTTCCCGTAGCCGCTGCCGAGCTCGTGCGCGCGAAGGAACGTGATGTGGCCGACGGTCTCGACGAGGCTGCCGACGGGATCGTCCGTGTACACCTCGTACGCGCTACGTCCGAACGTCGCCGCGCGCATGACGCCGGTCGTCGGTTGAACACGAAGCGCACGTATGTCGGCGGGCGGCATGCCGTTGGTGTAGCTCGTCCACACGGGCGCGCCGGTGTTCGACTGCGCTTGGCCGCGGAAGACGCCGCGCCACGTGCCGGCGTAGATCGTGAACGGGACCATCGCATCCACCGCGAGCGTGCGGACGAACAGGTCGCTCGCCAGCCCGGCGGCGATCGGCGTCGCCTCGAGCGACGCGGGTGCAGGAGCGTTCCGGCGGAGTCGGTAGATCCTCTTCTCGTCGAAGCCTCCGAACACGGCGTACGCGAGATTCGTGTCGTTCGGGTCGATCACGAGGTCGAAGCAGGAAGCGCCGTTCGGGTGCGAGAAGACGAGCCCCCAACCGGTGCCCCCGACGGCGGCGTAGATGCGGCCGCGCGCGGTCGCTGCGTAGTACGTGTCCGTGCTGGGGTCGACGGCAGATCGCAGGACGGCGTCGTTCGGCGAGTCGGGTGGCGTGAAGAGCGCGCTCCACGGTGTCCCCGGCTGCTGCGTCGACCAGAGCGACGTGCAGCTCGCGAGCAGGATGTTCGTCTTCTTCGGGTGCACCTGGAAATGGAGGTTGAAGCAGACCGGGCCGTCCGGAAGTCCCGTCGCGATGTTCTGGAACGAGGAGCCGCCGTCGGTCGACTGGGCGATCGAGATCGCGTACTGGTTCATCGCGTACATCACGTCGTCGTTGGTCGGGTCGATCGCGACCGTGGCGCCGTCGCCGCCGAGGATCTCGCGCCACACGCTCGAGCTGCCGTCGTAGAGGACGGTTCCGTTGTCCTGCGTGCCGGCGATCGTGATCGCCGGATCGGTGCCTGCGACGGCGAGGTCGTAGAACAACGCGTTCTCGAGCCCGTCGCCGATGAACTGCCACGAGTCCGCACGGTTGGCCGAGCGGTAGATGCCGCCGTCGCACGCCGTGTAGATGACCGCGGGGTCGGTCGGGTCGGTGGCGAGAAAGTGGTGGTCGACGTGCGCGCCGGGCTTCATCGTCCAGGTCTGGCCGCCGTCGTCGGAGCGGTAGAAGTCGACACCGGCGAGATAGACGGTCCCGGCATTGGCCGGATCCGCGCCGACGAGTGCGCTGTAGACGGGCGGCGTCGACCGGAGCTCCCAGGACGCGCCGCCGTCCGTCGACCGGTAGACGTCGGCCTCGAGATGGCGTTGCAGCCGCGCGTAGATCGTGGACGGGTCCGCGCTCGTGAGGGCGACCTTGACGTCGCTGACGTTGACGAAGGCGAGGCTGTTGATCGTCGTCCCGGGGGTGGTGAGGTTGGTGAAGCCCGCGTCGCCGCTGAAGCCGCCGTCGGTGCTCCGGTAGATCCCGTCGCCGGGGATGCCGACGTAGACGACCTCGGGGTTGGTCCGGTCGAGGGCGAGACAGGAGGCATTCCCGAGCTTTGTCGCCTGCCAGTAGAGACCGCCGGTGTTCGACATCCAGCAGACGCCGTTGGCGCGGAAATGCAGGATGAGCGGCTCGGTGGGGTGGACGACGAGGTCGGTGACGGCAGGCGTCGTGCCCGAAGCGCCGAGGCCGACGCGCTGCCAGCTCGCGGCGCGGTCGTCCGACCGGTACAGCTGGTTCGCCTGCAGCAGCGCGTAGACCCTTCCCGGCGTCGACGGGTCGCACGCGACCGCTGCGACCGCCAGCTCCGCCGGCAGGCTGTCCCCGACGACGACCCAGCTGCCGCCGCCGTCCTCGGTCTTCCAGACCCCGCAGAACGGCGACGACACGTAGATCACGTTCGTGTCCGCGGCGTCGATCGCGATCGAGAAGAGCACGCCCGTCGAGGCACGACCCATGCGCGTCGGACCGAGCCCGACCCACTCGCCTACCGCTGGAGCCACGGCCCGCCTCCACGGCTACACCGACTCGACACCATCGCCCTCCACATCGCAACCGCCCAGAAAGGTCCCGGCCGCAGGCGAGCCTTCAGCCAACCATCCTCCTGCCGTTTCCCGGCGCTGTCAAGTCACGCCGGCGCGAAACCGCTTGACCCGCGGCGGCTCCGGAACGAGACTGACTGATCGAGATGCAACTGGACCGGCCCACGTTTCGCTTCCTGCTCGAGGCCGTGGCGGCGTCCCTGTCGGCGTCGCTCGCGGTGCTGACGATCGTCTGGCCCGGGTGGATCGAGGCGCTCACCGGCCTCGACCCCGATCACGGGAACGGGTCGGCCGAATGGCTCGTCGTCCTCGTGCTCGCTCTCGTCTCCGTCGGCGCGACGGTCGCGGCCCGCGGCCAGTGGCGGCAGCGCCACGCCGCCGCGGCGGCCGGCGGCGCCTGACCACGGCGCCGGGGCACACCCTTCAGAGCTCGGCGCCGCGCCAGCGCAGGTCGCGCCCGCCGACCTCGATCGGCTGCATCGGCATCGCGTCGCCGACGTCGTGGGCCGGCGCCCAGACGCCCCACGAGCGCCGGTAGTACATGAGCGGCGCCAGGCCGTGCCCGAGCGCGCCGCCGTCCTCGACGCCGCCGATCAGGACGACGTGGTCGCCGATCTCGAGCTCCTGCTCGGTCCGGATCTCCGCCCACGCGAGGATGTCCTGCTCGAGCAGCGGGAGCCCGCTTGCCGTGCGCCGCCACGCGACGCGCGCGAACTTGTCCTCGGCCTTCGACGCGAACAGCAGGCAGAGGTCGCTGCGGCCCGCGCGCATGAAGTTGACGATGAACCGCCGCTGCTCGCGCACGACCGGGAGCGTGCGCGACGCGCGATCGAGACAGACGAGCAGCGTCGGCGGATCCGACGACACGCTGGAGAGCGCAGTCGTCGTCAGGCCGTACGGCGCGCCGTCCCCGCCGGTCGTGGTGACGATCGCCACGCCCGACGGGAAGGACGCCATGATCTCGAAGAATGCCTGGCGGTCCATCGACCGCTCGCCCTACGCGGCGGTCCCGGCCGGGCGGCGCTCGCCGGCGAAGTGCGGGATCACCGTGTGCGCGAAGAGCTCCTGGTTCTTGATCGCCATCCAGTGCGGTGCGCCCCCCGCGTTGACGGTGATGCCGATCTCGGCCACCCCCTCGCACACACGCCTCGTCTCCTCGATGCGCTCGATGACCTGCGCGGGCGTGCCGACCCAGACGTAGTCGTCCTCGACCAGCTTGTCGTAGGGGATCTCGGTCAGCGACTCCATGATCCCGGCCGCGTAGAACCCGTAGCCCGCCTGGTTGAGCGCGTCCGCCGGTGGCTTCGGCCACTCGGTGAGCGGCGACGCGTTGCCGCCGATGAACCCCGTGATCCAGCTCTCGGCCTCGCGGTGCGCCGTCTCTTCGTCCTCGTCCAGGTGGCAGGCGTGGATCCAGACGATGTCCGGCTCGGTGCCGTGCTCCGCGCACGAGGCGCGGTAGAGGTCCATCTGCTTCTCGAGCGCCGCATAGGGGAGGAGCGGCGGCACCGCGACGCCCCAGCCGCGCTCGGCGGCGAGCGTGTACGTGCGGTCGGAGGTGCCGCCCAGGTACACGCGGTACTTGCGGTCGAGGAACGGCACGACGTGTGAGTCGGGCACGTGGAAGTACGTTCCCTCGTGGGAGAAGCGCTCGTTCTCGAGCGCCTTCAGCAGGAGGTCGACCGCCTCCTCGTACTTCGGGCGCGCGTGCTCGTCGAGCGGCTCGCCGGCGGGGAGCGGGATCCAGCCGTGCCCGCGGCCGACGCCCCATTCGTACCGGCCGCCGGTCAGGATGTCGGTGGCGTGGATCACGCCCGCGAGCACCGTCGGGTTGTGGTACGGCAGCGGGTGCAGCATCGTGCGGAACCGGATGTCGCGCGTGCGCTGCGCGGCCGCGGCGAACAGGGCGGTCGGGTTCGTCGAGACGGAGAACTTGGGGAAGAAGTAGTGCTCGATCACCGCGTAGGCGTCGTACCCGAGCCGGTCGGCGTTCACCATCTGCTCGAGGACCTCGGCATAGAGCTGCTCGGCCGTCTTGCCAGGATGCAGCTGGAGCTCGGAGTAGAGGCTGAACCGCATCGTCCCGTCCTTTCTCGAGGCGTCGTTTCGAAAGCTCGGCGCGCGAGCGAAGACAATCAAATCGGCAAACGGCTTCGCCGCTAGAGCAGGCCGTGCAGCGTCTCGAGCCGTTCCCGCGTGCGCTCGTCGCTGGGCGTGTACGTGACGATGCGCGTTCCGAGTCGCCGGTCGAGCCAGAGATACGTGAAGTCGAGCTTGAGAAGTCCGACGGCCGGATGCTTGATGCGCTTGACGCGCCCCTCCGGAGCCTGCACGTCGTGCCGGTCCCACACGGCGGTGAACTCGGGCGATGCGCGGTGCAACCGCGCGACGAGGTGCTTCCACGCCGGCTCGGCCACGTGCTCGGCCATCGCGGCGCGGTAGCCCGCGACCATGCGCGCCGACGCGTCCTCCCGGTCGAGGATCACCTCGCGCCACGCCGGGTCGATGAAGATCAGCCACAGGCAGTTGCGGTCCTCGAGCGGCAGCTCCGTAACGTGGGGGAACGCGCTCAGCCAGGTGCGGTTGAAGGCGAGAATGTCGTAGCGGCCGTTCAGCGCGAGCGCGGGGTAGGGCTCGAGCCGGTCGAGGATGGGCTGCACGGTCGGCGCGAGCGCCTGGCACTCGTCGGCGACGGTCGTGTCGGCGGCACCGGCCAGCGTGAAGAGGTGCGCGCGCTCGTGCGCGTCGAAGAGCAGCGTGCGCGAGATCGCGTCGAGCACCTGCGGCGACGCGTGGATGTCGCGGCCCTGCTCGAGCCACGTGTACCAGGTGATGCCGACTCCGGCGAGCTGCGCGACCTCCTCGCGCCGAAGGCCCGGCGTTCGGCGCCGGCGGGAGCGGATCAGCCCCACCTGCTCGGGCAGGGTGCGCTCGCGGCGGCTGCGCAGGAAGGCGGCGAGCTCGTCCCTGCGGACCGAGTCCGCCTCGAGGACCGGCGGAAGCGGGGAAACGGTAGCCATCAGCCCAGTATTCCCGTTACGGCCCGGTCGAGCGTGGTGTCCTCGATACCCGGATAAACACGCTCTGGTACCGGGTTACCGCCCTCAGGCAGGGTGGTCGTCATGGCGCCGAGATCCCACCTCTCCTCGATCGGGCTCGCGACCGTCCTCCTGGGCGCGTTCCTCTCGATTGCCGACTTCTTCATCGTCAACGTCGCATTGCCGACGATCGATTCCCGGCTGAATGCCTCGAGCGCGACGCTCGAGCTGGTCGTCGCCGGCTACGGCGTCCCGTACGCGCTCCTGCTCGTCCTGGGCGGGCGGCTCGGCGACCTCTACGGGCGCCGCCGCCTCTTCATGCTCGGCATGGCGTCGTTCACCGTCTTCTCGCTGCTCTGCGGCCTCGCCCCCACGGCGGGGGCGCTGGTCGCGTTCCGCGGCCTCCAGGGCGCGTCGGCGGCGCTGATGGTGCCGCAGGTGCTCGCGACGATCCAGGCGAGCTGCTCCGGGGAACGCCGCGCCCGGGCGCTCGGCCTGTACGGCGCGACCGCGGGCATCGCCGCCGTCGTCGGCCAGGTCGCCGGCGGTGCGATCGTCGCTGCGAACGTCGCGGGCGCGAGCTGGCGGCCGATCTTCCTCGTCAACGTGCCGCTCGGGATCGCGGGCCTGGTGCTCGCGTGGCGGGCGGTCCCGGCGACGCACTCGAACGAGCCGGCGCGGATCGACCCGCTCGGCACCGCGCTGCTCGCGGTCTCGGTGCTGTCGCTGCTCGTGCCCCTGACCGAGGGCCGCGCGCTCGGCTGGCCGGCGTGGAGCATCGCCCTGCTCGCGCTGTTCGTGCCCGCGACCGTCGCGTTCGTGCTCGTCGAGCGAAGGCTCGAGCGGATCGGTGGCCATCCGATCGTGCCGCCGTTGCTCGTGCGGCTTCCGGGCATGCACCGTGGGCTCCTGATCGCGGCGCCGTTCTTCGCCGGCTTCGGAGCGTTCATGTTCGTGAGCGCGCTCGTCCTGCAGCGCGGGGCGCACCTCGGGCCGCTCGCGTCGGGGCTCGCGCTCGTGCCGATGGCAGTCGCGTTCCTGCTGGCCTCGCTCGCGACCGCCCGCCTCGTGGCGCGGTTCGGCCGCCTGGTCATCTCGACCGGTGCGGTGTTGCAGGCGATCGGCCTCGCGCTGCTCGGGCTGACGCTCTTCGGCGTCTGGCCGCACGTGGACGCGCTCAACCTGGCGCCGGCGATGATCGTGGCGGGCGTCGGGCAGGGGCTGATGATGAGCCCGCTCTTCGGCGTCGTTCTGTCAGGCGTGCCCGCGGCCCGCGCGGGTGTCGGCAGCGGCGTTCTCGTGACGACCCAGCAGACGTCGCTCGCGCTCGGCGTGGCGGCGCTCGGCAGCCTCTTCGTCTCGCTTGCCGCGCCGAGCTCGCTGGGGACGCGCGACGCCTTCGTGGTCGTGCTCGCGGTGCAGATCGCGATCGCGCTCGCCGTCGCCGTCGCCGCGACGACGCTTCCGGTGGCCGCGAGGCGCGCGCGGGAGACGGAGCCCGCGCCGCTCGAGCCGGTCGCCGAGCTCGCCGCCTGACCCGGAGGTCAGTGGCTCATCGTCCCCGGCGCGTTGCCGACGTCGAGTCCACATCGAGCCTGTTGGGGTCAGTCGGGCGGTGCGGGCGGCGGGCGTCGTTCCGACCGCCAGGTGACGACGCCGACGCCGAAGAGCACGACCTCGACCACCGTGATCGCCAGGCGGTTCAGGAGGGTCGCACCGAGCGCCGGGCCGGCGGTCGTGATCGCGAGCAACAACCCGTACATCGACGCCTCCCGCGCGCCGAGCCCGGACGGGACGACGATCGCCAGCACCGAGACGATCGCTCCGACCGCCGAGACGCCGCCGAGGAAGGGAACCGTGCGCAGGCCGGGGTCGGTGCCGAGGGAGCGGAGCATGAAGTAGACGGCGAACCCGCCGATCAGCCACGTGCCGCAGTAGAAGAGCAGCAGGCCGACGATCAGCGGATAGGGCAGCGGGTCGATCGCGCCGGCGCCGAACGGGCGCAGCAGGCGGTCGCCGATCGGCCGGAAGATGCGCGGGTGGAGGAGGAGCGCGCAGAGGATCGCGAACAGGACGAGCGGCAGCAGCGGCGCGTCCACTCCGCGCACCCACGCGAGGCTGACGACGAAGACGATCACGCCGGAGATGGCGGAGAGCGCGGCTTCGACGAGGATCGACGCGAGCACCGTCGGGGTCTCGGTCACGCCCGCCGACTTGCGCAGCGCGACCGTTCGCGCGGCCGGCGTCCAGAGCCCGCCCGGCAGGTACTTCGCCAGCATCGAGACCATCTCGGCCTGCAGCGCAGGACGGTACGGCGTGGGAACGCCCCAGGCGTCGAGCATCCTGATCCAGCCGAGGATGAAGACGAGGTAGTACGCGGCGACCGCTGCGAACGCGACCGCGACGTAGCCGGGCTGCGCGTTTTCGAGCAGCGGTGCCGCCTTCGACCACTCGTCGCGCACCGCCCACGCGCAGAAGCCGACCGTCGCGGTGACGATCACCGCCTGCAGGCCGAACGAGACGCGCCTGTGCGTGCGCAGGTACTCCGCGGCGGCGCGTGCGCGTCCGACGATCTCGACATACCCGACCCCCGCCATCCGCGGGAGTCTGCCCGTCGAGGCCGTCAGTCCGACAGGCGAACGCCGAGCCAGAGGCCGGCTACGCCGCCGGCGGCGGCGAACAGGACGCCCTGGACCCCGAGGCCGTTGTTGCCCCAGAGCACCGGCACGAAGCCGCCGACGAGCGTCCCGAACCCGGCGCAGAGCATGACGAGTGAGCGGCCCACCTCTTCACCTTCGGCTCTTCGGGCCCCGTGCTCGACCCTCCCGGGCGGCGAGTGAATCGAGGCTTAACGCGAGCAGCGGGCACGCCTCGACGGCCTTCGCCGCATGGCGCTCGAGCGACGCCGGAATCGGCGTCTGGTCGATGATCGCGTATCCCCACTCGTCCAGGGTGATCCGCTCCGGGAACAGCTCGGCGCAGAGTCCGCGCCCGTCGCACGCGATCGGATCGATGCGCAGCCTCTTCAACGCCGGCTCCGGGACGGGACGGCAAGCACCCGGCCGTCGCTGCGGCCGCAGGTGCCGCGGCGTGCGTGCAGCGCAAAGTCCTCGGCGAGGACGTCGAGCGCGCTCGAGAGGAAACCGACCGCGCCGTCGGGGTGGCGGCAGGCGCCCCGCCGGATCACCTGCGCGGCGAGCTCCTCGAGACGGGCTCCCCGGTCGGCGGTCCGCGATTCGTGCATCACGTCGGCGATCGCCCGGAGCCCGTGGACGCAGGGGCCGCACTGGCCTGCGCTCTCGCCCGCCAGGTACGACAGGACGCGAGCGCACTCCGCGACGGCGCAGGCATCGGTCGGAAGCACGACGATCGCGCCCGCTCCCAGCACGTCCGGCGTGAGCTCCAGTCCCGCCGCGGCTTCGGGGGAGACCCACCGGCCGAAGAGCCCGCCGACGAGGACGCCCTGCACGGCCTTCGTCGGATTGCCGGCCCGCGCGACGACGTCGACGAGGCGCGTGCCGAGCTCGATCTCGTATACCCCCGGCCGGGAGACCGCGCCGCCGAGCGTGACCATGGCCGTGCCGGGTGCGTCGGGCCGGCCGGCGTCCCGGAACCAGCCCGGCCCGTAACGCGCGATCAGGGCGACGTGCGCCAGCGTTTCGGCGTTCGACACGAGGGTTGGCGCTCCGTCGACTCCCTGTTCGGAGGGGAAGGGCGGCTTCAGCGACGGCATGGCGTCACGACGCGAGAGAGCATTGACGAGCGCCGTCTCCTCGCCGGCGACGAAGCGATCGGGGACGGTCGCGGTGCGCAGCCGCGTCGCGCCGTCGCGGCCTCCCCGCTGCGCGATCGCCTCCTCGACGACCGCGCGCTCGCGTCTCGCGGCGCGTGAGAGAGCCACGATGCCCTCGCGCGCGCCGACGGCCCGGCCCGCCGCCACCATCCCGTCGAGCACGAGGTGCGGGGCGACGCGCAGCAGCGCCCGGTCCTTGCCGCTCACGGGCTCGCCCTCGACCGCGTTCGCGACCACGATCGGCCGCCCGCCCGCGCCGGCGACGGCGCTGAGCTTGGTCGCAGTCGGGAAGGCGGCGCCGCCGCGGCCTCGCAGGCCGGCGCGGTCGACGGCCGCGATGAGATCGTCGTTCGCCTGCAGCGGCCCGAAGAGGGCGTCGTGGTTTGCGAGCGCGGGGGAGAGCCCGCCGGAAACGCCGGCGAGCAGCCTCGTCGAGCTCAATCCTGCTCCGACCGGGCGGGAACCTCGGCGCTCACGTTGCCGACCACTGCATTCGTGCTGCTGTCGATCGAGACGACCAGCGTCAGCCGCAGGTGATCGCCCGCCGCGTCGACGACGTCCGCGGCGAGCGTGTTGCCCTCGAGGCCGGTCACATGACCCTCGTAGACCGCGGCGGTGGTCGCCGGAACGAACGAGACCCCGCTTGCCGTGAGTGAGACGCCTCCTCCCGACGGCAGTCCGCGGAGATCCACGCGCAACGCGCCGTGCGGGGCGTCGTGCAGGCGCAGGCGGAGGTGAACGGTGACGAGGCCGCTCGCGTCCGCCTGTTGCGAGACGCTGCCGCGCACCCTCGAGGAGAACGCGCGGGGCGGCTTCGCCGTCGTGAGGACGGCCGCCGGCGCGGCCACCCGCGGGAGCAGCGACGGCGGCGTGCCCGCGCGCTGCGCCCAGCCCGGCGCGAGCGGGCCGCTCCTGTACCAGCCGAGCACGACGACCGGTACGACGATGGCGACGCCGATGCCGGCGGCGCGAGCCCGGGTCGGTCCGGCCGCCAGGCCGACCCTGGCGACGACCGCGATGACGACGACGGCGACCGATCCGACGGCCACCGCGGCGAGCCACGACGTGCGCGGGTCGCTGCCGCTGCCGAGCCCGTGCACGAGGGCGACCGGCCAGCAGGCGTAGGCGAGCCAGTGGACCGTTCGCCACCTGCGCACCCCGATGCGGACGCGCAACAGGCTGGTCACGACGATCGCGAGCAGGAGGTCGAACGCGACGGCGCCGAGTCCGAGCCAGACCGGCCTGTAGGCGGAGACGAACGGCACGACTGCATCGGTCAGGCGGATCGGGGCGTAGCCGTCCGCCACGGTCGTCACCACGTGGACGGCGACGAACGCGATCGAGAGGAGCGTGAGGTTCCGGTGCATCCCCGCGACGGCGAAGCGCGGCCATCGGTGAAGGCGCAGCCCGAGCGTCGCCGTGACGCCGAGCAGGACCGATGCGGTCAGCAGGAGCAGCGCGACGACGCCGGTGCCGCGTGTCAGGTACCACAGCTCCTTCGCGTTGCCCGCGGCCAGGATCATGCGGCCTCCGCCGTGCGCGGCCAGCCTCCGGCGTAGCGGATGCCTCCGTCGCGGGCGACGAGCCGCGCGTGCACCCCACGCCTGCACAGCCACTCGATCGCGCCCTCGCCCAGGACGATCGCCGCCGTGGCGGCGATGTTCGCAGCGAGGCACGACGGCCCCGCGACGCTGACCGTTCGCCACGGCGTCGCAGCGGGCCTCCCGGTGCGGGGATCGATCAGATGGTGTGCCTCGCCGTCCGCGGTCGGCCAGCGGCGTACCGCAGTACCGGACGTCGCGAGCCCGCCCACTTCGAGTGCGACGAGCGGGCCGGCGACGTCGTGTGGGGCGGCGTGGTCGTCCGCGATCCGAACGCACCAGCCGCCCCGTGGCGGGCCGCCGGAGACGGCGACGTCACCTCCGAGCGAGACGAGGACGCCGCAGTCGAGGACGGCGGCCAGCTCGCGGGCCGCGTCGTCGGCCTCCCGTGCCTTCGCCGTCGCGCCCAGGTCGAGCTGGACGCCCGCCGGGATCGTGAGCGTCCCGCGGTCGTCGTCGACCACGACTTCGAGCCATCGCGATGCGGTCGGCGCGCCGGGGCGAAACGTCCAGCCGTCGCGCATGCGCACGCGCGTGAACGTGCGGTCGTAGCCCGCGTCGCGCAGCGCCCGGCCGACCGTCGGGTCGACGAGCCCGCCGGTCTCCGCGGCAGCGGAGAGCGCATCCGCCACGACCGCCCGGAGCTCCGGCGTCGCCGGCCGTGGCGACCCGGAGCTCACGTTCGCCTGCGAGAGCTCCGAGTCCGCCCGGAACCGGCTGCACAGCCGGTCGAGCCGGTCGAGGCGCACGGCGAGCAGGCGACGCGCCTCCGGCAGCGCGTCGATCCGGGTGGCGGCGACCGTCGCCGTCGTTCCGATCGCCGTGAACGTCGCCGCGTCGAAGGCGGTGTCGCTCACGAGCCTCCCGAGACGGCGACCGGCGGGGCGGCCGGCGGGGCGGCGGTCGGCGGTGGAGCCGACGGCTGCGACGCCGGGGCGGACGCCTGCGAGACGGCGACGAGCGGCGGCGCGGGCGCGACGATTCGCGTCCGCGCGCCGCGCGTCGTTCGTACGGACGCCCCCGTGAGGTGGTGCCGCGGGTGCGTCGAGGCCGCCGCGAGCGCGGCGAACGTCCCGCCGAGCGCGACGCAGCCGGCTGCGACGACCGCCGTCGCCCTGCGTACGCGGGTGAGGGCGGCATCGCGGGCGGCGACGGCGCCGCGGAGCCGATCTGGTCCATCGGGCATCCCGGGATGGTCGCCCGGCGGAATGAGATCTCCGTGAGCACGTCGTCAGGACGCGGGGATCGAGATGCACACATCGGCTCCGCCGCCCGGAGCCGGAGCGACGCGAGCGGTGCCTCCGTGCGCACGCGCGATCAGGTCGACGATCGCGAGACCGAGGCCGACGCCGCCGCCTTCGCGCGCGTCGTCGTGTCGGCTGAAGCGGTCGAATGCGCGCTCGGCGAACCCGTCCGGCAGGCCGGGGCCGTGGTCGGTGACGTGAAGCTCGACGACGCCGTTCGTCCTGGACGCGGTGAGCTCGATGTCGCCGGTTGCGTGAACGAAGGCGTTCTCGACGAGGTTCCCGAGTGCCTGCTCGAGGCGCACCGGGTCGGCTTCGAACACGACGTCTGCGCCGTCGGCCACGAGCAGCGGCCGGTCGAGCTCGGCCGCGCGGACGGCAAACCGCTCGCGGACCCGGTCGAGGAGCTCGCGTCCGTTCAACTCCTCACGGCGGATCGGGAGGCGTCCCTCGTCGATGCGGGCGATGAGCAGCAGATCCTCGGCGAGGCGTGAGAGCCGTTCCGTCTCCTCCGCTGCCGACCGGATCGCGGCCGCGTACTGCTCGCGGCTGCGCGGCCGCCGGAGCGCGAGCTCGAGCTCGGCGCGGAGCAGGGCGAGCGGCGTCCGGAGCTCGTGGCTCGCGTCGGCGACGAACCGGCGCTCGTGCTCGAACGCCGCTTCGAGCCGGTCGAGCATGTCGTTGAGCGTGATCGCCAGCGCGTGGATCTCGTCCTGCGCCGGCGGCACGGGCAGCCGGGTCCCCGGGCTGTGAGCCGTCACGGACGCGGCGCGGCGGCGCATCGCCTCGACCGGGCGAAGCGCGGCGGCGGCGAGGCCGTACCCCGCCAGGATCGCGACGAGCAACGCCGCCGGCGCGGCGAACAGGAACTCCCGGCCGAGGCGGTCGAGTGTCTCCTCGCGTGCCGCCAGCGACCTGCCGATCAGCAGGACGGCCGGCCCGTCGCGCACGTGGACGGGCATCGCGAGTACCCGCCAGTCCCCGCGGAGCCCGGGGAGCCCGGTCGTCGTCCGCACGGTTCGTCCCGCCGTCGCCGCGTCCAGAAGCGGTCGCGGCACGATCGGCCGGAGGCCGTCGGGGAACGACCGCACGACCGCGCCGGTCGCGAGCTGCACCTGCGCCACGGCCGGGCCGTTGCTGACGTCGCGGTCGAGTAGCTCCTGGTGGCCCTCGATCGCATGCGACGTCGCCTCGGCACGCTGCGCCTGCAGGTTCTGGTCCACGCTGGCGAGCAGCGCGCTGCCGACCCGCAGATAGAGAACGAACCCCATCGCCGCGAGCACGGCCGCCATCACGACCGCGAACGGCAGCGTGAGCCTGATCCGGATCGGGAGCCGGCTCACGACGGCGGGCCGCCGTCCTCCCGCAGGCGGTACCCGACGCCGCGAACCGTCTCGATCGACGAACGGCCGAACGGGCGGTCGACTTTCTCCCGGAGATAGCGGATGTAGACCTCGACGATGTTCGAGCGGCTCTCGAACGACATGTCCCAGGCTCCGTCGAGCAGTTGCACTCGGGTGAGCACCTGGCCGGGCCGGCGCATGAAGAGCTCGAGGATCGCGAACTCGAGCGCGGTGAGGTTGAGCTCGCTCGTGCCGCGCCACGCGCGCCGGCCCGCCGGGTCGAGCCTGAGGTCGCCGACCTCGATCACCGTCGGGCGCTCGACGGGTCCGCGGCGCACGATCGCACGGATGCGGGCGAGCAGCTCGTCGAAGGAGAAGGGCTTGGTGAGGTAGTCGTCTGCGCCGGCGTCGAGCCCTCCGATCCGGTCGGAGATCGCGTCGCGCGCCGTCAGCATCAGCACGGGCGTCCAGACCTGGTTCGCGCGCAGGCGGCGCAGGACCTCGAACCCGTCGATCCCGGGGAGCATCACGTCGAGCACGATCGCGTCGTACGGCGCCGCCTGCGCCATCCACAACGCTTCGCTGCCCTCGGTCGCGACGTCGGCCGCATGCCCTTCCTCGCGAAGCGCGCGCGCGACCAGTGCCGACAGCTTCGGCTCGTCGTCGATGACGAGGACGCGCACGCGCGCATTGTTCCCGCGGCGCCCGGCTGATCGTCGGCAGCTCTCAGTTCGCTCTCATCGCGGTCTGGGGGACTGGAGCCGTGTCGGCGGAAGGAAACGCGCGTCTGACGGCGGCGACCGCCGCGGTCCTGCTCGTCCTGCTCGCGGCCGAAGGCGCGACGATCCCGTTCGTCGGCCAGGTCACGACCCTCCATATCTTCCTCGGCGTGCTGCTCGTTCCCGTCGTGCTCCTGAAGGCCGGCAGCTCGGCGTGGCGCTTCGCGTCCTACTACTTCGGGCGCGAGGACTACGTCAGTCGCGGGGCGCCGCCGCCGCTGCTCCGTTTGCTCGTCGCGCCCCTGGTCGTCGCCTCGACCGCGGTCCTGTTCGGGACCGGCATCCTGCTGATCGTGCCCAGCCCACAACGAGGAGCCGTCCTCGGGCTGCACCAGGCGTCGTTCCTCGTCTGGTTCGCCGCGATGACGGCACACGTGCTGGCCCACGTCCTGCGCGTGCCGGGCCTCGTGCGCGAGGACCTGCGGCCCGGGCAGCGAGGTGCAACGACCCGGCAGCTGCTCGTCGCCGGTGCGGTCGTCGCCGGGCTCGTGACCGCCGTCGCGCTGCTGCCCGAGGCTCACGGCTGGAGCCACTGGGCGCTGACGCACGGCGACGGCTGACCCCGGTCGACGGCGCCGTTACGCTCCCGGGGCATGACGCGCGTCCGTTTCGCGCCGAGCCCGACCGGGACGCTGCACGTCGGCAACGCGCTGTCCGCCGTCGCGAACCGGACGTTCGGCGACTGGCTGCTCCTGCGGATCGACGACACCGATCCCGCGCGCAACGTCGTCGGGGGCGAGGCCGCGATCCTGGCCGACCTGGCCTGGCTCGGCGTCGAATTGGACGACGGGCCTGTCCGGCAGAGCGAGCGGTCCGCACGTCACCTCGAGGCCGCAGGGGCGGCGGGCGTCGACCAGCTGTTCGACGGCGTCATGCTGTGGCGCGACGACGGCTCGCCGACCTTCCACCTGGCGAGCGTCGTCGACGACCACGACTTCGGAATCACGCACGTCATCCGGGGCTCCGACCACCGTGCGAACGAGGAGCTGCACGCCGCGCTCCACCGCGCGCTCGGCTTCGAGCCGCCGCAGGTGATCCATCACGGCCTCGTCGTCGGCGCCGACGGGAAGAAGCTCGCGAAGCGCGCCGCGGGAGCGACGGTCGCGTCGCTACGCGAGGCGGGCTACCCGGCCGAGGCGGTGCGCGCGTACCTGCTCGAGCTCGGGCTGCCGCGTCACGACGTGCGCCTCGATCTCGAGCGCGTCCGCTCGCTGTCGGTCGAGGTCCTCGGGGGGTTGACGGACGCCGAGCTGGCCGAGCGTGCCGGCGTCCCCGTCGAGGCGGCGCCGCTGCTGCGTGGGGCCCACGACCTCGTCGAAGCGCGCGCGCTCGCCGGCGGGGTGCTCGAGCCTCCCGCCGGCACGGCGCCGCGGAGCCCCGAGACGCTGGTGCGGTTCGCCGAGCTGCGTGCGCCGCTGCCGGACGTGCTCGACAAGGAGGCGGCGAAGGGCGTGCTGCGCGAGCTCAAGGCGGTCGGGGGCGACCTGCGCAGCCTGCGCGTGGCGCTCACGGGGCGCGATCGCGGGCCCGAGCTGTGGGCCGTCCTGCGTGCGCTGCCGCGCGACGAGGCGATTCGCCGCACCCGTCTAACCTAGGCCGCGTGCGCCTGTTCGACACGTCGACGCGCTCGCTCGTCGAGCTTCCCCCGGCACCCGGCCCGGTCCGGATGTACTTCTGCGGGCCGACGGTGTACGCGCGGGCGCACGTCGGCAACGCGCGGCCGTTCCTCGTCGGCATGTGGCTGCGCGCGTGGCTGCGTCTGACGGGCTACGACGCAACGCTCGTCCACAACATCACGGACATCAACGACAAGATCTACGACGCCGCGCCGGGAAGGAGCGCCGAGCTCGCCGCGCGCGCGACCGAGTGGTATCTCGAGGACACCGGCGACCTCGGCATCGGCCAGCCGGACCACCTGCCGCGGGCGACCGAGGCGGTGCCGCAGATCGTCGCGTTCATCGAGCAGCTGATCGCGGCGGGCCACGCATACCCGGTCGGCGGCGACGTCTACTTCCGCGTCGCGAGCTTCCCCGACTACGGCCGTCTGTCGGGCCAGCGCCCCGATCAGGTAGAGGAGCAGGAGCCGAACCCCCTCAAGGAGGACGGCCGCGACTTCGCCCTCTGGAAGGCCAACAAGCCGGAGACCGAGGACACGTGGTGGGACTCGCCCTGGGGGCGCGGCCGGCCCGGCTGGCATATCGAGTGCTCGGCGATGGCGGAGGAGATCTACGGCCCCGCGTTCGAGATCCACGGCGGCGGGCTCGACCTGGTGTTCCCGCACCACGAGAACGAGGTGGCGCAGTCGCGCTCGCTCGGGCATCCGTTCGCCGCGATCTGGACGCACAACGGCATGCTCCGGTTCACGGGCGAGAAGATGTCGAAGTCCCTCGGCAACGTGACGACGCTGCGCGAGGCGATCGACGAGTGGGGCCCGGAGACGCTGCTCGTCTTCTTCCTCAGCGGCCACTGGCGCAAGCCGATCGACTTCTCCGAGGAGACGATGGCGCAGGCGGCGGCGCGGACCGAGACGCTGCGCAACGCCTTCACGCAGGAGCCGGCGGCCGGGCCGGAGGACGGCTGGGACGACTTCGCGGCTGCGCTCGAGGACGACTTCGACACGCCGCGCGCGCTCGCAGTGCTGCACGGCTTCGCATCAGAACGGCAGCTCGGGCTGCTGCGGCGCGGCCTCGACGTGTTCGGGCTCGCCTCGGTCGCCGAGCGCGAGGAGGCTCCGGCGGAGGTGCTGGAGCTCGCAAGGCGGCGCGAGCAGGCCCGCGCCGGGCGGGACTTCGCGACCGCCGACGCGCTTCGTGACGAGCTCGCGAATACGGGCTGGGAGCTGCGCGACGAGCCGGACGGCGGCTACACGCTCGTCCGCCGTCAGTGACGCCGGAGCTCGTCTACGGGCGCCGCGCGGTGCGGGAGGCGCTGCGGGGTAGGCGCGAGGTGCTGGAGGTCTGGGCGACCGAGCGGGCGCTGGCCGCCGAGCCGTGGCTCGCCGGGGCGAAACCGAGGCAGAAGGCCGACCGCGAGCTCACGGATCGGGCCGCGACCCGCGATCACCAGGGCGTCCTCGCCCTGGTCGAGCCGTACCGCTACGCGGACGCCTACGAGCTCGCACGGGCCGACCGGCCGTTGCTGGCGGTGCTCGACCGCGTCACCGATCCCCACAACCTCGGCGCGGTCTGCCGGAGCGCCGAGGGGGCCGGGGCGACGGGCGTCGTCGTCCCGGCACACGGCTCCGTGGTCGTCACCCCGGCGGTCGCGCGCGCGTCGGCCGGCGCGGTCGAGCATCTCCCGGTCGCGGTCGTCACCAACCTCGCGCGCTATCTCGCGGAGGTGAAGAGCGGCGAGCTCTGGGTCTACGGTGCCGCTCGCGACGACGGTGCCACGCCGATGTGGGACGCGGATTTCTCGGGCGGTCTCGCGCTCGTCCTCGGCGCCGAGGGGAAGGGGCTTCGCCCGCTCGTGCGCCGCACGTGCGACGGGCTCGTCTCGATCCCGCTCGCCGGGGAGGTCGAGTCCCTGAACGTCAGCGTCGCCGCGGCCGTCCTGCTGTACGAGGCGAAGCGCCAGCGTGGCTGACGCGACGCTCTATCTCTTCGACGGCTACAACCTGCTCCACGCCGGCCCGTTCGAATCGTCACGGGAGCTCGCCGACGTCCTGGCGTCGTTCGTCGCCGAGCGAGGCGCCCGGGGCGTGGTCGTGTTCGACGGAATCGGCGACGATGCCGTCTACGGCCCGCTCGAGATCCGCTTCGCCGGGCACGCCGACACGCTGCTCGAGCGCCTCGCCGCCGAGCATCGCCGGCGCGTCGAGGTCGTCCTGGTCACGAGCGACACGACCGTGAGCGCCGCGGCCGGCATCGAGGTCAAGCACGTCTCCTCGCAGACCTTCGTCCGCGAGCTCGAGCCCTCGGCGCTCCGGCCGGAGCGCCCGTCCGGCCTCGCGGGGCGGCTCGACGACGAGACGCGGACCAGGCTCGAACGGCTTCGCCGCGGCGAGTAAACGGGTCCTCTGCAAATGGGGCTTGTGCTCCTTGCAGGTCCCTGCTAGATTCACCTCAACTTCAGGGTGAGACTTCACGCAGGCTGGGTCGAAGGCTCATCGCAAAAAGCCGTCCAAATCCGGGGGTAAGGTCGTGGCCGTCCGCACCGTGACCGCGCAGAAGTCACCGCACAAGGCTCAACGAGAGCTTGAGGATCTTCAGCTCGTGCTCAAGGCCGCCAACGGCAGCTCGGCGGCGATGGATCAGCTCATCCGGCGCTACACCTCGTTCGTGCGGCTGAAGGCGAGCTCGTACTTCCTCGCCGGCGGCGACTCGGACGACCTGATCCAGGAGGGGCTGGTCGGCCTCTACAAGGCGGTCCGGGATTTCCGCCCGGACAAGGAGACGTCGTTCCGCTCGTTCGCCGAGCTCTGCGTGACGCGCCAGATCATCACCGCGATCAAGACGGCGACGAGGCTGAAGCACGCCCCGCTGAACACCTACGTGTCGTTCAGCCACACGCCGGCCGGCCAGGAGTCGGAGAGCGAGTGCTCGCTCGGCGACGCGCTCCCGGCCTCGCACGTCCACGAGCCGGCCGTCAAGGTCGTGTCGACCGAGGAGCTGCAGTCGCTCGTCGGCTGCCTGTCGACGTCGCTGTCGCCGCTCGAGGCGGACGCGCTTCGGCTGTACCTCGAAGGGTCGTCCTACGACCAGATGGCGGAGCAGCTCGGTTGCGACACGAAGACGATCGACAACGCGCTCCAGCGCGTAAAGCGGAAGATCATCACGCACCAGCAGAGCCGCCAGGTTCTGGCGTAGTGCTCGTCGCGACGCGCGCCACCTCGTAGTCGGCAGCCGGGCGCACGCGTCTCATCTGGCCGTTCCGCGCGGGGTCGACGCGCAGCATTGCCATCGTTCGATTGGTCGGGTGATGCAGGTAGGTGCTCGCCGTTCTGAACTCGACGCTTCCCTTGGTCACGCGACCGGTCTTGCACTGCACCCTGATGAGCCGTGGTCCCGTCGTCCAGGATGAGGTCACAGGGGCTGTTCCATGATCGCGAGCATCGAGCGGTAGCCAACGTCCTTCGGATGTAGCACCTTCCGATGTTGCCCGAAGCATCGGACGGAGAATCGTCGTCTATACTGGCAACAGCACCGGGCTAGAATAGGGCTGCGCCGGAGTAGCTCAGTTGGTAGAGCACCGACCTTGTAAGTCGGGCGCCGAGGGTTCGAGTCCCTCCTCCGGCTCTCCGCGCTACGCGTTCGCGAGGGCCTGCTCGAGGTCGGCCCAGAGCACCTCGACGTCCTCGAGGCCAACCGACAGCCGCAGCAATCCCCGGGGGATCCGGTCGCCCTCCCAGCGGTGGCGGCTCTCCATCGACGAGGTGACGCCGCCGAGGCTGGTCTGGTTCGCGATCACCCGCGTTGCGGTCTCGACCGGGATCGGATCGCCGGCCACGTCGAACGAGATCAGCCCGCCGAACCCCGGATAGCGGACGCGCTGCACCGCCGGATGGCGCTCGAGCCGCGCGGCCAGCTCGCGCGCGCTTTCGGTGTGGCGATGCATGCGCAGGTCCAGCGTCTCGAGGCCGCGCAGCAGCGAGCCCGCCGCGTCCGGCGCGGCGCTCAGGCCCAGCCGCGTTCGCACCTCACGGAGGCGGGCGGCGATCGGGTCGTCACGCGTCACCAGGGCGCCGAGGAGCGCGTCGTGGTGCCCGGTCAGGAACTTCGTCGCCGAGTGGAGGACGACGTCGGCGCCCTCGTCGAGCGCGCGCAGGTAGACGGGCGTCGAGGCGGTGGCGTCGCAGACCTTGACCCCGGGATGGGCACGAACGGCGTCCCAGTCGGGCACCGTCAGCACCGGGTTCGCCGGCGACTCGACCCAGACGATGTCGGCGTCGTCCGGTGGGCCGCCCGTCTGGTCGAACTCGACCACCTCGAGCCCCCAGGGCGCGAACTCGCCGAACGCGACGGACGTGCCGAAGTACGCGCCGGCGGCAATCGCGAGTGTCGTGCCCGGCTTCGCCAGCGCCAGCACGCACGCGGTCGCGGCCGCCGTGCCCGAGCCGAAGAGCAGCGCCTCGCCGCCCTCGAGCGCCCCGAGCGCCGCCTCGGCCGCGGCGCCGGTCGGGTGGGCATGGCGCTGGTAGACGAACTCCCGCGGCTGCCCCGCCTCGTCGTAGCGCCAGACGGTCGACCGGTCGATCGAGTGCACGGCGACGACTCTATCCCCGCTCCGGCGCCGGCAAAGCCGGCGCCTCCGCTCTTGCGAGCCTCCGTCGAGCCTACGGCTCGTTACGCGAGCGCTGCCACGCACTCGACGAGCCGGTCGAGCTCGTCGTCGGTGTTGTAGTAGTGCACCGACGAGCGGACGAGCTCGTCGATTCCGCGCGGGTCGAGGTCCAGCCGCGCGGCCGATGCCTCGCTGACCGAGACGTTGACGCGCTGTTCCGCAAGCTCGCGCTGAACGCGCTTCGCCGCGTGCCCGCTGACGGAGAAGGTGACGATCGCGCCGAGCACCGCGCCGCGGTCGGCGACCGTCACGCCGGGCAGGTCGCCCAGCCGTGCACGGAGTCCTGCGGCAAGCTCGCGGATCCGCTCCCACGCCGCCTCCGGCCCGACGGCGAGCGCGTAGTCGGCCGCGACACCGAGGCCGACCTTGCCCGCGACGTACGTCTCCCAGTTCTCGAACCGTCGCGCGTCGTCTCTGATCGCGTAGCTCCCGTCGCGCTGCCACTCCGCCGCGTGCATGTCGAGGAACGGCGGCTCGAGCTGTTCGATCAGCCCGCGGCGGACGTAGAGGAAGCCGGTGCCGCGCGGCCCGCGCAAGAACTTGCGGCCGGTGGCCGAGAGGACGTCGCAGCCGAGCTCGCGCACGTCGAGCGGCAGCTGGCCGACGGACTGGCAGGCGTCGAGCAGGAGCGGGACTCCTGCCGCGCGCGTCACGCGGCCGACGGCCGACGCCGGATTGACGAGGCCGCTCTGCGTCGGCACGTGAACGAGCGACACGAGCTTCACGCGCTCGTCGAGCAGTCGTTCGAGCTCCGCGACGTCGATCTGACCGTGCTCGTCGTCCGGGACGACCTCGATCGTCGCGCCGGTGCGATCGGCCACCTGGCGCAAAGCGATCCAGTTTGACGCGTACTCGGCGCGGCCGGTGAGGATGCGGTCGCCCGGAGCGAAACGGAACGCGTAGAACGCCATGTCCCACGCGCGGGTGGCGTTCTCGACGACCGCGATCTCTCCCCGCTCGGCGCCGATCAGCGCCGCCAGCGCGTCGTAGGTATGCACGATCCGGTCGGCGCGCTCGGCCGCCGCCTCGTAGCCGCCGATCTCGGCCTCACGGCGCAGGTGGTCGACGACCGCGTCGAGCACCGCTCCAGGCGGCAGCGACGAGCCCGCGTTGTTGAGGTGCACGACGTGCTCGCAGCCGGGTGTGTCCGCGCGGAGACGCGCGACGTCGAGCGTCACGCGTCCAGGACCGTGAACAGCGTCAGCTGCATGCCGTCCGGCGCCTGGAGCCTGACGTTGCGATGACGCCACGGCGTCTCGATCGGCCCGGCCAGGCGCTCCGCGCCGGCCGCCTCGAGCGCGTCGGCCGTCGCCGCCGAGTCGTCGACCTCGAGCGCGAGCCGGACCGGCCCGGCGACGCGCCGTCCGACCTCGATCGCGTCGACCTCGGCAGCGTGCTCGGCGTCCAGCAGCTCGAGCGTCGCGCGGCCGGCGTCCAGCAGGAACACGCGGCCCTGCGAGCTCCACGCTTCGAGCAGCGGGAGTCCGAGCGTGTCGCGGTAGAACGAGAGAGCTGCGTCGAGATCGTCGACGGTGAGCGCCACCCGCAGCTCCTTCACCGGCATGCCTCGACTCTAGTCGGAGCGTGCGCATAGGCTCCGCGGGATGGCAGAGACCGAGAGACCGGGCATCCACACGACGACGCGCGAGAAGCTCGAGTGGATGCGTGAGCTGCGCGAGGAGGCGCTGCACGCCGGCACGACCAAGTCGGTCGAGCGGCACCGCGAGGCCGGGAAGCTCCTCGCCCGCGAGCGCGCCGAGCGGCTCTGCGACGAGGGCTCGTTCGTCGAGCTCGACCGTTACGTCCGCCATCGCGAGTCGAACTTCGGGATGCTCGACCGCCGCCCCTACGGCGACGCGGTGGTCACCGGCTACGGGACGATCTTCGGGCGGCGGGTATTCGTGTTCAGCCAGGACTTCACCGTCTTCGGCGGCTCGCTGTCCGAGGTGTTCGCCGAGAAGATCTGCAAGGTGATGGACCTGGCGGCCAGGTACGGCTGCCCGGTGATCGGGATCAACGACTCGGGCGGCGCCCGCATCCAGGAGGGCGTCGTGTCGCTCGCCGGCTACGCGGAGATCTTCTGGCGGAACGTGCAGGTGTCGGGCGTGATCCCGCAGATCTCGCTGATCATGGGCCCGTGCGCGGGAGGTGCCGTGTACTCGCCGGCGATGACCGACTTCGTCCTCATGGTCGAGGGTAGCTCGTACATGTTCATCACCGGGCCTGACGTCGTGAAGACGGTGACCGGCGAGGAGGTGACGTTCGAGGAGCTCGGCGGGGCGACGGCGCACGCCGAGAAGTCCGGCGTCGCGCATCTCACGGCGGCGGACGAGCAGGCTGCGCTCGAGGACGCACGCTACCTGCTCAGCTTCCTGCCGCAGTCGAACGCGCATCCGGCGCCGTTCGACCCTCCGGCCGACCCCGTCGACCGCGAGGCGCCCGAGCTCGACGACCTGATCCCCGACGAGGCGACGAAGCCGTACGACATCAAGGACGTCGTGACCGCGGTCGTGGACGACGGCGAGTTCCTCGAGCTGCAGCCTGCCTATGCGGAGAACATCGTCTGCGGCTTCGCGCGGCTCGGCGGCTACAGCGTCGGCATCGTCGGCAACCAGCCGAAGGCGCTCGCCGGCGTGCTCGACATCGCGTCGTCCGAGAAGGCGGCGCGCTTCGTCCGCACCTGCGACGCCTTCAACATTCCGCTCGTCACCTTCGTCGACGTGCCCGGGTTCCTGCCCGGGACGGCGCAGGAGTGGGGCGGGATCATCCGCCACGGCGCCAAGCTGCTCTACGCGTATTGCGAGGCGACCGTGCCGAAGTTGACGGTGATCACGCGCAAGGCATACGGCGGCGCGTACGACGTCATGAGCTCCAAGCACGTCCGCGCCGACTTCAACTTCGCGTGGCCGACTGCCGAGGTCGCGGTGATGGGGCCGGACGGCGCCGTCAACATCATCTTCCGTAGCGAGCTCGCGACGGCCGGCGACGCCGAGGCGCGCCGCGAGGAGCTGATCGCCGACTACCGCGAGCGCTTCGCCAATCCGTACACCGCCGCGGAACGGGGCTACATGGACGACGTGATCGAGCCGCGGCGCACGCGTCCCGTGCTGATCGACGCACTCCGGACGTCGATCACCAAGCGCGAGCGGCGGCCGCCGCGCAAGCACGGCAACATTCCGCTTTGACTACGCCGCCGCGAGCGGCCGCGACTCGGCCGACGCGATGAACGCGTCGACGACGTCGGGGTCGAACTGCGTCCCGGAGCAGCGCGCGAGCTCTCGAATCGCCTCGTCGCGCCGGCGGGCGGGACGATACGGCCGCGTCGACGTCATCGCGTCGAACGCGTCGGCGACGAAGACGATGCGAGAGCCGAGCGGGATCGACTCGTAGGCGAGGCCCTCTGGATAGCCCGAGCCGTCCCAGCGCTCGCTCTGGTGCAGGATCCAGTCGGCGACCGGCTCGACGCCGAGGCTCGCGAGCATCCGGTAGCCGATCTGCGGATGCCGCTGCATCAGCTGCCGTTCCTCCCGCGTCAGCGACGCCGGCTTGCGCAGGAGCTCCTCGGGGATGGCGAGCTTGCCGAGGTCGTGCAGGCTTCCGGCCAGCCGCGTCATCTCGACCTGCTCGGGTGAAAGGCCGAGCTGTTCGGCGATCCGTCCGGCGAGCAGCGCGACGCGCTCCGAGTGGTTGTCGGAGTCGGCATGCCGGGCGTCGACGACGCGGGCGAGCGATGCTGCCGCGCGGATGCGTGCCCCCTGATCGCCGGTCCCGAGCGCGGCGAGGTCGGCCGCATCGCGCGCCGGGCGCACCTGATTCTTGCCCTGTTCCTTCGCCCAGTACAGCGCGCCGTCGGCCATGCGGATCAGCGTGTCGCGGTCGCGGCCGTGCTGCGGATAGGTGGCGACGCCTGCGCTCACGGTGAGGCCCCCGCCGGGGCCGACGTCCGCCGCGCCGAGGCGCGTGACGATCGACTGTGCGGTTGCCAGCGCGATCGGCTCGCTCGTCTCCGGTAGCAGGAGCGCGAATTCGTCGCCGCCGAGCCGGAACGCCTCACCGTCCGACCGGAGCCGGGAGGCGACCTTCGAGAGCACCCCGTCGCCGGCCGGGTGCCCGTACTGGTCGTTCACGGCTTTGAAGTCGTCGAGGTCGAGCAGGCAGAGCGAGAGCGTCGTCTTCTGCTCGCGTGCGGCGGCGATTGCCTCTTCGAAGCGCTCGTGGAAGTGGCGGTGGTTGCCCAGCCCGGTCAACGGGTCGGTGAGGGAGAGCCGGACCGCGCCGAGGGCACGGCGCGTCGAGCGCTGGTAGAGCGAGATCGCGGCGAGCGGCCCGGCGAGGGCGGCGAACAGGTACGGCGTCCGCTGCCAGAGCACAACGAGCATCAGCGCCGTCGACGCCATCAACCCGAACGGCAGGATCGTCCAGCGCACGTTCGAACGGATCAGCCGTCCGTAGCCGAGCGCGGAGCCGGAGGCCGAGATCGCGGCGGTCACGAGCAGGAGGTTCGCCGTGTAGAGGACGGTCGAGGTGAGCGCGACCTCGAGCAGAACGGCGGCGGGGCCGGTCCCGTGCACCAGGTGAAGGATCGAGCCGGCCAGCGTCCCGACGATCCCGAACACGCCCGCGTTGTAGACGGTGCGGATCAGCGGCTTGTGATCGAGGAGCGCGGTTACCGTCGGGGCGGTGACGTATACGAACGTCGCAGCGGCCCAGCCGAACAGGACGAGCGCTGCGACGGCGAACACGAAGCCGAGCGAGACGCCGTTGGCGTCCGCCCCCTCGACCGGCACCGGGAGTCGCTCGGCCAGCATCGACGCAGCCAGAAATGCCGCAACGCCGATCAGTGTCGTCGCCGACGGGTTGTCGTGCACGAACCACACGGTCGCCGCGAGATAGAGGCCGATCCCGATCGCCGAGACCGGCACGACGACCGCGAGCAGCCTCGCCGGGGGACGGACGGCCGGGGTCATGGGTTGTGCGTGCCCCTTACCAGGTGAAGTTGAGCGGGTCGCACATGCCGAGGACCGCGGCGAGCGCCGCGAGCGCCACCCCGACAGCCACGAGTTTCGCGTTCCACTGGAGCATCGACGGATTCCTTCCTGGCAGTTGCCGCATCGGGATCGATTCTTGCCGTCGACCCCTGCTCCGGACATCACCCGGACGGGGGAACGAGGGGCAGGTGCCGCTGAATCCCTCGAACAGGTGACCTACGCTTCGGCCGTGGAGATCGACCTCGACCCAGCGCAGCCGGAGGCGGTCGTGCGCGCGGTCTCGGAGCTGGTCGCGCCCTCCGGCCCTGCGGCGGATCCCTGGTGGCAGGCCGGCGTCGACGAGGCGCTCGGCCCGGCCGACGACGGCCGGCTCGACCAGGCCGGCTCAGCCTGACGCCGCGGCGCGCTCCCTGAAGAGGCGGGGCGCCGAGCGGGCGTAGTCGAGGCCCGACACCCAGGTCAGGACGAGCGCGATCAGGAGCGCCCACCAGGCGACCTCCGTGCCGAAGGCGCGGGCCGCGGCGAGCCCGCCGATCGCAGCCGCGATCGCCTGCGCCCAGGTCTTCAGCTTGCCCAGGTCGCGCGCCGCGATCACGACGCCGCGCTCGACCGCGGCCTGGCGGAGCCCGGTGATCAGGAGCTCGCGCGCGACGATCGCGGCGACCATCCACGCCGGGAAGACGTTCTGCTCCAGCAGCACGATCAGGGTCGACAGCACGAGCAGCTTGTCCGCGACCGGGTCGAGCAGCGAACCGAACGGCGACGTCCGCCCCGACCGGCGGGCGATCCGCCCGTCGAACCAGTCGGTTGCCATCGCTGCGCAGAACACGGCCGTGCCCCAGTAGTCGTGACCGGCGAACGGGATCGCGAACAGGGCGATCACGACCGGCACCGCAAGGGCCCGCGCGATGGTGAGCTGGTCCGCAAAGCTCATCGGCAGGGAGAATACGGCCGTGTTCGCGAAAGTGCTCGTGGCGAATCGCGGCGAGATCGCCGTCCGCGTGTTCCGCACCTTGCGGGACCTGGGGATCCCCTCGGTCGCGGTGTACTCCGACGTCGACCGGGATGCACTGCACGCGCGGTTCGCGGACGAGGCCTATGCGCTCGGCGGCTCCACCTCCGCCGAGTCCTACCTCGTCGTCGAGAAGCTGCTCGACGTCGCCCGGCGGTCGGGTGCCGAGGCCGTGCATCCCGGGTACGGCTTCCTGGCCGAGAATGCCGGGTTCGCGGCCGCCGTCGAGGGCGCAGGGCTCACCTGGATCGGGCCGCCACCCGCCGCGATCGAGCTGATGGGCTCGAAGACCCGCGCGCGGAGCGCGATGCAGGCCGCAGGCGTGCCGATCATCCCGGGCACCACGGATCCGGTCGGCTCGGGCGCGGAGATCGCGGCGCTCGGCGAGGAGCTCGGCTACCCGCTCCTGATCAAGGCGGCGGCCGGCGGCGGCGGCAAGGGGATGAAGGTCGTTCGGAGTGCCGGGGAGGTCGACCAGGCGCTCGAGTCCGCCCGCCGCGAGGGCCTCTCGTACTTCGCGGACGCCGCGGTCTACGTCGAGCGCTACCTCGAGGGACCGCGGCACGTCGAGGTGCAGGTGCTCGCCGACGCGCACGGGAGCGTCGTCCATCTCGGCGAGCGCGACTGCACGATCCAGCGCAGGCACCAGAAGCTGGTCGAGGAGACGCCCTCCCCGGCCGTCGACGAGGATCTGCGCGCGCGGATCGGCGCGATCGCGGTCGAGGCGGCGCGCGCCTGCGGCTACCGGTCGGCCGGCACGATCGAAGGGCTGCTCGCGCGCGACGGTGCCTATTACTTCATGGAGATGAACACGCGCATCCAGGTCGAGCACACCGTCACCGAGCTCGTCGCGGGTGTCGACATCGTTCGCGAGCAGGTTCGGATCGCGGCCGGCTTCCCGCTCGGCTTCGGGCAGGCTGAGGTGCGCCTCCACGGACATGCGATCGAGTGCCGCGTCAACGCGGAGGACCCGCTGCACGGGTTCAGGCCGTCGCCCGGGCGGATCACGGCCTACTCCGAGCCGGGCGGCCCGGGCGTCCGGGTGGACTCGGGCGTCGCGGCCGGATCCGAGGTCTCGCCGCTGTACGACCCGATGATCGCCAAGGTGATCGTGCACGGTGCGAACCGCGGCGAGGCGATCGGCCGCATGCAGCGCGCGCTCGGCGAGTACCGGATCGAGGGCGTGACCACGCTGATCGGTTTCCACCGGGCGCTGCTCGCGCATCCGTGCTTTCGCGCGGGCGAGACGTGCGAGGGCGTGGTCGAGTCGCAGGAGCTGGCGGAGCAGGCGGCAAAGTTGTCTCATACGACAACAACACTAGCGGGACGGTCGGACGGAGCGTTGTCGGCCCAGGCGACGGAGGTCGAGGTCGACGGGCGGCGCGTTCGGGTGAACGTCCTCACGCCCGAGCCTCCGTACCGCGCACTTGCCAGGCGCAGGCGCGAGCGCGCGGCCGGCGCGTCCGCCGGGCCGGGCTCGGGGACGGTGCGGAGCCCGATGCAGGGAACCGTGATCGACGTGAAGGTTGCGTCGGGCGATGCGGTCGATGCGGGTCAGGTCCTCTGCATCGTCGAGGCGATGAAGATGGAGAACGAGATCGCGGCTCACCGCAGCGGCATCGTCGACGGCGTCACGGTGTCCGTCGGGACGGCGGTGTCGGTCGGGCAGCCGATCTGCACGATCGACGACGCGTAGCGCCGGGCCGGCGGCAGGCGCGCGCTACAGCGATCGCTGGTACGCCCGAAAGGTGGACGTCGCCCAGCCGGCCGTCACCGCCGTCAGCCCGAGCAGCAACAGCAGGTGCCACCCGACCGACGCCCAGTCCGTGTTCGGCAGCACGACCTCGCGCGCGGCCCGCACGCCCCAGTCGACCGGGTTGAAGCTCGCTGCCGACTGCATCCACTTCGGCATCTGCGGCTGCGCGATCATCGTCGTCGACAGGAACAGCAGCGGCAGCCCGATGAAGTTCGCGACCGCGATCATCGTGGCCTCGCGCCGCGTCAGCAGCGCGATCGCCTGCGAGATCCCCGCGAAGGCGCTGTTGACGAGGACGCCGGCGAGGATGATCGTCAGCCAGCCGAGCACGCCCGTGTGAATGCGCACGCCCAGGGCGAGCGACACGAGCAGGATGATCACCGCCTGGATCGCCGCGGTCAGCGCCGAGCGAACGATCTGCGAGAGCACGATCGAGAGGCGTGACGCCGGTGTGGCGAGAAAGCGCTCGACGACCTTGTGGTCGAGGTCGCTGATCATCGACATGCCGCTCCACGTGGCGCCGAAGAACGCGTTCATGACGACGATCGCCGGCGCGAGGAACGTGATGTACGAGCCGGTGCCGAAGCCGCCGAGCTTGGTCACGTTGTGGAACAGCTGCCCGTAGAGCACGAGCCACACCATCGGCTGCACGAGCAGCAGCACGATCCAGATCGGCTCGCGCATCAGGTTGCGTGCCTGGCGCGCCGTCATGAACCAGGTGTCGCGTACCACTCTCATTCGTGGTCCTGGAACGCGTACTCCGCCGATTCGGCGACGAGCTCGTAGCCGACGTCGAGGTAGATGTGGTTCGCGGTCGGGTTGGCGAGGTCGGTGTAGAGGAAGCAGGAGTCCCGGCCCTCGTCAAGCAGCTGTTCGCTCAACGCCGCCACCAGCGCGCTCGCATAACCGTTCCGGCGCAGGCTCGCGGGCGTGAACACCGGCCCGATACGGATCCCGGTGGGTGTCTCGTTGCCGAATCCCGCGAACGAGACCGGCTGTTCGCGTTCCCAGACGACCAGGCCTCCCGGCCCGTCGAGCCGGCGGTCGACGAACTCCCGTGGATCGACATGGTCCGCTCCCGCCTCGTCGATGAACGCGCGCATCCAGTCGACCAGCAGTTCGCGGTCCTCCGCGTTGGCAGGGCGAAGACGGCCGTCTACCGATCGGGGCAGCCTCGGGCTCCGTACCCGGTAGATGCCCTGCCTCTTCCTGATCTGCGCGCGTCGACCCGTGGCTGTCTCCCACGCAATCGCCAGCTCGTCGACCTCGGGAAGAGCGCCGGTCACGCCGGGCGGCACGACGCCCTCATCCCACAGGTAGTTCGCCAGCGCCTCGAGTGCCGCCGGGACCGAAGGGCGAGCGAGAGCCAGGTTGAACGGCGGCGTCATCGCCGCCGCAGCGACGCACTTCCCGTCACGTTCGACCGTCCAGAGGTGAAACACGGGGTAGACCGACGGCGCGGTGACGAGGGTCGAACAGATGCCCAGGATCAAGTTGTGTCGCGCCTCATCGGCAAGCAGGAGCGATTGCGACCGTGACAGGAAGTGCTCGACGCTCTCGTGCGCTTCGACCCTCACCGGGCGCCGTCCTCCGAGCTGAACTCCCGTCCCGTGTAGTGGAGATAGACGTCGTCGAGCGTCGGCCGCGACAGCGACACCGAGGCGACCGCGATCCCGGCGTTCTCGAGGGCCGAGAGGATGCCCGGGAGCTCCCGCGCGCCGTTCGTGACGCGGGAGACGATCGTCCGCCCGTCGACGACCTGCTCCGGCCTCGCGCCGACGCCGGCAATGACGCGCTGCGCGTCGTCCAGCGCTCCGTTCTCGAGCTCGACGTGCACGGCGTCGCCGCGGAGCCCCGCCTTGAGCTCGGCGGGCGTGCCTTCGACGACGACGCGGCCCCGGGAGACGATCGACAGCCGGTCGGCGAGCTGGTCGGCCTCCTCCAGGTAGTGCGTCGTCAGCAGGATCGTCAGCGCCTCCGACTCCGCCAGCCGGGACACCTCGGCCCACATCGCGACGCGCGCCTCGGGATCGAGACCGGTCGTCGGCTCGTCGAGGAAGAGCACACGCGGCCGGTGGACGAGCCCGAGCGCGATGTCGAGCCGCCGCCGCATCCCGCCCGAGTACGTCTTGACGATGCGGTCGGCCGCCTCCGAGATCCCGACAAGCTCGAGTAGCTCGGCGACGCGTGCGCGGAGGTCGTCGCCGCTCATCCCCTGGACGCGGCCCTGAAGCGTGAGGTTCTCGCGGCCCGTGCCGAACTGGTCGACGCCGGAATCCTGCGGGACGTACCCGATCACGCGGCGGACGGTCTCCGGGTTGCGAAGGACGTCGTGGCCGTTGACGGAGGCGAGCCCGGAGTCGGGATGCGTGAGCGTGACGAGGACGCGGACGGTGGTCGACTTGCCCGCCCCGTTCGGACCGAGCAGGCCGAACACCTCGCCCTCGCGCACGTTGAAGGAGACGCCGTCGAGCGCCTGCACCTCTCCGTAGCGCTTGCGGAGATCCGAGACGGCGATCGCGTCCATGCTTCGACACTAGCGACGGCCGCGGGCCGCACGCCGGTAGAGTGCCGCGCGGCTCATGGACCTCTACGAGTACCAGGGCAAGCAGCTCTTTCGGCAGTTCGACATCCCGGTCTCGGAGGGTCGGCTCGCCACGACTCCGGCGGAGGCGCGCGCCGCGGCGGAGGAGATCGGCGGCCAGGTCGTCGTCAAGGCGCAGGTGCTGATGGGCGGGCGCGGCAAGGCCGGCGGCGTCAAGCTCGCCGACGGTCCCGCCGACGCGGAGCAGAAGGCGCGCGACATCCTCGGGCTCGACATCCGCGGACACGTCGTCGAGAAGGTGTGGATCGAGCAGGCCTCGGAGATCGCGAAGGAGTACTACCTCTCCGTCACCTTCGACCGCGGTGCGAAGCGGCCGCTGCTGATGTTCACGACGCAGGGCGGCGTCGAGATCGAGGAAGTCGCCGCGAACGACCCCGATGCGCTCGTGCGGCTGCACATCGATCCGCTCGAAGGCTTCCAGCCGTGGGTCGCGCGCCGGCTCGTGTACGGCGCGGGGGTGGAGGACCCCGGCGAGCAGAAGCAGATCGCCGCGATCGTCGAGAAGCTCTACCGCTGCTTTGTCGAGAGCGACGCGATGCTCTGCGAGATCAACCCCCTGATCGTGACGCCGGAAGGCGAGGTCAAGGCACTCGACTCGAAGTTCACCGTCGACGACAGCGCGCTCTTCCGGCACCCGGACGTCGCCGCGCTGAACGATACGAGCGCTGCCGACCCGCTCGAATCTCTCGCGCGCGAGAAGGGCGTCACCTACGTGAAGCTCGACGGCTCGGTCGGCATCCTCGGCAACGGCGCCGGCCTCTCGATGTCGACTGTCGACGTCGTCGTCACGGCGGGGGGCAAGCCGGCGAACTTCTGCGACCTCGGCGGCGGCGGCGACGCGGAAGGAGTCGTGGACGCGCTCGAGGTGATCTCCCGCGACCCGCAGGTGAAGTCGATCTTCTTCAACATCTTCGGCGGGATCACGCGCTGCGACGAGGTCGCGCGCGGCATTCTCGAGGCGCTCGACCGGATCGACATCGCGGTGCCGATCGTCGTCCGTCTCGACGGCACGAACGCCGAGGAGGGCCGGAAGATCCTGACCGACGCCGCTCCCCCGAACCTGCACGTCGCGCCGACGATGCTCGAGGCGGCGAGGACGGCCGTGGAGCTCGCACGATGACGGACGCCTGGAGCGATCGCGCCGAGGCCTATCGGACGAGCGCGATCCACTCGGCGGGCGAGGATCTCGACCTGGTCGTCGAGTGGTGCGAGCCCGGAGAGGGCGTCACGGTGATCGACGTCGCCACCGGCGGCGGCCATGTCGCGCGGCGGCTGCGCGAGCTGGGGTCGACGGTCGTGACCGTCGACCCCGCACCCGGGATGCAGGCCGATACGACGGCAGCCGCCGAGTCGCTTCCGTTCGCGGACGACAGCTTCGACGCCGCTGCCTGCCGACTCGCCGCGCACCATTTCGCCGATGTCCAGGCTGCGGTGCGCGAGATGGCGCGCGTGGCGAGGAGCCGGGTCGTGATCTGCGACAACACCTTCGTGAGCATGCAGTCCGAACAGGCAGAGCGGCTCCGCGACCCGAGCCATGTTCGCAACTACGGGGTCGCGGAGTGGCATTCGTTCTTCGAGCTCGCAGGGCTGAGCGTCGCGGAGGAGCATTACATGGAGCGCCCGCTCGAGATCGAGCCGTGGCTCGAGCGCGTCGGTTGCACCGGCGACGACGCCGCCCGCGTGCGCGACCTGCTCGGCGACCGCGTCGTCGACGGCTGGATGCAGCTGCCGACGCTCGTGATCCGCGGGGACAAGGCGGCCGGCTGATGGCGATCATCGTCGACAACGACACCCGGCTCGTCGTGCAGGGTCTGACCGGTTCGGAGGGTCGCTTCCACGGCCTGCGCAACCGGGATTACGGGACGAACCTCGTCGCCGGTGTCACCCCGGGCAAGGGCGGCCAGGACGTCGACGGCGTCCCCGTCTTCGACACCGTTGCGGACGCCGTTGCCGAGACCGGCGCCGATACGTCGATGATCTTCGTGCCGGCGCGCTTCGCGCCGGACGCGATCTACGAGGCGGTCGACGCCGGGATCGGGACCGTCATCTGCATCACCGAGCACATCCCGGCGCACGAGATGCTTCGCGTCTACACGTACATCCGTCCCACGGGCGTGACGCTGATCGGGCCGAACTGCCCGGGCGTGCTCTCGCCGGGAAAGGCGAACGTCGGGATCATCCCGGCGCAGGTCTTCCGCCCCGGCAACATCGGCCTCGTGTCGCGCTCGGGGACGCTGACGTATCAGATCGGCCACGAGGTCGCGCAGCGCGGGCTCGGCAACTCGACGATCGTCGGCATCGGCGGCGATCCGATCGTCGGCTCGAGCTTCATCGACATCCTCGCCAAGTTCGAGGCCGACCCCGAGACCGAGTACGTCGTGCTCGTCGGCGAGATCGGCGGCGACGAGGAGGAGAAGGCCGCGCGCTGGGCGTCCGAGAACATGTCGAAGCCGGTGTTCTCGTACATCGCCGGCTTCTCGGCGCCGCCGGGCAAGACGATGGGGCACGCCGGCGCGATCATCTCCGGCTCGTCGGGCACCGCCCAGGCGAAGAAGGACGCGCTCGAGGCCGTCGGGATCAAGGTCGGGACGACGCCGACCGAGGCCGCCGAGCTCGTCGTCGCGGCGGCGGGGGCGTAGGCGCCGTGGCCGACTACAAAGTCCGGTAGCTCGACCTCACTTGCCCCGCGGGGCGGGATCTGCGATACTGAACCTAATGGTTCAGTATCAAGCCTCCGTCGACCGGGCGTTCGCAGCTCTCGCCGACCCGACCCGGCGCGCGCTGCTCGAGCGGCTCGGAGCGGGCAGCGCGACGATCAGCGAGCTCGCCGGGCCCTTCGGCATGTCGCTGACCGGGATGAAGAAGCACATCCGGCTGCTCGAGGAGGCCGAGCTCGTCACGACGGAGAAGGTCGGCCGGGTTCGCCGGTGCGCGTTGGCCCCCTACGCATTCGAGGGCATCAGCACCTGGCTGCAGCGGCTCGACCGCTTCGCCCAGGTCGTCGAACGGACGAAAGGAGCACGATGAGCCCGACCACGAAGAAGACGAAGGAAGGCTTCTCGGCCGACGAGAAGGCCGCGATGAGAGCGCGCGCGAAGGAGCTGAAGGCGACCACGGACGGCGAGACCGCCGTTCGGGAGGCGCTCGCCAAGATGACCCCGGCCGACCGTGCTCTCGGCGCGCGGATCCACGCGATCGTGAGGGAGTCCGCGCCGGACCTGATCCCGAAGACCTGGTACGGAATGCCCGCGTATGCGAACAAGGCCGGCAAGGTCGTCGTCTTCTTCCGCGACGCGGGGAAGTTCAAGGAGCGCTACGCGATGCTCGGCTTCAACGACAGCGCGAACCTCGACGACGGGTCGATGTGGCCGATCGCCTTCGCGCTCCCGAAGCTGTCGAAGGCCGACGAGGCCAAGATCGCGAAGCTCGTGAAGCAGGCGGTCAGCTGATGAACGAGACGACCGTCACCACGCCGAACGAGCTCGAGATCTGCGTCGAGCGGGTCTTCGACGCGCCGCGCGAGCACGTCTTCTCCGTCTGGACCGACCCGGCGCTGATCCCCGGCTGGTGGGGCGACGGCACCGTCGTCGAGGTGATGGACGTCCGTCCCGGCGGCAGCTACCGGTTCCGAACCGCCTTCGGCGTCGTCGAGGGCGAGTTCCGCGAGGTCGAGCCGCCGAAGCGTCTGGTGCAGACGTTCCAGAACCACCTGCAGACGCTGGAGTTCGAGGAGCTGGGTGAGCAGACGAAGCTGACGCAGACGATGCATTTCGAGTCGACCGAGCAGCGCGACACGACCATGAGCTACGGCGTCGAGGAGGGCGCGAAAGGCGGCTTCGCGCGCGTCGACGCGGTGCTCCGGAAGATCGCCGCCTGAGGGACGTGAGGAAGGTGCCTGGCACCGAGGTGCCAGGCACCGCCTCGACGGTCAGACGAGCGGCTCGCCGGTCTCGAGCAGCGTCTTCAAGCCGCTCAGCACCAGCATCCAGCCGCCGGCGACGCTCTCGGCCGTCCTCGGCGCGCCTTCGAGCCGGTCGTGCACCAGCGTCAGCTTCGTCATGCCGCCGTCCTGCGGCTCGATCTCCCACGTCACGCGGCTCGTCGCCTCGTTCGCGAGCTCGGGGTCGTAGGCCGACACCCAGCCGTGGACGAGCTTGCGCGGCGGGTCCCACTCGAGCACCTCGGAGTCACCCCACGACTCCGAGCCGTCCGGGCTCGTCGACACGCGGCCCTCGGGGGTGACCGTGATCCGCGAGCCGTAGAAGTACTTCGACGTCAGCTCGGGATCGACGATCGCCTCCCAGATCTGCTCCGGGGTCGCCTTGATGAACAGCTGGTAGACCTGCACGGTCGTCTGCGTCATGGTGCTCATGCTGTCTCCTCCAGGTCGTCCTTGAGTTCGAGGAGCGCGGACACGACGCGCTCCGTGTACTTGTCGATCCACCGGTCGTGGACCTGCCGGATCGGGACGGCGTTCAAGAAGTGCAGCTTTTCCCGTCCTTGCCGGCGCGTGACGACGAGGCCGGCTTCCTCGAGCACCCGTAGGTGCTTCATCACGCCGAAGCGGGTCATCTCCAGCTCGGACTCGAGCTCCGTGAGCGTGCGGCCGTCGCGCTCGAAGAGCCGGTCGAGGAGGTGCCGCCGCGTCGGGTCGGCGAGTGCTCTGAAGACGCGGTCGTCGTCCATCTCGTCAGGATAGGTGACCGAATAGTCACATGTCAAGCGCGGGGCGAGAAGGCCCGCGAGGCGCCCGCTCCATCAGGCGGTGGGGAGCACGAGCCGGAAGCGCGCGCCGCTCGCCGAGCTCTCGGCGGTCGCGCGCCCGCCGTGCGCCTCGGCCGCCTCGCGCACGATCGCGAGCCCGAGCCCCGCGCCGGGCTTCGAACGCGCCGTCGCCGCCCGGTAGAAGCGGTCGAACACGCGTGGGAGGTCCTCCTCGGCGATGCCCGGCCCGTGGTCGGCGACGACCACCTCGCCGCCGCGCACCGTCACCTCGATCGGCGCGCCGTCGGGGCTGTACTTGACCGCGTTGTCGAGGAGGTTCGACACCGCGCGCTCGAGCAGCAGCGGGTCGGCCTTGACGTGCGTCGGCGACAGCGCGGTCACGAATGTCACCTGCGGGGCGCGGGCCTGCGCGCGGTCGACGGTGGCCGCGACGAGATCGTCGAGCTGCACGTCCTCGAGCCGGAGCTTCCGCTCCTCGCCGCGCGCGAGCTCCACGAGGTCCGAGACGAGTCGCGTGAGCGCGTCGAGCTCGACCGACGCCTCGGCCAGCGCGTGCTGCGCCTCCTCCGGCGGCAGCTTCCCTTCACGAAGCAGGTCGATGTTCGTGCGCACCGCGGTGAGCGGCGTCCGCAGCTCGTGCGACGCGTCCGCGACGAGCCGCCGCTGCGCGCCGACCGAGCGCTCGAGCGCGGCGAGCATCGCGTTGAACTGCGTCGCAAGCCGGCCGAGCTCGTCGCCGCTGGTCACCTCGACCCGTTCGCTGAGGCTCCCGGTGGCCGCGACGTTTTCGGCCGCCGCGGTCAGCCGCCGGACCGGCCGGAGCGCCGCAGTGGCGACGAAGGCGGCCAGGGCGGCTGCCAGGGCGATCCCGATCGCGCCCACGAGCGTGATCCAGAGGCGAATCCGGTGCAGTGCGTGCGTCGTCGGGCCAAGGGGCGAGACGGTGAGGACGGCGCCGGCGGGCTGCGTCGGAGCGACCAGCTCGCGCCATTGGTACCCGCCGATCGTCGTGTTGATGTAGTACGCGCCCTCCTTTCCGTTGGCGACCCGGAGCGCGCGGGCAGTTACCGGGATTCCCGACTGCCCGCTCTGGTCGCCGTCGGGACGAATGACGAGCGTCAGGCCGTTACCACCGCCGCCGAAGGGCCCGCGCAGCGCGGTGCTGTACTGGAAGTTGAGCGTCGAGTCGAGCTGTGAGTAGAGCTCGTGTTTGGCGATCATCCAGACCGCGATCGAGGCACCCGCCACTGCCGCCGCGATCGCGAGCGCGGTGAGCAGTGCGATCCGCGCGCGGAAGCTGAGGCGGTTCATAGCTCTTCGCGGAGCGCGTACCCGACGCCGCGAACGGTCTGCAGCAGCCGCGGCTCGCCGCCTTCCTCGAGCTTGCGGCGCAAGTACCCGACGTACACCCAGAGCGCGTTCGACGTCGCGCCGAAGTCATAGCCCCAGACGCGCTCGTAGATCTGCGAGCGCGTGAGTACCTGCCGCGGGTTGCGCAGGAGCAGCTCGAGCAAGTTGAACTCGGTGCGCGTGAGCTGCAGGCGCCGCTCGCCGCGGAACGCCTCGCGCGTGGAGGGATCGAGTCGGACGTCCGCGAACGTGAGCTCGTCGCCGCCCACGCCCGCGCGGCGCAGGAGCGCGCGCACCCGCGCGCGCAGCTCCTCGACGGCGAAGGGTTTGACCAGGTAGTCGTCGGCGCCGGCGTCGAGGCCTTCGACGCGGTCAGAGACGGCGTCACGCGCGGTCACGACCAGCACCGGGACGGAATCGCCGCGCTTTCGCAGCGAGCGGCAGACGTCCAGGCCGCCCACCTCCGGCATCAGCAGGTCGAGGACGATCGCGTCGGCCGCCGTCTCGGCGTGGCGCGTCAGCGCCTCCGAGCCGTCCGCGGCCTCGTCGACCTCGTAGTCGACGCGCAGAGCTCGGGCAATCGCCGCGCGGACGGCGGGATCGTCGTCGACGACGAGGACGCGAGAGGTCATGTGGGGATTGTCACCCGCTCGCCTAAGAGTCTGCTGAGATGATCGGCCGCGATGGAGCTCGTGCGCGTCAGCAACGACGACGAGCGTGACGCCGTCCGGCGGCTCTATCCGCTGTACCTCCACGACCTCTCGCAGTGGTCGACGCACTACAGGCTCGATGCCGGTGGGCGCTGGCACCCGAGCTACGCCGACGACTTTCTCTCGCGGGAGCGTTGCGCGGCGTTCCTCGTGCGCGAGACGGGGGCGGCGGCCGGGTTCGCGTGGGTCGGCGGCGGCGACTTCCCACGCAAGCGGCCCGATCGGGACTGGCGCCTGGCCGAGTTCTTCGTCGCGGCGCCGTTCCGGCGGCGTGGGCTCGGCAGCGAGGCCGCCCACCGGGTGCTCGACGCCTTCGAGGGGGCCTGGCAGCTCGAGGTGGTCGACGGCAACGAGCCGGCGCTCGCGTTCTGGCGCCGCGTGCTCGCCGCTCGGGGCCCCTTCGCCGAGGAGCCGGGCGACGGCGACACCGTCTTCCTCTTCCGTCAGTAGGCTGGCGGTCGATGTCGATGATCTCGTTCGCCCGCGGAGTCCCGGCGCCGGAGTGCCTGCCGGTCTCGGAGCTCGCCGACTGCGCGCGCACCGTGCTCGAGCGCGACGGCGCGACGGTGCTCTCCTACGGGCCCTCACCCGGGTACCGCCCGCTGATCGACTGGCTGGCCGCGCGCCACGGCGTCGAGCCGGCGCGCATCTTCGTCACCAACGGCTCGCTGCAGGGGTTCGTCTTCCTGGCGCAGCGGCTCGCCGCCGGGAAGCGCGTCCTCGTCGAGCGGCCGACCTACGACCGCCCGCTCAAGATCCTGCGCGAGCTCGGTGCGGAGATCGTCCCGCTCGCCTGTGACGACGACGGCCTCGACCCGGACGCGC
Organism: Gaiellaceae bacterium; assembly: GCA_036376615.1. Taxonomy (GTDB): domain Bacteria; phylum Actinomycetota; class Thermoleophilia; order Gaiellales; family Gaiellaceae; genus PALSA-600. Next base: position 60,733 of record DASUZZ010000063.1, read on the forward strand.
TCGAACAGGAGCTCGCGCACGGCGACGCCGCGTTCCTCTACCTGATCCCCACGTTCCAGAACCCGACCGGGCGCACGCTGGCGCTCGAGCGCCGGCGCCGCGTCGTCGAGCTCGCGGCGCGGCACGGGCTGCTCGTGCTCGAGGACGACCCCTACGGGCTCGTGCGCTTCGAGGGCGAGCCACTCCCGTCGCTGTTCGAGCTCTCCGGCGGCGCGACCTCCTACAGCTCGTCGTTCTCGAAGACGATCGCGCCCGGGCTGCGCGTCGGATGGTTCGTGCTTCCCGAAGGGCTCGCCGCCGAGATCGCGGCGACGGCCACCGGCACGTACATCACGCCGGTCCTGCTCGGCCAGGCGACCGTTCACGAGTTCATCGCGCGCGGCCTGTTCGAGCCGAACCTCGAACGCGTGCGCGGCCTGCTCGGCGCGCGGCGCGACGCGATGCTCGCGGCGCTCGACGCGAAGCTGCCGGAGCTCGAGTCGTCGAGACCGGAGGGCGGCTACTTCGTCTGGCTGTCGGGTGAAGGCGTCGACAGCGGCGAGCTGCTCCCGCGCGCCGAGGAGGCGGGCGTGACGTTCGTCAAGGGCACCGACTTCGGCGCCGGCCCCGATTCGCTGCGCCTCGCCTACAGCTTCGTCTCGCCCGGCGAGATCGACGAGGGCGTCGATCGCCTCGCGTCAGCCCTTGCGGCCACGCCGGCGCCGGCGTAGCTGCGGCAGCAGCGTTCCGAGCGCGAAGCCGAGCGCGATCGAGAGCACGATCACCCAGATCACGGAGACGTGGGCCGACCCGAAGACGAAGTCGACCTTCGTCTCTTTCGTGTTCTGGACGATGAAGAGGATCGCGAAGAGCGCGACGAGGCCGATCACCACGAGCTTGACCGTCGCGGCGCGACTCCGGCCGGCGGCGGCCGGCCCGGGTGACCTGCTCGGTGTGGCCGGCGGCTCGCTCACGTCGCCGCGAGCCTACGCGACGGCGGCAGCCGCCACGGGCACGAGCGGGACGAGCTGCGGCGAGATCGCGGGCGCGAGTCGCGCCGACGCGGCGCGGAAGGTCGGGCAGATGCGATCGGGCTTCATCGCACAGAGCCCGCCCCGGCGGAAGTAGCAGTCGTCGCAGCTGGGCGCGTTCTTGGGGGTCACTGGATTCCTCCGGGGCGGTGGGGGGGAGGGTCGGGGGCCTACGCGGCGCGGATGCTACGCCGCCTTTCCGGCCCCGGAAAGGGCTTGTCCAAACGGAAAACGTGCACTTTCCGGCGAGTTCTCGGACGCGGTTTCGGGGGCGCTACCGGGGCTTCACGGGCAGTGTCGCCAGGGCGTGCAACGCCTGTGGAAAGCTCTTCACAGGGACGATGCGCAGCCCGTCCGCTTCCTTCTCGGCGTCGCGCGCGTTCTCCCCAGCCGGGACCAGGAAGACGTCCACACCCGCCTCCTTCGCGCCGATGGTCTTCTGCTTGATTCCGCCGATCGGACCGACCGAGCCGTCCGGGAAGATCTCCCCGGTCGCGGCGACGCGGTGGCCGTGGAGCACGCCGGCCTTGAGCTTCGCGAGGACGTCGAGCGCGAAGGCGAGCCCGGCCGACGGCCCGCCGACCCCGCCTGCATCGATCTTCACCGGGATCGGAAGGTGGACGTCGACTGCGGTCTCGAGCAGCACGCCCACGACCGCGCGCTTCGGCGGCGTGGGCGATGCGACCGTCCGGAGCGGGATGAGCAGGGTCTGGCCGCCGCGGCGGACGGTGAAACGCACCACGTCGCCCGGCGAGTGCTTGCTCATCACGTCGAAGACGCCGGTCGGGTCCTTGACCGTCTTTCCGTCGACCGCCGTGATCACGTCGTCGGGCTCGAGCTTCCCGTCCGCGGGGAGCCCCGGCTCCACCGCGTCGATCAGCGCGCCGGTCGACCGCAGGACCACCTTCTTGCCAGCGGCCTTCAACGCGACCGCCGCCGCGACCTGCTGCGAGCGGTGCATGTCCTCGAGATCGATCCGCGCGCGGCCGCTGTCGGAGACGCCGGGGGGGTCGACGGCGGAGGCGGGATAGAGGTCGGCGCCGTGGTGCAGGCCGCCGAAGAGGCGCTCGAGCAGAGTCGCCTTGCGCACGACGACGTCGACGAAGTAGACGCCGCCCTTCTTCGGGTTGTGCCCGCCGGGCACCGAGACGAGCGGGCCGACCGGATGCGCCTTGTCGGGCAGGAAGATGTACTGGCTCGACGGGAGGACGACCAGGGCGAGTGTGACGGCCAGGAGGACCAGGCCGAGAGCCAGCAGCCTTCCGGGAGTGAGCCGCAGCCGTCTCACAGGAGCGACCGCGCCGCGCCGCCGTCGACCGCGACCGTCGCGCCGCTGATGTACGCGGCACGGCCGGACGCGAGGAAGCAGACGACGTCGCCGAACTCCTGCGGGGTGCCGATGCGCCCAAGGGGGACGCGCGCGATGTCGGCGGCCGGAGGGCCGTCGTCGCCGTAGAGCTCCTGCATGCGCGGCGTGTCGATGCGTCCCGGCGCGACGCAGTTGACGGTGATGCCCTTCGCGCCGAGCTCGTTGGCGAGGGTCTTTGCAAAGCCGGTGACTCCGGGCCGGACGCTGTTTGTCAGCGCAAGGTGCTCGGTCGGCTCCTTCACGGCGCCGGAGGTGATGAAGACGATCCGCCCGGCGTCGCTCTTCTCGAGCCACGGGAGCGTGAACCGGACGAGGCGCACGGCCGGGAGGAGCAGGAGCTCGAAGGCCGTCTCGAGCCGCTCGTCGGTGATCGTCGCGGCGTTGCCCGGCGGCGGGCCGCCCGAGTTCCACACGAGGACGTCGACGCCGCCGAAGGCCTGGACCGTTCGCTCGACGAGTCGCTCGAGGTCCGCCTGATTGGTCACGTCACCGCGTACGGCAAGCGCGCCCAGTCGGTTCGCCTGCAGCTCGAGCTCCTCGCGCCGCCGCGCGAACATGGCGACGTTCGCGCCCTCACCGGCCAGCGACTCCGCCGCCGCGAGGCCGAGTCCCGAGGAGGCTCCGCAGACGATCGCCGTCCTGCCGCCCAGACCGAGATCCATCGGCGCCAAGGTACAACGCCGGCCGGAGCAGGGCTGCGGTCAATCCGGGTCAATTTGCCAAAGAATCGCCTAATGACCGGTGCCTGGCACCTTGGTGCCTGGGCGCCGGGCCCTACGTCGTGAGGACCCCGACGACCTCGCGGACGGCCCCCGCCGAGGCGGCGAGCGCCTTCTGCTCGGGCTCGTCGAGGTCGACGATCAAGATCTGCTCGACCCCGGACCGGCCCAGCTTCACCGGGACGCCCATGTAGAGGCCGTCGATCCCGTACTCACCCTCGAGGTAGGCGGTGCACGGAAGGACGCGCTTCGCGTCCAGCATGATCGAGTCGACCATCTGCGCCGCCGCCGCGCCGGGGGCGTACCAGGCCGAGGTGCCGAGCAGCTGCACGACCTCGCCGCCTCCCTTCGCGGTCCGCTCGACCATCGCGGCGATCCTCTCCTCGGAGACGAGCTTGCGGATCGGGACCCCGCCCACGGTCGTCGCCGAGATCACCGACACCATCTGGTCGCCGTGCCCGCCGAGCACGACTGCGGCGACGTCCTGCACCGAGGCGCCGGTCTCCCACGCGATGAACGTCTTCAGGCGCGCGGTGTCGAGGATGCCTGCCTGGCCGAACACGCGCTCCTTCGGCAGGCCGGAGACGTTCTTCGCGACGTGGCACATCGCGTCGAGCGGGTTCGAGACGACGATCAGGATCGCGTCCGGGCTTTCCGCGACGACGCGCTCGGTGACCTCCTTGACGATCTTCTCGTTCGTTTGCACGAGGTCGTCGCGGCTCATTCCAGGCGAGCGCGGCAGCCCGGCGGTGATCACGACGACGTCGGAGCCCGCGGTCGGGCCGTAGTCGTTGGTGCCGACGATGTTCGGCTCGTAGCCGAGCACGGCGCCCATCTGGTTGATGTCGAGCGCCTTGCCCTGCGGCAGGCCCTCTTTGATGTCGACCAGCACGACGTCCGCGTAGTCGCGGACGGCGATGACCTGCGCGGCCGTCGCGCCCACGTTCCCGGCGCCGACGACGGTGACCTTGCGCCTCTCGCTCACGATTCCGTTCCTTTCAGCTCAGCTTCTCGATGATCGCGTCGGCGACCTGGCTCGTCCCGACTGCGGTCGGGTCGTCCCGGGTCGGCTTCATGTCGTAGGTGAGGTCGCGCCCCTCGGCGATCACCGCGGCGATTGCGTCCTCCAGGCGGCTCGCCGCGTCGTGCTCGTCCAGGTGGCGCAGCATCAGCATCCCGGAGAGCAGCTCCGCGATCGGGTTGACCTTGTTCTGTCCCGCGTACTTCGGCGCGGAGCCGTGCGTCGGCTCGAAGACGGCGACCGACTCGCCGTAGTTCGCGCCCGGTGCGACGCCGAGGCCGCCGATCATGCCCGCGCACAGGTCGGAGAGCACGTCGCCGTAGAGGTTCGGGAGGACGAGCATGTCGTACTCCTCGGGGCGCTGCACGAGCTGCATGCACATGTTGTCGACGATCCGGTCGTTGAACTCGATGTCGGGGTTCTCGGCGGCGACGTCGCGCGCGACGTGCAGCCAGAGGCCGTCCGAGAACTTCATGATGTTCGCCTTGTGCACGGCCGTGATCTGCTTGCGGCCGTTGCGCCTGGCCCAGTCGAAGGCGAACTCGAAGATGCGCCGCGTGCCCGTCACCGAGATCGGCTTGATCGAGATGCCGGCGTCGCGCCAGCGAAGCGTCCCGCCCTTCGACTCGATCCAGCCGATCAGCTCTTCGGCCTCGGGGGTCCCCTGCTCGTACTCGATGCCGGCGTAGAGGTCTTCGGTGTTCTCCCGGATGATCACGAGGTCGACGTCCTCGAAGCGCGTGCGCACGCCCGGGTAGGTCTTGCACGGCCGCACCTGCGCGTACATGTCGAGCGCTCTCCGCAGCCCGACGTTGACCGAGCGGAAGCCGCCGCCGACGGGTGTGGTGATCGGTCCCTTCAGCGCGACGCCGTTTCGCCGGATCGACTCGAGCGTCTGCTCCGGCAGCGGGTTGCCGCCGTGCTCGGACATCGCGTCCTCGCCGGCCGGCTGCTCGTCCCAGTCGAACGAGACGCCGGTCGCCTCGAGCACGCGGCGTGTCGCCTCGGTCAGCTCCGGGCCGGTGCCGTCTCCGCCGATCAGCGTCACGCGGTGGGCCATACCAGCGCCCGAGCCTACCTATCCGACAATCGAGCACTCTCCGGTACTGTCAACGACGCGTGAGCACGACGAGCGATTTCAAGCCCGGGCTCGAAGGCGTCGTCGCCGTCGAGACGGAGATCGCCGAGCCCGATCGCGAGGGCGGCCAGCTTCGTTACCGCGGCATCGACATCGTCGAGCTCGTCGGCCACTTCCCGTACGAGCGCGTCTGGGGGCTGCTGGTCGACGACGATCTCGACTCGGCGATGCCCGAGCCGGAGCCGTACGAGCCGGCGCGCCTCAGCGGCAACGCGCCCTCCGATCTCCAGGCGGAGACCGCCCGCCTGTCGGGCGTGTGGAAGCTCGGGAAGCTGAACGAGATCTCCGATGTGCAGGCGCGTGAGGACCTCGGCCGCATCTCCGCGCAGATGATGGGCATCGTCGCGCGGTCGGCACGCATCGCCGACGGTCACACCGACCCGGTCCCCGACGACGTCGTCGCGAAGGGGAAGACCGCCGCCGAGAAGTTCCTGCTGCAGTGGCGCGGGGAGGCCGACCCGAAGGCGGTCCGTGCGATCGACACCTACTGGATCTGCACCGCCGAGCACGGGCTGAACGCCTCGACCTTCACCGCCCGCATCGCGGCCTCCACCGGTGCGGACTGCGGCGCCGCGCTGTCGGCGGCCGTCGGCTCGCTCTCCGGCCCGCTGCACGGCGGCGCTCCCGCGTACGTGAAGCCGATGCTCGCGGAGGTCTCGGAGCTGGACGACCCGGAGAAGTGGGTCCGCGACACGCTCGACTCGGGCCGGCGGATCATGGGCTTCGGGCACCGCGTCTACCGCGCCGAGGATCCGCGGTCGCGCATCCTCAAGGAGACCGCCCGCGAGCTCGGCTCGCCGCAGATCGAGATCGCCGAGCGGCTCGAGGAGGCCGCGCTCGCCGAGCTCGAGCGGCGCCATCCGGAGCGCCCGCTCAAGACCAACGTCGAGTACTACTCGGCTCTCGTCCTCGACGTCGCCGAGATCCCGCCGCCGCTCGCGCCCGCGATGTTCGCGTGCTCGCGTGTCGCCGGCTGGTCGGCGCACATCCTCGAACAGAAGAAGACGGGACGCCTGTTCCGTCCCTCGGCGACGTACGTCGGCCCGCCCGCCCGCAGCGCGGCCGACCTTTGAGCTCGCTCGCCGACGCGGCGGCCCAGGCCGACGCCTACGCGCAGGAGGGAAACGAGCGTGAGCTGTCGCAGCTCCGGTCGCGCTTCGGCGACGACCTCGAGGCGGCTGCGCGTGCGGACGACTACCGGCAGCGCGTCGTCGCGTTCCGCGCGATCGGGCAGTTTCGCTTCCGCGCGAAGACCGAGCTGCTGCGCCGCGGCCTCGCCGACGAGAGCCCGGCGGTTCGCGGGTCGTCGCTGCTCGCGCTCGAGCTGCTGTCGCGCGACCATCCGGGCGTCGTCAACGACGTTCGCTCAATGCTGCACGAGCTCGTGGCGAACGACGGCAACGACGCCGTCCGCCGCCTGGCGGTGATCGCGCTGCGCAACGGTTCGGCGCGGCCCGACACGATCCAGATCCTCGCGAGCCTCGGCGACGACGACGAGGCGCCGCGCGACCTGCGCCAGACGGCGGCGAAGGTCGCGCAGGAACTCCGCCGCAAGTAATCGGGGAGGGCACCGTCGGTTCTAGTCGGGAAGGGCACCTCCGGTTCCCTTCCCGAACCCATCCATCATCCCTCCGACACCTGTCATTCGTGCTGTGCGGTCACCGGCGAAGCCGGCGACCGCTCTGTCCGGTTCAGCTTCCGCCCACGCGCGCCTCGCATGACCAGTGCTGGTCATGCGAGAAAGAGACAGTCGTCAAGGCGTCGCCGGTTGCCGCCGGAGCCGGGCTTTGCCCGGCGGGAGGCGAGGCGCGGGTCCGCGACGGCAGGCGGAAAGGGAAGGAGGGGCATCGG
>DASUZZ010000064.1:0-32193 GCA_036376615.1 Gaiellaceae bacterium
GAGGAGCTTCTCCGACCGCTCGCCCGGCTCGCCGCCGAGCACCCCCCACGGCCGCGTCAGCCAGCGGTCGTCGTGGATCGAGACCTCGCCGGGCTCGAGGTAGACGTAGCGCTTCTCGACGCCGTTGCCGCCGCGGTGCAGGCCCGCGCCGCCGGAGTCCTGGACGGTCGTGTACCCGTCGATCCGCAGCGGGTAGTACGCCTCGAGGTACTCGGTGGGGATGTTCTCGAAGAGCGGCCACCACGAGTGGCCGTCCATGCCGTCGCCGATCGGACGGCCGGGGATCCCCCCGTACAGGATCTCCATCGAGTAGAAGAAGTCGCCGTTACCGTCCCATCCCGAGTAGAGCATGTACGGCGACGTGCCGTAGCCGGCCGCGGTGTTCAGCTCGGGTGCCTGCTTGCAGAGCGCGCCGCCGAGGACGTCGAAGAGCCGCGCGAGACCGTGCGTCCGGCAACCGAGCGCAGCCGGGAAGCGCGGCTTGAGCAGGCAGCCCTCCGGCAGGACGACGTGCAGCAGCGGGTAGAAGCCGTCGTTGAAGAGGATCTGGGGATCGTTGACCATGATCAGGTAGATCCCGATGAACATCTTGAACATGCCTTCCGAGAGGTAGAAGTTGATCGGCCCCAGCGCCTGCGGGTCGGTGCCCGTCCAGTCGAAGAAGGCGTGCTCGCCTTCCCGCCAGATCGTCAGCTTCATCTTGAACGGCCCGTTGCCGAGGCCGTCGTCGTCGACGTAGTCCTCGAAGCTCTGCGGCTCCTCGGGGACCACGACCTGGAGCAGCGTCCGCATCGCCTCGTACGTCCGGTCGAGCAGCGCCTGCAGCGCGGCGAGGTACGTCTGCTTGCCGAACCGCTCGCAGAGGTCGAGCACGCGACGCTCGCCGGCGCGGCAGCCGGCGACGATCGCGAACAGGTCGGCGCGGTTCATCTCCGGCAGGCGGACGTTGTTGAAGATCAGGCGCAGCACGTCCTCCTGGACCTCGCCGCGCTCGATGATCTTGATCGGGGGGATGATGATCCCCTCCTCGAAGATCGTCCGCGCACCGGTCGGGAGCGATCCGGCGAGCGGCCCTCCCGCGTCCATCTGGTGGCCGAACTGGCTCGACCAGCCGACGAGCTCGTCTTCGAAGAAGATCGGCAGCAGCACGAGCCAGTCGTTCGTGTGCGAGATCGACGCGGAGCACTTGAACGGGTCCGACGTGAGGATGACGTCGCCGGGGTACACGCCGCGATCCCAGTCCTCCATCATCTCGTTGATGTACGCCCCGAACTGACCGACGACCATGCGACCGCGCGGATCGGTGAGCATCGGGAACTCGTCGTGCTGCTCGCGGATGACCGGGCTCATCGCCGAGCGGAAGAGCACCGCGTCCATCTCGAAGCGTGCGTTCTTCAGCGCCCCCTCGATGATGTCGAGCGTGACCGGGTCGACGTCGACGTCGGTCGGGATCTCGGCGATCCGGAGCGGCGCATGTTCGGTGAGTGCCATTGCTCTCCAGCCTCTCAGTCGATCGGGGTGATGAGAATGTTGAAGTTGACGTCGACCTGCGCCGAGTACGACGGCAGGACGACGGTCGTCGAGTCGAACTCGGTCACGATCGCCGGGCCGGCGAACGTCATGCCGGGCCGCAGCTTCGCGCGGTCGTAGATCGGGGTGGCGTGCTGCGCGCCCCCGAACCAGACCTGCTGCTCGCCCGCGATCGCCCCCGAGGCGTCGGCGTCCCCGGCCTCGCCGAGCGGCAGGTCGGGCTTCGGCACCGACCCGAACCCGACGGCGCGCAGGTTGACGATCTCGGTCGCCGTCCCCTGCATGCGGAAGCCGTAGAGCTGCTGGTGCAGGCCGTTGAAGCGCTCCTCGAGGTCGGCGACGCCGACCGAGCGGATCTCGGCCGGATCGAGCGCGACCGGGATCTCGTACCCCTGCCCGTGGTAGCGCATGTCCGCGGTGTACGTGACGCTGCGCGTCGCCGGGTCGATCCCCTCGCCCTCGAGCCACGTGTCGGCGCGGCCGCCGAGGTCGTCGAGGATCCCCGCGACCTCTTCCGGCGCCGCTTCGGAGAGGAGCCGGATGTACGTCTGCGCGAACTCGTCGCGGAAGTCGGCGACGAGATCGCCGATCGCGCAGAGCAGACCGGGCGCCGGCGGGACGATAACCGGGAACGAGCCCATCAGCTCGGCGACCGCGTTCGCGTGGAGCGGCCCCGCGCCGCCGTAGGCGACGAGCGCGAACTCGCGCGGATCGTTCCCGCGCTGGACCGACACGAGCCGGAGCGCTCCGGCCATGTTCTCGTTGACGATGGCGAGCATCCCCTCCGCCGCGTCCTCGGCCGAGGCGAGCCCCGTCGCGTCGGCGATCGTCTGCACCGCCGCGCGCGCCGCCTCGACGTCGAGCTCCATCTCGCCGCCGAGCAGCCGCGGCGGCAGGTGCCCGAGCACGACGTTCGCGTCGGTGACGGTGGGCAGCGTGCCGCCCTTGCCGTAGGCGGCCGGACCCGGCTCGGCGCCCGCGGACTCGGGGCCGACGCGGAGCGCCTTCGTCAGCTCGGGCACGTGCGCGATCGAGCCGCCGCCCGCGCCGACCGTGTGCACGTCGACCGACGGCACCCGGATGCGGAAGTGCGAGATCGCGGTCTCGCGGCCGATCGTCGGCTGGCCGTTCCGGCACAGCGCGACGTCCGTCGACGTGCCGCCCATGTCGAACGTGAGGATGTCGTCGTAGCCCGCGCGGCGCGCGACGTACAGCGCGCCGGCGACCCCGCCCGAAGGCCCGGAGAGGACGCCGTAGATCGGGTTCCGCGTCGCTTCGCGCGTCGTCATCAGCCCGGCGTCCGAGCGGAGGATGTTGACATCGGCCTTCGCACCGACGGCGCGCAACTCGCTCTGCAGGCGATCGACGTAGTCGGAGACCTTCGGCCGCACGTACGAGTTCATGCACGCGGTGAGCGCGCGCTCGTACTCGCGGAACTCCGGGAGCACGTGTGCGCTCAGCGTGACCGGGAAGCCCGGATACAGACGTTCGACGATGACCCCGATCTCTTCCTCGTGCGCGGGATTCACGTACGAGTTGATGAGCGCCACGGTCAGCGTCTCGACGCCGGAGTCGACGAGGTCGCGCACGATCCGTTCGACCTGCTCGACGTCCACCGGCACGAGCGTGTTGCCGCGCGCGTCCATCCGCTCGGCCGCCTCCCGCGTGTCGGCGAGCGATGCAGGCGGGTCCGGCTTGAGCATGATGATCCAGCCGGCGAGCGGCCCCGGCGTCTGGGAACGCGCGAGATGGAGGATCTGGCCGAAGCCCTGCGTCGTGATCAAACCCACGCGCGCCCCCTTCGACTCGAGCACGGCATTCGTCGCGACCGTCGTCCCGTGCAGGATGTTCTGCAGGTCTCCGACCGCGATGCCGGCCTCGTCGCAGATGCGGCGGACGCCCTCGAGGACGCCCTCGGACGGGTCGCCCGGCGTCGACGGCGTCTTGACCCGGAACCGGGCGCCGCCGTTGCCCTCGGAGACGAGGAAGAGGTCGGTGAACGTGCCGCCGACGTCGACCCCGAGCCTGTACGCCATCTCTCGTCCTTTCTCTCTAGCCGGCGACCGGCGCGAACGTGCCGGCCTTGTACACCTGTCCCTCGAGCTCGCGCCCGAGTTGCGCCTCGAGCCACGTCGCGATCGCGATCAGCGCGTCGAGGTCGATTCCCGTCTCGATGCCCTGGCCGTGGAGGAGGTAGACCACGTCCTCGGTCGCGATGTTCCCGGTGGCGCGCGGCGCGAACGGGCAGCCGCCGATGCCGCCGACGGAGGCGTCGACGATCGTCGCGCCCGCCTCGAGCGCGGCGACCGCGTTCGCGAACCCCGTGTTGCGCGTGTTGTGAAGATGGACGCCGACCGGGAGGCCGAGCGGCTGGACGCGCGCGACGAGGTCGGCCACCTGCCGCGGCACCGCGACGCCGACGGTGTCCGCGAGCGAGATCTCGTCGACGCCGGAAGCGGCGAGCCGCTCGGCCAGCGCCTGCACCCGGCCCGGGTCGACCGCGCCCTCGAACGGGCACCCGAACGACGTCCCGATCGCCACGGTCGAGCGAAGGCCGTCGTCCTTTGCGCGCGCGAGGATCCGGTCGACGGCCGCGAGCGTCTCGTCGACGGAACGCCGCGCGTTGCGCTGGTTGAACTCCTCGCTCGCTGCGAACGCGACGTGAACCTCGTCGAGCTCGGTCTCGCGCAGCCGGTCGTAGCCGCGATCGTTCACCACGAGCCCGGCGTAGACGACGCCGTCCCGCCGCTCGATCCCCGCCACGACCTCCTCCGCTCCCGCCATCTGCGGCACGTGCTTCGGGCTGACGAAGCTGGCGGCCTCGACGCGGGGCACCCCGGCCGCGGCGAGCATGTTCACGAGCTCCGCGCGCGTCTCGGGAGGCAGTGTCAGCGGCTGATTCTGCAGCCCGTCCCGCGGCCCGACGTCGCAGACGATCACGCTCATACGATCCCCGCCTTCCGGAGCCCCTCGAGCTCCGACTCGCTCAGCCCGAGCAGATCGCAGTACACCTCGTGGTTGTGACTCCCCTCCTCCCAGGTCGCCGACCAGCGGACCTCGCCGGGGGTGGCGGAGAACTTCGGCACGATCCCCGGTCCGACGTAGGTGCCGAACTCGGGATCCTCGTGCTCGACGAGCATCTCGCGGGCGCGGAACTGCGGGTCCTCGAAGATGTCCGCGATCGTGTTGATCGGGCCGCAGACGACACCGTGCTCGTTCAGGACGGCGTCGATCTCGCGGCCATCGTGCTGCGCGGCCCAGTCGGCGACGATCCCCTCGATCTCCTCCTGGTTCTCGCCGCGCGCCAGGTGCGTCGAGAAGCGGGCGTCGTCGGCGAGCTCCGGCACGCCCATCGCCTCGCAGAGGCGCCGGAACACGTTGTCCTGGTTCGCGGCGATGACGACCCAGCTCCCGTCGCGCGACTTGAAGATGTTCGAGGGCGCGACGCCCTTCAGGCCCGTGCCGGCCGGCTGGCGGACGACCCCCAGGCGGTCGTACTCGGGAACTGCGCTCTCGAGCAGCGCGAACGACGCCTCCATCAGCGACACGTCGATCACCTGGCCGGTACCGTCGCCGAGGACGTCCCGCTGATAGAGCGCGGCGAGGATGCCCTGCGTCGCGAACATCGCCGCGAGCGAGTCGCCGAGCGAGATGCCCGTGCGAGGCGGAGGCTCGTTCGGGAACCCGTTGATGTAGCGCAGGCCGCCCATCGCCTCGGCGACCGAGGCGAAGCCGGCACGCCCGGCGTACGGGCCGGTCTGGCCGTAGCCCGAGATGCGCGCCAGGATGATCCCCGGGTTCGCCTCCGCCAGGTGTTCGTAGCCGAGGTTCCAGCGCTCGAGCGTGCCGGGGCGGAAGTTCTCCGAGACCACGTCCGCGACGCGCACCAGTTCGAGCAGCAGCTCCTGCCCTCGCCGCTCGCGCAGGTCGAGCGTGATGCAGCGCTTGTTGCGCGACTGCACCGGCCACCAGAGCGACCGGTCGCGGTGCCGCGCGTGGCCCCAGTTGCGCAGCGGGTCGGGCTTCCCGGGCGGCTCGACCTTGATCACGTCGGCCCCCATGTCGCCGAGCAGCCTCCCGGCGAACGGGCCGGCGAGCAGCATGCCGAGCTCGACGAGCCGCACGCCGGCGAGCGGGCCGGGGCCGCTGCGCTCGCGGTCGACGCGCTCGGTGACTGCGGGCTGGCTCCGGCTCATTCGTTCGCTCCCCCGGCGCGCTCTGCGATCGCCTGGATGTGCGCGAGCAGGACGTCCCGCCCGTCGTAGACGTGCCCGCGCATGATCAGCTCCGCGCGGTCGGCGTCGTGCACGGCGAGCACCTGCACGAGCTGGCTGTGCGCATGCTCCGACATCCGCTTCTGCTCCGGCGAGTACCAGTGGTACGACTTGTAGACGAGCGGCAGCTCGATCACCTTGCGCACCATCTCGGTGAGCCGGTGGCTGCCCGCGATCTCCAGGATCGTCGTGTGGAAGAACAGGTTCTCGGTGACGATCTCCGCGACGTTCTCGTCGGTCGCGCCTCCGAGCGCGACGAGCCGCACGCAGCTCGCGTGGAGCTGCTCGACGCCGTCGTCGTCGATGCGCTGCGCCGCACGGCGCGCAGCGTGCCCCTCGAGAAGCGCACGCAGCTGGTAGATGTCGTCGAGGTCGTCGGCCTCGTACGCGCGCACGGTCGAGCCGTGGTAGGGCGTCGAGACGACGAGGCCCTCCGCCTTGAGGACGCGAAGCGCCTCGCGCACCGGGGTGCGGCTCGTCTTCAGGTCCTGCGCGAGGCGCTCCTCGGTGAGGCGCTGGCCCGGGAGCAGCGTGCCGTCCAGGATCGCCCGCCGGATCAGGTCGGCGGCTGCCTCGCCGGCGCTCCGGTTGAGCGGCGGGTGGTCGTCCCGCAGGAGCTGGCTCACGCGCGAGACCATACAGTATGCAATCAGCCGCTCAAAGCAGGCGCCCGGGGCACGGCCTGGCCACGAAGCGGCCCGACGGAGCGCCGGCGACCTCGCCGTCCGCGAACACCGTCTCACCCCGCAGGATCGTCCGCACCGGCCACCCCTTCAGGACGACGCCGGCGAACGGCGTGTGGTCCTGCGCGGAGTGGAGCAGCTCGGGCGACACGACCCGCTCCAGCTCGAGATCGACGACGGCGAGGTCGGCGTCCGCTCCGATCGCGAGCCCGCCCTTCTGCGGATGGCAGGCGAAGGCACGCGCAGGCGCCGCGCTCACCAGGTCGGCGATCCGCGCGAGCGGAAGGCCCCGCCGGTGATAGCCCTCGGAGAGCATCACCGGGTAGAGGAGGGCCGTGCCGCCGAAGCCCGGGAGCGCCGGCCAGATGTCGTCTCCCTTCTGCGACTCCATGCAGCACGCGTGGTCCGAGGCGACCCAGTCGATGTCGCCCCGCAGCACCGCCGACCAGAGCGCGTCGACGTCGTCCCGCGTTCGGATCGGCGGGTTGACCTTGCCGCCGATGCCGTCCAGCGTGTCGTGCGTCAGCACGAGGTGGTGCAGCGTCGTCTCGCACCTGACGTCGAGCGAGGGATAGAGGGATCGCACCTCGAGCGCACCGCGCAGCGCCTCGGCGCTCGAGAGATGCAGCAGGTTCACGCGGCAGCGCGTCGCGTCGGCGAGGAGCGCGGCCTCGTGCACCGAGAGCCGCTCGGTCAGCGGCGGCCGCGCCTCGTGCCAGGCCCGGGCGCCCCGCAGCGAGGCTTCCTGTGCACGCGCCATGAACAGCTTGATCAGCTCCGCGTTCTCGCAGTGCAGGCTGAGCGAGACGCGACCCGCGCCACCGCGACGCAGGTCCGCCGCCGCAACCTGCTCCATCAGCGAATACAGATGGCCGAAGTCGTACTTGTCGTCCGACATCGTGAACGCATCCGAATCCTCGGAGTCGCCGGCGAGGTTCAGGCCCTTGTAGAACATGAAGTACTTGAAGGAGGCGACGCCGGCCTCGCCCGCCAGCCACTCCACCTCGTCGATCTGGCCCGACGTCATCGGCGCGAGGTGGTACCCGTAGTCGATGCGCGCGTGGCCGTCGCTCGCGGCGAGCACCTCGGGCAGGATCTCGCGGTAGGGGCCTGTCCTGTCGAGGTAGTGGTGCCCGGTGCGGAAGTAGCTGAGCGCCGTGGTCGCGCCGCCGACCAGCGACGACTCGGTCTCGCTCGCGACGTCCTCCGAGATGCTGCGGTAGATGCCGAAGTGCATGTGGCTGTCGACGGCGCCGGGGAAGACGTGCAGCCCGCGGGCGTCGACCGCCTCGTCCCCGTCCGCCGAACGCAGGTCGTCGGCGATCGCGGCGATCCGTCCGTCGCGGATCCCCAGGTCACAGCGGATCGGCCCGTCGCCGGGGAAGACGACGGTCCCTCCGAGCACAACCATGTCGAAGCGTGTCACGAGTCCTCCCAGCAGCTTGTCAGGTCATCGAGCGAGGCCAGAGAGTCGAGATCGAAGCAGCGGTCGCGCAGTCGCGCGACCGCCTCGTCGGGGAGCGCACGGCTTGCGTTGAGCTCGAACTTCAGTCCGAGCTCGCCGGGCGAGAGCGGCCGGCCCGGACCGCCGCGGTTCTCGGTCACGCGGTGCTCGCGCGACTCGCCGGACCTGAGCGTCACGCGCAGGACGCCGGGCAGCGCGCCCGGGAACAGCTCGTCGCTCGGCGGATCGGGCACGCAGCGGACCCGCGCGGCGAGCGCGAGGAGCTCCTCGTCGGCGGCGCGCGCGTCGGTGAAGTCGTCGAGGTAGACGCCGAGGCCGCCGCCGCCCGTGAGGGCCGTCGCGACGGTGAACGGCCCGCTGAACTGCGCGGCGTACCCGGACGGCGGCCGCGCCTTGAGCGCCGCGGGCTCGGCGATCGTCCGCAGCGTCGGCGCGGCGACGCCGAGCTCGATCTCCCGCACGTCCGCTGCGGCGAGCCCCGCTTCGCGCAGGGCCAGCGCCGCGTCGATGCCCGCGTGGGTGAAGTGGTTGGCCGGATACGGCTTGAAGTGGATGCCGGGCGTCTCCCACCGCTCGCCGAGGCCGTCGACCGTCACCTCGAGGTCCGCCTCGCCGTCGCAGAGCGCGTTGAAGAAGCCGAAGCGGCCCTCGAGGACCGTCGCCGGGCCGGTCACCCCGGCGGTCGCGAGCGCCGCGGCGGCAATGCCTGCATGGGCGGCCCACCCGCAGTGGACGCGCTTGACGGTGCCGCCGGCGCGGTTCGCCTCCAGCAGCCCGGCGCCCATGCTCGCGGCGATCCCGATTGCCGCCTCGATCCCGTCGGCGCCCAGCCCCGCGAGCCTCGCCGCTGCGACCGCGGCGGCGATCGTGCCGCAGATGGAGGTCGCGTGGAGCCCCTTCTCGAAGAACACGTTGTTGCGCGCCCGCGGGTCGTAGGCGGCCATGCCGAGCCGCACGCAGAGCTCGTACGCCGCCGCGGCGGCCGTCACCACCTCGCGACCCGGCGAGCGGGCTGCCTGTCCGGCCGCCAGCGCCGCCGGGACGATGCACGCGCTCGGGTGGAGGATCGACGGCAGATGCGTGTCGTCGAAGTCCAGCGAATGCGCAAGCGTTCCGTTCACCAGCGCGGCCGCGTGCGCCGGGAGCCGACGTGGCGCGCCGATCGCCGCGGCATCGGGAGAGCCGCCCCACGCGGCGGCCACGCCGCGAACCGCGTCGCTCGTGTCGAGCGACGACGCAGCGAACGCGATGCCGAGCGTGTCGAGCACGCGCGCCTTGACGCTCGCAACCACCGCGTCCGGCAGGTCGTCGAAACGCAGGTCGGCGGCGAACGCTGCTTGACGGCGTGCGAGGGTCACACGAGTGCGAGCGGGCGCAACGGAGACCCGGTCCCGCCGACGATCTTCAGCGGTGCGGCGACGAAGAGAAACTCGTCGACGCCGTCCCGGGCGAGCTCCTCGAGCTGCAGGGTCTCGATGATGTGGATGCCGTGCTCGACGAGCAGCACGCGGTGCACCGGCAGGTGGGCGTGCCCCGCGCCGGGCGCGAGCGCCTCGTAGGCAATCGTGTCCGCGCCGGTCGCACGGATCCCGTGCGTCGCGAGCCAGGCGGCCGCGTCCTCGCCGGGGCCGGGCACGCCGCTCGCCACTCCCACGAACGCATCGGCGTCGTCCCAGTTGCGCGCCCACCCGGTCCGCACGAGCACGACGTCGCCGCTCCGCGGCCGCACGCGGGCACGCTCCGCCGCCGCCTCGAGCTGGCCGGCCGTGATCGCGGTCCCGCCCGGGAGGACGTCGACGCCCAGCAGACCCGCGACGTCGAGCAGGACTCCCCGCGCGACGAACGGCGCCACCGTGTCGATCCCGAGCGTCGAGAACCGCCCGCCGCGCTGTGCCTCGTACGCGTCGACGCCGCCGTGCAGGAGGCCGTCCTGCGACACGTGGCAGAGCGCGTCGACGTGCGTGCCGACGTGGCCGCCGACCACGAGGATCTCCGCGGCTGCGGAGCCGCCTCCCTCCCTCAGCCGGTCACCGTGCCTGCGGGCGAGCGCGAGGTGGAAGCGCGGATGGTTGGGCGACTGGGGCATGCCGTTCTGAAACGGCTGTGCAAGGTCGTAGACGCGCGACGCGCACGCGCGCTCGATCAGCGCCGAGGTGCCGGCGTCCGCGATCAAGCCTCGACGGCGCGCCTGCGCGCCGCAAGCCGGCCGAGCGCAACCGCGACCACGAGCGAGCCCCCGTAGAACACGTCCTGGACCCAGCCGACGTACCCGAGCAGCTCGAGGCCGGTGATCCCGGTGACGAGGAAGTAGACGGCGACGAACGCTCCCCAGGCGTTGAAGCGGCCGGGCTTGATCGCCGTCTGGCCGAGGAACGCCCCGGCGAACGCGGGGAGCAGGTACGACGTCCCGCCGCCGGGGTCGGCGGCACCGACCGTGCCGGCCTGCATGACCCCTGCAAACGTGGCGACGGCCGCGGAGGCGACGAGCGCGCCGGCGCGGATGGCGTCGACCCGCAGGCCCGCGAGCCGCGCGACCTCGCGGCCCTCGCCGACGAAGAGCAGGTGACGCCCGAGCGGTGTGAACTCCTGGACGTACCAGAGCACGATCACGCACAGCAGCCCGACGTAGAATGCGATCGTCAGGCCGAACACCTGCCTCGTCGACGCGTCGACGAGCTTCGACGAGATCCCGCCGATCGTCACCGAGTTGGTGATGCCGAAGCCGATGCCACCGAGCAGCGTGCCGGTGCCCAACGTCGTCACGAGTGACGGCACGCCGATCGTCACCACCAGAAACGCGTTCAGCAGCCCGAACAGGACGCCGAAGACGAGCGTCGCGAGCACGGCCCAGCCGATCGGCCAGTGGTGGTTGACGTTCAGCCACGCGACCAGCACCGCGCCGAAGCCCATCGTCGCGCCGATCGACAGGTCGAACTCGCCGGCCGTGAGCGCGACGATCAGGCCGAGCGTCATCACCAGCAGCACCGCCTGGGTGCCGAAGATCGTCTCGAAGTTGATCGTGGTCGGGAACGTCTGCGGCCGCAGGACCGAGAAGATCACGATCACGATCGCCCAGACGAGCAGGATCCCGTACCGCTCGAGCAGGTCGAACGGGTCGAACCTACGAGTGCGCGAGCGCCGTACCTCGGTCTCGACCAGCGCAGCCTGGCCGCCGTTCTCCGGCAAGCCGGTGGACGGAGCGTCCATGTGCTGAGCTTGTATACAGCATCCGCTGTCGTCGCGCCATCGGCCCGGCCGGAGCGGGAACGGGGCGCCGGTCGCCGCAGGCGGCGACCGCTTGACTTCCTCATCGTGCACTGCATACAGTCGCTCCGCCCCCCTGCATCCGGAAGGAGCAATCAATGCGTAGGCATCGAGGTGTCGTGCTGGCGTCGACGGCGCTCGTGGTCACTGCGGTCGCGTTCCTCGCCGCCACGTCGTCCAATGCGGCCCACCAGAACGGGGTTGCGGCCGCCAGGGCGTTCGTCGCCAAGTCGATGAAGCCGCCGGCCTGGACCGGGCCGACGACGAAGGTGAACACCGCCGCGGCGAAGGGCAAGAGCGTCTACCTGATCAACCTCACCGAGGAGATCCCCGCCCTGCACGAGTGGTCCGTCATCGCGGCGCAGCAGTTGAAGTCGGCCGGCGTCAACGTCACGGACTGCGACGGGAAGGGCAGCCCGAACGGGATCACGACGTGCCTGAACCAGGCGCTCGCCGCGCATCCGTCGGCGATCGTCGCGCTCGCGCTCGACAACGACTTCATCGCCTCGTACATGAAGCGCGCACAGGCGGCGGGCATCAAGTTCATCACCGGCCAGTCCGGACGTCCGGGCCTGCCCACCAGCCCGCCCGGGCGCGTGGCCGAGGTGACCTTCGACTACTACCAGGTGGGCCGCATCATCGGTGCCTGGTTCGCCGCGGACTCGAGCTGCACGAAGGGCGCGCCGCAGATCATCACCACGACCAGCAGCCGGCAGCCGTCGGCCGCGGAGGTGGCCGGAATCCAGTCGGCGATCCACCAGTACTGCCCCGGCATGAAGCTGCCGTCGCCGCAGAACGTGCTGATCCCCGACTGGGCGACCAAGCTGCCGACGCTCGTTCGGTCGGACCTGCTCGCGAACCCGAAGCTCAACTACATCCTGCCGCTCTACGACGGGATGACGATCTACATGAACCCGGCGATCCAGCAGCTGCATCGCACCATCAGGATGTCGTCGTTCAACGCGACGCCGGTCGTGATGCAGACCGAGGTCGCCAAGAGCTCGCCGCTCGTGTCGGACGTCGGCGGACCGAATCAGTGGTACGCGGTCGCGCTCGCCGACCAGGTGCTTCGCGTGCTGGCCGGACAGGCGCCGGTGAAGAGCGAGAACGTCCCGCTCCGGCTGTTCACGCAGGCGAACATCAAGTCGATCAACGTGAAGAAGGACGAGTCGACCTGGTACGGCAAGATCAACCCGATCACGAACTACCACAAGCTGTGGGGGATGGGCTGAGCCTCCGGGCCAGGGGGAGCATCCTCCGGATGTGAGGGATCGACGGGGACGGGCGTCTCAGCGCCCGTCCCCGTCCCCGTTTTCGAGGCCGAACCGATGAGCACTCCGGCGATCGAGATCGAGGGCCTGTCGAAGTCGTTCGGCGGTGTCCGCGTGCTCCACGAGGTCGGCTTCACGGTCGAGCGCGGCGAGATCCACGGGCTCGTCGGCCGCAACGGCTCGGGCAAGTCCACCCTGATCAAGATCCTGTCCGGGTATCACCACCCGGACGCCGGCGGCTCGCTGCGCGTCGCCGGCCGGGACGTGCCGCTGCCGGTGCCTCCCGGCCACTCGCAGAGGCTCGGCCTGAGCTTCGTCCACCAGGATCTCGGGCTCACGCCCGGGATGACCATCATGGAGAACATCCGGATCGACCGGTTCGAGACGTCGTTCGGCTGGCGGATCCGCTGGCGGCGCGAGCGGGAGCGCGTCCGCCGCGATCTCGAGCGGTTCGACATCGAGGCGTCTCCGTCGAGCCTCGTCAGCGACGTATCGCCGGTCGACCGCGCGCTCGTCGCCATCGTTCGCGCACTCACGCAGCTCGACGACGTCGACGGCGGCGTGCTCGTGCTCGACGAGCCGACGGCCTACCTCCCGTTCGACGGGGTCGGCAGGCTGTTCGACGCGACCCGCGAGGCGGCGCGCAACGGCACCGGCGTGATCTTCGTCAGCCACCGCCTCGAGGAGATCACGGCGCTCACCCATCGCGTGTCCGTGCTCCGCGACGGGCATCTCGCCGGGACGGTCGAGACGGCAAAGGCGACCGAGGCACAGCTGATCGAGCTGATCGCCGGCGGCGAGATCACCGAGACGGTGCGGAGCGAGGCGGCGATCCGCGACGAGGTGATCCTCCGCGTGGACGGGCTCTCCGGGCGCACCGCACGGAATGTCTCCTTCGTCGTCCGCAGCGGAGAGGTGCTCGGGTTGACCGGGCTGATCGGCATGGGGCACGAGGAGCTGCCCTATCTCCTCTTCGGAGCGCGGCCCGCGAACGACGGCTCGATCGAGGTTCGCGGCAAGCCGCTGCGTCTCGACGGGCTGACTCCGGGCAGGGCGATGCGCGCGGGCGTCGCGCTCGTGCCGGCCGACCGCCAGCGTGCGAGCGGGGTCCCACAGCTGTCGCTGCGCGAGAACCTCACGCTGCCGAACATCGACAGATTCTTCATCCTCACGGCCCTGAACAAACGGCGCGAGACGGTGCACACACGCGCACTGCTCGAGCATTACGGCGTGCGGCCGGCCAGCCCCGGACGGGAGCTGGGCACGCTGAGCGGCGGCAACCAGCAGAAGGCGCTGCTGGCCAAGTGGTTCCAGCGCCTTCCCGACGTGCTGTTGCTCCACGAGCCGACGCAGGGGGTCGACGTCGGCGCACGCGAGGACATCTTCCGCGAGATCCGCCACGTCGCCGACACGTACGGCACGGGGATCCTGTTCATCAGCTCCGACTACGACGACTTTGCACGCATCTGCGACCGCGTGCTCGTCTTCCGCTACGGAAGCGTCGTCGGCGAGCTCGCCGGGTCCTCGGTGACGCAGGAGCGGATCATCGAGGCCTGCTACTCGACGAGCGCGGCGTAACCCGCGATGCGCTCGTCGGGCGCGCTCACCACGCGACGGGGAGCGACGCGAGGCTGCGGAAGAGCGGCACCGGACGCCACGCGAGCTGCTCGGGCGAGACCGCGACCGCAAGCCGGGCAGGCGGCGGAAGAGCATCGCCAGCGCGACCTCCGCCTCGAGCCGCGCGAGCGGCGCGCCGAGGCAGTAGTGGACCGGGCCGTCGAAGCGCAGCCGCTCCTCGATCGCCGCGCCGACGAGCCGCGGTTCGCGCTCGAGCTGCTCGCGCTGCCCGGGATGCTCGAGCAGCGCGAGCACGGCGTTGCCGATCAGGCCGACGGTCGTCTCGTGCCCGGCCTTGACGTCTGACGTTCCTCTGACCTGGGTCTGACGCCGAGGGTCGGCCGCCTGCCCTGCAATCCGAGGAGCAGTGCGGGTTTGCGCGTCGCTGACTCCGCCAGCTCCGCCCCCGTGGAGCCGCGCCACGCGGGGCCTCGGGGTCAGACGCAGGTCAGACGTGCGTCAGACGCTGGTCAGTCCCACGTCAGACCACAAGGAGGACGCAGCGCTCAGCCGCGCTGCTCGAGCCTGAGCGTCACGAGCGCGCCGGCGTGACGCACGTGCTCGGCCATCAGCGTGCGGGCGGCGGCGGCGTCCCTCCGCTCGATCGCATCGAGGATCGCCTCGTGCTCGCGCACGTTGTCCTCGAGCAGCGTCGAGCTCTCGCCGAGCACCGTGCGCGAGAGATCGCGCGGATAGCTGCGGTGCAGGTGCATCAGGCTCGACGCGAGGACGTCGTTCGCGGCGGCCGCCTGCACGCCCTGATGGAAGCGGTCGTTCGCGCGGCCCCACCGCTCCGTCTCCTCGGCGGGATCGAATTCTGCGTCCCCCGCCCGCAGCTCGAGCGTGCGCCGCAGCGCCGCGCAGAAGTCCGCCTGCACCTCGCGCAGGAAGTCGAGCTGCTCCTGGTTGATGCGCGCGGCGGCGAGCCCGGCCGCCAGCCCCTCGAGCTCGGCGCGAACCTCGTACGCGTCGCGGATCTCGCGCGCCGACGGAGCGCGGACAAGGGCGCCTCGATGCGGCCTGACCTCGACGAGGCCGCTCGCCTGCAGCTTGCGCAGCGCCTCGCGGATCGGCGTGCGGCTGACGCCGAACTCCTCGGCCAGCGCCGACTGCCGCAGCCGCGTCCCCGAGACGAGCTCGCCGTTCAGCATCCGCGCCTGCAGCGTCGCCGCGAGCTTGTCGACGAGCGCTCGCCGGTCCTCGAGCACCTGCGTCATGCCGGCTGCCGCCACGAGAGCACGGCGTCGCGCACCATCTTCAGCCCGACGACGCAGACGAACACGGCGAAGGCGATGCGGAGCGCCGAGGCCGGCAGCGCGAGCGCGAGCAGCGCGCCGCCCACGGCTCCGACCGCGCCGACCACGCCGAAGCGAAGCGCGACGCCCGCGTTCCCGACGCCGTGGCGGCGCAGCGTCAGGGTGCCGGCGATCGCGGTCGGCAGGATCACGAGCAGCGACGTCGCCTCGGCGGCATGCTGCGACAGGCCCGCGACGAGCGTCAGGAACGGGACCATCAACGTGCCTCCGCCGACGCCGAGCAGGCCGGAGAGCACCCCCGCCAGCACGCCGAACGCGACCAGTGCCACGTAGAGCGTCGTCCCGCTCATTCCCCGCTGGAGCCTCCGTCCAGCCTACGGCTCATCCTCGCACCGCCATGAGGACGGCGACGCCGACGAGGAAGAGGCCGAACACGGACTTCAGGATCCGCTCGTCGAGCCGGGCGAGCATCCCCGCACCCACGCGCGCGCCGCAGACCGAGCCGATCGTCAGCGCGATCGCGGGCCCGACCTTCACCTCGCCCGCGATCCCGTAGGTGACGATCCCGGCGATCGAGATCGGGATGATCGCGCCGAGCGACGCGGCATGCGCCTCCCGCTGCCCGTAGTGCGCCCAGAGCACGAGCAGCGGCACCATGACGATCCCGCCGCCGACGCCGAGCAGGCCCGACAGCACGCCGCCGAGCAGGCCGATCGCGACGAGCTCGCGGTCGATGTGAAGGAACGCAAACCGCGACCGCTCGGCCCCGGTAGAGGTGGCGAGTGCGCGCATAGCCGCGCCGAGGTTAGCCGATCTCAAACCGACCTGTATCCACTTGACCCGAAACTGGATCCAACATATCGTTTCCGCTCGCCCCAGTGGCCAAGCCGAATCCTCGAAAGGATGCAATGCGATGAGCCGCATTCGCTTTCGGACCGCCGTGCTCGTGTGTGCGGCGGCCGCCCTCCTCGTCGCCGCTGCGGCCACCGCCGCAGTCGGCCTCCATCGATCCGCAGTCAAGGACGGCGGCACGCTCGTCGTCGGCATGTCGAACGGCGAGCCCGATGCGCTCGACCCGACGCTCGCGCGCACGTTCTCGGGACGCGAAGTCTTCCTGACCTTCTGCCAGAAGCTCTACGACCTGAATGCGAAGGCGCAGATCGTGCCGCAGCTCGCGACCGCGCTTCCGACGATCTCGAAGGACAAGCTGACGGTCACGATCCACGTCCGCACGGGGATCAAGTTCAACGACGGCACGCCGTTCAACGCGGCCGCGGTCGTGACATCGCTCAACCGCGACCTCACGCTCAAGGGCTCCGCGCGCGCGAGCGAGATCTCGCCGATCTCGACCGTGAACGCGCCCAACTCCTCGACCGTCGTCATCCACCTGAAGACCCCCTACTCCCCGCTGACGGCGCAGCTCGCGGACCGCGCGGGCATGGTCATGTCACCGGCGCAGCTGACCAAGCTCGGCTCGAACTTCGCGAGCAACCCGATCTGCGTCGGCCCGTTCATGTACCAAAACCGGGTCACGGGCGACAGCATCACCGTCGTGAAGTCGCCGTACTACTACGACAAGAAGGATGTCCACCTCAGCAAGATCATCTTCAAGATCGAGAACGACACGGCCGCAGCCGCAGCGGCGTTGAAGGCCGGCGACCTGCAGGCACTCGACGTCATCGACTCGACGCAGCTGCAGGGCATCGAGGGCGACTCCAGCCTCAGCGTTGTCAAGGAGACGTCGCTCGGCTACCAGGGGCTCACCCTGAACATCGGCAACAAGAGGGGCCTCGGGAAGCTGCCGTACTCGAACGTCGGCACGCCGCTCGCGTCGAGCTCCGACCTACGCAAGGCATTCGAGGAGGCGATCGACCGCAAGACGATGAACAGGGTCGTCTTCGGCGGCACCGTGCTGCCGGGCTGTACGCCGATCTCGCCGTCGAGCGCATACTTCGACAAGACGATCAAGTGCACTCCGTACAACCCGACCGACGCGAAGAAGCTGGTCGCGGCCTCGAAGGTCTCGAACCCGACGGTGAAGCTGATGGTGCCGACGGGGACCGCCGCGCTGCGCCTTGCGCAGTTCCTGCAGGCCGAGGAGAAGGCGGTCGGGATCAACGTCGTCATCCAGTCGATCGACTTCGTGACCTCGCTGGCGGACGCGGACGCGGGCAACTTCGACGCATACCAGATCGGCTGGTCGGGCCGCGTCGACCCCGACGGCAACATCTACTCGTTCGTCGCGACGACGGGCTCGCAGAACGACAGCGGCTACTCGAACCCGCGGCTCGACTACGTGCTCAACGGGGCACGGAAGTCGGCGACGACCAAGGCCCGGTCGACGCTGTACCACGTCGCGCAGCAGATCATCCTCAACGACCGTCCGCTGATCTACCTCTACTACCCGGTGGCACGCGCCGGAGTGGAGAAGCAGCTGACGGGCGTGACGATGTATCCGGACACGCTGCTTCGCGTCGCGAACGCGTCGTTCAAGTAAGACCACGGCATTGCTGAGGGACTGACGATGGCCGGCTTTCTCCTTCGCAAGGTGGGAGCCGCCATCGTCGTCCTCCTGCTCGCAAGCATGCTCGTCTTCCTCGGCGTGCGCGCGATTCCCGGCGACCCGGCGATCGCGCTGGGCGCCGAGAGCCGCGATCCGGCCGTGCTCGCGGCGATCCGGCACAAGTACCTGCTCGACCGGCCCCTGCCGGTGCAGTACGCGCACTGGATCTGGCTCGCCGTCCACGGCGACCTCGGGGTCGACCAGCGCGACCTCTCCGTCTCCCACACGATCGTCTCGCGCCTCCCGATCTCGCTCGAGCTGGCGTTCCTCAGCATGATCGTGGCGGTCGCTTTTGGCATCCCGGCGGGGGTGATCGCCGCGGTCCGGCGCGGCAAGGTCAGCGATTACGCGGTCACCACGAGCGCGCTGGTCGGGCTCTCGGTGCCGCACTTCTGGCTCGGCCTGCTGTTCATCGTCTGGTTCGCGGTCGACCTGCACTGGCTGCCGGCGAACGGCTACGTGAGCGTCTCCCACCCGGTCGCCAACCTCGAGCACCTGGTGATGCCGTGCATCGTCCTCGCCCTCGGGCTGGCCGCGGTGCTGATGCGGCAGATGCGAGCGTCGATGTTGATCTCGCTGAGCGCCGACTACATCCGCACGGCGCGGGCGAAGGGCCTGAGCGAGCAGACGGTGATCCTCCGGCACGCGCTGCGCAACAGCCTGATCACCGTGACCACCGTGATCGGCCTCCAGCTCGGTGCGCTCATCTCCGGCGTCGTGATCACGGAGACGATCTTCGGCATCGCCGGCTTCGGCGCACTCACCGTCGAGGCCGTCAACCAGCGCGACTACACGCTGATCCAGGGAGTGGTGCTGGTCGCCGCAACCGGCTACGTCGTCGTCAACCTCGCCGTCGACGTGGTCTACGCGTTCCTCAACCCGCGCATCCGCGCATCGGGGGCGAGAGCATGAGCGTCGTCGAGGCACCGGCGATCACCAACCCGCGTGCGCGGCGGCGAATGCTGCTGCGCAAGCGGTTCATGCGCCGGCCGATGGCGGTCGCCGGGCTCGTGGTCGTCCTCGTCTTCGTGGTCACGGCGATCTTCGCGCCGCTGCTCGCGCCGTACGGGGCGGGCGCAACCGACTTCAACGCGCTGCTCGCACACCCGTCGTCGAAGCACCTGCTCGGCACCGACGAGCTCGGCCGAGACGAGCTCTCGCGGCTGATCTGGGGCGCGCGAGCCTCGATCCAGGCCGGCTTCTTCGCGACGGTGCTCGCGATGGTGGTGGCCGTGCCGATCGGGCTGGTCGCGGGCTACTACCGCGGCTGGATCGACACCGTGATCGCGCGGATCACCGACGTGCTGCTGGCGTTCCCGTTCATCATCCTCGCGGTCGGGCTCGCAGCGATCCTCGGCCCGTCCCTCAAGAACGCGACGATCGCGCTGGGCGTGGCGGCGATGCCGGGCGTGATCCGGATCGCCCGCGGCGAGGCGCTCGCGCTGCGCGAGGAGGACTACGTCCCCGCCGCCGTGGCGAACGGTGCAAACGACTTCACGATCATCTTCCGCCACATCCTCCCGAACATGACGAGCACCTTGCTCGTGCAGGCGACCCTGATCATTCCCGGCGCGATCATCGGCGAGGCGGTGCTCTCGTTCCTCGGGCTCGGCGTCCAGCCGCCCACGCCGTCGTGGGGCGTGATGCTGCAGGACGCGCAGTCGTACCTCGGCCAGGCGCCGCGGCTGGCCGTATACCCCGGTCTTGCGATCGTCCTGGCGTCGATCGCCTTCAACGTCCTCGGCGACGGCCTGCGCGACATCTTCGATCCGCGGACCACGCGCTGATGGCCGAGCCGCTGCTGGAGGTCACCGATCTCTCGGTCCGCTTCGACACGGACGACGGCCCGGTGCACGCGGTCGACAAGCTGTCGTTCACGCTCGACCGGGGCGAGGTGCTCGGGATCGTGGGCGAGTCGGGCTGCGGGAAGAGCGTCACCTGCATGTCGCTGGTGCGGCTCCTTCCCGAGACGGCGGTGATCAGCGGCCGGGCGGTGTTCGACGGGACCGACCTGCTCTCGCTCTCGCCGCGCGGTCTGCGCGCGATCCGCGGCCGCGACATCTCCTTCGTCTTCCAGGAGCCGATGACGTCGCTGAACCCGGTGCTGAAGGTCGGGCGGCAGATCGGCGAGGTCCTGACCAAGCACCTCGGCGCGTCGCGGCGCGAGGCGCGCGAGCGCACGATCGAGCTGCTGCACCTCGTCCGCATCCCGGCACCCCACCGCCGGCTCGACGAGTACCCGCACCAGCTGTCCGGCGGCATGCGGCAGCGCGTGATGATCGCGATGGCACTCGCGTGCAACCCGAAGGTCCTGATCGCGGACGAGCCGACGACCGCGCTCGACGTGACGATCCAGGCGGGCGTGCTCGACCTGATGCGCGACGTGCGCGAGCGACTCGGGACCTCGATCGTGCTGATCACGCACAATCTCGGGGTGGTCGCCGACATCGCAGACCGCGTGCTCGTGATGTACGCCGGGCGCAAGGCGGAGGAGGCGCCGGTGCGCGACCTCTACGCGGAGCCGCAGCACCCGTACACGATCGGCCTACTGGGCTCGATCCCGTTGCCGTTCGAGGGCGAGACCGAGGACGGCGAGCGGCCGCGTCTGCGCGAGATCCCGGGCCGCGTCCCGTCGCTGCGCGAACTGCCGACCTGGTGCGCCTTCGCCGACCGCTGCCCGCGCGCCGACGAGCTCACGCGCTCGACCGTGCCGGAGCTCCGCTACGTGCGCCCGGACCACCTGGTCGCCTGCTTCCACCCCGGGCCGGAATGAGCATCGACGAGAGCCCGTACGCCCTCGAGGTGAAGGACCTCGTGAAGGAGTACCGCGTCGGCGGCGGGATCGCCGGCGGCGGGTCGATCGTGCACGCGGTCGACGGCGTCTCGTTCGCGCTGCAGCACGGCGAGCTGCTCGGGCTCGTCGGCGAGTCGGGCAGCGGCAAGTCGACCGTCGCGAACTGCGTGATGCGGCTGACCGAGCCGACCGGCGGCGAGGTCCGCCTGCGCGGCGTCGACATCACGCACCTCTCGCGGCGTGCGATGCGGCCGTTGCGCCGCGAGCTGCACATGGTGTTCCAGGATCCCTACTCGTCGCTCAACCCGCACATGACCTGCGGCGACATCGTCGGCGAGCCGCTGCGCCTGCACCGGATCGCCAGGGGGCGCGAGCTACGAGTGCGCGTCGACCGGATCTTCGACACCGTGGGGCTGCGCACGGAGCTTCGCTACCGCTACCCGCACGAGCTGTCGGGCGGCCAGCGCCAGCGCGTCGGGCTCGCACGCGCGCTGATCCTCGAGCCGAGTGTCCTGATCGCCGACGAGCCCGTGTCGGCGCTCGACGTGTCGGTGCAGGCGTCGATCCTCAACCTGCTGCGCGATCTCCAGAGCGACATGGGCTTCAGCTGCCTGTTCATCACGCACGACCTCGGGACGGTGGAGTATCTCTGCGACCGCGTCGCGGTGATGTACCTCGGCAAGCTCGTCGAGCTCGCACCGCGCGCCGAGCTGTTCCGCAACCCGCAGCATCCCTACACGCAGGCGCTCCTCTCCGCGGCGGTCGTGCCCGATCCCGATGCGCAGCGCGCGCGCCGGCGCACGGTGCTCGAGGGCGACGTCCCGAGCCCACTCGATCCGCCGTCCGGCTGCCGCTTCCGCACACGCTGCCCGCTCGAGCCTCGTTCGGCGCCGCGGTCGACCGAGGAGGAGCCGCCGCTGGTCGAGTTCGCGCGCGACCATCTGGTCGCCTGCCACCTCGTCGCGCCGAACCACCCGGCACCACGGCTCGTCTCGGAGACGGTGGAGGTCTCGAAGTGAGCTTCACGACGCGCCCCGAGCTGCGCGGGACGTTCGGCATGGTCGCGTCGACGCACTGGATCGCGTCGGCGGCGGGCATGGCCGTGCTCGAGCAGGGCGGCAACGCGTTCGACGCGGCGGTGGCGACGGGGCTCACCCTGCAGGTGGTCGAGCCGCACCTGAACGGTCCCGGCGGGGACCTGCCCGCACTGCTCTGGCCGGCGGAACGCGACGAGCCGGTCGTGCTCTGCGCGCAGGGCCCGGCGCCGCGACGCGCGACGATCGCGCACTACCGCGACGAGCTCGGCCTGCGCCTCGTCCCCGGCACCGGGCCGCTCGCGGCCGTCGTCCCGGGCGCGTTCGGCGGGTGGATGGCGATGCTGCGCGACTTCGGCACGCTCCGGCTGCGCGACGTGATCCGCTTCGCGATCGGCTACGCCGAGGACGGCTTCCCGATGCTGCCGCAGGTCGTCGGCGCGATCCGCAACGTCGAGGCGCTGTTCCGCGACGAGTGGACGACCTCCGCCGACGTCTATCTCCCGGCGCCGGCCGCCGGCTCGCTCGCGCGCAACAGGGCGCTCGCGGCGACCTACCGCCGCGTGCTCGGGGAGGCGGAGGCGCGGACGAGCGACCGCGAGGGGCAGATCGACGCCGCGCACGACGCGTGGTACCGCGGCTTCGTCGCCGAGGCGTTCGTCGCGTTCTCGGAGCGCGAGTGGATGGACAGCTCGGGCGTGCGACACGCCGGCGTGCTCGCCGGGGACGACCTGCGCGACTGGCGGCCGAGGTACGAGGCGCCGCTCGCAGTCGACTACCGCGGCGTCACCGTTTTCAAGGCGGGGCCGTGGAGCCAGGCGCCCGTCTTCCTGCAGCAGCTGCGGCTGCTCGAAGGGTTCGACCTGCCGGCGCTCGGCCAGGGCTCCGCCGCGTACGTGCACACGGTGACCGAGTGCGCGAAGCTCGCCTTCGCCGACCGCGAGGCCTGGTACGGCGACCCCGACTTCGTCGACGTCCCGCTCGACGCGCTGCTGTCGCGCGAGTACGCGGACGAGCGGCGAAGGCTCGTCGCGAACGACTGCTCGCCCGAGCTGCGGCCGGGCGCGCCCGGCAGCCGCGAGCCGCGCCTGCCGAACCTCGACTTCGATGCCGAGAAGACGGAGTCGGCCGGCGTCGGCGAGCCGACGCGCGCGGGCGCGAAGGGCGACACCGTCCACCTCGACGTCGTCGACCGCTTCGGCAACATGGTCGCCGCAACGCCGAGCGGCGGCTGGCTGTGGGGCGCGCCGGTCGTCCCCGAGCTCGGCTTCTGCCTCGGCACGCGCGCGCAGATGTTCTGGCTCGAGGAAGGCCTCCCGAATTCGCTCGAGCCGGGCAAGCGCCCGCGCACGACGCTCTCGCCGACGCTCGTCGCGCGCGACGGCGAGCCCTACCTCGCGCTCGGCACGCCGGGCGGCGACCAGCAGGACCAGTGGACGCTGCACACGCTGCTCGGCCACCTGCACTTCGGGCTCGACCTGCAGGCTGCGATCGACGCGCCGAACCACCACACCGAAGCGTTCCCGAGCTCGTTCTACCCGCGCGCGTCGGTGCCGCGCCACGTCGCCGTCGAGGAACGCGCCGGCGAGGAGACGTTCGCCGGCTTGCGCGAGCGCGGGCACGACGTCCACGTCTCGCCGCCGTGGTCGCTCAGTCGCGTCAGCGCCGCCGGCCGCGAGCCGGGCGGAGTGCTGAAAGCCGCGGCAAACCCGCGCGGCGCCCAGGGGTACGCAGCGGGCCGCTGACAATGGGAAGGGAACCGAGGTTCCCTTCCCATGACCCATCCCTCCTCGGCCGTGCCATCGCGGCTTCGTTCTTCGCTCCCGCCGGGCAGAGCCCGGCTCCGGCGGCAACCGGCAGCGCTTCGACAACTGGTTCTCGCATGACCAGCACTGGTCATGCGAGGCGCGGATCGGCGGAAATCGAACGGTGCAAGAAGGACACCGGCTCCGCCGGTGGCCTTCCACAACGGGTGACAGATGTCGGAGGGATGGGTTCGGGAAGGGAACCGAAGGTGCCCTTCCGAGGACAACCGGAGGTGCCCTCCCCGACCGCGCTCCATACTCGGCAACCGTGAGCAATGCGATCGAAAAGCTCCTCCACTCGATCCCGCCCGCTTCGGGTGCGGTCGTCATGGGCACCGGGATCGTGTCGATCGACCTCTCGACCGACGGACGGGAGACACTCTCGCGAATCCTGCTCGTGATCGCGGCGGCGATCTGGGTCGGGCTCGGGCTGCTGCTGGCCGCGCGCCTCGGCAGCGACCGCGAGCAACTCGTCGCAGAGTCGGCGCTGCCGGCGGCGCTCACCGGCGTGGCCGGTACGGAGGTCCTCGGCACGCGGGTCGCGCTGCTCGGCTGGAACGGGATCGCGATCGCGCTGCTGGCGATCGGGTTCTGCATCTGGCTCGTGCTCGTCCCGCACGTCCTGCGGCACTGGAAGACGCCGACGATCGGCGCGTCGTTCGTGCTCGTCGTGTCGACCGAGTCGCTCGCCGTGCTCGGCGCGGTGCTCTCGCTCCACGAGCGCGCCGAGTGGCTCGCGGTTGCGGCGCTCGTCGCGCTCGTGCTCGGCCTCGCCGCGTACGTCTTCGTGCTCGCCCGCTTCGACCTCGACCAGCTTCGCGTCGGGCACGGCGACCACTGGGTCTCCGGCGGCGCGCTCGCGATCGCGGCGCTCGCCTGCGGAAAAGTGGGCGAGGCGGCCGACGGGTTCTCGTCGCTGCACGGCCTCGGTTCGACGATCAGTGTCGCGGCACTCGCGATCTGGGTGGCCGCGATCGTCTGGCTGCCGGTGCTCGTCGCCGCCGAGGTGATCGCGCCGCGCCTTGCCTACGACATCCGGCGCTGGTCCACCGTCTTCCCGGTGGGCATGTACGCAGCATGCAGCTTCGAGGTCGGCGATCTCCGCTCGATCGACGCGCTCGTCGACTTCGCCCGGATCTGGATCTGGGTCGCGCTCGCGCTCTGGGTTGTGATCTTCGGCGCGATGGTGCGGCGCGGGTTCGCGCTCCGCGAGACCGCAAATGCGTAAGACTCCGTCGCGAGGAAGCCATCACATGACGGAGAGACACGGTCCGCTGCTCGAGGCGCATCAGTTCTTCCGGGGAGGACCGGTCTCCGCGGAGGGCTGGAGCCAGCTGATCGGCCGCAACCGCGAGTGGGAGTCGTTCTACCGCGAGCGCTGGCAGCACGACAAGGTCGTGCGCTCGACGCACGGAGTCAACTGCACCGGATCGTGCTCGTGGAACGTCTACGTCAAGGACGGCCTGATCACCTGGGAGACGCAGGCAGTCGACTATCCGTCGACCGGTCCCGAGATGCCGGAGTACGAGCCACGCGGCTGCCCGCGCGGCGCGTCGTTCTCCTGGTACACGTACTCGCCGCTGCGGGTGAAGCATCCCTACGTGCGCGGATCGCTGCTCGAGATGTTCCGCGACGGCTGGAAGCGGCTCGGCGACCCCGTCGACGCGTGGGCCGAGATCGTCGAGGACCCGGAGCGCGCGACGCTCTACAAGTCGCAGCGCGGCCGCGGCGGCTTCATCCGCGCGACGTGGGACGAGGCGGTCGAGCTGATCGCCGCCGCGCACGTCTACACGATCCGGCGCTACGGCCCCGACCGCGTCGCCGGCTTCACGCCGATCCCGGCGATGTCGATGGCGTCGTACGCGTCGGGCAGCCGCTTCTACGCGCTGATCGGCGGCGTCATCCTCAGCTTCTACGACTGGTACTCCGACCTGCCGCCCGCGTCGCCGCAGACGTTCGGCGACCAGACCGACGTCCCCGAGTCGGCCGACTGGTGGAACGCGGCGTACCTGCTGATCTGGGGCACGAACCTGCCGACGACGCGCACTCCCGACGCCCACTTCATGGTCGAGGCGCGCTACCGCGGGCAGAAGGTTGTCGTCGTCTCGCCCGACTACGCCGAGCACACGAAGTTCGCCGACCACTGGCTCGCAGCGAAGCCCGGCACCGACGGCGCGCTCGCGATGGCGATGGGCCACGTGATCCTCAAGGAGTTCTGGGTCGAGCGCACCGTGCCGTACTTCGAGACGTATGCGCGCACGTTCACCGACCTGCCGCTGCTCGTGACGCTGCGCGAGCACGGCGACGGCTACACGCCGGACCGCTTCCTGCGCGCGTCCGACCTCGGCGCGGCCGAACAGCACGCCGACTGGAAGACGGCCGTGCTCGACGAGCGAACCGGCAAGCCGGTCGTCCCGAACGGCTCCGTCGGACACCGCTACCAGGACGAGCCGGGCCGCTGGAACCTGCGGCTCGACGGCGTCGAGCCGGTGCTGAGCCTGCTCGGCCGCACCGGCACGGAGAACGTCGCCGTGCACCTCCCGCGCTTCGACGATGACGGCACGCTGCGGCGCGGCGTCCCGGCGCTGCGCGTCGGCGGGCAGCTCGTGACGACGGTGCTCGACCTGATGCTCGCGCACTACGGCGTCGGGCGTCCCGGCCTCCCCGGCGAGTGGCCGACGGACTACGACGACCCGCACCCGTACACGCCCGCGTGGCAGGAGCCGCTCACGTCGGTCGACCGTCATCTGGTCGCACGCGTCGGGCGCGAGTTCGCGCGCAACGCGGAGCTCACCGAGGGCCGCTCGATGATCGCGATGGGCGCGGGCACCAACCACTGGTTCCACTCGGACGCGATCTACCGCACGTTCCTCTCCTTGCTCCTCATCTGCGGCTGCGAGGGACGCAACGGCGGCGGCTGGGCGCACTACGTCGGCCAGGAGAAGGTTCGGCCGCTCGCCGGCTGGCAGACCGTCGCGTTCGCGCTCGACTGGGTGCGCCCGCCGCGGCACCAGTCGGGCACGCCGTGGTTCTACCTCGCCACCGACCAGTGGCGGTACGAAGGCGTCCGGCCGGAGGACCTCTCCTGGCGCGGCGGACAGGGGCTCTTCGCGGGCAAGCACGTCGCCGACCTGAACGCGCTCGGCGCCCGCCTCGGCTGGCTGCCGTCACACCCCGCGTTCGACCGCAACCCGCTCGACCTCGTCGACGAGGCGGCCGCCGCCGGCGCCGAGCCCGCGGAGCACGTCGTGCGCGAGCTGCGCGAAGGACGGCTGCGGTTCGCGTGCGAGGACCCGGACGCCCCCGAGAACTTCCCCCGCGTGCTCACCGTCTGGCGCGCGAACGTGCTCGGATCGTCGGGCAAGGGGCACGAGTACTTCCTCGAGCACCTGCTCGGCACGGCCGAGCCGGCAGTTCGAGCCGAGGAGGCGCCGCCCGAGCTGCGGCCGACGGAGCTCACGTGGCACGACGAGGCGCCGCGCGGCAAGCTCGACCTGCTGACGTCGATCGACTTCCGGATGACGTCGAACGGCCTCTTCTCCGACGTCGTGCTGCCGGCGGCGACGTGGTACGAGAAGGTCGACCTCTCGTCGACCGACCTGCATCCGTTCGTGCACACGTTCAACGAAGCGGTACCGCCGCCGTGGGAGGCGAAGACCGACTGGGACGCGTTCCGGCACATCGCCGCCGCGTTCTCGCGGCTCGCCGAGAAGCACCTCGGCGTCCGCCGCGACCTCGTCGCCGCCCCGCTGATGCACGACTCGCCCGACGAGATCGCACAGCCGCTCGGCGAGGTGCGCGACTGGCGCGCCGGCGACGGCGATCCGGTGCCGGGCACGACGATGCCGAAGCTGCTCGTGATCGAGCGCGACTACCCGGCGGTCGCCGCGAAGCACGGGGCGCTCGGACCGCTCGTCGAGGACCCGGGCATCGCCGTCAAGGGCGCCGCCTGGAAGCCTCTCGAGGAGGTTCGCGAGCTCGGGGCGGCGAACGGGGTCGTGCGCGGCGGCCCGGCCGACGGCAGGCCGTCGCTCGAGCGCGTCGAGCACGCGTGCGAGGCGATCCTCGCGCTGTCGGGGACGACGAACGGGCGGCTCGCGGTCGAGGGCTTCCGCGCGCTCGAGGAGCGGGTCGGCGTGCCGCTCGCCGACCTCGCGGGCACGCGCTCGGGCGACCGGATCACGCTCGCCGACGCCCGTGTGCAGCCACGCACCGTGATCACGTCGCCCGAGTGGTCGGGGATCGAGGCGCACGGACGGCGGTACGCGCCGTTCACGATGAACGTCGAGCGCCACAAGCCGTGGCACACGCTCTCCGGCCGCCAGCAGCTCTACCTCGACCACGCGTGGATGCTCGAGGTCGGCGAGGGCCTGCCGGTCTTCCGGCCACCGCTCGCCTACGCGCAGATCTACGGCGACCAGGGCGCCGGCGATCCCGACCGGCGCGAGCTCACGCTCAGCTTCCTCACCCCCCACTCGAAGTGGTCGATCCACTCCGAGTACCAGGACAACCTGCACATGCTGACGCTGTTCCGCGGCGGCTCGATGCTCTGGCTCTCGCGCGAGGACGCCGAGGCGCTCGACATCCACGACAACGAGTGGGTCGAGGCGTACAACCGCAACGGCGTGATGACGCTGCGCGCCGCGGTGTCGCACCGGGTGCAGCAGGGGAGCTGCATGGTCTACCACTCGAAGGACCGGCACCTGAGCACGCCGCTCACCGAGCTGCTCGGCAACCGCGGCGGCACCGACAACTCGCTGACGCGGATCACGATGAAGCCGACGCACCTGATCGGCGGCTACGCGCAGCTGTCGTTCGGCTTCAACTACTACGGCCCGACGGGGTCACAGCGCGACGAGATCACCGTGATCCGCAAGCGCGAGGCGAGGATCGAGTTCTGATGAAGGTCCGCGCGCAGGTCGCGATGGTGATGAACCTCGACAAGTGCATCGGCTGCCACACGTGCTCGGTGACGTGCAAGCAGGTGTGGACGAACCGGCCCGGCACCGAGTACGTGTGGTTCAACAACGTCGAGACCAAGCCGGGTCTCGGCTATCCGCGCACGTACGAGGACAACGAGCGCTGGCGCGGCGGCTGGAAGCTCGACCGGCGCGGCAAGCTCACGCTGAAGGCGGGCGGCCGCGGACGCAAGCTGCTGAACATCTTCTGGAACCCGAACCTGCCGACGATCGACGACTACTACGAGCCGTGGACGTACGACTACCAGACGCTGATCGACGCGCCGCTCGGCGACCGCGACCCGGTCGCGCTCTCGTTCTCGCAGCTCACCGGCGACCGGATGGTCGTCGAGGCCGGCCCGAACTGGGACGACAACCTCGCCGGCGCGCCCGAGCACGCCGTCCGCGACCCGCTGCTCAAGGGGATCGAGGACAAGGTCGCGCTCGAGTACGAGCAGGCGTTCATGTTCTACCTCCCGCGCATCTGCGAGCACTGCCTCAACCCGAGCTGCGTCGCGAGCTGCCCGTCGGGCGCGATGTACAAGCGCACGGAGGACGGGATCGTGCTCGTCGACCAGGACAAGTGCCGCGGCTGGCGCTTCTGCGTCTCCGGCTGCCCCTACAAGAAGGTCTACTTCAACCATCGCACCGGCAAGGCGGAGAAGTGCACGCTCTGCTACCCGCGGATCGAGCAGGGCCAGCCGACGATCTGCTCCGAGACCTGCGTCGGCCGCATCCGCTACCTCGGCCTCGTGCTCTACGATGCCGACCGGGTCGAGGCGGCGGCGTCGGTGCCCGACGAGCGCGAGCTCCTCGACGCGCAGATGGGTGTGTTCCTCGACCCGGACGATCCCGCGGTGCAGGAGCAGGCGCGCGCCGACGGCATCCCCGACGACTGGCTCGAGGCGGCGCGACGGTCGCCGGTGTACACGCTCGCCGTCCGCTACCGCCTGGCGCTGCCGCTCCATCCCGAGTACCGGACGCTGCCGATGGTCTGGTACGTGCCGCCGCTGTCACCGGTCGTGAACGCGCTCGAGACGGACGGGTACGAGGCCGACCCCGACGACCTCTTCCCGGCGATCGACAACCTCCGGATCCCGCTCGAGTACCTCGCCAACCTCCTCGCCGCGGGCGACACCGAGGTGATCCGCGGCGTGCTGCGCCGGCTCGCGGCAATGCGCGGCTACATGCGCAAGCAGCAGGTCACCGGTGAGGTCGACGAGACGCTTCCTGCCTCGGTCGGCCTCACGGCCCCCGACCTCGAGACGATCTACCGGCTGCTCGCGATCGCGAAGTACGAGGAGCGCTACGTGATCCCGAAAGCGCACGGCGAGCTCGCGTCGCAGCTGATGGAGCAGCAGGGCGCGTGCGGGCTCGACTTCGAGGGCGGCCCCGGCAACTGCGGCGCCGTGCAGCCGAAGACGAACGAGAAGTTCATGCTGACGAAGCAGCTGCCGCTGCTCGGACAGGAACGATCGTGATCCGCCGCCGGAGCGCCGTTCGCCCCTACAAGCTTCTCTCGGTGCTGCTCCGCTATCCCGACGAGCGGCTCGTCCAGGGCTGCGACGAGCTCCGCGCCGCGATCGCCGTGCTGCCGTCGTCGACGGCGGCGCCGCTCGCGCGCTTCGTCGAGCACGTCGAGCGGCATACGGCGCTCGAGCTCGCGCAGGCGTACGTCGAGACCTTCGACCTGCGCCGCCGCGGCAGCCTCTACCTCACCTACTTCCGCTACGGCGACACGCGCAAGCGCGGGATGGCGCTGCTCCGGCTGAAGCGCCTGTACACGGCGGCCGGCCTCGAGCTCGAGGGCGGCGAGCTGCCCGACTACCTGCCGTTGATGCTCGAGTTCGCGTCGCTCGCGCCGGACGAGGCCGGCGAGGAGCTCTTCCGCGAGCACCGCCCCGGGCTCGAGCTGCTGCGCGCGGGGCTGCACGACGCCGAAAGCCCGTACGCGGACGTGCTCGACGCGCTGTCGGCGTGCCTCCCGCGGCTCACGCCGCTCGAGCGCGAGCGCATTCGCGCGCTCGCGGCCGAGGGGCCGCCGAGCGAGCAGGTCGGCCTGCAGCCGTTCGCGCCGCCCGAGGTCGTGCCCGGAGCGCGGGTATGACGCATCGGGCCGACCTGTTCGTCTGGCTCGTGCTGCCGTACGTGGCGGTGACGGTGTTCGTCGTCGGCCACTGGTGGCGTTACCGGCGCGACCAGTTCGGCTGGACGAGCTACTCGACGCAGCTGCTCGAGAGCCGCCAGCTCGCCTGGGGCAGCAACCTCTTCCACTGGGGCGCGCTCGCCGCGATCGGCGGGCACGTCGTCGGCATCCTCGTGCCCGCGCGGGTCACGGCGGCGCTCGGGATCAGCGAGAGCGTGTACCACCACCTGGCCGGCATCGCGGGCGGGATCGCAGGGCTCGTCTGCCTCGCCGGCTTCGGCATCCTCACGTTCCGGCGCTCGACGGTCACGCGCGTCCGCATGACGACGACCGCGATGGACGTCGTCGTCTTCAGCCTCCTCGGCGTGATGATCGTGCTCGGGGACGCGATGACGCTGGGTTACAACGTCTTCGGATCGGGATACGACTACCGCGAGACGGTCGCCCCGTGGTTCCGTGACCTCTGGGTGAACCCGAAACCCTCGCTGATGGCCGACGCACCGTTCGCATACCAGCTCCACGCCTCGCTGGCCTGGCTGCTCTTCGCCGTCTGGCCGTTCAGCCGGCTGGTGCACGTGTGGAGCGCCCCGGTGCAGTACATCGGGCGCCCGTTCATCCTCTACCGCTCCCGGTATGCCCGCGCCGGGCACTGACCGCGTCGTCCGCGACGAGATGCTGAGCCGCCCGGCGGTGCATGCACCCGACCTCTCGTTCGGCGAGGCGCGCGAGCTGTTCCAGGACGACCACCTGCACATGGCGCTGCTCGTCGAGGACGGGCGGCTGGTGGCGGCGCTCGAGCGCAGCGACCTCGACTGGCCGCAGCCGGACGACGCGCCCGCCCGCTCGATCGGCGTCCCCGACGAACGAACGGTCGCGCCCGACGCACCGCTCGACACCGCGACCGAGGCGATGCGGCGGGACGACAGGCGCCGGCTTGCGGTCGTGGACGACGGTGGCTCGCTGCTCGGCCTCCTCTGCCTGAAGGCGGACGGGAGCGGGTTCTGCTCCGACCGCGGCGTGCAGAGCCGTCACGGCGGCTGAGCAGCAGGCGCGGAGGGTCGCAAGGCCGGTGCCAGGCACCCTGATGCCCGGCACCTTCCTCTAGGCCCACGGCAGCTCCTCCCACGCGTCCGGCCGGCCGAGCCGCCACGGCGCGAACGGCGCATAGGCCTCGGCCGGCCGCAGCGTCTCGGTCTCGACGCCCGCGCCGCGCGCGCGGGCGACGTCGGAGCGCGGATAGAGGATCGACTTGCCCTCGCGCCGCGCGCCCGTCATGAAGATCACGCACGGCGCGGCGCCGGTGCCGACGAACGTGTGATGCGTTCCCGCCGGGCAGTGGACGAAGTCCCACGTGCGGAGCTGACGCTCCTGCTCCTCGATCACCAGCAGGCACTCGCCTGCGAGCACCAGGAAGTCCTCCTGCGCGGACTCGGCGTGGTACATGCCCGTCGGCTTTCCCGCCTCGAGCACCGCGAGCGTGAAGCCGACGTCGGCGAACTGCTGCGGCTCGGCGTCCGGCCGCTCCGCGAGCAC
>DASUZZ010000065.1:0-21003 GCA_036376615.1 Gaiellaceae bacterium
CTTCGACGACACGGCCCTCGACCGCGAGCAAGCGGCTATTGCGACAAGCGGAGCGCCATGAGCCAAGCCGAACCGCCGCTGTCTCCGTTCACATACGAGAGCGCGGCGGTCCGCGGCTTGCCGTCTTTGCCCGCGCATCCCTCCTTGTCGCTCGATGGTCTGAGGAATGAGTAACCGAGCCGTTCCTCAGCGCCCCAACCCCGTATGAACACAAGGCTCGGACAACCCGAAACGGGTGGTGTCGCGACTGCTACATACCCATCGAGTGGTGAGACATTGGGTATTTGCAGGCATTTTTAGTGCGAAACGGACGCTGGGTCATCACCGAGACCTCACCTGGAGAGACCGATACGGCAAGCCTGCTGTAGCTGCGGACGAGGTTTCCGTGAAGACGCCCTATGCGGGCCCGTGAGGAAGCCGGAGGGTGAGGATCGCGCCGCGTTCGGGCGTGTTTGCCGCTCGGATGCTGCCGGCTTGGTTTTCGAGCAGGCGGGCTGCGATGGCGAGGCCGAGGCCGGTGCCGCCGGTGCGGCCGTTGCGGGAGCTGTCGGCGCGGGCCATCGGCTCGAACACGCGGGGGAGGAGGTCGGGTGGGATGCCGGGGCCGTCGTCGACGACGTGGACGTAGGCGCCGTCGGTGTCTTGGCCGCAGGTGATATCGATTGCGCCTCCGCGCGGGGTGTGCCGGAGTGCGTTGTCGAGGACGTTGGCTAGTGCCCGGTCGAACCCGTCCGGGTCAATCGTCACTTGAGGGTTGGTGCGTGCAGCGAGGCGAAGCTCGACACCGCGCTCGCTGGCTGCGAGCTCGAAGGCGGCTGTGGCGCTCTTGACCGCTTCTGCGAGGTCGGTCGCCTCCAGTTGAGGGTGCCGGTCGATGTCGGCCCTCTCGTAGTCGAAGAGGTTCGTGACGAGCCGGTCGATCTGGCGGGCCTTGGCGCGTGCGCGGTCGAGCCGTTCGTGGGGGTCGCCGATGCCGGTCGCGATCGCCTCGAGGTAGCCGCGTAGCGAGAAGAGCGGCGTGCGGAGGTCGTGCGCGATCGAGCTGACGAGGAGACGGTGCTCGGCCTCGAGGCGTGCGTCCTGCTCGGCTGTCTGGGCGAGCCGGGTAGCCATGCCAGCGACGGCTGTGCCGACGTTTCCGACTTCCCGGATCGGCGAGGTCGTGCGGGCCTCGACCGGGTCGCCGCCGGCGATCGCGTCGACCTGGACGCTGAGGCGGCGTAGCGGGGCGGCGAGCCAGCGGCCCATTGCCCAGAGCAGGAGCGTCAGGCCGGCGAGCAGGCCCGCGAGCCCGGAGGCGAACCCGATGAGGAGGCGGCGGTTCCGATCGAGCGGTGGCGCGAAGAGATGGAGCGCGAGCGTCCCTTTCGAGGCGCCTCCTAGCGGGAAGATGTAGGTAGCAGCCGGCTGTGTGTTCGACTGGTCGGTTTGCACGGTTGGCAGGGCCTTGTTCGGGTAGATGGGCCGTTTCCTCGCCGGACCTCCGGTCAGGATGATTTGTGCGCTCAGGCGAAGCGCGTTGAGCTTCTCGGTCAGCGCCTGCTGCCATTGCGTCGTCTCGGCCCAGGCTCTACCCTGCTCGACGTAGGCCGCTGCGGCGGCGAGTCGGTGGTTGCGGTCTGTGTGCTGGCGGTGGGCCTCGACGAGGTAACCGGCGGCGGTTGCCGCGCCGGCGAGGCCGAGGAGCGCCACCACGGAGACGGCGAGGGCGAGGCGGACGGGGATGCGCTTGCGCCTCATGCGGAGGTCTGCGGGGCGAGGTCGCCGTCGAAGCGGTAGCCGGCGCCCCAGACGGTGACGATGTAGCGGGGATCGCCCGGGTCGTCTTCGATCTTGTCGCGGAGCCGGCTGATGTAGACGGAGACGGCGCTGTGGTCGCCGTAGCTTCCCCAGACGAGCTCGAAGAGCTGTTCACGGCTGAACACCCGCCGGGGATGCCGGACGAGCACTTGCAGCAACTCGAACTCGCGCGCGGTGATCCGTACCGGTTTGCCGCCGACACTCACCTGGTGGGCTGCGAGGTCGACCTCGAGTCGGCCGAAGCGAAGCCGCGCTGAGGAGTGGCCTGTGCCGGACCGGCGTAGGACGGCCTTGACGCGGGCGACGACCTCGGCCGGGGTCGCCGTCTTGACGATGTAGTCGTCGGCGCCGAGGCCGAGCCCGCGGATCTTGTCGGCATCGCCCCCGCGAGCGCTCAAGAACAAGACAGGCACGTCGGAGTCGGCGCGGATGGTGCGGCAGAGCTCGAACCCCGACGCTCCGGGGAGCATGACGTCGAGCAGCACGCAGTCCGGCGTCGTCTCCAGTGCCCGGGCCGCCTCCTCGGCGTCGGCCGCATGGCGGACTCGGAAGCCGTCCGCTTCGAGGAAGTCGCGCACCAGGGCGGCGATCTCGGGCTCGTCCTCGACGACGAGCACGAGCGGGCCAGGTGTCACCGAGACGCCGTGCACGTCCACAGTGTTCCCCCACCCTCGCCGTCGGAACGGGGATTTTCGCGGTTTTTTCGCACTCCGTTCGCACGAGGTCGAACTCACCGCCCGATCATGAACACGGCGGGAGCACGACTGACGAGAAGCCTCCCTTGCCGCCGAAAGGAGCCGAAAGATGCGATGCCGCCGCCCAATGACCCTCGCCTCCGTCCTCGCGATAGCCGCCTTCGCGCTGGTCGCGGCCGGCTGCGGCGGCAGCGGCTCCGCGAGGGTTGCGAGCGTCGCCTCCTCCACGACCACGCGGGGCAGCTCCTCCACCAACTCCTCGGCACAGTCGGCGCTAGCGAGATTCCAGACACCGCTCGCCTACGCCCGCTGCATCCGCGCCCACGGCGTGCCCAACTTCCCCGACCCCGACAGCAAGGGAGCGTTCGACAAGCAAGCCTTACGCAGTCCGACGGCCAATCCCCGCTACCAGACCGCCAGCGAGACGTGCCATCGCCGCGGCTCTGTGCTGGGGCCGGGCGTCCAGCCGTCCCACCTCGGTGTGCGGCAGATGATGAACGACCTGCTGAGCTTCGCCCGGTGTGTGCGGTCGCACGGCGTTCCGAACTGGCCCGACCCCAGCGCCAATGCCGAAGGGCCCGACTCCCCCGGCTTCGGCAATACGCCCGGCGTCGACACGCAGGCCCCGCAGGTCCTCGACGCGATCGGCACGTGCCAGCACCTCGTTCCCGGCTATGCGAACGCTCCCCGCGGGACGTACCCCTAGCAGCTTGCCCGCTCTCGCCTGAAAGGAGCCCACGAGGGATGCGCTGCCGCCGTCTGATCCCCCTCACCTCCGTCCTCGCGGTTGCCGCCTTCGTGCTGCTCGCGGCGAGCTGTGGCGGCGGTGGCTCCCCGGGAGTCGCGAGCGTCGCCTCCACGACCACCACCCAGGGCAGCTCATCCAGCAACTCCTCGCCGGCGTCGACGCACGGGAACCGG
The DNA here is from genome assembly GCA_036376615.1 of Gaiellaceae bacterium. Classification (GTDB taxonomy): domain Bacteria; phylum Actinomycetota; class Thermoleophilia; order Gaiellales; family Gaiellaceae; genus PALSA-600. Next base: position 3,417 of record DASUZZ010000065.1, read on the forward strand.
GCGCTTGCCTACTCCCGCTGCATGCGTTCCAACGGGGTGCCGAACTACCCCGACCCGACCAGCAGCGGAAACCTCCCCAAGGGCAACGCGCAGGCCTTCGGGGTCAGCGCCTCGCAGTACCAGACAGCCCAGCAGGCCTGCGGGCACCTGCTGCCTACCGGCGGTAGCGCCTCGTTGATCCAGTGCCTGATGACCGGCGACTGCCCACGATCCGTGGTACAGCCGGCGCTGGAAGAAGGCAGGAAGTTTGCCCAGTGCATGCGCAGCCACGGGGTCCGGAACTGGCCCGACCCCACGATCGATTCCATCGGGCGCCCCTCCTTCCAAGTCACCAAGGCGGGCATTTCGATCGATGCCACGCGTTCACCGCAGATGCTCTCGAAGATTGGCGACTGCCAGCATGAGCCCGGCGCCGTGCTCCTGCGACAGGAATGAGCGCGACGATGATCGTCAAGGGCAGGTTTTCGAGGCGTCGCGTGCTGGCCGGTTTCGCGCTTCTGGTGGCGCTCGCGGCGGGAGCGGTGGCGGCGGCGGATCCGTTCGCGGGACATTCCGCGCAGCACGACTCGAATCTCGACAACAGCTCGCCGACCTCGACCCGCCGGGTGGGCCGGACCTCGCTCGTCTCGCAGACGCAGATCAGCGGCACGCTCGGCTATGCGGGCTCGTGGACGGTGTCCGTCTTGCCCGCGCACGCGGAGCAGGGCGTGTACACGATGCTGCCGCCGCCCGGACGCGTCGTGGGTCGAGGGCAACGGCTCTTCGCGATCGACGCCAAGCCGACCCTTCTCCTGTACGGCGCGACGCCGGCCTGGCGGCCGTTCGGCGCTGGGATGGCGCCTGGGGCGGACGTCGCCGAATTGAACGCGAACCTGCATGCGCTCGGCTACAGCGCTCCCTCCGGGGACACGTTCACCTCGGCTACGAGCGCGGCGATCTCGGCTTTGCAACGGGCGCACGGCCTCCCCCTCACCGGCGCGTTGCCGCTCGGCGCCGTCGCGTTCGAGCCGGGCGCGCTGCGGGTGACGACGGTGATGCCGACCATCGGTTCCCCCGCTCAGCCCGGCCCGGTTGTGACCGGAACCTCGACACGCCCCGACGTGTCGGTTCAGCTCGACGTCGCACAGCAGTCGGAGGTCAAGGTCGGCGACAGGGTCAGCGTGGTTCTCCCCGACAACAACAGCACTCCGGGTGTGGTGAGCGCGGTGGGAACGGTGGCGACCGTCCCCTCGAGCGAGCAGCAGGCGGCCGGTGGCTCGAGCTCGCCAACGATCGAGGTCGGCGTCCGGCTCCTGCACCCAGGTGCCGCGGGGCATCTCGACCAGGCGCCGGTCGAGGTATCGATCACCGAGCAGAGCGCCAGGAACGTGTTGGCAGTGCCGGTGAACGCGCTCGTCGCGCTCGCAGGTGGCGGCTATGCGGTGGAGGAGGTGGCGGCGAACGCCACGCATCATCTGGTCGTCGTCACGGTCGGCTTGTTCGACGACGCGCAGGGCCTCGTCCAGGTATCCGGGAACGGGCTCGCGGTCGGCCAGCGTGTCGTGGTGCCCGCCTCGTGATCTCCGAGGCGCCGACTCTCGAGACGATGCAGCTCCCGTCGAGCGCCCGAATACCCGTGCTCGAGCTGGAAGACGTGAGCAAGACCTACGGAACGAACCCGCCGGTTCCAGCCCTGCAGGGCGTGAGCTTCAGCGTCGCCGCGAGCGAGCTTGTCGCGGTGGTCGGGCCTTCCGGCTCCGGCAAGTCCACACTCCTCTACTTGATGGGGACGCTGGAGCGGCCGACCTCGGGGCGGGTCTGGCTCACCGGCCTCGACGTCGCCGAGATGGAAGACCGCGAGCTCGCAACTGTCCGCGCGACCCGGATCGGCTTCGTCTTCCAGCAGTTCTTCCTCGCCGAGCACTCGAGCCTGCTCGACAACGTCGCCGACGGACTTCTCTATGCCGGCGTCTCCGCGAACGACCGCCGCGAGCAGGCTGCCGACGCGCTCGCAGCCGTCGGTCTCGGCGAGCGCGTCAAGTCACGGCCGCCGCAGCTCTCCGGCGGGGAGCGGCAGCGGGTCGCGATCGCTCGCGCGCTGGTCGGCGCCCCCGCGATCGTGCTCGCCGATGAGCCGACGGGCAACCTCGACAGCGCGACCGGAGAGCAGATCATGGCCCTGATCGAGGAGCTCAACGGCAAGGGGGCGACGATCGTCGTGGTCACTCACGAGCGCACGACCGCCGACCGCTGCCCGCGCCGCATCCAGCTCCTCGACGGTCAGGTCATATCCGACACCGTCGCCTGATGCAGACCGAGCTCGCCGCGCCCCGGCTCAGCTTTCCCGACCTGGCCCGGGTCGCAAGCGTCGGCTTACGTACTCGACGCGTGCGGGCGGGACTGTCAGCGTTGGGGATCGCGATCGGCGTCGCGGCCATCGTCGCGGTGCTCGGCCTCTCCGCCTCCTCACAAGCGGGTTTGCTGGCGGAGATCGACCGGCTCGGCACCAACCTGCTCACCGTCACGAACGGCCAGACCCTGTTCGGGCAGACCGCCGAGCTGCCGCTCGCCGCGCCGGGAATGATCCGCCGCGTCGGCCCGGTCACCCAGATGCAGTACACGGGCTCGACCAGCATGAACGCCTACCGCAGCCAGCTCATCCCCGCGGTCAACACGAACGGGCTCTCCGTCCAGGCGGCGAGCCTCGGCCTTTCGCGCGCCGTCGGGACGAGCCTCGCCCACGGCCGCTACCTCAACCCGGCCACGGCCAAGGAGCCGGTCGCCGTGCTCGGCGCCCAAGCAGCCGGCCTGCTCGGCATCGACCGCATCTACCCCGGCGAGCGGATCTGGCTCGGGCGAACGCCTAAAGCGGGCATGTGGTTCTACCTCACCGGCATCCTCAAACCCGCTGTGCTCGCTCCGGAGATCGACGACTCCGTCCTCGTCGGCTTCCCCGCCGCCCGGCGCTACCTCGGCGTCGACGGCCACCCCACCGAGATCTACGTCCGCTCGATCACCAACCAGACGGCCGCCGTCCAGTCCGTCCTCGCCGCCACCGTCAACCCCGAAGCCCCCAACGAGGTCGACGTCAGCCAGCCCTCCGCCACCTTGACCGCCCGCGCCGACGCGCAAGGCGCCCTCAACAGCCTCTTCCTCGGCCTCGGCGCCGTCTCCCTGCTCGTCGGCGCCGTCGGCGTCGCCAACATCATGCTCATCGGCGTCCTCGAACGCCGCTCCGAAATCGGCCTCCGCCGCAGCCTCGGCGCCACCAAGGGCCAGATCCGCACCCAGTTCCTCGCCGAAGCGATCCTCCTCGCCCTCCTCGGCGGCGCCGTCGGCGTCGCCGCCGGCGTCATCTCCACGGTCGTCTACGCCCACCTCAAGCACTGGACCGCCGTCATCCCCGCAACCGCCTGGGCAGGCGGTCTCGCAGCCGCTATCTTCATCGGCGCCACCGCCGGACTGCTCCCCGCCATCCGCGCCGCACGGCTCTCACCAACGGAAGCGCTCCGCACCGTGTGAGCCACGACCCCGTCAGCACGTCATCACCGGGTCCACACGAAGCGACCGAATTGCGAGCAGGACCCGACCGCGGCGCTGTCACCTCCACCGTTTGTCCTCAGAGGAAGCAACAGGCAACCACGCTGTGCGCGTGAGTAACCAAGCCAGCCGCAGCGTCGCGCGAGCGGCTTGAACAACGGGTCTGCGGCTCATCGCCGGGACCTCGTGACGATCTCTACATACCCATCGCGTGGTAGCCGGAGTCGACGTAGAGCGTTGTCCCGGTCACGTTGCGCGCCGCGTCCGAGAGCAGGTACGCGGCCGCGGCGCCGACGTCGTCGGCGTCGATGTGGCGGTGGAGGGGCGCGCGCTCCTCGACGATCGACTCCATCGTCGGGAAGCCGGCGATCGAGCGCGCCGCGAGCGTGCGGACAGGGCCGGCCGACACGGCGTTCACGCGGATGTTCTTCTCGCCGAGGTCCCAGGCGAGATAGCGCACCGACGCGTCGAGCGTCGCCTTCGCGACGCCCATCACGTTGTAGTGCGGCACCGCCCGCTCGCCGCCGAGGTAGGTCATGGTCACGATCGAGCCGCCGCCGGCCGCCGCCATCAGCGGCTCGGCGGCACGGGCGGTCGCGACGAGCGAATAGGCGCTGACGTCGAGAGCCATCCAGAACCGGTCGCGCGGCGTATCGGTGAAACGACCTTCGAGATCTTCCGCCGCCGCGAACGCCACCGAGTGCACGAGGATGTCGAGCTGCCCGCCGAAGGCGCTGCCGACCTCGTCGAACACGCGCGCGACCGCGCTGTCGTCGCGGACGTCGAGCTCGGTGACGAGCGGGCTCGCGACCGAGTCGGCGAGCTCACGGACCCCCTTCTCGATTCGCTCGCCCTGGAAGGTGAACGCGCACGTGGCGCCGCCCTCGGAGAGGCGCTTCGCGATCGCCCACGCGATCGACCGCTTGTTGGCCACGCCGAGAATGAGCGCTCGCTTGCCCTCGAACACGGCGCGACTCTAGACGAATCGCCGTTCGGCTACTGTGGCGGCTCCTTGCGCCGCCTCCTCCTCGCGTCGGCGGTCGTCGCGCTCTCCGTGACGGCCTCCGCCTCCGCTGCGCTCGAGCCGCTCCGGCCCGATATCCGCGAGAACGCGCAGCCGCGCATGCGCGCCGGGACGATCCACATCCCGTCCGCGAAGACGCAGGGGCTGACCCGTGTGATCGTGCGGCTGAAGGCGCCGCCACTGGCGGTCTGGAGCTCGGAGCGGACCCTCTCCGCCACGGCGGTCGCGCGCCACCTCGACGTCAGGAGCGCGCGCTCTCGCGCCTACCTCACGCGCCTCGCGAAGCTGCAGACCGCAGCCGTCGCCCAGGTGAAGGCGGCGATCCCGCGCGCCACCGTGCAGGAGCACTACCGCATCGTGCTCGACGGATTCGCGGTCTCCCTCCCGGAGCGCAAGCTGCCGGCCCTGCTGAAGCTCGGCGACGTCAACAAGGTCTATCCGAGCCTGGGCTACTTCGCGACCGACGACAGCGGCCCGACGGTGATCAACGCGTCCCAGCTCGAGGCGGCGAGCGGCGACGGCGGGCAGGGCGTGAAGATCGGCGTCGTCGACACCGGCGTCGACCCGACCAACCCGTTCCTCTCGCCCAAGGGCTTCTCGTATCCGCCCGGATTCCCGAAGGGCGATACCAAGCTGACGACGCCGAAGGTGATCGTCGCGCGCGACTTCCCGGGCCCGGTCCGCAACGCCGACAGCGGTAAGGCGTTCGACGACACCGAGCCGCACGGGACGCACGTCGCGGGCATCGCCGCCGGCGACGCCGGCACGACGGCGCCGGCCGGCCCGGACCATCCCGTGACCGGAGGCTTGAGCGGCGTCGCGCCGAGGGCGTGGATCGGCAACTACCGCGTGTTCAACGTCCCGACGCCGCTCGGCGACGAGGCGGACACGCCCGAGATCGTGGCCGCGTTCGAGGCGGCGGTCGCCGACGGGATGAACGTGATCAACTTCTCCGGCGGCGGACCGCAGACCGACCCGGCGAACGACGCGATGTACGAGGCGGTGCAAAACACCGTGCTCGCCGGCGTCGTCCCGGTGATCGCGGCCGGGAACGACCGCGAGGACTTCGGCTACGGCACGGCCGGCTCGCCGGGCAGCACGCCGGACGCGATCACGGTCGCGGCGGTCTCGAACTCGCACGTGTTCGCGCCGGCGCTCACCGTGAAGGGCGGCCCGCCGAACCTCGGCGCCGTCCCGATCCAGGGCTCAGGCGTCAAGTTCCCGGCCGGCTGGTCGACGCTCGACCAGACCGCGGTGGACGTCGGCTCCGTCGTCGGCACGGACGGCAAGCCCGTCGACCCCTACCTCTGCGGTCCGCCGGGCAATCCCAACAGCGCCGCGGGCACCCTGCCCGCCGGCTCGGTCAAGGGCAAGATCGTCGTGCTGCTGCGCGGCAACTGCACGTTCATCTCCAAGGCCGAGCGCGCGGCGCGCGGCGGCGCAACGGGGATGATCCTGATCGACAACCGCCCGGGCGAGGCGAACCCGATCCCGATCGTGCTTCCCCTGCCGGCCGGGATGATCTCCGACCTCGACGGCAAGACCCTCCGCGGCTACATGGCCGAGAACGGCGGCCAGGCCACCATCCGCGTCTCGAGCTCGATCGAGGAGATCCAGACCGGACGCTCCGGGATCATCACCAGCTTCTCGTCCGCCGGGCCGACCGACTTCGGCTACCTGCTGAAGCCGGACATCGCGGCGCCGGGCCTCGACGTGCTCTCGTCGACGCCGCCGCGAACGACGGGCTCGACATTCGCCGTCTTCGCGGGCACGTCGATGGCGACTCCCCACGTCGCCGGCGCGGCCGCGGTGCTCGTCGAGCGCCACCCGAACTGGACGCCGTGGCAGATCAAGTCGGCGCTGATGTCGACCGCGACCGCCGCCTGGGGCGACACGGCACGTGCGCAGGAGGCATCCGTCCTGCTGGAAGGCGCCGGGCTCGCGAACGTCGCCGCCGCCGACGACCCGAAGATCTTCACCGCGCCGCAGTCGCTGTCGTTCCAGCGGATCGACGTGACCCACGGTGCCCAGGTGAAGTCGATGCTCGTGCTGGCGAGCGACGCCGGCGACGGCTCGGGGACCTGGTCGGCATCGGTCGCCTCGCAGGCGCAGACGACCGGCGTCGAGATCGACGTCCAGCCGCAGATCACGATCGCGCCCGGCGGAGACGCGGCGATCCCGGTGATCGTCCGCGTCGCCGCGAATGCGACGATCGGCGAGAACACCGGGTTCGTCGTGCTGAGCGGCAACGGCGTGACCCGCCGCATCCCGTACTCCTTCCTCGTCGAGCGCCCGGCGCTCGCGTCGATGACCGCCGTGCCGCTGCAGAAGCTCCAGACCGGCAGCACCGCCTCGGGCGTGAGCCACGTCTCCGCGTACTGCTGCCCGTCCGCGCCGTTCGGGCAGCCGGCGAACTACGTCGGCGCGCCGATGAACGAGGACGGCTCCGAGCACCTCTATTCGATCGGGATCAACGAGCCTGTCGCCAACTTCGGCGTGTCGGTGCTCGAGTCGACGCCCGGCTCCCTGATCGATCCCTTCGTGCTCGGTTCGAAGGACGAGAACGACGTGCAGGGCTACGCCGGGATCCCGACCGACGTGAACGACCTCACCTACGACGCCCAGATCGACATCGGCGCGGCGGGCGCTCAGTACCCGCGCCAGAAGACCTTCTACGTCGCCGTCGACTCGCGCGCCGACCCGTTCACCGACAAGCCGCTCAAGGGCGGCTATCTCCTGAATGCGTGGGTGAACGACGTCACGCCGCCGAGCATCAGGCTGCTGACGACACGCGTGAGCGCAGGCCGCCCGCTGATCGTCGCGCAGGCGTCCGACGGTGGAGCCGGCGTCGATCCGCTCTCGCTCGTCTTCAACTACTCCGGCGTCCTGATCGGGGCGTCGGCCTACGACCCGCTCAGCGGCGTCGCCGTCTTCGGCCTCCCGAACGGTGCGCCGAGGCTCAACCCCGGCACGACCAGGACGATCATCGAGGCCTCCGACTATCAGGAGTCGAAGAACATCGACACAGTCGGGCCCGATCTCCTCCCGAACACGTCGTTCAGGCAGACGAAGATGAAGGTCGTCAACGGGCCCGCCGTGACCTGGGTCGAGCCGCCGGCCAACGTCTGCGCCCTCAAGAAGGACCGGCTGGTCGTCGTCGCCGGCTCGACGACGAAGGTGCTCCGGACCGAGTTCCGCGACGGCACGCGCCTGATCGGCACGGACAAGACCGGCTCCGGAGGGGTCTACTCGGTCGACTGGTCGACGGCCAAGCTCGCGAAGGGAAAGCACCACCTCACGGCGACGGTCGTCGACCGCTCGGGCCGCACGGCCAGCGCCGCGCGCACGTTCCGCGTTTGCGGATAGTGGTCGCGTCCGTGGGTTCGTTCGTGCCTGGCCGAGCGAAGAGCAAGCAGGCCAAGGACGCAGGGAGCCCCCGTACCGATTGAGGTACGGGGGCGACCGAGGACGCGGGCATGCGCTGCTTTGCAGCCGGCCAGGCACACAACGGAACTCGCGGATGCGGCCACTAACAGCCGTTGTCTCGGGCGCCTCGTCGGGGATCGGCGCCGAGCTCGTCCGCGCCCTTCGAGTCCGTGGCTATCGCACGGTCGGCCTGTCGCGCCGCGCGTCGGCCGCCGACGAGCACGAGCCGTGCGACGTCTCCGACCGCGACGCCGTCCTCGCCGTCGCCGAGCGCGTGCTCGCGCGCCATCCCGCGATCGACCTGCTGGTGTGCAACGCCGGCGTTCGCGGCCGCGGCGGGTTCCTGAGCGCCGGCCCGGACCGGATCGAGCAGACGATTCGCACGAACTACCTCGGCGCGGTGTGGACCGTGCTCGCGTTCCTGCCCGGGTTGCGGCGCGGCTCGCACGTCGTCAACGTCGTCTCGGTGGCGGGGACGTTCGCGGGCGGCCCCTACTCCGCGTCCAAGCATGCGCAGCTGGCGTTCGCGCGCTCGCTCGTGGTCGAGCTCGCACCGCGTGGCGTCTCGGTCCACACCGTCAACCCCGGCTTCGTCGAGACGCCGGGCTTCCCGCAGCGCGAGCGATTCGGCCGCTTTGCACAACGCTTCGTCGTCGACCCGCCGCTCGTCGTCGACCGGCTGCTCGCGGCGGTCGAGCGGGGGACGCCGGAGATCGTCGTGCCCCGCTGGTACCGGCCGGCAGCCTGGGCTCAGGCGCTCGCTCCGGGCGCGCTCGCCCGTGCGCAACGCGCGTACCGGCGGCGCACGTAACCGTCCGCTACTTGCTCAGCACGTACCAGCCGATCACGGCCTGGTAGCCGCTCGGCGCCATCGCGCGGACGGTATCGCGCTCCGTGCCGGCGCACTCGACGAGGTCGAGGTAGGCGTCGAGATCGCGCGTCTCGGTGACGATGTCGGCGCGACGAAGCACCAGGTTGTTCGCGTCGAAGAGGCCGCGCAGGTCCTGGTCGGAGAGCACGCGGCTCGTCGACGGGTCGCGGGCATGCTCGAACGCGTTCAGCTCGACCGCCTCGAGCGGGTCGGCCGGCGCGAGTTGGTCGACGACGAGCAACGTGCCGCCCGGCCGGGTGACGCGCACGAGCTCCGAGACGAGCAGCTCGGGCCGCGGGGTGTGGTGCAGCGCGCGCATCGTTCCGGCGAGGTCGAAGCTGTACGACGGAAGGTCGAGATGCTCGCCGTCGCCGACCCGGGCGTCGACGTTCGCGGGCGCCGACAGACGCAGTCTCTCGACGTACGCCTCCTCGCGCTCGATCGCGACGACCTCGCGCACGCGCGGTGCGAGCGCGAAGGCGAGCGCACCGAGCCCGGCGCCGACATCGAGCGCGCGCTCCTCTCCGCTGAGCGGCGGCAACAGCGACTCGAGCCGCGCCGAGAGCGCGGCGGAGCGCTCCGCCTGGAGCTCCGCTTTACGGTCGATGCCGGTCATGCGTCCACCACCGTACGCGGAGTTCGCGCCGCCGACGAGCCGATTCCGCACGCGAGCTCGTAGGTGATCGTTCCGGCAACCTCCGCGTGCGCCTCCAGTGGGACCCCGGGGCCGACGAGCGTCACGGGCGCCCCTGCTGCGACCGGCGCGCCCAACTCGACCGCGACCGCGTTCATCGAGACGACGCCGACGACGCGAGCCGGATCGTCTCCGACGAGCACCTCCGTGCCGCCGAGGTCGCGGCGGAAGCCGTCGCCGTAGCCGACCGGCACGATCGCGATCCAGGTGTCACGCCCGGCGACGAAGCGGCGGCGATAGCCGGTCGACTCGCCGGCGTGCAGGAGCTTCACCTGCGCGACCTCCGAGCGCCACGAGAGCACCGGCCGCAGCCCGTCGGCCGCCGGATCGAGGCCGAACGGCGACAGCCCGTACAGCGCGATCCCGCAGCGGGCCGCGTCGAAGCGCGACTCGGGAAGGCGGAGGGCGGCGGCGCTGTTCGCGACGTGCCGGACGAGCCCGGCTGGAAAGGCGGCGGTCGCAGTGCGAAAGCGCTCGATCTGCTCCCGCGCGAAGGCGATGTCGGTGTCGGCGGTCGCGAGGTGCGTCATCAGCCCGGCGACACGGCGCGTCGGTGCCGGCAGCTCGGAGAGCCCCCAGCGGCCCATGCCGGTGTCGAGCTTCAGGTGCACCTCGACGTCCTCCGGAATCCGGCCGTCGGGAACGGTCACCGCGAGGCCCGCGTCGCGCGCCGCGGCGACGTCGCCGGGAGCAGTCGGCCCGAGGACGAGGATGCGCGGCTCCGGAAAGCGCGCGCGCAACTCGAGCCCCTCGCCCACCGTTGCCACGCACAGGCCCGTCGCGCCGGCATCGAGAGCGGCGCCGCTGCACTCGATCGCGCCGTGGCCGTATGCATCCGACTTGACGACCGCCCACAGCTCGGCCCCGTCGAGAGCGCGCAGAAGCGTTCGCGCGTTGTGCTGCACTGCGCGGAGGTCGATCGTGATCTCGCTACGCACGCTGTTAGTGGACCACTACTTGGCGGCGAGCGGCGCGCGTTGCAGCCCGTGGCCCGAGAGCGCGAGCTGGAGGGCGGGCAGCAGGTCGGACGCCACGGCGCCGCGGGCCGGCTCGACGAGCTCCGACGCGACGCCGTGCGCGACGGCCGCCGCCGCGGCCGCGAACTGGGGCTCCATGCCCTTCGCGAGGAACGCGGCGACGATCCCGGTGAGGACGTCGCCCGACCCCGCAGTCGCGAGCGCCGGCGACCCGTACGTCGCGACGAGCGCGCCCTCGCGGGGCGCCGCGACGATCGTGTCCGCGCCCTTGAGCAGAACGACCGATCCGAATCGCGACGCCGCCCGCCGCACCGCGTCGAGCCGGTGCGCGTCGATTCCGGCGCTCGTCGTCCCGAGCATGCTCGCGAGCTCGCCCGCGTGCGGCGTGATCACGGTCGGCGCACTCCGCGTGAACGGCTCGAGCTCCCAGAGCGCGTCGGCGTCGAGCACGACGGGCAGGTCGAGCCGCTCGAGCAGCACGCGGACGAGCTCGACCGTCCCGTCGCTGCGTCCGAGGCCCGGCCCGATCGCGACCGCGTCGGCCTTCTCGGCCGCCGCGAGGACGGCGTCCGACGCGCGCGGCAGCAGCCGCCCCGACAGGTCCTCGGGAAGCGGGTGCTTGACCACCTCGAGCAGCGCCGTCTCGAGCACGGGCAGCGTCGACTCCGGCGCCGCGACCGCAACGTAGCCCGCGTCGGCGCGGCATGCGGCGAGCGATGCGAGCATCGCCGCGCCGGTCAGGCCACGCGACCCGCCGACGATCAGAACCGACCCGGCGCTGTACTTCGTCGACTCCGTTCTCTTCGCGGGGACGTCGAGCACCACGGACGCGGGAACGAGCGAATGCTCGTGGTCGCGCGGACGCAACCCGAGCGGCGCGACCGTCACCGCGCCCGCGTGGAGGTGCCCCGGCGCCACCGCGAGCCCGACCTTCGCAGCCCCGAAGGTCACCGTGATCGCCGCTCGAACGGCCGGCCCCGAGACCTCGCCGGTCGACGCGTTCACGCCGGACGGGACGTCGATCGAGACCACCGGCCGGCCGGCCGCGTTGATCAGGTCGATCATGCGGGCGACGTCCTCGCGCGGCGCGCCCTCGAGCCCGATGCCGAGCAGCCCGTCGACGATCACATCGGGCGCCCCCAGGTCGCCTGAGCCCTCGACGAGCGTCACCTCGCGTCCCGCCTCCCCGAGCACCCGCGCGCAGATCCTGGCGTCGCCGCCGTTCTTGCCCTTGCCGGCGACCACGGTGACGCGGCCCGGGTACGAGCGCAGGACGACCTCGGCCACCGCCGCCCCTGCGCGCTCCATCAGCTCGTCGAGCGAGCCCCGGTGCGCCGCCTCCGCCGCCCGCGTCTCCTCCGCCGTGAGCAGCGGCAACAGCCTCATGCGTCGACCACCACCGCAACCGCGGCCGCCAGCTCGCGCGAATGCGTCATCGAGAGCTCGACGCGGTCGGCGCCGACGCGGGCCGCCCAGGCGGCCGTGCGGCCGGCGAGGTGCACGCCCGGCTTCGGCCGGCCGCGGATCTCGATCTCCTTCCAGGTGAAGAGGACGCCCGAGCCGAGCGCCTTGCCGACCGCCTCTTTCGCCGCGAACCGCCCGGCGTAGTGCTGCGGCGGGTTCGGCTTCGAGTCGCAGTACTCGCGCTCGGCCGGCGTGAAGCAGCGCTCCTTGAACGCGTCGCCGTACCGTGCGAGCGCGTGCCGGACCCGCTCGATCTCGATCAGGTCGACCCCGACGCGCACGGGTCAGTGGTTCCGCTCGAGCCAGTCGGGAAGCTGGGCGATCGACGAGACGATCCCGTCCGGCTGCACGCGTGAGCGCTCGACGTCGTCGGGCCGGAACTTGCCCGTGCGCACGAGCACCGTGCGCAGGCCGTGGTTGTGCGCGCCGAGGATGTCGCCCTCGATGTCGTCGCCGACCATCCAGGTGAGTGCCGGGTCGGCATCGAGCGCCTCGAGCGCGGCCGCAAAGTACGCGGTGCTCGGCTTTCCGAGCACCGTGGCCTCCGTGTCGGCGGCGTACTCGAGCCCGGCGACGAACGCGCCCGCATCGAGCCGCGCGCCGTCGGACGTCTGCCACCACCGGTTCTTGTGCAGGCAGTAGAGCTCCGCGCCGGCCTCGAGCTCGTGGAAGGCGCGGTTCAGGTTCAGGTAGGAGAAGACGCGGCCCGTTTCCTCGCCCTCGTCGGCGCCGCCGAGGAGGACGGCGTCGACGTTCATGCCGACCAGTTGCAGCCCGTCGAGGTCGTCGAGGAGCCCCGGCATCGTGAGCGCGAGCACGCGCTTGCCGGCCAGCGCGCGCGCGGCGACGCTCCCGGTCGTCTGGAGCTCGTCGTCCTCCAGCTCGATGCCCATCCCCCTGAGCTGCTCGGCGAGGTGCGGCCTCGAGCGGGTGGTCGAGTTGGTGACGAAGCGAAGCCGGTGCCCGTCCCGGCGCAGGCGCCTGATCGCGGCCGCCGCGCCGGCAATCGGCTCACCCGAGACGTGCAGGACGCCGTCCACGTCCAGGAGAATCGCGGCCATGGACGCCGAGTCTATTCGGTCGGAGATCGCGTTCCGCTTCTCACGGTCGAGCGGTCCCGGCGGCCAGCACGCACAGAAGAGCTCGACGCGCGTCGAGGCGCTCTTCGACGTCGAGGAGTCGGCCGCGCTCACCGAGCGCGAGCGGCGGCTCGTCCTCGAGCGCATCGGCCCGGTCGTGCGAGCGGTCGCCCAGGACGAGCGCTCGCAGCTTCGGAACCGTGAGCTGGCGACCGACCGGATCGTCGAGCAGCTGCGCGAGGCGACCCGCGTGCGTCGCCCGCGGAGGCCGACCGCGCCGACGAAGGCGGCGCAGGAGCGCAGGCTCGAGGAGAAGAAGCGCCGCGGACGGACGAAGCGCCTGCGGCGGGACGTCGACGACTAGCGCGAGCGGATCAGCCGTTCGACCGCGTCCGTCACCTCGGCTGCCTTCTCCTCGCCGCCTTCGCGAACGCAGTGGAGGACGTGGTCGCGGAGCACCTCGAGCGCCACGCCGTCGAGCGCGGCGCGCGTCGCCGCGACCTGCGTGAGGATGTCGATGCAGTAGCGCTCGTCCTCGATCATCTTCTGCAGCCCGCGCACCTGACCCTCCGCGCGTTTGAGCCGCGCGAGCAGCGCCTGCTTGTGGTCCTCTCGAACGTAGCCGTACGTCATGTGTATGCCTCCGGGTTCGTGTCGAACGTCGACTTGCAGTGCGTGCTGCAGAAGTGGACGGTCCTGCCGTGGTGGGTCGAGGTCGGGAGCCCTGCGCCGCGGTCGACGGTCATGCCGCACACCGGATCCCTGGCCCCGCGCCGGACGGTCAGCATCACGAGCGCGGCGAATCCCGCCAGCGCGATCAGGTTCAGCACCGCGGTGTAGTTCCACGTGATCGGCCGCTCCGAGATCGAACCGATCGACGGCCTGCTCGACGGCACGAGACCGAGCAACGAGAAGAGCCCGTCGACGGCGAGGGCCGCGACCACGATCGCCCCGAACATGATCCCCACGAGTCGCGCGGCGGTCCAGCCGCCGTAGTACTTCCGGTACGCAAAGACGATCGGGATGATGATCAGGTCGGCGTAGATGAACGCGAGCACGCCGGAGAACGAGATGCCGCCCGCCCAGAGCACCGCCGCGAGCGGGATGTTCCCGATCGAGCAGACGAAGGCGAGCGCCGCGACGATCGGCCCGACGATCGCGTTCTCGAGGATGCGCAGCGGCGTCCACGCGTTCGTGAGGAACAACCGGTTGAAGAAGGTCGCCGGGAGCAGCGAGACGTAGCCCGCGATCAGGAAGCCGGCGAGGATCTCCTTCCACAGCATCGTCCAGTCGGCGCGGAAGTTGTGTGCGACGTCGGACCACGCCTGCAGCGAGGTCAGCTTGCGCCGGAGCGTCGGAGCGTCGCTCTGCGCGGTGTGATGGACGTGCCCCGCATCCGCCGCAGCGGCATGGGCGCGGGCTTCCTCCTCGCGGCGGCGCGGGACGAATGCGGCGAGCGCCGCCCAGGTGAGGAGGATGAGGACGATCCCGCCGACGAACTCGGCGAGCGTGAACTGCCAGCCGAGGAAGAGCCAGACCACGAGCCCGAGCTCGAAGACGAGGTTGGTCGACGCGAACTGGAACGTCATCGCCGAGGCGAGGCTCGCTCCCTTCTGGAACAGCGACTTGGCGATTGCGATCGCTGCGTACGAGCAGGAGGACGACGCCGCGCCGAGGGCCGTCGCGAGCGAGACCTGCCTGAGCCCCCGCCCCCCGAGAGCCCGTTCGAGCGGCGGGCGCGGCACCCATGCCTGGACGATCCCGGAGAGCGCGAAGCCGACGACGAGCGCCCACCAGACCTCCCAGAACATCCGGAACGCGTTGCCGAGACCATCGAGTACCCACATACCCCATGAGGGTATGTGGAATAGCCGGGCTGCGCTTACAGGTTGGGGCGGTGCCGGCGGCGCTCGACCGGCCGCGAGTCGACGCCGTACCGGGCGCCGAGCGCGCAGATGCCGAGCACGACGATCAGGAAGACGAGTGCTGCCATGACCCGCAGCGTGCCTCAGCAGGGACTATCAGCGCAAATGGACCTACTACTCTATTTGATCATGGAACATGATGGATGGCTCGGCGTCGAGCTGCGGCATTTCGCCGCGCTGCGCGCGATCGCCGAGGAGGGCTCGTTCGGGAGGGCGGCCGAGCGGCTCGGCTACACGCAGTCGGCGGTGAGCCAGCAGCTCGCGACGCTCGAGCGCATCGTCGGCGAGCGACTCGTGGAACGGCCGGGCGGGCCGCGCCCCGTGTCGCTGACGGAGGCGGGTGTGCTGCTGCTCCGTCATGCCGACTCGATCGTCGACCGCCTGCGCGCAGCCCAGGCCGACCTGCACGCGCTGCAGGCCGGGGAAGTCGGCACGCTCCGGGTCGGCGCGTTCCAGTCGGTCGGCGCGCGGCTGCTGCCGGAGGTGATGCGCCGATTCGCGGCGCGGTTGCCGAACATCGCCGTGATGCTCGACGAGCTCGAGGACGACGGGATCGTGCGGGCGATCGAGAGCGGCGACATCGACGTCGGCTTCCTGCAGCTGCCCGTCGCCGACGCACCGATCGAGACGGTCGAGCTGCTGCACGACCCGTACGTCGTGATCGTGGCCGCCGGCTCGCCGCTCGCGGACGCCCGTCCGACGCTGCGCGACGTCGCCGCTCAACCGTTGATCGGCTTCCGCGACGACCACGGATCGGCGCCGATCGTCGCGGCCTTCCGTGCGGCCGGGATCGAGCCGCACTGGGCGTTCCGCTCGGGGGACAATCCGACGCTGCAGGGTCTCGTCGCGGCGGGGCTGGGCGTCGCCGTTATGCCGCGGCTGACCGTCGACCAGGCCGACCGGCGAATCGCGGTGGTCGAGCTCGGAGAGCCGATGGCGCCCCGCATCATCGCGGTCGCGCAGCACCGCGACCGCTACAGCTCGCCGGCCACGCGCGCCTTCGTGCAGACGGCGCAGGAGACGGTCGCTACTCGACCGTGACGGTCTTCGCGAGGTTGCGCGGCTGGTCGACGTTGAGCCCGCGCAGGCGTGCGATGCGGTAGGCGAGCAGCTGCAGCGGCAGGATCGCGAGCGCCGCCTGCAGGAACGCCGGCGACGTGGGGACGTAGATCACGTCGTCTGCGTGGTGCTGGATGTCCTCGTTGCCGTCGGTCGCGATCGCGATCACGTGGGCGCCGCGCGCGCGCGTCTCCTGGATGTTCGACACGATCTTGTCGTACACGTGGATGCGGGTCGCCACGACGACGACCGGCGTCCCCTCCTCGAGCAGCGCGATCGGCCCGTGCTTCATCTCGCCCGCCGAGTAGGCCTCGGTCGGGATGTACGAGATCTCCTTGAGCTTCAACGCGCCCTCGAGCGCGACGGGCAGACCGACGTGACGGCCGAGATAGAGGAAGAACGGGCGGTCGTGCAGGCGCTGCGCGATCTCCTCGATCGGATGATCGCCGTCGAGGAAGCGCTGCATCTTCTGCGGGAGGTCGTAGACCTCGTCGAGGATGAACTCGACCTCGTCCGGCGGGAGCGTCGCCCGGACCTGCGCCAGCTTGAGCCCGATCAGGAACAGCAGCGCGACCTGCGCCGTGAAGGTCTTCGACGCCGCCACGCCGACCTCGAGACCCGTGCGCGTGAACAGCACCGAGTCGACCTCGCGCGTGATCTGCGAGCCCATCATGTTCGTGATCGCGACCGTCCGCGCGCCCTTCTCGCGCGCCAGCTTCATCGCCTGGATCGTGTCGCGCGTCTCCCCGGACTGAGAGATCCCGATCACGAGCGTCCCCGGGTCGAGCACCGGGTTGCGGTAGATCCACTCGCTCGCGACGTCGGGCTCGACCGGGACACGGCCCCACTCCTCGATCGCGTAGCGGCCGACGACGCCCGCGTGGTACGCGGTCCCGCAGGCGACGATCACGATCCGACGCAGCCTGCGCAGCTCGTCCTCGCTCATCCCGAGACCCTCGAGCACGAGATGCCCGTGCCGCACGCGGTCGCCGATCGTCTCGGCGACGCCCTCCGGCTGCTCGTAGATCTCCTTGAGCATGAACGTCTCGTACCCCGAGCGCTCGGCGGCAGCGTCGTCCCAGTCGACCTCGACGACGTCGAGCTCGACGTCCTCGCCGGTGTAGGCGTCGACGATGCGTACCCCCTCGGGCGTGACCTCGACGACCATGCCGTCGTCGGGGAACTGCACGTGGCGCGTCTCGGACAGGAACGCCGACAGGTTCGAGGCGACGAAGTTCTCGCCCTCGCCCAGCCCGACGACGAGCGGGCACTGGTGCCGGACGCCGACCAGGCGGTGCGGCTCGTCGTGATGGATGACGACGAACGCGAAATGCCCCTCGAGCCGCGCGAATACCGCGAGCGCGGCCGCGACGAGGTCGCCCTCGTACGCGTCCTCGAACAGGTGCGACACGACCTCGGCGTCCGTCTCGGAGCTGAACCGGTGCCCGGCCTCCTCGAGCTCGGCCTTCAGCTCGCGGTAGTTCTCGACGATGCCGTTGAGGACGACGGCGAGCCGCTCGTCGTCGCAGCCCGTGAGGGGATGCGCGTT
>DASUZZ010000066.1:0-5388 GCA_036376615.1 Gaiellaceae bacterium
TCGAAGCTCGCGGCGACGGTCGGCGACCGCAGCGCGATGCTCAGCTGGAAGCGTCCGCCCGACCTGAAGACGGTCGTGGTCGCGCGCCGTCCGGGTCGCAGGTCCGCCGCCGCATCGGTCGTCTACCGCGGCAATGCGTCGAGCTTCCGCGACACGAACCTGCGCGTGGGCGTCGCGTACCGCTACACGCTGACGAGTCGGGACGCCGCCGGGAACAAGGCGGTCGCGTCGCTGACCGCGACGCCGCGAGCCCTGTACGCGCCGGCGGCGGGCGCGAAGGTCGGTGCCGGCGGCGTCGGCCTCGCGTGGGTGGCGACGGCCGCTGCGCGCTACTACAACGTGCAGCTCTTCCGCGGCGGCAAGAAGGTGCTGAGCACCTGGCCGCTCGCGGCGTCCTTCCGCGTGCCGCGCCACTGGCGCTACGGCGGCCGGGCGTACGCGCTGAAGCCCGGCGCATACCGCTGGTACGTCTGGCCGGGCATCGGCCCGCGCGCGAAGTCGCATTACGGCGCGCTCCTCGGCGGCAGCACCTTCGTCGTCCGCTGACCTACGCGGACGTGTCCTCTTGCCAAACAAGGGTTACAACCGTGTAACAGCCCCGCTCGGAGCAGGGCAAACGTCACCAAACGAGGGTGACGAAACTGTGCCGAGCTAGACGGCGAAGAGCGTGAGCTCGGCCGCGCGCTCGCCGCGCAGCACGCCGAGGTCGACCTCGACGCAGCCGATACCGCGGCTCTCGGCGAGGGCGACCGCCTGCGGCTTGATCGCCTGCGCGGCGAGGATCCCGCGGCACGCGCTCCGCGCGGGATCGACGCGGATGCAGTCGAGGTAACGCGTCAGCTGCTCGACCGCGTCGATCGTCCCGACCCGCTTGATCTCGACCGCGACCCAAGCGCCGTCCGCGTCGCGGCACATCAGGTCGACCGGCCCGACCTCCGTCGGCCACTCACGCTTGACGAGTCGGAGGCCCTCCTCGACTTGCCCGGGCTGGTCGGCGAGGAGCAGCTGCAGGTCGCGCTCGACGCCGTCCTTCTGCAGTCCGGCCGCCTCGCCCATGTCGTGCGTCACGTCCGACAGCACCTCGGCGAGGCGGATCTCGAGCCGGTCCTCCGAGCGCCCGGCGCGCTTGCGCACGACGATCGAGCCGTCGCCCTGCTCGAGGACGGTCGGCGGCGTCATCCAGTTGAGCGGCTTGTACCCTCCCGCATCCGCGTGGACGAGCACCGAGCCGTCGTCCTTCAGCATCAGCAGCCGCGTGGACTCCGGCAGGTAGGCGGTCAGCCGGCCGGTGTACGTGACCTCGCAGCGGGCGACGATCAGGCGCATGGGGGCGCACCCTACTGTCCTTTCCGGACACAGCCGGGTCGTGAGGAGGCGTCCCGGAACCTCCGGTATCGACGCGGTGTAATCCGAGGCATGGCACGAGCCCTGCTGCTGATCGCGCTTCTCGGCGCAGCCCTCGGCCTCGCCGCGGCGGCCTCCGCGGCGGCCCCGAACTGCATCCTCGTCGACGGCCACGGGCTCTCGCATCCGGTCCTCCTCGCGAACTGGCGGCAGAACCTGAAGATCCTGCTCGCGGTCGGCAGCGCGCCGCCCGCCCGCGGCCCGGCGGTGGCGAGCCTGCGCACGCGGGCACGCTTCGACCTGGCGGAGTTCTGGGACTGGCGAGGCCGTCCTCGCCCGACGAGCCCGGCGCAGGCATCGCAGCACGGCTCCTTCTACCCCGCGCACGGACGGACCCCAGCGATCGTCGTTCTCCAGGTCCAGGGCATCGTCGTCCCCAGGATCGCGCCGGCGTTTCTGCTGACCCTGCTCGCTCGCAGCGGCGTTCCCACGCGCGTGTAGCTCGCCCTCTGCGCTCCTCATCTCGCGCGGCGAACGTTGTCCCGGCCGTGCGATGAGGTTTCTACGCTCGTTCAGTCGGAGTAGAGGCAGCCGAAACGAAAAACGCAGAGGAGACGCGAGATGAGCAGCGCAGAAGAGAGCGGGGCGTGGCCGGGCGGGATCGCGGCGATCACGCTCTTCGTCGAGGACCTGGACGAGGCCCGGAGCTTCTACCGGCGCGTCTTCGACCTGCCGGTGGTCTACGAGGACGACAACTCGGCTGTGTTCAAGATCGGCGACACGCTGATCAACCTGCTGAAGGTGAGCCAGGCGCCGTCGCTCGTCGAGCCGGCACCGGTCGCATCACCCGACGCCGGCGTGCGCTACCAGTTCACGCTGGGTGTCGAGGATGTCGACGCGACCTGCGAGGACCTGAAGCGCCGGGGCGTCGAGCTGCTGAACGGGCCGGTCGACCGCCCGTGGGGGATCCGGACGGCGAGCTTCCGCGATCCCGGCGGCCACATCTGGGAGATCGCCAGGTAGCGACGACCTGGTGCCTGGCACGAGGGTGCCAGGCACCAGGGTCGACGGCTCAGGCGGGGCGCTGGCAGACCGCCTCGATGTTGTGGCCGTCGGGGTCGTGGACGAACGCGGCGTAGTAGTTCTCGTGGTAGTCGGAGCGCACGCCGGGCCTGCCGTTGTCCGTGCCGCCGGCCGCAAGCGCCGTCTCGTAGAAGGCGTCGACGCCGGCCCGGTCGGTCCGGAAGGCGACGTGGATCGGCAGGACCTCCTCGGACTGCCTGAGCGCGAGCAGGCCGTCGTCGTTGCCGATGAGCATGAAGCCGGGGTCGTCGATCATCACCTTCGCGCCGAGCCCGTCGAGCACAGGCTCGTAGAACTTCCGGCTCGCCTCGACGTCGCGCACCGGGATCGCCACGTGGTCGTACATCTCCACCTCCCGTCTCGGGTTCGGGTGATTCTCTGCTTCGCAGTACGATTCGTGCAACCGCAGACGTGCTAGGCGCGCCGGATGAGCGTGATCCCGTCGCGCACCGTGAGCAGCACCTGCACCGAGCGCGGGTCGGCGGCGACGTGCTCGTTGAAGCGCACGATCGGGCCGGCGCCGTCGAGCACGGAGCCGCCCATGAGCGTGTTGTCGGCGGCGATCAGCCCGCGCTCGGAGAGCCGCGGCAGCACCGCGTCGTAGTAGCCGACGTACCCGTCCTTGTCGGCGTCGAGGAAGACGAAGTCGAACTCGCCCTCGAGCCGCGCGATCGTGTCGAGCGCCGGGCCGACATGCAGCGTGATCCTGGCGCCGTGCGGGGAGCGGTCGAAGTTGCGCTGCGCGACGGCGGCTCGGTCGGGGCTGAGCTCGCACGCGTCGAGATGGCCGTCCGGCGGCAGCGCCGCCGCCATCGCCAGCGCGGAGTGGCCGGTGAGGGTGCCGATCTCGAGCACGCGCTTCGGCGCGATCGCCCAGACGAGCAGCTCGAGGAACCGGCCGGCGACGGGGCCGGTGAGCATGCCCGCCGGGCCGATGTTGTCGCGGATCGTCTCCGCCGAGAGCTCGGCGAGCAGCGCCTCGTGCGGCGAGGTCACCTGTTCGGCGTACGCCTCGAGCTCCGGGTCGACGAGATCCACTACGGCCGCTCGACGCGCGAGCCGCCGACGATCGCGTCCGTGCCGTCGTCGAAGCGCACCCACGCCTTGCCGTTGCCGTCGTAGTCGGGCGACCAGACGATCAGGGTCGCGTCGCGGTCGCCGACGACGACGCGCTCCTCGCCCTCGGGCTCGACGCCGCGCCACACGCGGATGAACGGGTTCTGCTCCCACTCGCGCCCGATCGTGGTCTCGTCGGTGTGCCCCGGCAGCACGCGCCGGTCGTGCGGCATCGACATGTAGACGTCGAGCACGGCGCTCTTGATCTCCTCGAAGTTGCCGCCGCCGACAGCGTCCTTGAACAGCGTGTCGCCGGAGAAGACCGCCTCGTCGTCGACGACGAAGCAGACCATGTCGTCGGAGTGGCCGGGCGTCGGGATCGCCTCGATCACGAGCCCGCCGACGTCCATCGAGCCGCGGGCGACCGGCAGCGCGAGGTCGGCCTCGTGGGCGACATGGTCGGCGTGCGCGTGCGTCCGGAAGACGTGCGTCGGCGTGACGCGCCACTCCGCGGCCGCCTGCAGGAGCGGCTCGACCGGCGCGCCCGAGTCGACGAAGATCGCCGCCCCGCCGGGCTCGTCGGCGACCAGGTAGGCGTTCGAGAGCCACCGGTCGTCCATGCTCCGCGCAACCAGCACGCCGATAGGCTAACCGGGCCACACGACCCGAGGAGTTGAACCGTTATGCCCGGCCTGATGGGACGCGCCACCACGATCGTCAAGGCGAAGTTCTCGAAGCTGCTCGATCGTGCCGAGAACCCCAACGAGACCCTCGACTACTCCTACGAGGAGCAGCTCAGACAGCTCCAGAACGTCAAGCGCGGCATCGCCGACGTGACCACGGCGAAGAAGCGGCTCGAGCTCCAGTACACCTCGATGCAGCAGCAGGTCGACAAGCTCGACGGGCAGGCCCGGCAGGCGCTGCAGGCAAACCGCGAGGATCTGGCGCGGGAGGCGCTCGCGCGCAAGGCGGCGGTGCAGGGGCAGCTCGACGGGATCATGCAGCAGGGCCAGCAGCTCGAGGCCCAGCAGGCGAAGCTGATCGAGGGCGAGAAGACGCTGCAGACGAAGGTCGAGTCCTTCCGCACGCAGAAGGAAGTGATCAAGGCGCAGTATTCGGCGGCGGAGGCGCAGGTGCGGATCGGGGAGGCGGCGACCGGGCTCGGCGAGCAGATGGCAGACGTCGGCCTGGCCGTGCAGCGTGCAAAGGACAAGACCGAGCAGATGCAGGCGCGCGCGAACGCGATCGACGAGCTCACCACGTCGGGCGCGCTCGAGGACATGACGTCCTCCGGCGACGACATCGACCGGCAGCTCGCGCAGATCTCGCAGGGCAACCAGGTCGACGACGACCTCGCGAAGATGAAGGCCGAGCTCGGTCAGGGTGAGGCGCCGAAGGCGATCGAGGGCGGCGGCGAGGACGGCGCGGAGGAGGCGACGAAGAAATGATCGTGCGCGTGCTCGGAGAGGGCCAGTGGCGGGTCGACGACGGGCTACGGGACAAGCTGCACGAGCTCGACGAGGAGGTGGCGCGGGCGATCGAGTCGGGCGACGAGGGCGCACTCAGGGTGAGCCTCGGCGCGCTCGCCGATGCGGTCCGGAGCGGCGAGCGGCTGCCGGCGGAGGATCTCTCGCCGTCGGATGCGATCGTCCCGCCCGCCGACCTCTCGCTCGCCGAGGCGCGCGAGCTGATGGCGAACGACGGTTTCATCCCGGACCTGCCGGCCCCGGCGCCGTGAGCCGCGAGGTCGTGCTCGCCGCGCGGCCGCAGGGCGCGCCGCGGGAGGCCGACTTCGAGCTGCGGGAGGCGGTGGAGCGCAAGCCCGACAAGGGCGAGGTCGCCGTCCGCAACGTCTTCGTCTCGGTCGACCCGTACATGCGCGGGCGCATGACCGGCGTGCGCACC
>DASUZZ010000067.1:0-12722 GCA_036376615.1 Gaiellaceae bacterium
GGAGGCCGTGCGCGGGCCCGTCTGCATCCTCGCCGGCGCGGGCTCGGGGAAGACGACGACGATCACGCACAGGCTCGCCCACCAGGTCGAGTCCGGGGCCTTCGCGGCGTCGGAGCTGATGGCCGTGACGTTCACCGAGAAGGCGGGCGGGGAGCTGCGGGCGCGCCTCGCCCGGCTCGGCGCGGGCCGCGTCCGCGCGGGCACGTTCCATGCCGCGGCGCTGCGCCAGCTCCGGCACTTCGCGCCCGGGCGGGTCGGGTCGATCCTGCCGTCGAAGGCGCTCGTGCTCCGGCAGATCGGCAACACCCTGCCGGGCGCCTACCGGTTCCGCGCAGCCGCCGACCTCGCCTCGGAGGTCGAGTGGACGAAGAACCGCCGGATCCCGCCCGAGCGCTACCTCGGCAGCCTCGGCGCGCACGAGCCGCCGATCCCCCCGGACCTGATGCTGCGCGTCTACCGCGAGTACGAGCGCCGCAAGGAGCGGGAGCGGCTCGTCGACTTCGAGGACCTGCTCGAGCAGGCGATCGCGCTCTTCGAGACCGACGCGGCGGCGGCCGAGACGTTCCGGCGCCAGTACCGCGCGTTCACGGTCGACGAGTACCAGGACGTCAACCTGCTCCAGCAGACGCTGCTCGACCTGTGGCTCGGCGGCCGCGACGACCTCTGCGTCGTCGGGGACGACTACCAGTCGATCTACGCCTTCACGGGCGCCGGGCCGGAGCACCTGCTCGGGATGCCGGACCGCTACCCGGGCGCGCTCGTCGTGCGCCTCGAGCAGAACTACCGCTCGACCCCCGAGGTGCTCGCGCTGGCAAACAGGCTCGTGCCGCAGCTCGGCGGTGCGGAGAAGGTGCTCGAGGCGACCCGCGACCCCGGCCCGGAGCCGGTCGTCCGTGCGTTCGTCTCGCCGCACGACGAAGGCGCGGCGATCGTCGAGGCGCTGCGCGCGCTCGACTGCCCGCTCGAGGAGGCGGCGATCCTCTGCCGCACGAACGCGCGCCTGACCGACTACGAGGAGCTGCTGCACGAGGCGGGAATCCCGTTCCAGGGCGCCTCGCTGCTCGCCCGCGACGCCGCCCGCCGGCTGATTCCCCGGCTCGCACGCGCGGGCGAGGCACCTGCGCCCGAGTCGGTGCGCGCCGCTGCGCTCGCGGCCGGCTGGCTCGAGGAGCCGCAGGAGTCGCTCGGGGAGCGAGAGCTCGTCCGGCAGACCGACCTCGCCCGGCTCGTCGCGCTCGCGGAGGCGTTCGACGGCGACGCGGCCGCGTTCGTCGACGAGCTGCGCCGTCGCTTCGATCCGGGCGGCGAGGGCGCGCGCGGCGTCCACCTGCTCACGCTCCACCGCGCGAAGGGGCTCGAGTTCGAGGCGGTGTTCCTGCCCCGGCTCGAGGCGAAGGAGCTGCCGTCGCGGCAGGCGCGAAGCCCCGAGCAGGTCGCCGAGGAGCGGCGGCTCCTCTACGTCGGGCTGACGCGGGCGAAGCGGGTGCTCTGGGTCACCTGGTCCGCCACGCCGAGCCCGTTCCTCCGCGAGCTCGGCACGACCGTCTCGCCCCGGTCGAGGCCGAAGGCCGACTGGACGCCGCTCGGGGAGCGGCTCCGCGCCTGGCGGCTCGAACGCGCGCGCGGCGACGGCGTGCCGCCCTACGTCGTCTTCCACGACCGCGTGCTGCACGAGATCGCCGACGCACGGCCCTCGACGCGCGCGGAGCTCGCCGGGATCGCCGGCGTCGGGCCGTCGAAGCTCGAGCGCTACGGTGACGAGATCCTCGCGGCGGTCGCCGGCGAGTGAGCCGTTCGAGCTTGGAGCTCGATCACGTCGTCCTCGCCGCGGCCGACCTCGACGACGCCGCCCGCGAGCTCCAGGCGCGGCACGGGCTCGCCTCGGTCGCCGGCGGCCGGCATCCCGGGTGGGGGACCGAGAACCGGATCGTTCCGCTCGGCGACGCCTATCTCGAGCTCGTCGCCGTGGCCGACGAGGAGGAGGCGGCGTGCACCGTGTTCGGGCGGCGGGTGGCGTCCGCGCGGGAGGCGCCCTTCGCGCCGCTCGCGTGGGCGGTGCGCACCGGCGACCTGGACGCCCACGCGGCCCGGCTGGGCCTCGAGATCGAGGCCGGCGAGCGGGCGCGGCCGGACGGGACGACACTTCGCTGGCGGCTCGCGGGGGTCGTCGAGGCGGCGGCCGAGCCGTTCCTGCCGTTCTTCATCGAGTGGGAGCCCGGGGCGACGCTGCCCGGCGCCGCGGCCGTGCGTCATCCGGCGGGAGATGTCCGCGTCGAGCGGCTCGCGCTCTCGGGGGACGGCGCCAGGCTGGCGGCCTGGCTCGGAGGGACTCACCTCGCCGTCACCGTGCGGCCCGGCGCCCCGGCGCTCGTCGGGGTCGCGCTGAGCGGCGGACTATCGATCGGGCAGGGCTGAGCCCGGATCCACCGATCTGCGCGGGCGGTGCGCCCGTCTGGACTCGTCAGGCCGCTTCACGCCCGGGCTCCGGCCCTGTCGGGGCCCGCACCCGGCCGGTGCGCTCCGCGTCACGGCGTCGGCGGCCGGGTCTCGGCCCGTCCACCGCCACCGCGCCGCGTTCTGACGGCCCAGCCGAACGCCCCGCGGTCACGCATCTCGGTGGATCCAGGCCGAGAGCAAGAGGTCGAGCAGCAGCTGCGGGTCGCGGCGGACGCGCGACTCCTCGGCGTCCTCCCGCTTGCGCAGCTCGAGCGCGCGCGGGTCGGTGAGCGGCCGGAGCCGGCCTTCGCGGATCAGCTCCTCGTCGACGCCGCCGAGGCGGCCGCCGTACGTCGTGTAGACGGGCACGCCGAGCGCCGCCGCCTCGCGGTTCATCGTGCCACCGGCCGAGACGACGAGATCGGCGAGTGCGATCAGGCTCTGCGCGTCGACGGCCTCCTCCGGGACGATCACCGAGGGCAGCTCGAGCCCCCGCACGAAGTCGCGCTGTTCCTCGGTGCGCGGGATCACGAACGCGTGCACGTCGTCGCGCCGGCCGAGATGGTCGAGCGTCTGCGGGAAGAGCGGGTTCGAGTGCCGGTGGTAGAGCGAGACGTCCGGCGGTGGTCTGAGGACGACGAGCACCCGGCCCGGGTCGACGCCGAAGGCGGCGGGAACGGATGCGTCGGCCTCGAAGTCGGACAGGTAGTACTCCTCCTTCAGGCCGGGGTACTGCTGCAGCTTCGGCGGCCTCGCGTCGTAGCGCGCGAGCCGCTCGGCCGGGATCGCCTCCGGGACGACGACGCGCGTCGCGGCGCGGCAGCCGAGCTGGTGCTGCAGCCACGCCCACTCGTAGTCGAACGTCGTCGCGCTCGGGATGCCGAGGCGGCGGGCGGTCATCGTCAGCTCGTGCGATCCGTGCGCGAGCGCCAGGTCGAAGTCGCGCGGCTTCGCCCACGCACGGAGCGCGGACAGCCGCGAGCGCATCTGCCTCGCCTTCCCGACCGCCGAGCGCCCGCCGTGATGGCCGATCACGGTCGCCGTCATGCCGTGCGCCGCGATCAGCTGCAGCGTCTGCGCGTAGTCGCGCGCGGTGATCTCGACCTCGTGGCCCTGCTGTTCGAGCAGCCCCACGAGCGGCCGGAACACGAGCGGATGCGCGCTCGCCGTGAAGTCGACCCAGACCCTCACGTCACGCGAGCGCCTGCTCGAGCGACGCGTCGCGGCGCACGCCCTCGACGTGCCGCTCGTGCCAGAGCGTGAACGCGAGCAGCCCCCAGAGCTGGCGCGACAGGTCCTCGCGCCCGGCGGCGTGGGCGTCGAGCAGGCGCCCGACCGCCGCGTGGTCGAGGTAGCCCTGGCGGCGCAACGCCTCCGGTGCGAGCGTCTCGCGCGCGAACGGGAGCAGCTTGCCGCGCAGCCACGCCGCGGCGGGAATCGAGAAGCCGCGCTTCCTGCCGTTCACCACCTCCGGCGGAAGCAGCGGCGCGACCGCCTTGCGCAGCAGCCGCTTCTTCTGCAGCCCGCGCACCTTGTGCCGCGCCGGTAGTGAGAACGCGAAGCTCGTCACGACCGGGTCCATGAACGGGACGCGCGCCTCGAGCGACCACGCCATCGACGCGCGGTCGGTCTTCACCAGCAGGTCGTCGACGAGGTAGACGCCGAAGTCGACGTCCTGCAACCGCGCGAGCAGGTCGTGGCCCTCCGTCTCGGCGAAGCGGGAACGAAGGAGGTCGACGGGGTCGAAGCCGCTGCGCCGGCCCGTCAGCTCGGCCCGCGCGTCCGGCGAGAAGATCTCCTTCCAGCCGTGGTGGCGCTCGAGTGGCGGCAGGTGCGCCGACTGCGTGAACCGCTTCGCCCTGTAGTCGAAGCTCGCCTTGCGGGATGACGACGGCAGCAGCCGCGCCGCCGGGCCGGCGAGCGAGGCGACGGGGCCGATCCGCTCCGCGAGCAGGTCGGCGACGTAGGTGTAGTAGCCGCCGAAGAGCTCGTCGCCACCCTCGCCCGACAGCGCCACCTTCACGTCGTCCGCCGCGAGCTGCGAGACGAGGTAGGTCGGCAACGCCGACGAGTCGGCGAACGGCTCGTCGAACGCGTCGGCGAGCGCGGGGAGGAGCAGCGCCGCGTCCGGGCGGAGGACGAGCTCGCGGTGCGTCGTGTCGTAGCGGCGCGAGACGGCCCGCGCGCCGGCGAGCTCGTCGAAGGACGCCTCCTCGAACCCGATCGAGAAGGTGCGCACCGTCTCGCTCGACTCCTCGGCTGCGAGCGCCGCGAGCGCGCCCGAATCGACGCCGCCCGACAGGAGCACGCCGACCGGCACGTCCGCGATCAGATGCGCGCGCACCGAGTCGCGCAGCCGCGCGCGGCACTCCTCGACCAGCTCGACCTCGTCGGCGTCGTCGCGGGGCTCGAGCGGGCCGGGGCGCGCGTAGCGCTCGACCGTCGCGTCGCCGTCGCGCCACGTCAGCGTGTGGCCGGGCGGGAGCTTGCGGATCTCGCGGTAGATCGACAGCGGCGCCGGGATCACGTTGAACGTGAGGAACGCCTCGAGCGCGTCGAGGTCGATCTCGCCGCGCGGGAGCGCGTCGAGCTCGGATGCGAACGCGAGCTCGCCGGATGCGTCGCGGTAGTAGAGCGGCTTGATCCCGTACGGGTCGCGCGCGAGCACGAGCGAGCGTGACCGCGCGTCGTGCACCGCGACGGCGAACATCCCGCGCAGGCGCTCCCACAAACGTGGTCCCCACTGCTCGTAGCCGTGCGCCAGGACCTCGGTGTCGCAGCGTGTCGCGAAGCGGTGGCCGGCGCGCTCGAGCTCGGCGCGCAGCTCGAGGTGGTTGTAGATCTCGCCGTTCTGCACGACGACCACCGAGCCGTCCTCGTTCGCGATCGGCTGGTCGCCGCCGGTCAGATCGATGATCGCGAGCCGGCGTGCGGCGAGGCCGATCTCCCCGTCCACGTGCGTCCCCTCGGAATCCGGGCCGCGGTGCACGAGCGTCGCCGACATCCGCGCGAGGCGCTGGCGGTCGACGGCGCCGGCGGCCGCGGCGAGCCCGCAGATGCCGCACATCTACGTGCGCCCTCGTAGGGCGCCGAACGACTGGCGCACGACGCGCACCGCCGTCGAGCAGACGGTGCGCAGGTACAGGCGGACCGACCGGTCGGCGATCCACTCCAAGTCGTGCGCGAGCTTCTCGGCCATCGACGTCTCGTAGCCGCGCCGCACCTGCGCGAAGCCCGTGAGGCCGGGGCGGACGACGAGCCGCTGCCAGTAGGCGGGTAGCTCGCCGGCCAGCTCGGCGAAGAAGCGCGGCCTGATCGGCCGCGGGCCGACGAACGACATCTCGCCGCGGAGCACGTTCAGGAGCTGCGGGATCTCGTCCAGCTGGGAGGCCTTGAGGAAGCGGCCGATCCCGGTCAGCTCCTCCTCGGTGTGCCGGACCAGCTCCTCGCCGAGGTACTGCCCGATACGCTCCTCCGCGCCCGGCTTCAAGGTGCGGAACTTGAGCATGTCGAAGAAACGCCCCCCGCGGCCCACCCGCCGGCCGCGGTAGAGGACGGGGCGGCCGGTGGTCACGAGCACGATGGCGGCCAGGACGAGTGCGACCGGCAGCAGGAGAAGCCCGAAGACGGTGCCCAGGAGCAGGTCGAGCGTTCGCAGCTCGGCGTCGATCCGGCGGTGCGGAGACTCCGCCGCGAGCCGCGAGTAGCCGCGCACGAGCGTGTCCTCGAGCCGAGGAGGCGCCGCTGTCACCCGGTCGATGGTAGACCCTGGGGGTTGCTCCTCTCGGCGATCGACCACGTCCAGGTCGCGGCTCCGCCCGGCTGCGAGGGCGCCGCCCGCGCGTTCTACGGCGGGTTGCTCGGGCTCGAGGAGATCGCCAAGCCGGCCGGGCTCAGCGGGCGGGGAGGATGCTGGTTTCGGGTGGGCGGGCAGCAGTTGCACGTCGGCGTCTCAGAGTCGTTCGCGCCCGCGCGCAAAGCTCATCCCGGCTTCGTCGCCGACGACCTGGAGGCCCTTCGCGCCCGGCTCGAGGCGGCGGGCATCTCCGCGCAGGACGACGACTCCCTCCCCGGGGTCGTCCGGTTCCACGCCGCCGACCCGTTCGGGAACCGGCTCGAGTTCCGTCAGCGCTGAAATCGCGCGCAAATCGGCCCGTTTGCGTCATGTCGGAAGGCCGCGTGGGCGCGCACGCTGGAGACGGCGCGGTGGTCATCGGACAACCCCTCTTGTCCGGGACCACGCGCCGCTGAGCCGGGTGGCGTCAGGGCCACGCCCGTCCGGCTCGTTGACGGACGGAGCACGGTATAAACGAGCGTAAAAGCAACACCGACAATTGAAGTCGCCAGCTGTGATCCCGAATCCCGATTGTCGGCACCATCACGCTTCCTCGGCTGTCGCGGATGAGCTGACTTTGCCGCCATCGATCTTCGCCAACATCGCGAAGCGGCCCTTCGCTAAGCGCGTCGGACGAAGTAGAAGATCAACACCACCAGAAGAATGATCACCAGGATCCCGACGAGACCGTAGCCCATGTGTTCCTCCCTGGTTACGGACGGTTGTCAATGACGGTGGTTGTTTCGCGGTGGCCGAAACCGCCCCAGCTCGACCAGAAGATCATCGAGACAACGAGACCGATGGCGCCGACAACGAGCAGGATGATCCCAATCGTGTGGACATTGAAAGCACCGCTGGTCGCATTGACCGCGAACGCGAGAATCGCGCCGGCAGCAATTAAGAGAAGGCTAACGCTGACACCCATTTGATCAGTCCCCCTTTGAGGCCCGGAATTGACGTGCCCTATAAGTCACTTGAACCGGGCGAGCGGAACTTATCCCCAGATACGAATGAAATAAACCAGACGCCGGTTTGTCCAGCGCGCAGGGGACCTGGCAGCCGGGCGGAAGAGAAGAGATGATGAGGACGATTGCCGCGTCACTCCGGGCGTCGGTGCAGGGCGACCCTGTGTTCATGCGCCGCGTCAACGGCTGGCTCGCCTTCTTCTGGGTCGTGATGATTCCGATCTCCTACTCGATGGGTTGGCTGAGCAGCGTCACCTACGTCTCGGCGCTGTCGCTGTGGGCGCTCGTCTCAGGCCACTGGTCTTCTTGGCAAGCCGCCCGGGTCGAGGTCGTGCAGGCAGAAGAGATCAAACGGCAAGAGGAGGATCCGGTCGAAGAGAAGGTCGTCGAGAAGATCCTCGAGAAGACCGACCTCGCGCCAGAGACCGAAATCGGAGCCGCCGAGTGACTCGAGTCCGCAGATTCCGGAAGTAGCCGCCAGACGGCATCCTCTGATAAGTAGACGTTATGGATACGCGGCAGCTGCGCGCGTTCTGCACGGTCGTCGAGCGGCGGTCGTTCTCGCAGGCCGCGGAGCGGCTCGGCGTCACCCAGCCCGCGGTCTCCCTCCAGGTGCGCTCGCTCGAGAAGCGGCTCGGGCTGCAGCTGCTCGACCGTTCGGGACGGCGCGTCGAGCCGACCGAGGCCGGCGCCCGCCTGTACCGCGGTGCGCAGCGGCTGCTCGCACTCGAGGAGGATCTCGTCAACGACCTCGCGGACGAGGCCGTCGGCGAGCTCCAGGGCACCTTCGAGATCGGCGCGTCGACCGGGCCGGGCGGGGTCGTCCTCTCCGGTCTCCTGTGCGACTTCGCGGAGCAGCATCCCGCTCTCCACGTCGCGCTCAGCGTCTTCGACACGCAGACCGTGGTCGAGCGCGTCGCCGGCCGCACGCTCGAGCTCGGCGTCGTCGGCGCGGCGCCGCGTCACCGCGGCGTCGACTACGAGCCGTTCTTCCGCGACACGGTCACGCTCGCCTGCCCGGCCGGGCATCCGTTCGCCGGGCGGACGATCACCGTCGGCGAGCTCCGCGGCGAGACGCTGATCGTGATGCAGGACGGTGCCGGTGTGCGACAGCTGATCGAGGAGGAGCTGCGCCGCCGCGCAGGGGTTCGGCTGCGCGACCTCGGCGTCCGGCTCGAGCTGGGCCTGCAGGAGTCGGTGACGAGCGCGGTGCGGGGCGGCCACGGCGTCACCTTCATCTCGCGGCTCTCGATCGAGAACGACCTCGCCGCCGGCACGCTGGGCGAGGCGACGGTCGCCGGGCTCGAGCTCGAGCGCGAGGTGCTGCTCGTCCGCGCCGCCGGCCGCTCCGAGACACGCGCGGCGCGTGCCTTCCTCGAGTTCGCGCGGAGCCGCCTGCCGTGATCGTCCGCTTCTCGTTCGACGAGCTGGCCGCCGTGCTCGCGGCGACGGGGATCACGCGCCCGTTCGTGATCGCGAGCGGGCGCTGGCGGTCGCTCGACGTGCCGCACGAGCTGTGGTGGGACGAGGTCCCCTCGCACCGCGTCGCCGTGCCGGGCGCGGCGGACGGAATCCTTGGCATCGGCGGCGGCTCGGCGATCGACACCGCCAAGGGCGCGTCGGCCGCGTCCGGGCTGCCGCTGGTGAGCGTGCCGACGACGTACGCGGGCGCCGAGTGGACGACGTCGTTCGGCATCCGGTCGCCCGACCGGCGCATGCAGGGCGGCGGCGCGGGCGCGCATCCGGAGGGGATCGTCTACGACGTCGAGCTGACGCTCGGCCTGCCGCCGGACGTGACCGCGGGGACGGCGATGAACGCGCTCGCGCACACCGCCGAGGCGCTCTACGTGCGCAGCCGGAGCGACGAGGGAGACGCCGAGGCGCTGGCCGGCGCGCCGCTGATCGCCCTCGCGCTGCCGCGCGTTCTCGCCGACGGCGGCGACCGCGCCGCACGTACGGAGCTGCTGACCGGCGCCATGCACGCGGGCCACGCGCTCGGCCTCGCCGGGCTCGGGCTCGCCCACGCGATGGCCCAGGCTGTGGGCGGCCGCTACGGGCTTCCGCACGGTGCGATGAACGCGCTGTGCCTTCCCCCCGCGCTCGAGTTCAACCGACGTGTCGTGCCGGACGCCGTCGAGCGGTTCGGCGAGGCGATCGGCGGCGAGCCCGTCGCGCGGACGCGGGAGCTCGCCCGGCTCGGCGGCTTCGAGCGGCTACGCGACTTCGGCGTCCCCGAGCGCGATCTCGGCGAGCTCGCCGAGGCGGCGGCGGCGCGCCGCGGCAACGAGGCGAATCCGAAGAGGGCCACGCCCGCCGAGATCCGCGCGCTCTACGAATCCGCCTGGTGACGGACGCGTAATCGTCCTCGCGGACGAGCGGCCGGCGACTACAAGTAGTGGCAGCTCTACCGCAGTACGCCGGTCACCCGGCTGGTGAGCGCCGAGGGGGCGCGTCACCGTGATGCGGTGCAGCAGTCGACGGAGGAGGAGTGATGGAGCGCACGAACCTGGCCGCGCGCGCGGGTCGCTGGAGCGCGGCGCACTGGAAGACGGCAGTCGGAGCCTGGCTGGTGTTCTGCATCGTCGCGGTCGTCGTCGGCGGCGCCGTCGGCAAGAAGGCCCTCACGCAGTCCGACACCGCGTCGGGTGACACGCGCGTCGCGCAGAAGATCCTCGACGACGCCGGGTTCGCCGGCCACGCCGGCGAGAGCGTCCTCGTGCAGTCGAAGACGCAGACGGTCGCCGACCCGGGGTTCCGCGCAACCGTGAACGACGTCGTGCGCGCCGTGTCGGCCCAGCCCACCGCCGCCCGCGTCCGCACGCCGCTCGACCCGGCCAATCACGGACAGGTGGCCGACGACGGGCACTCGGCGATCGTGCAGTTCGAGATCCGCGGCGAGCAGGACAAGGCGCAGGACAAGGTCGCGCCGGTGATGGCGGCCGTCGCGTCCGTGCAGGCCGACCACCGCCAGTTCAAGGTCGACGAGTTCGGCGAGGCGAGCGCGGCCCACGTGCTCGGCAAGACCGTCAACAAGGACTTCCAGAAGGCCGAGTACTCCTCGCTGCCGGTGACGCTGATCATCCTGCTGCTCGCCTTCGGCGCGCTCGTCGCGGCGGGGCTTCCGGTGCTGCTCGCGTTCTCGGGCGTTCTCGCGACGATCGGGCTCTCGACGATCGCGAGCCACGTCGTCGCGGCGGGCGATCCGACGCAGTCGGTGATCCTGCTGATCGGCATGGCCGTGGGCGTGGATTACTCGCTCTTCTACATCCGCCGCGAGCGTGAGGAGCGGGCGCGCGGCCTGAGCCACCGGGAGGCGCTGCTGCGCACCGCCGGGACGTCGGGCTACGCGGTCTTCATCTCGGGCCTGACGGTGATGATCGCGATGGCGGGCATGCTGCTCACCGGCAACGCGATCTTCACGTCGATCGCCGTCGGCGCGATGCTGATGGTCGCCGTCGCGGTGATCGGGTCGCTCTCGATCCTGCCGGCGCTGCTGTCGAAGCTCGGCGACCGCGTCAACAAGGGCCGCGTGCCGCTGATCGCGCGCCGCGGCTACCGCGAGTCGCGCGTGTGGGGCTTCGTGCTCGACCGCGTCGTCCGCCGTCCGTGGCTGTCGGCGATCGTGTCCGGCGCGTTCCTGTTTGCGCTCGCGATCCCGGCGCTCCAGCTGCACACACAGCTGCCGAGCTTCACCGACCTGCCGCGGTCGATCGGGATCGTCCGTACCTACGAGGCGATCCAGAAGGCGTTCCCGGGCGCCCAGACGCCCGCGCAGGTCGTCGTTCGGGCCGACGACGTGACCGCGCCTCGGGTTCAGCAGGGCATCGCCGCCCTCGAGCGGCAGGCGCTCGCGACCGGCGAGATGTCGCCGCCGATCGAGACCAAGGTCAACCCGTCGCGCACGGTCGAGGTCGTGTCGATTCCGCTCCAGGGCAACGGGGACAACGGTGCGTCGGTCGCCGCCCTGCAGACGCTGCGGAACGACGTGATCCCCGCGACGATCGGGTCGGTGCCCGGCGTGGTCGCCCCGGTGACGGGGGAGACGGCCGGCACGCACGACTTCAACACGGAGATGAAGAGCCACGCGCCGCTCGTGTTCGCGTTCGTGCTCGCGCTGTGCTTCGTGCTGCTGCTCGTGACGTTCCGGTCGATCGTGATCCCGATCAAGGCCGTGCTGCTCAACCTGCTGTCGGTGGGCGCGGCGTACGGCCTGCTCGTGCTGGTCTTCCAGCACACGTGGGCGGAGGGGCTGCTCGGGTTCCACTCGAACGGCGCGATCGCGTCGTGGCTCCCGCTGTTCATGTTCGTGATCCTGTTCGGGCTCTCGATGGACTACCACGTGTTCATCCTCAGCCGGATCAAGGAGCTCGTCGACGGCGGCATGCCGACCGACGAGGCGGTCGCGACCGGGATCAAGCGCACGGCGTCGACCGTGACGAGCGCCGCGCTCGTGATGGTCGCCGTGTTCGCGATCTTCATGTCGCTCCAGGAGATCGACATCAAGCAGATGGGCTTCGGGCTCGCGGCCGCGATCCTGATCGACGCGACCGTCGTCCGGGCCGTGCTGCTGCCGTCGGTGATGAAGCTGCTCGGCGACTGGAACTGGTACCTGCCGCGTTGGCTCGAGTGGCTGCCGCGGTTCGGCGGCGAGGCGGCTCCGACCGCCCCGCCCGCGCTCGTGGACTGAGAACAGGGACGCAGAGACAGGTGCCTGGCACCCTGGTGCCAGGCACCTGCACGTCGGCCCCGTGCCGGGCGCCGTGGTGAACAATGCATAAGCCCTCCTAATCTCAGGTATGGTTCCGCGCGTGGAGAGCACCGCGCCCCCGTTCGACGTGCTCGTGATCGGCAGCGGGGCCTCCGGCCTCGCTGCGGCCGTCTCCGCCGAGCGCGCCGGTGCGCGCGTCGCGCTCGCGACGAAGGGCTCGCTGCAGGCGAACAACTCGTCGAAGGCACAGGGTGGGATCCAGGCCGCGTTCGCCGAGGACGACTCGCCCGAGCAGCACGCCGCCGACGTCTTCGCCTCCTCGCACGAGACCGCAAATCCCGAGCTGGTCGAGGTGCTGACCGCCGAGGCGCCGTCCGCGATCCACTGGCTCGAGTCGCTCGGCGTCCGGTTCACGCGCTCGAACGGCGGCTACCGGCTCGCCCGTTGCGGCGGTGCGACGCGTAAGCGGCTGCTGCAGGTGGGCGACCGCACGGGCCACGCGATCACGAGACAGCTCCGCGAGGCCTGGGAGAGCGGCACCGGGACGTCGTTCACGAACGCGCCGCTGCGCGACCTCTCGGAGACGCCGGCCGGCTGGCGGGCGGTCTGCGGCGACCACATCGTCGACGCGGGCGCGGTCGTGCTCGCCGCCGGCGGCCGCTGCTACGCCGAGGCGGAGCGCCGCGGCGAGCTCTCGACGAACCACCCGAACGCAACGGGCGAGGTGACGCAGCTCGCGATCGCGCTCGGAGCGGAGTCGCGGGACCTCGACGCGCTC
>DASUZZ010000068.1:0-42310 GCA_036376615.1 Gaiellaceae bacterium
ACGAGGAACGCGCCGGCGACGATCACGAGCAGCGAGACGGAGAGGTTCGCCCAGAGCAGGAAGCCGTCGAACGTGCCGAGCAGGCGAAGCCGTTCCGGGACCGGCTCGATGCCCCAGTTCGGTGTCTCGGTCTCGGCCAACGACGTTCCGCTCCCTTCGCCGGTACGAACCGGATCAGGTTCGACGGGTGTGATCTCAGCCCCGCACGGGGCACCCCGGTGCGTCGAAGCGTACCGCGGCGCCGTGGTCAGGTGCTAGGCCGGGTGCCTGGCACCTCGGTGCCTGGGCACCGGGTCGAGACCTACGACGCGAGCAGGCGCCGGATCACGAACGGGAGGATCCCCCCGTGCTGCAGGTACTCGCGCTCGCGCGGCGTGTCGAGCCGCACGCGGGCGCGGAACTCCACGCCGTCGGCGCGCACCTCGACCTCCTCGGCCTCGCCGTTCTCGACGCCCGTGATCGAGAACTCCTCGCGCCCGGTCAGCCCGAGCGACTCGGCGCTCTCGCCCGCCGGGAACTGCAGCGGCAGGATCCCCATCATCAGCAGGTTCGAGCGGTGGATCCGCTCGTACGACTCCGCGATCACCGCGCGCACGCCGAGCAGATTCGGACCCTTCGCCGCCCAGTCCCGCGACGAGCCGGAGCCGTACTCCTTCCCGGCGAGCACGACGAGCGGCGTGCCCTCGGCGAGGTAGCGCTGCGATGCATCGAAGATCGACATCTCGTCGCCGGACGGGACGTGCACCGTCCACGTGCCTTCCGACCCCGGCACGAGCAGGTTGCGCAGCCGGACGTTCGCGAACGTGCCGCGCACCATCACCTCGTGGTTGCCGCGCCGGGCGCCGTACGAGTTGAAGTCCTTGCGCTCGATACCGTGCTCGACGAGATACCGGCCCGCGGGCGAGTCCGGCTTGATCGAGCCTGCCGGCGAGATGTGGTCGGTGGTGACCGAGTCTCCGAGCCAGACGAGGCAGCGGGCGCCGGTCACGTCCTCGACGACACCGGGCTCACTCGTCATGCCCTCGAAGTACGGCGGCTGCCGCACGTAGGTCGACTCCGCCTCCCACGGATAGAGCTCGCTCTCCGACGACGGCATCCCCCGCCACGTCTCGTCGCCCGTGAAGACGTCGCCGTACGTGCGCGCGAACATCTCGCCGTCGATCGAGTCGGCGATCGTCTGCTGCACCTCGGCCGCGGCCGGCCAGAGGTCGCGCAGGTAGACGTCCTCGCCGTCGGAGCCGCGGCCCACCGGCTCCGTCTCGAGATCGATGTCCATTCGCCCGGCGAGCGCGTAGACCACCACCAGCGGCGGCGAGGCGAGGTAGTTCGCCTTCACCTCGGGATGGATGCGCGCCTCGAAGTTGCGGTTGCCGGACAGCACCGAGCACGCGACCAGGTCGTGGCCGACCACGGCCTCGGAGATCTCGTCCGGCAGCGGGCCCGAGTTGCCGATGCACGTCGTGCAGCCGTAGCCGACCGTCTGGAAGCCCAGCTCGTCGAGGTAGCGGTCGAGCCCCGACCGCTCGTAGTACTCGGTGACGACCCTCGAGCCCGGCGCCAGAGACGACTTCACCCACGGGCGGCGGGTCAGCCCGCGCTCGACTGCCTTCTTCGCGACGAGCCCGGCCGCCATCATCACCGCCGGGTTCGACGTGTTCGTGCAGGAGGTGATCGCGGCGATCACGACCGAACCGTGGCCGAGCTCGAAC
Organism: Gaiellaceae bacterium; assembly: GCA_036376615.1. GTDB lineage: Bacteria > Actinomycetota > Thermoleophilia > Gaiellales > Gaiellaceae > PALSA-600. Next base: position 1,710 of record DASUZZ010000068.1, read on the forward strand.
TCGTCGCCGTCCAGTGTGACACGCACCGGTTCGGACTTCGGCGGGTCGGCGAGCGCGACCTGCGCCGCGTCGGCGATCGGCTGGGGCTCACCGCCCGGCTGCTGCTCCGTCGTCGGATCGGAGGCGGGGAACGTGTCGGCGACGGCGCGGTCGTACGAGCCGTTCGTGTAGTCGACGCCGAACGAGCCGAGCTGGCCGAGGAACGAGCGCTTCGCGTCGTGCAGCGACACGCGGTCCTGCGGCCGCCGCGGTCCCGCGATCGACGGCTCGACGTCGCCGAGGTCGAGCTCGACGATCTGCGAGTACGTCGCGCGCTCGGCCGGCTCGTGCCAGAGGAGGTTCTCCTTGCAATAGGACTCGACGAGGGCGGCTCGTTCCTCGCTCCTCCCGGTAAGCCGCAGGTAGTCGATCGTGACGGCGTCGACGGGGAAGAAGCCGCAGGTCGCGCCGTACTCGGGCGACATGTTCCCGAGCGTCGCGCGGTCGGCGAGCGAGAGCGACGAGACGCCCTCGCCGAAGTACTCGACGAACTTCCCGACGACCCCCACCCGGCGCAGGAGCTCGGTGACGGTCAGGACGAGGTCGGTCGCCGTCGCGCCCTCGCGCAGCCCGCCCGAGAGCTCGAACCCGACGACCTGCGGCACGAGCATCGACAGCGGCTGTCCGAGCATCGCCGCTTCGGCCTCGATGCCGCCCACACCCCAGCCGAGCACTCCGAGCCCGTTCACCATCGTCGTGTGCGAGTCGGTGCCGACGAGGGTGTCGGGGAACGCGGCGCCGTTCCGGTCCTCGACGACGCGCGCGAGGAACTCGAGGTTCACCTGGTGGCAGATGCCCGTGCCCGGCGGTACCACGGCAAGGTTGTCGAACGACTGCTGTCCCCAGCGCAGGAACGCGTAGCGCTCGCGGTTGCGCGCGAACTCCAGCTCGACGTTGCGCGCGAACGCGCGGCTCGACGCGAACAGGTCGACCTGCACCGAGTGGTCGATCACGAGCTCGGCCGGGATCAGCGGGTTGATGCGCGCCGGGTCGCCGCCGAGATCGGCCATCGCGTTCCGCATCGCGGCCAGGTCGACGACCGCGGGAACGCCGGTGAGGTCCTGCATGAGCACGCGCGACGGCGAGAAGGAGATCTCGCGCGACGGCTCGGCGGTCGCGTCCCAGCGCGCGACGGCGTCGACGTCGGCCTCGTCCCCGTTTCGGAGCGTGTTCTCGAGCAGCACGCGCAGCGTGTACGGAAGGCGCTCGACGTCGTACGACGGCTGCAGCTCCCCCAGCCGGAAGATGTCGTACGACCTGTCTCCGACGGTGAGCTTCGAGCGCGACCCCATGTGTCGATTCAAGCAGAACGTAGACTCGTGTCGTGGCGGCCGGGAGGCACATCGTGGGCCTCGGGGGCGGCGGCGACACGCCCGAGCAGAACGACCGACTGTACGACTACGCGCTCGGCTTGACCGGCAAGCCGCGGCCGCGTCTGCTCTTCGTGCCGACCGCGATGGCCGACTCCGATGCGGTCGTCGCCATGCACTACGAGTTCTTCGGCCCGCGGGCCGAGGTGACGGTGGCTCGGACGTTCCCGTGGCCGCCGGCCGACCTCCGCGAGCGCGTGCTCGGACAGGACGCGATCTGCGTGAGCGGCGGCAACACCGCGAACATGCTCGCGATCTGGCGCGTCCACGGCATCGACACGCTCCTGCGCGAGGCGTGGGACGCCGGCGTCGTCCTCTTCGGGGCGAGCGCCGGGATGATCTGCTGGTTCGAGGCGTGCGTGACCGACTCGTTCGGCCCGCAGCTCGAGGGCCTCCGCGACGGGCTCGGCTTCATCGCCGGGAGCGCCTGCCCGCACTACGACGGCGAGGAGCAGCGCCGCCCGCGCTACCGCGCGCTCGTCGACGAGGGCTTCCCGGCGGGGATCGCAGCCGACGACGGCGTCGCGCTCCACTACGCGGGGACGGACCTCGCCGAGGTCGTCACCTGCCGGCCGGGCGCGGCCGCCTACCGGGTCGGCGCCGACGGCGAGGAGCGCCTGCCCGCGCGCGAGCTCTGAAGTGTGTGGAGCGCCCGCACGAGCGCCTCGACGTCCTCCTCGTCGTTGTATGCCTGGATCGAGACGCGGAGAACCCAGCCGTGCGCGGTCTCGAACACCGGCACCTCGATCCGGTGCTCCGCGAAGAGCCGTTGCGTCAGCCGCTCCGGCTCCGTCACGTCGATCGCGAAGCCGAGCATCTGCACGAACCGGTCGGTGAGCGGCTCGAGCCGGAGCTGCTCGCGCGCGTGCTCGAGCAGCCGCCGGCTGCGGGCGCGCACCGCCGGCCAGTCGTGCTCGGCCTGGAAGTCGATCGCCGCGGGAACCGTGAGGTAGGCGGCGGGATCGCGCGTCCCCTGCCAGCGGTTCTGCTCCGGCCACGGGGCCGACTCGTCCCAGCCCCACGAGACGACGAGCGGCTCGAGGAGCGGCTGCGCGTCCGGCCGCGCGTAGAGGAACGCCGCGCCCTTGGGACTGCACAGCCACTTGTGGCAGTTGCCCGCGTACACGTCCGCGCCGAGCTCGTCGAGCGCCAGGTCGACCTGACCGGGCGCGTGGGCGCCGTCGACGACCGAGAGCGCACCGGCGTCACGTGCCCGGCGGCATGCCTCGGCGACGTCGTTGACGCGGCCGGACGACCACTCGACGTGGGAGCAGTGGACGACGCGCGTCTGCTCGTTCGGATCGAGCTCGTCGAAGGGCGCGCTGCGAAGGTGCGCACCGGTGCGCGCCGCGACGAACGACCAGAGCCTGAGGATGCCACCGTACTCGTCGTCGCCGAGCAGGATCTCGTCGCCCGGAGCGAGCCGGAGCGACCGTGCGACCGCGTCGAGCGCCGTGCTCGTGTTCGGCGCGAAGACGAGGTTGCCGGGGTCGGCCCCGACGTACGCGGCCAGCCGCCGGCGCGCCCGGTCGAACCGCTCGCCGAAGCCGCGCCTCCGATCGAGGAACTCGACGGGCTCCCGCTCGAGCTCGAGCTGCCATGCGCGATAGCGCTCGAAGACCGGCCGCGGACATGCGCCGAACGAGCCATGGTTCAAGAAGACGACGTCGGGGTCGAGCAGGAACAGATCCCTCATACGTGTTAACCCGCCGTTAATCGCCCCTCACCTCCGTCCAACATCGCCCCGTTATAACGGGGTCGTGGCGCGCGGTCGCACCGTTACTCTCCGCGCCGCCGAACTCGCGCTGGTGGCGGCGGTCGGCGGCATCGCTGCGCTCGCCGGAGCAGCGCTGCTCGGGAAGCTCGGCAGCCACACGACGATCCAGCAGGTCGCGCCGGCCGGCGGCGGCACCGGCGTCGCGAACGCCGCGCTGCAGGCGCCGACCACCTCCGGGATCACGCCCGAGCGGATCTACAAGCGCGACGCGCCCGGTGTCGTCCAGATTACGTCGACGACGGTGACGTCGCAGACGAGCGACCCGTTCGGGTTTCCGTCGTCGCCGCAGACGACGCAGTCGCTCGGCTCCGGGTTCGTGATCGACAAGGCGGGCCACATCGTCACGAACTATCACGTCGTCTCCGGCGCGACGCGCGTGCAGGTCTCGTTCTCCGGCCAGGACCAGCTCAACGCGAAGGTGGTCGGCTCCGATCCGTCCACCGACATCGCCGTCCTCAAGATCGACACGCACTCGCGCGCCCTGACGCCGCTGATGCTCGGAAACTCCGACGGCGTCAACGTCGGCGACGCGGTCTACGCGATCGGCAATCCCTTCGGCTTCACACGCACGCTGACGGCCGGCGTCGTCTCCGCGCTGCAGCGGCAGATCGTCGCGCCCAACAGCCTCGAGATCGACGGCGTCATCCAGACCGACGCTGCGATCAACCACGGCAACTCGGGCGGCCCGCTGCTCGACGCCGACGGGCGCGTGATCGGCGTCACGTCGCAGATCTCGACCGGCACCACCGGTGAGCAGGGCAACATCGGCATCGGCTTCGCGATCCCGATCAACACGGTGCGCAACGTCGCCGCGCAGATCATCAAGAGCGGCAAGGTCGCCCATGCGTTCCTGGGCGTCAGCACCGTTCCGATCACGCCGGAGATCGCCGGCCTCTTCAACCTGCCGACCAAGAAGGGCCTGATCGTGAACCAGGTCACGCAGGGCAGCGGCGCCGCGCGCGCCGGCATCAAGGGCCCGTCGACGAACGTGGTCGTCCAGGGAGAGACCTATCCGCTCGGCGGCGACATCATCGTCAGCGCAGACCACGAGCCCGTGACCTCGGCCGAGCAGCTGCGCGAGGCGATCGCGCAGCACAAGCCCGGCGACTCGCTCTCGCTCGAGATCTACCGTCACGGCAAGAAGAAGTCCGTCACCGTGAAGCTGGGCAACGCTCCGGAGTCGGCGAAATGACGAACAGGTTGGACGGCCGGAGTCTTCTCCCCCGGAGAGGCCGTTCACGGGCCGCCTAGCGGCCCGCTCGCTAGGCCGGTCGCGGCCCGCCCGCCTGCCCGGGCCGCGGCCGGTCTAATCAGCCGGAGCGTCTACCCTGTCCCGCCATGGAGCGCGGGCAGGCGATCCTCGACGTCGATTTCGCGGCGGAGGAGTCACTCTGGCAGGACGAGAACGCCGAACACGACGGCTGGTTCTGCGTCCGCACCGACCCGTTCCCGTGCCCCGCGTCGGGGTGCACGTTCGTCGCCGACTTCATGACCGCAGCGCATCTCGTGCTCGTCTGGGAGCAGCTCGACGATCCGAACCTTCTCCGCCATGCGGCGAAGGCGCGGGACGTGGGCCGCAACCCGCGTGTGGTCGGTTACCTCCCCGACTTCGGCCCGAGCGCGTCGTACTACGCGTGGGTCGCGGCCGGACGGCCGGTGCACGGCGTCAAAGCCGCGACGTGATCCCCCACACGTTCGGCGAGAGCGGCCCGTTCTCGCTCGGCGTCGAGGAGGAGCTGATGATCCTCGACGCCGGTTCGCTCGACCAGGTCGCCGCGGTCGACCGGATCCTCGCCGGCGTGGCGGGGCTCGACCTTCCGGGCGAGCTGAAGACCGAGCTCTTCGCGTCGGTGTTCGAGACGGCGACGCAGGTGTGCGCCGACGCCTGCGAGGTCGAGGAGGCGCTGCGGGTGCTGCGGCGCGCGGCGGCCGCCGCGGCAGCGGAAGAGGGGCTCGCGGTCGCCGCCGCCGGGACGCACCCGTTCGCGCGCGCGGAGGAGCAGGCGGTCGTCGGCGAGGAGCGGTACGCGGCACTCAAGCGCTACGGCGGGATCAGCGTGCGCCGCCAGGGCGTGCAGGGGCTGCACGTGCACGTCGGGATGCCGTCGGGCGAGGACTGCTGGCGGTGCCTGGAGGCGATCCTCCCGTGGCTCCCGGTCGTGCTCGCGCTGTCCGCGAACTCCCCGTGGCTCGCGGGAGAGCGGACCGGCATGGCCTCGAACCGCGCGCCGGTGCTGCTGCTCCTCCCGCGCGCCGGGGGCCCGCCCGCGTTCGCCGGCTACGCGGAGTGGGAGTCGTGGGTCGAGCGGCTCGTCCGCCTCGGCGTCGCCCAGGACTACACGCGGCTCTGGTGGGACGTCCGCCCGCATCCGCGCTTCGGCACGCTCGAGGTGCGCATTCCCGACCAGCCCACGGACGTGGCGCTTTCGGCCGCCTTCGCCGCGCTGCTCCAGGCGCTGTGCGCAGCAGCGCTCGAGGGCGCGCTGCCGGGTGACAGCCTGGTACCTCCGCACCGCGGGCGCGGCGACTACGTGCAGAACCGGTGGGCGGCGGCGAGCTTCGGCCCGCGCGCCGAGCTCCTGCACCCGGACGGCGCTTCGATCGCGCCGGCGGCCGAACTCGGCGACGAGCTGCTCGAGCGGGTGCGACCCTTCGGGGTCTCGCTCGGCTCGGCCGCGCTGCTCGACCGGATCGCGACCGGGGAGTGCGAGGCCGATCGCCAGGGCTTCCCGACGGCGCTCGAGGCGACGGCCGACGTCGTCGCGCGGTCGGTAGCCTGAGCGCGTGGCCGTCGTGACGGAGACGCTGCAGGTCTCGGGCATCCGCTGCGAGCGGTGCGTGATGCGCCTCGGCGGCGTGCTCCAGGGGCAGGACGGGCTCGAGTCGGCGAACGCGACCCTGATGGGCCAGGTCACGATCTCGTACGACGACGCGCGCACCTCGCGCGAGGCGCTGCTCGACGCGATGGCGCGAGGCGGCTTTCGCGAGCAGTAGCGGCCCCACCGCGGGGAATCGGCCGGCACCGGCCGTCGTTGATACCGCTGCTAGGGTGGCCGCCGGATGAGCGAGAGCGCATCGACGACCTCCGAATCTCGCAGGATCGCCGAAGAGGCGCGCGCACGCGTGCGCTTCGAAGAGGAGGCGCTCGAGTTGAGCGAACAGGTCTACCGCGTTGCCCGCCGACTCGCCGGATCGCGCGACGACGCGGAGGATCTCGTCCAGCAGACGTACGAGCGCGCGTTCCGCTCGTGGCGCCAGTACACGCCGGGAACGAACCTGCGCGCGTGGCTCCTGCGCATCCTGACGAACCTCAACATCGACCGCGGCCGGCGGCAGCAGCGTACGCCGCAGACGTCGTCGATCGACGAGGCCGGCGACTACTTCCTCTACAACCGCCTCGAGGCCTCGGCGCAGGACGGCAACGCCGACTCCGACCGCGTGCTCGAGCGTCTGTCGCAGGACTCGATCGTCGACGCGCTCAGCGAGGTGCCGCACGACTTTCGCGACGTGATCGTGCTCGTCGACATCGGCGAGTTCTCCTACGCCGACGCCGCGCAGATCCTCGACATCCCGATCGGCACCGTCATGTCCCGCCTGCACCGGGGAAGGCGTATCCTCAAGAAGAACCTCGCTGACAAGGCGGTAGCGGCATGAGCGAGTGCGACAAGTGCGAGGAGATGATGCAGCCGTTCCTCGACGGCGCGTTGTCTTCCGACGAGGTCGCCGAGGCGGAGAGGCACCTCGAGCGGTGCAGCTGGTGCGCGAAGCGCTACCGGTTCGAGGAACGCCTGCGCCACTACGTGCGCGTCGCCGTCTCGGAGCCGATGTCGCCCGAGCTGAAGCAGAAGCTCGCCGCGCTGCGCACGCCGCTCACCTGACTCGAGTCGGCGGATAGTCGACGTCGCCCGGCGGCCGCAGGTCGGAGCAGTCGACGAGCACGGGGTCGAGCGCGCGGCCGCCGTCGTCGGGCATCGAGCTCCAGGTCGAGCGCGCAAGCACGACGGGGTGGCTCCGCGTCCCGTCGTAGCTCGCCGCGACCACCGGACCGTTGCTGCGGTGCTCGATGACCCGCTCGACGGCGCGCGGGTCGAGCTCGGGGCCGTCGGCGAGCACGACCAGCGCGTGCGACACCGGATCGCCGAGCGCGGCGAGGCCGGCGCGCAGGGAGGCTCCCGGCCCGTCCGGCCAGTCGTCGGCCTGCACGAGGCGGGCCCCTGCGCGGGCTTCCAGCTCGAGCTCGTGCGCGCCCGCGACGACCACCACCTCGTCGACCGGCGAGCGGCCGAGCGCGTCGAGCACGGCAGGTAGCAGCTCGCGTTGCTTCGGGCGGCCGTAGCGCGTCGAGGCCCCGGCGGCGAGGACGACTGCGCCGATCATCACTAGGACGTCTTCAGCGTGGCGTGCTCGATCACGACGAGGTCGGTCGGCCGCTGGTTCGCGTCCCCCAGCCTGCCGATCCGGTCGACGACGGCGAGCCCGCTGGTGACGTGGCCGAGGAGCGCGTACTCCGGCGGCAGGCCCGCGTTCGCCGCCGTGACGACGAAGAACTGGCTGCCGGCCGTCCCGGCGGGCTGCGAGGGCGTCTTGGCCATCGCCACGGTGCCGTGGACGTACCTCGTCCCGGCCGGCGGCCTGTCGAGCGTCGTGTACCCGGGACCGCCCCCGCCGGTCTGGGTGGGGTCGCCGCCCTGGATGACGAAGCCGACGGCGATGCGGTGGAAGAGCGTGTGGTCGAAGAACTGCTTCTGGACGAGGCTGGCGACCGACGCGGCCGCGTTCGGCGACACCTTCTGGTCGAGCCGCACCGTGAACGAGCCGCAGTTCGTCTGGAACGTCACGTCGTAGTGCCTGGCCGGGTCGAGCTTCGTGGTGGGCCTGCTCTCGTTGCGCTCGGTCGGCGGCGGCTGTGCGACGCCGGCGCAGCCGTGCGCGTCGACCGCGGTCGTGGTGGTGGTGTCGGCCTGCTTGGAGCCGCCGCACGCCGTGGCCGCGAGGGTGACGGTCGCGAGGAGCAGGAGACGTCTACGCATCGAGCTGCGCCCGTGCGCGCCGCACGAGCGCCGTCGCGATCTCGACCTTGTAGGCGGTCCCCGGCAGCGGGGTCGCCGCCTCGAGCCCGCGCTCGTCGAGCAGCCACGGCACCGGCGCCACACCGGCGAGTGCGACCCGCGTCGACTCCTTGCCGCGCGACGCGGCGACGCCGACGAGCGGGAACGCCCAGCGCTTGCGCTCCATCGCCTTCAGGTAGACGGACCGCTCGACCGCCGGCAGCTCGACCGAGAGCAGCAGCTCGCCGGGCTCGAGCGTCGTCGTCCGCCGGTCGTCGGCGGTGGGGACGCGATAGAGCTCCCCGAGCGGCAGCGTCCGGCGGCTCGTCGCGAGCGTCGCGTCGAGCGCGAGCAGCGCGGCCGCGACATCGGACGGATGCGCGGAGCCGCAGAAGTCGTTCGCGAACACCGCGTGCTCGCGGTGCTCGCCGTCGCGGGCGAAGCACTCGTCTCCGCCGTGAAGGCGGCACGGCCATTTGAGCCGCCAGTACCAGCAGCGGGTCGACTGGAGCAGGTTGCCGGCGAGCGTGCCCGTGTTGCGAAGCTGCGGGCTCGCCGCGAGGCGGCATGCCTCCCGCAGCGCGTCCGGGACCTGGTCGGACGCCTCGAGCTCGGCGAGCGTCGTGCCGGCGCCGATGGTGGGGCCGTCGATGCCGCGCGGCACCGCCGCGCGGACGTCGACCAGCTCGTCGGCCTCGAGGATCCCGGCGCGGAGGAGCGGCACGACCTCCGTCCCGCCCGCAAGTAACAGGCTGTTACTTGCCGAGGCGGCCTCGGCGACGCTAGACGCGCGCCGGAGCTTCACGCCGTCCGCTCTCGTGCTGCCGCTGCTCCGCCTCGCGAAGGGCGCGCAGCATCTCCTCGCGGCCGATCGGCAGCCGCCGGACGTCGGCCCCGGTCGCGTCGCGGATCGCGTTCGCGATCGCTGCCGCGGTCGGGACGATCGGCGGCTCGCCGAGCCCTTTCGAGCCGAGGTTGGTCAGGTGCCGGTCGGGCACGTCGACGAGCTCGCTCACGATCTCCGGCACGTCGGCGATCGTCGGTAGCCGGTAGGACTCGAAGCTGGTCGTGAGGATCCGCCCGGTGTGCGGGTCCTGGAGCCGCTCCTCGGAGAGCGTGTGGCCGACGCCCTGGATGATCCCGCCCTCGATCTGGCTGGCGGCCCCGAGCGGGTTGATCACGCGGCCGACGTCGTGGACGGCGGCGACCCGGTCGACCCAGATCTCGCCGGTCTCGACGTCGACGGCCACCTCTGCGACCTGCACGCCGAACGTCAGCACCTGCATCCCGGCCGGGTTCGGTCCGCGCGCGCCCTTGCCGAGGATCTGCCCGTCCTCGAGCAGGGCCACCACCTCGGCAAGCGGCATGCCGGGGTCGCCGCGCTGCTCGGCGATCTCCTCGATCTGCCTGCGCGCGTCCGCCGCGGCGGCCCGCACCGCCGGCCCCATCGAGGGCGTCGTGGACGACCCCGCGGAGATCGAGGCGTACGGTCCGCGCGATGAGTCGCCGACGGTGACGGTGACGTGCTCGAGCGGGACGCCGAGCTCCTCGGCCGCGATCTGCGCCATCGCGGTCTTCGTCCCGGTGCCGATGTCCTGCATCGCGGTGACGACCGTGGCGCGGCCGTCCGAGCCGACGCGAACCCAGGCGTACGACGGCGGGCCGCCGCCGCCGTACCAGATCTGCGACGCCATCCCGACGCCGCGCTTCACGACGTCGGTCGAGCGCGCGCGCACCTCGTGGCGACGCTCCCAGTGCGGCTCGGCGCGCCGGTAGCACTCGAGGAGGTTCTTGCCGCTGAACTGCCGGTCGTCGCTCGGGTCCTGCTCGGTGTGGTTGCGGCGGCGGAGCTCGAGCGGATCGATGCCGAGCTTCGATGCGAGCTCGTCGAGCAGCGCCTCGAGCCCGAACGTGCCTTCGACGAAGCCGGGTGCGCGGAACGCCTTCATCGGCGGTGAGTTGAGCTTCGCCGCATGCGTCGTCGAGCGGACGTTGGGGCACGTGTAGAGGAGGTGCATCGGCCCTTCGACCGGCGACGACCAGCCGCCCCAGCCGACGGCGTTCACGTACTCGCCGACGAGCGCCGTGAGCGTGCCGTCCTGCTTCGCCCCGACCGTCAGCCGCTGGATGGTGGGGTTGCGGTGGCCTGCGGCGAGATGCTCCTCGCGCCGCGTCAGCGCGCACTTCACCGGCCGGCCGGTCCGCTTCGCCAGCTCCGCGGCGATGAAGGTCTGGTCGTCGGGGCTGTTCTTCGCGCCGAAGCCGCCGCCCATGTACTCGCAGACGACGCGCACCTTGTCCTGCGGCAGGCCGAGCTTCTCGGCCACCGACTCGCGCACGCCCCAGATGAACTGCGTCGAGATGTAGACGTCGACTGAGTCGCCGACCCACTGCACGACGGTCTGATGCGTCTCCATCGAGTTGTGCAGCACGGGTGACGTGCGGAACTCCCCGCTGCAGACGACGTCGGCTTCGGCGAGCCCCCGCTCGACGTCGCCGCGCGTGCGGATGCGCGGCTCGCCCAGGAGAGCGCCGCGCGCGACCGCCTCGTCGGGGTCGAGCAGCGGCTCGAGCTCGGTGAACTCGACGTCGATCGCGGCGACGGCGGCCCGCGCCTGCGCGAGCGTGTCGGCGCACACCGCCGCGACCGGCGCTCCCTCGAAGCCGCATTCGGCGACGAGCACGTCCACGTCGCCCGGCCCGATCGCCGCGTGGACGCCCGGCAGCGCGAGTGCGGGTGCGAGGTCGATCCGTGCGACCCGCGCGTGCGCGTGCGGGGAGCGCAGGACGGCGGTGTGCAGCATGCCGTTCAATCGAAGGTCGGCCGTGTAGGTCGCCTCGCCGCGCGCGCGCACCGGTCCGTCGGCGCGCGTCGCCGGGCGTCCGACGACACGGAGCGGGCCGTCGGGCCACTGCTCGAGCGCGTCCTCCTCGACGACGATCCAGACCTCCTCGTACCGGCCCTCGACCTCTTTCTCGGTGCGGATCAGTCGCGCCACGAGCGAATCGCCTCCTCGATCTTCGGATATGCGCCGCACCGGCAGAGGTTCCCCGCCATCGCGTGGCGGATCTCCTCGCTCGACGGGCTCGGGTTCCGTTCGACGAGGGCGACCGCGCTCACGATCTGCCCCGGCGTGCAGAACCCGCACTGGAGCGCGTCGGCGCGCACGAATGCGTCGACCATGGCGTGGTCGCGCAGGCCCTCGATCGTCGTCACGGTCGCGCCCTCGACCGAGTGCACGAGCGTGATGCACGACAGCACCGGCGTGCCGTCGACGAGCACGGTGCACGCACCGCACTGGCCTTCGCCGCAGGCGATCTTCGTGCCCGTGAGCGTGAGCTCGTCGCGGAGCGCCTCGGCGAGCGTCGTTCCGACCGGAGCGTCGACGGCGTACCGATGGCCGTTCACGTCGAGCTCAGGCATGCGCGGTGACCGCCTCGATGTCGGCGAGATGGACGAGCCGGAACGTCAGCCTCGTCGCGTCGCGTTTCTCCTGCTCGCCCTCGAGTTCGTGCACGGCCGTCCAGAGCTCGCGTGCCGCGACCAGCAGGTCGCGGATGTGCTCGACCGCCTCGGGATAGCCGTCCCGCTCGCCGCACGCGTTGATCGCGAGGCCGAGCACGCCGACCGTGTCGGGCTGGCGGGACCAGAGCAGCGGCGTCGCCATCGACAGGTACTGGTGGATGCGCGCGAGCTGCATGGGCTGCTCGAGCACGTCGGCGCCGATCGGGGTGGTCGGCGCGGGGAGCACCCCTCCGTCGGCGAGCGCCGACGCGGTGGTGCCGAGCATCGCGCGCAGCCGGTCGTCGTCGTAGCCGGCGAGGCGGGCGGTTCGGATCGCGATCAGCAGCGAGCCCGGCTGCTGGCCGTAGGGGAAGTCGCTCGCCCAGAGCACCTGCTCGGGTGAGACGCGGCGGTAGAAGTCGAGCAGGTCGACGGGGCTCCAGACCGAGGTGTCGAAGAACGTGCGCGGGTGGCCGGCGAAGTGGGCCGCCAGCCGTGCGAGGTCGGCGATCCCGCCGTGAGCCAGGATCAGCGTCGCGCGCGGGTTCGCCTCCATCAGGGCGTACAGCCCGTCGGCGATCGGCGGCAGGCCGCGCCCGGCGTGGATCAGGATCGGGACGCCGCGCTCGGAGGCGAGGCGAAAGACGGGCCCGAGCCGCTCGTCCGTGGCGGTGAACTTCTGGGCCCGCGGGTGCAGCTTGATCCCGCGGGCGCCGAGGTCGAGGCAGCGGGTGGCCTCCTCGATCGGCGACTCGTTCAGGTCGAGGCGGACGAACGGGATCAACCGTCCGTTCGACCGCTCGGCGAACGCGAGCGTACGGTCGTTGGCGGCGCGGAACCCGGGATGCCGGTCGGGCTCGTCGAGGCAGAACATGAAGGCGCGCTCGACGTCGTAGCGCGCCATCAGCTGCTCGAGCCGGTCGTAGTCGCCGACCATGCCGTCGATGTCGTGTCCGAGGTGCAGGTGCGCGTCGAACATGCGCGCGCCGGGCGGCAGGAGCCGTCTCAGCTCGGCGTCGTAGGCCTCGACGAGCTCGAGCGCCCGCTCCTGCGCATCCATCCCCGGATCCTAGTTGTCGGCGAAACGGTCAGAGCTCGCGGGCTCCGGTCGCTGCCCGCGTGACGTGCGCGGCGCCCGACCTGCCGGTTCGCGCGCGGTATCCGCGTGCCGTCGCGCGCGCTCACCGTCCGCGGAGTCTGCACCGCCGGCGAGCCGGGCTGTGGCATAGTCCGCGCCGGTGCCGGACGTCCTCATCCACGCCGACACGTTCCGCTCGCCGGAGCTCCGGCACGAGGTTCCGCTCGGCGTGCCGGATCCGTTCCTGTACGCGGAGGTCGCCGGCGTGCGCCACATCGTCGTCGGGTCGATGGAGATCGCCCGCATCGCGGAGGTCGGCGAGTACGAGCTGCACCCGTTCGAGGAGTTCGGCTCCGACGAGCTGATCGCCGCCGGCCGCTCGTCGCGCGAGCTCAGGCGCGAGCTCCCCGTCCGCGCCGTGAAGGCGATCGGCGTGACGAGCGCCGTCGTGCCCGAGACGTTCCCGGTCTGGCTGGCCGACCTGCTGCGCGCGGAGGGTGTCGAGCTCACGGTCGACGGCGAGCTCTTCGACGATCGCCGCCGTGTGAAGTCGGCGCCCGAGCTCGCAGGCATCCGGCGCGCCCAGCGCGCCGCCGAGGCGGGCATGGACACGGCCCGCGACCTCTTCCGGCGCGCGACCGGCGACGGCGCGGGGCTCTCGGTCGACGGCGAGCCGCTGACCGTCGAGCTCGTCAAGGCCGCGATGGCGCAGGCGTTCGCCGCCCACGGCACGACCGCGGACGAGTTCATCGTCGCGCCGGGCGCGCAGGGCGCCGTCGGCCACGACATGGGCAGCGGCCCGATCGGCGCCGGCGTGCCGATCGTGATCGACGTCTGGCCGCGGGACAACGAGACCGCCTGCTTCGCCGACATGACGCGGACCTACGTGATCGGAGACGTCCCGGACGACGTCGGCCGCTGGCACGGGCTGTGCAAGGAGGCCCTCGACGCGGCGATCGCGGCGATCCGCGAGGGCGCCGGCGGCCGCGCGATCTACGACGGGACGTGCGACATCTTCGAGTCCGCGGGCGAGCCGACCCAGCGCACCAAGCGGACGGGCGAGACGCTCGCGGACGGGTTCTTCCACGGGCTCGGGCACGGCGTCGGGCTCGAGGTGCACGAGCAGCCCGGGCTCGGGCTCGCGTCGAAGGACGCGCTGCGCGCGGGCGATGTGGTCACGGTCGAGCCGGGCCTCTACCGGCGCGGATTCGGCGGCGTGCGGCTCGAGGACCTCGTGCTCGTGACCGGGGACGGCGCCGAGAACCTGACTCGTTATTCGTACGATTTGCAACCATAGGTTGCACGCACGCCCTTTCTGGGTATAGAAAAGGTTCGCAATACGTTCCTTTTCTTCCCCTTGAGGAGGGTGCAATGGCCACGTACGCCGACGCACGGCCCGCTCCGACGGTCGTGGAGCTTCCGCCGCCCGCCGACCCCGCCCCACTCGGGCTCGCCGGGTTCGCACTCACCACGTTCCTGCTGAGCGGCCACAACGCGACGTTCATCCCCGACCTGATCTGGATCGGGCCGGCGCTCTTCTACGGGGGCGTCGCCCAGCTCCTGGCCGGGATGTGGGAGTTCCGAAACCGGAACGTCTTCGGCGCGACCGCGTTCTCGACGTACGGCGCGTTCTGGCTCGGTCTCGGCTCGATCCTCGTGTTGCTCACGACGTCGAAGAGCTTCGCGCTGGCGTTCACCGCCAACCCGAACAACGTCCCGAACGCGGTCGCCTGGTTCCTGCTCGCGTTCGCGATCTTCAACCTCTACATGCTGCTCTGGTCGCTCAAGATCAACCTCGCGATCTTCGGCGTGTTCCTCACGCTGCAGATCACGGAGATCCTGCTCGTGATCGGCAACTTCGACGAGGCACACGGGCACGCGAACAACGGCTGGGTCCACTGGGGCGGCTGGTTCGGCGTGGCTACCGCCGCCGTGGCGTGGTACGCCTCCGCCGCCGGCGTCGTCAACGGGATGTCCGCGCCGAAGCGCGTCCTTCCGGTCGGCAAGCCGATGTGGCCGGCGCCGGCCGCGGCGTAGGCATCGTCGCGTGGATACGAGCTCACAGGCAATCGACACCCTGCTGCTCGAAGAGCGGCGCTATCCGCCCCCGCCGGAGTTCGCGGCGGGGGCCAACGCCAAGCCCGGGATCTACGAGGAGAGCTTCGAGGGCTTCTGGGAGCGTGAGGGCCGCGAGCGCGTCGAGTGGTCCCGCCCGTTCGACTCCCTCTACGAATGGAAGCTGCCGTACTCGAAGTGGTTTCTCGGCGGCAAGCTCAACGTCTCGCACAACTGCGTCGACAGGCACGTCGCTGCGGGCAGAGGCGACAGGGTCGCCTTCCACTGGGAAGGCGAGCCCGAGGACGACCGCCGTGACCTGACGTACGCCGACCTGCAGCGTGAGGTGGTCGCGTTCGCGAACGCGCTGAAGGAGCTCGGCGTGAAGAAGGGCACGGCTGTCGCCATCTACATGGGGATGATCCCGGAGCTGCCGATCGCCATGCTCGCGTGCACGCGCCTCGGTGCGCCGCACACGGTGGTGTTCGGTGGCTTCTCGGCCGACTCGCTCTCGTCGCGCATGAACGACATGGGCTGCGAGGTGATGATCACGCAGGACGAGGCATGGCGGCGCGGCGCGACGGTCGCGCTGAAGAAGATCGGCGACGATGCGATGGACGACGCACCCGGCGTCCGCCGCTGCCTCGTCGTGCGCCGCACCGGCAACGAGGTGCCGATGAAGGAGGGCCGCGACGTCTGGTACCACGACGTTCGCGGCTCGGACGATCCGGAGAGCTGCCCGCCGGAGGAGATGGACGCCGAGGACCTGCTGTTCCTCATGTACACCTCCGGCACCACGGCGCAGCCGAAGGGGATCGCCCACACGACGGGCGGGTATCTCGTCGGCGTCGCGGCGACGCACCACTACATCTTCGACCTGAAGCCGGAGACCGACGTTTACTGGTGCGCGGCGGACGTCGGCTGGATCACCGGCCACAGCTACATCGTCTACGGCCCGCTGTGCAACGGCGCGACCTCGGTGATGTACGAGGGGACGCCGGACTTCCCGGACAAGGAGCGTTGGTGGTCGATCGTCGAGCGTTACGGCGTCTCGATCCTCTACACGGCGCCGACGGCGATCCGTACGCACATGAAGTGGGGGCCGGAGCACGCGGGAAAGCACGATCTCTCCTCGCTGCGCCTGCTCGGCTCCGTGGGCGAGCCGATCAACCCGGAGGCGTGGGTCTGGTACTCGGAGAACATCGGCGGCGACCGCTGTCCGATCGTCGACACCTGGTGGCAGACCGAGACGGGGATGGTGATGATCACGCCGCTTCCCGGCGTCACGACGACGAAGCCCGGCTCGGCGACGCGGCCGTTTCCGGGCGTCGAGGCCGCGGTCTACAACGAGGCCGGCAAGGAGGTCGGCCCCGGCGGCGGCGGCTACCTCGTGCTCAAGCGGCCGTGGCCGGCGATGCTCCGCGGCATCTACGGCGACGACGCCCGGTACCGCGAGACGTACTGGTCGAAGTACGGCGACGTCTACTTCGCCGGCGACGGCGCACGCGTCGACGAGGACGGCGACTTCTGGCTGCTCGGGCGCGTCGACGACGTGATGAACGTGGCGGGGCACCGCATCTCGACGATCGAGGTCGAGTCGGCGCTCGTCGACCACAGGGACGTCGCCGAGGCGGCCGTCGCGGCGCGGAACGACGCCCAGACCGGCCAGGCGATCGTCGCGTTCGTGACGCTGAAGGGCGGCGGCGACGGCTCGGTCGAGAAGCTCGAGGAGCTGCGCAACCACGTGGCGGTGAAGATCGGGCCGATCGCGAAGCCGGCCAACATCGTGTTCACTCCCGAGCTGCCGAAGACACGCTCGGGCAAGATCATGCGCCGGCTCCTTCGCGACGTCGCGGAGAACCGCCCGCTCGGCGACACGACGACCCTCGCCGATCCGAAGGTCGTCGAGGAGATCCGCGAGCGGGGCCACGCGGAGCAGTCCCAGGAATCCTGACCCCCCGACCGGCCGCGGCCGGGCGACGAGCGCCCCCCGTTCGTCGCCCGGCCTGCGGCCGTGAGCGGCGCCCGGTAGCCTCGCGGCGTGCTCCGCGGCCTCCTTGCGCCGTGCCTGGCGGCAGCGATCTGCGCGGGCGCGACGGACGCCGCGCCGCAGCCGGCGACACACGCGTTGCACACGCTGCCCGGGGTCCGCGTCCCGGTTCCGGTCGTGACGCGCGCCGCGTTCCACACGTCGCCGGGCTACGTCTTCGTCGCCGAGAAGGCGCCGAAGCAGCCGGGAGGCCCGATGATCGTCGACAACCGCGGGCGGGTCGTCTGGTTCGACCCGCTCTCGGCGCCAACACAGGCGACCGACTTTCGTGTGCAGCGCTACCGCGGCGAGCCGGTACTGACCTGGTGGGTCGGGAAGATCTCGAAAGCCGGAATCGGTCGGGGCGCGTACGTGATCTGCGACAGGTCGTATCACGTGATCGCGCGCGTGCACGCGAGCCGCGGCCTCGCGGGCGACCTGCACGAGTTCCAGCTGACTCCGCGCGGGACGGCGTACATCACCGCGTACCACGAGGTCCCGGCCGACCTCGCGCCGGTCGGCGGGCCGAAGCACGCCTACGTGTACGACAGCATCGTCGAGGAGGTCGACATCGCGACCGGGCGCGTGGTGTTCGAGTGGCACAGCCTCGGGCACGTCCCGTTCTCGGAGTCGACGCAGGCGCATCGAAAGACCGCGCGCGATGCGACCCGAAGACAGCCCCTCGACTACTTCCACGTCAACTCGATCTCCGACGGGCCGGGCGGCACGATTCTCGTCTCGGGCCGCAACACGAGCACGATCTACCTGCTCGCGCGCGACGGCCACATCATCTGGCGGCTCGGCGGCAAGCACAGCGACTTCGGGCCGCCTTCGGCCGTGAGGTTCGCGTTCCAGCACGACGCGCGGCTGCATCCGGGCAACCTGCTGACGCTGTTCGACAACGGCGGCATCCCGCGTGTCGAGCCGCGCTCGCGGCCGCTCGAGCTCCACCTCGACCTTGCGAGGCGCCGAGCTGCCGTCGTGAAGGCGTTCCTGCCGCCGAAGCGGATCGCCTCGCCGTTCGAGGGCAACCTGCAGCTGCTGCCCGGCGGCGGCGCGCTCGTCGGCTGGGGCGGCGTGCGGATCGTGACCGAGTTCGCGCCCGGCGGTGCGGTGCGGTTCCAGCTGAAGCTGCCGTACGGCGACACGTACCGCGCCTATCGCAGCGTCTGGATGGGGCGGCCCGCGACGCCGCCGAGGGCCGCGGCCGGGAACGGCGTCGTCTACGCGAGCTGGAACGGCGAGACCGGGATCGCGCGCTGGGAGGTGCTCGCCGGCCCCGACGCCGCGCACCTCGCGCCGGCCGGGAGCGCGGCGTGGGCCGGGCTCGAGACGGCGATTCCGTCGAACGCCTCTGCGGGACAGCTCGTCGTGGTGCGCGCGCTCGACGCCCGCGGGCGCGTGCTCGGCACGTCGCGCGCCGTCACGGCGCGCTGACGCGGATCAGAGGAGCCGCTCGAACGTCGACGCGTCGTCGAACGGCCCGATCACCGCGAGGCGCAGCCCCTGCCCGCCGATCACGTCCTGTGCGACGCGGTGCACGTCCTCGACGGTGACCGCGTCGAGGCCGGCGAGCAGCTCCGACGGCTCGACGGCGCGCCCTTCGAGCACCTCACGGCGCAGGCCGAAGAGCAGCAGCCCGTTCGGGCTCTCGGTCTGGAGGACGAAGCGCCCCTTTGCGAGCGCGCGGGCCTTCTCGAGCTCGTCGGCGGGAACCGGCTCCTCTGCGAGGCGCTTGAACTCGCTCGCGATCACGCCGACCGCCTCGTCGGCGCGCTTCAGGTCGACACCGGCCTGCGAGACGAGCGTGCCGGCGTCGGTGAACGAGCTGTTGAGCGCGTAGACGTAGTAGGCGAGCCCGCGCCGCTCGCGCACCTCGAGGAAGAGCCGCGACGACATCCCGGTGCCGAGCACGGTGCCGAGCAACTGCAGCGCGTAGCGATCCGGGTGGCCGAGCGGGTAGCTGGGGACGCCAAGGCACACGTTCGCCTGGTCGGAGTCCTTCATGTGGATGCGGACGCTCGGCTCGACGGAGCGCTCGACCGCGGCGGGCGCCGGCGTTCCCGTGTCAGCCTGCGCGATGTCGCCGAGCAGCTCCTCGAGGCGGGGGATCAGGGCGTCGCCCGTCATGCCGGCGACGCCGACGACCATGCGGGCGGGCCTGTACCAGCTCGAGATGTAGTCGAGGAACGTGTCGCGCGTCGCGCCGGTGACCGTCTCCTTCGTCCCGAGCGTCTCCCAGCCGAGCGGGTTGTCCCCGAAGAGGAGCTCGTCGTAGATCGACGAGACGTAGTCGCGCGGCGTGTCGAAGTACATGTTCATCTCCTCGACGATCACGCCCTTCTCCCGCTCGAGCTCCTCGGCGTCGAACCTCGAGTTGCGGATCATGTCGACGAGCACGTCGAGCGCCTGGTCGCGCTGCTCGCCGGCGCAGCGGATGTAGTAGCCCGTGTACTCCTTCGAGGTGAACGCGTTGAACTCGCCGCCGAAGCGGTCGACCTCGAGCGCGATGTCCTTCGCCGTCGGGCGCCGCTCGGTGCCCTTGAAGAACATGTGCTCCGCGAAGTGCGCGATCCCGCGGTTGCCGGCGTGCTCGTAGCGTGAACCTGCGGCGAGCATGATGTAGCACGTGACCGACTGCGCGTGGTCGAGCGGCGCCGTGAGCACGCGGAGGCCGTTCGACAGGGCACTGCGCTGGTAGACCGTCATGCGGCGAGCTTCCTCCTCAGGTCGTGCGAGAGCGGGACGGATGAACGCGTACCGTAGTCGTATCCGACGAGCACGCTCTTCGCCTCGGCCGCGAGCCTGCCGTCCGCCCAGATCTCGTGCTCGAGGTCGAAGCTCTTCGAGCCGATCCGCGCACAGCGCGTGCGCACCTCGATCTCCTCACCGGGCCGGAGCTCGGAGCGGAAGTCGATCTCCACGCGGGCGAGGATGAACGGGTCGAGGCCGCCGAGCGCGCCGATGCGCGCCTGCTCGAGATACGTCGAGTACGCGGCGTTGTTGACGTGCCCCATCGGATCGCAGTCGCCGAAGCGGACGCGCTCGCGATGGGTCCAGCGGAACTCTGGCACGCGGCGATGCTATAGACGCCCAATGACCCACATGCGCGACGCGGTGTTCGCGCAGCCGGAGTGGCTGCGGCAGGTTCCCTCCGGCGTCCGGCTGCCGTTCGACGCGCGCGTCGTGCACACGGGCTGCGGCACGTCGTTCCACGCAGCGCAGACCGGCGGCGCGGCGGTGCAGGCGCTCGAGGCGGTGCTGCGCCCGCCGGAGGCGGACGTGCTCGTCTGCATCTCGCACGAGGGGGACACCGCGCTCACGCTCGAGGCGGTTCGTGCCTTCCCGGGCGACGTGTGGCTGGTGACGGGCAAGGCCGAGTCACCGCTCGCCGACCTCGCCGACGAGGTGGTCGTCTGCACGCCGGCGGTCGAGCGGTCGTGGTGCCACACCGCGAGCTACACGTGCGCCGTTGCGGCGCTCGACGCGATTCACGGAGGTGACCCGTCGTGGATCGCCCACGAGGTGGAGGAGGTGCTTCGCTCGGAGGTCACCGCGCCCGCCCAGGAGCGGATCCTCGTCGCGGGTGCGGGGCGGGACTGGCCGACGGCGCAGGAGGCGGTGCTCAAGCTGCGCGAGGGAGCGTGGGTGGCGGCGGAAGCGCACCAGACGGAGCAGCTGCTGCACGGTCATCTCGCGGCGATCGACGAGAGCGTCCGTGCGTTCGTGCTCGAGGGCGAGGGGCGGGCGGCGGAGCGCGCGGCCGACGCGGTGCGCGCGCTCGAGGCGCTCGGCTGCGAGACGACGCTGGTGCCGACGCGGCATCCCGCCGTCGACATCGTCCGGTTCCACCTCCTGACGCTGGCGGTCGCCGAGGCGCGCGGGATCGACCCCGACCCGATCCGCCGCACGCCCGGCTCGCCCTGGGCAGCCGCGGCCGGCTCGGCCTATCCGGGCTGACGAAGACCCGCGCCGTTGCAGTTCCGTCACCCTTCCCAGGGAAGCGTCACGGGCTCGTGACGACGCGAACGCCCTGCATCCGGCCGCCTGTGGACGGCCCGCCACGGTTCTGTCACCCTCGTTTGGCGACTGGCCATGTCCCGCCCGGCCCAGTCCGGGGTCGGACACGCTGCTGGCCCGCTGCCCAGTACCTCTCCGAGCCGGACGTCGAAACGGGCGCCGGTCGTGTGCGACGATCCCACCGTGGCCACCCGGGAAGCCGAAGCCGCGCCGGCCGGGGCCGTCGCCGGCGCTTCGCTCGGCGAGTCGCGCCTACCCCCGGCGCTCGCGCTCCTCGCGTTCATGGCGCTGAACGTCGGGGTGCGGATCTGGCTGCCGAACCAGAGTGCCGTGCGCCTCCCGTGGTTGGTGCCGGGGGTCGAGGCGCTCCTCCTCGTGCTGCTGCTCGTGAGCGATCCGACGAGCATCGCCCGTCGTGCACGCCTGATCCACCGCATCGCGCTCGCGCTCGTGCTCGTCCTGGTGGCGGCCGCGCTCTGGGCGACCGCGCTCCTCGTCTACGACCTGATCCACGGCTCGGGCGTGACCAACTCCCCCACCAAGCTGCTCGCGGCGGGCGGGCTGACGTGGCTCGGGAACAACCTCGCCTTCGCGCTGCTCTACTGGCTGATCGACAGCGGCGGCCCGTTGGCGCGCGCCCGCGGCTCCGAGCCGGTCGACTTCGCCTTCACCCAGCACCTGAGCCCGGAGCTCGCGCCCCCGCGGTGGCGGCCGGTCTTCCTCGACTACCTGCACCTCGGATTCACGAACGCCACCGCCTTCAGCCCGACCGACGTGATGCCGCTCACCCACCGCGCCAAGTACGCGATGCTCGTGCAGTCGACGGTCGCGCTCGCCCTGTTCGGGCTGATCGTCGCCCGCGCCGTGAACGCGTTCAGCTGACCCGGGTTGCCACGAGGGCCCGCGATCTCGTACGGTCGCATTTTGCAACCTTCGTCGACGCGGAGAGACCAACCCGATGGCCGGCCAGACGCCGTTCTCGAAGATCTTCCCGACGCTGCCGAGCGGCTTCCAGTCGCCGTTCTACTACGCGTCGCTGCAGTCCTTCTGGCTCTACTACCCGGTCGAGCCGGACGTGCTCCGCTCGCGCCTCGCGTCGCGTCCGGCGGCCGACCAGCTCGAGGTCGCGCTGTTCGACGTCGGCGGCGAGCGCACGGGGCTCGTGTCGCTCGACTTCCAGCGCTACACCGGCCACGCGCCGTCGTTCCTGGAGATGACGACGGAGATCGAGTTCAACGTCTACGTCTACCCGAAGGTGCGCAAGCCGGACGTGCCGCAGATCACGCTCGACGATTACCTCCGCGGCTACGAGCAGACGAAGACGATCGGCGGCTACCGGATCCACGTCCCGTGCGACAACTCGCACGCGGTGGCGGCGGGGCAGGGCCTCTACGGAGAGCCCAAGTACCTCGCCTACTTCGAGTACGACGTCCCGAGCGTGAACGGCCCGCCGTACACCGCGTCGAACGCCTGGAGCTACCAGGTCTTCCAGGACCAGGGCGGAGCAGACCCGCCCGTGAAGGGCGTGATCGTCTTCGGCATCGAGTGCGATCTCACCGGGGCCCTGGCGCTGCCCGGGAACGGCTCGCCGCTGATCGAGTACGGAGCCGTCAGGGACGCGACGGGCGCCATGCGCCTGATCGGCAACTTCTGGGACTTCTACGGACCGTTCGACACCTACTCCACCGTCGGCCTCCACCCGCCGTGGCGCGCGACCCTCACCCTCGGCAAGCAACCCGATCCGAACGGCCTGATCGAGGACCTGCAGAAGCTGATCGGCGACGCGCAGCCGATCGCGGCGCAGGTGTACACGTCGAGGCCCGTGTCCGGGGAGAGCCGCGGCTTCCTCCCGAGCCGGGCGGCGTGAAGACCCGGCGCTCGTTCGTCGCGCTCTCGAGCGCGCTGACCGGTTTCCGCGAGGTCGACCTCTGGGGGACCGGCCAGGCCGACTCGTACCTCGGCGAGCTGATCGCGACGGTCGGCGAGGACGTCGTCGCCCGCCTCCTCGCCGCAGGAGACGACCTCGCCTCGGGCGATCCGGCGGAGGCGCTCGGCCGGCTGCTCAGGGACGACGAGCTCGGCCCCGTCGCGAAGAACGTGGTCGTGCTCTGGTACACCGGCGCCTGGAGGCCGCTCCCGAACGAGTGGCGGAGCCGCTTCGGCGCGAGCCCGCTCGACGTCGGACGCGTGATCTCGCCGTCCTCGTACCGGTCGGGGCTCGTCTGGAAGGCGATCGGAGCGCACCCCCAGGGGGCCAACGGGCCTGGCTTCGCCTCGTGGGCCAGTCCGCCCACCGTCCCGTCGGCAGGCTGAGCGAAGTGGCCGACTACGACATCGTGATCGTCGGTGCCGGCCCGGTCGGGGCGATCCTCGCCCGCGTCCTCGGCTCGGCCGCCGTTGGATCGGAGCCCCTCCGCATCCTCGTCCTCGAGGCGGGGCCCGCGGTCGGGCGGACGTGGTCGGACTACCAGGCCAACGTCGACCACTACCTGGGCTCGAGCATCAAGGTGCCGAACGCGCCGTGGGTGTCGTCCGCGTACGCCCCGTCCCCGGACGTCCTCGACGTCCGCCCGCTGACGCCGGACAGCATCCCGGACGACAACGGCTACTTCGTGCAGTACGGCCCGCTGCCGTTCGAGTCGGACTACGTCCGCGCGCAGGGCGGGACGATGCTGCACTGGCTCGCGACGTCCCTGCGGATGGTGCCGAACGACTTCGAGATCAGGTCGCGGTACGGGCACGGTCTCGACTGGCCGGTCTCCTACGACGAGCTCCAGCCGTACTACGAGCGCGCCGAGTGGGAGCTCGGCGTGTCGGCGAACGTGGAGGACCAGGAGTACCTCGGCATCACGTTCCGCGACGGCTACCACTTCCCGATGTCCCGGATCCCGCTCAGCTACCTGGACGAGCACGTGGCGGGCACGGTGGACGGGCTGACGGTGACGCTCGACGGGGAGGCGACCGAGCTGCTCGTGTCGAGCACGCCGCAGGCCCGGAACTCGACGCCGAATCCCGGCTACCGGCCGATCGGCGCGCACGGGGCCGAGCACATGGGCCTCCGGTGCGAGGGCAACTCGAGCTGCATCCCGATCTGCCCCGTGCAGGCGAAGTACAGCCCGCTGAAGACCTGGGGGCTCGTCAGCCGCCACGTCGAGGTGCGCACGCAGTGCGTGGTCTCGAAGGTGATCTACGCCGGCAGCGCCCCGGACGCGCCCGTCGCGGCGCTCGAGTACTACAGCTACACCGACGGCCTGCCGCCCCCCGCGACGCCCGAGCGGGTCACCGCCGACATCTACGTGCTCGCCGGCAACGCGATCGAGAACCCGAAGCTGCTCCTGGCCTCGGAGCCCACGCCGAACGACAACATCGGGCGGCATCTGATGGATCACCCGTACGTCCTCAGCTGGGCGCTCATGCCCGAGAACATCGGTGCGTACCGCGGGCCGAGCTCGACCTCCGGGATCGAGGTGCTGAGGGACGGCGCCTTCCGCAAGGACCGCGCCGCGTTCCGCATGGAGGTCGTGAACTGGGGCTGGGATTTCATCACGAACTCGCCGTTCAGCGACCTGGAGTCGGCGGTCGACAAGGGCCTCTACGGCGCGGAGCTCCGCGCGGAGATCGCGGACCGGGTCCCGCGCCAGTTCCGCTTCGGATTCCTGTACGAGCAGCTGCCCGACCCCGGGAACCGCGTGTTCCTGAACAACGGCTACGTCGACGCGCTCGGCATCCCGCGCCCGTGCATCGCCTACGACGTCGACGACTACGTGCGGAAGGGCATGGTCGCCTCACAGGGGCTGTCGGAGTCGCTGTTCGCGGCGCTCGGCGCGACCGAGTACACCCGGTACTCGGACTCGAAGCCCGGCTACGTCACCTACGACGGCTGGCCATTCAACTTCGTCGGCGCCGGGCACCTCGCCGGCACCCACTGCATGGGCACGAAACGGTCGAACTCGGCGGTCGACAGCTTCCAGCGGTCGTGGGAGCACGAGAACCTCTATCTGATCGGGTGCGGCAGCATGCCGACCGTCTCCACCTCGAACCCGAGCCTCACGATGGCCGCGCTCGCCTTCCGCTCCGCCGAGGCGATCCTGGACGACCTCGGCGTCCGATGACGAGCTGGAGCCCGGAGGACCTCCGCGGCCACCTCCAGACGGCGGTCGAGATCGAGTGGACGACGATCCCGCCGTACCTCTGCGCGCTCTGGTCGATCACGGAAGGGCGCAACGAGCTCGCGGCAACCTGCATCCGCGACGTCGTGTTGGAGGAGATGCTGCACGTGACGCTCGCCTGCAACCTCCTGAACGCTGTCGGCGGCTCCCCGCGCTTCACCCCGCGGGACGGGCAGCCGTCGCCGGTTCCGAGCTACCCGACGTTCCTTCCCCACTCGGACGACGCGTTTCGCGTCGGCCTGCGGCCGTTCTCGGCGAAGGCGCTGAAGACGTTCCGGAAGATCGAGCACCCCGCAGGGGGCGGCGCTCCGCCGGAGGGCGACCGCTACGCGACGATCGCGCAGTTCTACGAGGCGGTCGCCGAAGCGCTCGCCGACCTGGCGCCGGACATCTTCACGGGCGACCGCTCGCTCCAGGTCGACTCGTCGTACTACTACGGCGGCGGCGGCGAGGCGTTTGCGATCCACGACCTGACCACCGCGAACGAGGCCCTCGACGTGATCATCTTCCAGGGCGAGGGAATCGACCTGTCGATCTGGGACCCGGACCGGGACGTCTTCGGCGAGCAGGAGGAGCTCGCCCATTACTTCCGGTTCGACGAGCTCTACCGGGAGCGGCGCTACGTGGAGGGCGACACGCCCGCGACCGGGCCGACCGGCGGCCCGATCCTGATCGACTACGACTCGGTGCTGCCGATGCGGCCGAGCCCGAAAGCGGACGACCATCCCGCCGGCAGCGGGCTGCGGGCGCTGACGGACGAGTGCAACGAGACCTACAGCACACTGCTCGTCCAGCTGGAGGAGGCGTTCACCGGCAGGCCGGCCCGGCTGATCGAGAGCGTCCAGACGATGACGAGGCTGCGCTACGAGTCGATCGCGCTGATGAACGTGCCGCTCGACGACGGATCGGGGAAGAACGCCGGGCCCGCGTTCCAGTGGCGGGCCCCGTCAGGCGGCTGAGCCGGCATCGGCGAGGGCCCGTGCGCGCGGGACGGTGATGTCCCCCGCGAGGTCGACCCCCGCGAAGCGGGCGAGCTCTCCTTCGAGGGTCTCGAGCGCGATCTCGTCGCGCCCCTGCGCGAGCAGGTGCTCGGCGAGCGTCGTCGCCACGCGGAGCGACAGCGAGTGCGATCCGCGCAGCCGCGCGAGCTCGAGCCCGGTCTCGAGCTCCCGCTCGATCTCGGACGAGGCCGCGCCGCGGGCGCGAAGCAGCTCGGCCCGAACGCGATGGATCTCCGGCGCCCACCAGCCCTCCCGCGTTCGTCGTGCGACCTCGTCGGCCGCCTCGAGCGAGCGCCATGCGTCCTCGGCCCGTCCGGCGGCGCGTTGCGCATCGGCGATCAGCGCGAGGAAGTAGGTGGTACCGAGCTCGGAGCCGACCGCGCGCCAGCGCGCGAGGCCCTGATCCATCAGCTCGAGGCCGGCCTCGTGCGCGCCCGAAGCCGCGTGTGACCAGCCGAGCATGATCTCGTCCCAGCCGATCCAGAACTCGAAGCCCTGCTCCTTGGCGATCGCCAGCGCGTGCCCGGCCTGCACGCGGACGCCCTCGACGTCGCCCATCCAGTGGCGGAGCCACGAATCGAAGCTGAATGCGAGTGCCCGGGTGAACGGGTGCCGGAGCTCGTCCGACAGCTCGAGCGCGCGGTCGCTCAGGCGCCGCGCGTCCGCCGGCAGCCCGGCGAGCCAGCACGACCAGGCCTGGTAGGCGTGGCAGGTGATCCAGGGGTCGATCACGTCGTGCAGCTCGTCGAGGAAGCTCGTCCGGTCCCGCTCGAGTGCCTCGGAGGCGATCACGAGCCCGAGGTGCTCCCTCGTCGTCGACGGATCGTCGCCGAGATAGAAGTGCGTGCTGCCGAGCGCGCGGTGCGCCGCCCCGAGCTGCGTCCCGTTGCCGTCGGTCTCGGCAAGGCGCAGGAGCTGCCGGGCGAAGTCGAGCGCGAACACGTAGTCGGCCCGAAGGAGGTGCACGCGCCAGGTCCCGTACAGCGCCCGGAAGAACTCCGCCGAGCGGTCGTCGCCGTGGCTGATGCAGAGCTCGCCGGCGCGCCGGTACGTCTGCTCGACCTCAGGGGCGCTGTAGCCCTTCGCGGCGGTGAGCGGTGCTCCGAGCGCGATCAGCAGCTCGAGCTCCTGCCGGTCGCGGTCGGCGGAAGGCGGCTGTTGCCGGACGAGGTCGAGCGCACGCTCGAGGTGCTCGATCGCCTCCGTGCTCGCAGACCGGTGGTGGGCCAGCTCCCCCGCGCGCTGGAGATAGAAGATCGCCTCGCCGTCGAGACCTGCCCGGATCAGGTGGTGCGCGACGAACTCCGGCTGTGTCTGCACGATCTCGGGCAGCTCGTCCGGCAGCACGGCGGCGATGCGCTCGTGATAGCGCCGGCGGGCGCTGCGGAGCAGCGACTCGTACGCGACGTCCTGGACGAGCCAGTGCTTGAAGACGTAGACGGCGCCGGAAGGCGAATGACGCCGGCGCACGAGGTCGGTCTCGACCAGGCGGTCGAGGGCTGCCTCCAGCTCCGCCTCTTCGAGGTCGGAGACGGCCCGGAGCAGCTCGAAGGGCGCTTCGCGTCCGAGCACCGACAGCAGCCGGGCGACCTCCTTCGCCTCTCCGAGCCCGTCGAGCCTCGCCATCAGCGACTCGCGCAGCGTCGACGGGACGATCCGCTCGGGCAGCAGTGCCGCCATCACCAGCCGGCCGGAGCGCTCCTCGATGCAGCCCGACTCGAGCACCGCCTGGGTGACCTCCTCGACGAACAGGGGAACGCCGTCGCTTCGCTGGTCGATCTGCGCCTCGAGCTCGTCGGGGAGTGCCTTCCCGCCCGTCAGCTCGTGGACGATCGAATGGATCGCGTCGCGTTCGAGCGGTTCGAGCGCCATGTGGCTCACGCGGCGGCGATGCGGCCACGACGTGACGTAGTCGGCCCGGTGGGTCAGCACGAGCAGCACGCCCGGCTCGGGGTCGGCGCCGAAGTAGCGGGTCAGGAGCTCGAGCGTCGTCGGGTCGACCCATTGGATGTCCTCCACGACGACGAGCAGCGGCTTGCCGTGCCCCTGCGCGAGCAGCCAGCGGAACAGGACCTCGAGCGTCCGCCGCCGGCGGCGCTCGGCCGAGTCGGACGAGGCGGCGTACCCGCCGGCGGGGATGGCGAGCAGCTCGGCCAGCGGCGCTGCGTCGGCCGCGTGCATGCCGAGCGCCTCCAGATGGGACTCGAGCCGGCCGAGGCGCTCGTCGTGCTCGGTCGCCTCCTGGTCGGCGCCGCCGACGATCTCGAGCAGCTGCTCGACGAACGGGAAGAGCGTGCTGCGCGCGTTGTAGGGCGAGCACCGGAGACGCAGGGCTGTGCTGCCGGAGCCGGAAACCTGCAGGCAGAGCTCGTAGGCGAGGCGTGACTTCCCGATCCCGGGCTCGCCGCTCAGGAGCACGACCCCGCCCGTCCCCTCGCCGACCGACTCCCAGTGGCCGAACAGCTCTCGGAGCTCCTGGTCGCGGCCGAAGAGCGGCGTCAGGCCGCGCTCGACGACCGCGTCGAGCCGGGTCCGCGCCGGGGTGGCGCCGTGGACGTGGAACGCCCGGACGGCGCGGGCGACGCCCTTGAGCTCGAGCTCGCCGAGGCTCTCGAGGACGTAGAAGCCCTCCACGAGCGCACGCGTGGACTCGCTGACCACCACCGAGCCCGGCGCCGCCAGCGCCTGCAGGCGTGCCGCGACGTTGACGGTCTCGCCGACCGCGAGGTCCTGATCCTTGCGGAGGCTATTCGCCGCGCTTCCGACCACGACCTCGCCGGTGTGAAGGCCCACGCGCACGTCCAGGTCGGGCCGGCGAAATCGATCGCGTACCGCGCGAACCGAGTCTGCGATGGCGAGCCCGGCCGCAACCGCGAGCCGCGCGTCGTCCTCGTGTGCCTGCGGGTAGCCGAAGTACGCGAGGACGCCGTCGCCGAGGTACTGCGCGACGAACCCGGACCGGCTCGCGATCGCCCCCGTGCACGCCTCCTGATAGGCGAGCACGAGGTCGCGCATGTCCTCGGGGTCGAGCTCTCCCGCGATCCGCGTCGAGTCGACGAGGTCGGCGAAGAGCACCGTCAGGTATCGCCGCTGCTCGTGCGGAAGCGCGCGCTCGGGGCCGGGCGGGGCGAGCGCCACGCCGCACTCCGAGCAGAACCGCTCGCCCGGCTCGGCCGCCGCCCCGCACTGCGGGCAGGCGAGCGCGAGCGGTTGTCCGCAGCCGACGCAGAATCGGGCCCCCTCCCGGTTCAGGTGCTGGCAGCTGGGGCAGGTTGCCACGGTTCGACCCTAGATTGAACACGTCCGCGGGAAAAGGTGTCGGGCGAAGTGCGAAGCCGCGACTACAACCTGCCGAGCTCGTCGAGCAGCCCGTCCACCTCGTCGGCGCTGTTGTAGTGGACGATGCCGACTCGCACCGCACCGTCGGGCAACCCGAGCCGGTCGAAGACCTCGACGGCGTAGTAGTTGCCGTCCCAGACCGCGTATCCGGCCTCGCCGAGACGCTCGGCGACGTCGCGCGGGGAGCGACCCTCGACGTTGAACGCGAAGGTCGGGGCCCGTCGGTCCATGCCCCGGACGCCGTAGAGGGTGCAGCTGTCCGGCAAGCCGTCGAGGAAGCGCTGACCGAGCGTGCGCTCGTGGTCGACGATGAAGTCCCAGCCGACCCAGCGCAGGTGGTCTACCGCCGCGACGAACCCGGCGAGCAGCTCGTGCTGCGAGGTCCCCGTCTCGAAGCGGTGGCCGACCGGCTCGTTCGCCGACGGGCGCACCTTGTACGGCCGCCACGACTGAAGCAGGCTGCGGCGCCCGAAGGCGAGCCCCATGTGCGGGCCGTAGAACTTGTACGGCGAGCAGACGAGCACGTCGGCGCCGATCTCCTGCACGTCGATCGAGCCGTGCGGGCCGTAGTGAACGGCGTCCACCCATACGAGCGCGCCGGCGCCGTGCGCGAGCGCGGCGATCTCCGCGACGGGGGTGACCGTGCCGACGGCGTTCGACGCGTACGGGAACGCGACGACACGCGTCCGGTCCGAGAGCAGCGAGCCCAGGTGGTCGAGGTCGACACGGCACTCGTCGTCGATCTCCGCGAACCTGACGACGAGGTCCCGGTCGCGCGCGAGCTCGAGCCACGGCGACACGTTCGCGTCGTGGTCGAGCCTCGTGCAGACGATCTCGTCGCCCGCCGACCACTCACGCCCCGCCGCCCGCGTGAGCGCGAAGTTGAGCGTTGTCATGTTCGGGCCGAAGGCGACCTCGTCGGCGGACGCGTTCAGGAACTCGGCCGCCGTCTCGCGCGACTGCTCGACGAGCGCGTCGGTGCGACGCGACGTCCCGTACGGCGCGCCGATGTTCGCGTTCGACTCGCGCAGGTAGCCGGCGATCGCGTCGATCACCGAGTCGGGCACCTGCGTGCCGCCGGGCCCGTCGAAGAACGCGAGCGGCTGGCGCAGCGCCGAGAAGCGCTCGCGCACCGCCTCGACCGTCGTCGTCACGCTCACCTTCCCGCTCCCGTGCCGGCCGAGCCGGCACCTCCGCTCTTCATGAGCTCCGTCGAGCCTACGCTCACTTTCCCGCTCCGGTGCCGGCCGAGCCGGCACCTCCGCTCTTCATGAGCTCCGTCGAGCCTACGTTCACTTTCCCGCTCCGGTGCCGATGCTCATCGCGCGCCAACGCTACCTTCTCGCGGCGCGAAGGCTCCGTCCGACCGCGGACCTAAATTGTCGTCGATGAGGCTCAGGCGGCTCTCGGAGGCCGAGTGCTATGCCCGGTGCTACGGCGCTCATCGCAGCGACCAGGTGAGCGTGATCAGGCCGACCGCGCCGCGGCCGGCGCTCGCGGGCGAGCAGCTGCGGCGGCTGTTCGAGTCGCGCCTCGACGCCCGCGGCCCGGAGCAGGAAGCCGCGTGACGCGCGTCTGCCGCACGTGGACGCGGCGCCGCGTGTCGGGCGCTGCGCGCCGGACGCCGGCGCCGCCGATGCCGAGCTCGTGGGTCTGCACGGCGACGTGGACGCAGCGCATGCCACGCTGCAGGCCGCGTGGCCGCAGAAACTAGCGCCGTTCCGGACGTCCTCGCCCCGAAGCTCCGCTGCGTCTTCTGCGGGATCAACCCGGGCCGCGTCTCGGCGGCCGCCGCGGCGCACTTCGCCAACCCGCGCAACGACTTCTGGCGGCTCCTGCACGACGCCGGCCTGACGCCGCGCCTCCTCGAGCCCGGCGAGCAGTTCGAGCTGCTGCCGCTCGGGCTCGGCGTCACCAACGCGGCCTACCGGACGACCCCCGGCTCGGGCGATCTCCGCCGCGGCGACTTCGACCCCGCGCGGCTCGCGCGGATGGCCGCCGAGCTCGAGCCGCGCGCCGTCGCGTTCATCGGGAAGGAGGCGTACCGGGGCCTGTTCGGCGAGCGCCCGGAGCTCGGCCCGCAGCTCCGCACCCTCGGGCTGACCGCGCTCTACGTGCTGCCGTCGACCTCGCCGGCGAACGCGGCCGTCCCCTACGAGGAGCGCCTGCGCTGGTTCTCGGCGCTGCGGGGCTGGCTCGAGCCGTTCACGCGTCGCGCCGTGCGTGCGCTCGTCGTCGACGCGCAGGGACGCGTGCTGCTCGTGCGCTTCGAGCACCCCGTCAGCGGCGCCGTGTGGTGGGCGGCTCCCGGCGGCGGGATCGAGGAGGGGGAGACGGATGAGGCAGCGCTGCGGCGCGAGCTGCGCGAGGAGGCCGGGCTCGAGCTCGGTGAGGCGGGCCCGGTCGTCCACGAGCGCGAGCACGTCTTTCCCTGGGACCGCAGGATCATCCGCCAGCAGGAGCGCTTCCACCTCGTGCGCGTCGACGCCCACGAGGCGGTGCCGACGATCGACCTGCGGCCGGAGGGCGTGACCGAGGTGCGCTGGTGGACGCTCGGCGAGCTCGCGCGAACCGGCGAGGTCGTCGTCCCGCCGGAGCTCGAGCAGCTCGCACGCGCCGCGGCCGGGGCGGATCGTCCCTGAGGAGGACGCCGAGATCGACCGCGCGGACGATGACGTGGGTGCGTGGTCGCGGCAAGATCGCGGCGTGACGCTCAACCACGTGTTGATCGGCAGCTTCGGCCTCGGTGGGGCGAGGATCGAAGCAGTCGCGGATCGCCTCGAGAAGGCAGCTGCAGTCTTGGGGTGTCTGCCGGCAGCCCGCCTCGGCGACCGCGACGAGAACGGCTGGGGCGTGGGCCGCCTCGCCGCCCGGCGCTCGATTGTCAGCTGACGGTCGACGTCCGGGCGGAAGGAGGCGCCCACGGGCCCCCCGCCGTGCCCTGCCGCGCATGGCCTAGCCTGCCTCCGTGATCGGCGTCCTCGTGACGGTGCACCTGCTCGCGGCTGCGGTCTGGGTCGGCGGCTCGACGGCCCTGATCTTCGTCGGGGTCCCCGTGCTGCGCACGCTCGACGGCCCAGAGCGCGGCCGGGCAATGCGCGAGCTCGGACTGCGCTGGCGGCCGCTCGGCTACGGCGCGCTGCTCGTTGCCGCGCTCACCGGGGTCGCGCTCGCGGCGCGTGAGTGGGAGACGCGGCCGGTCTTCCAGGTCGTCTTCTGGCTGAAGGTCTCGCTCGCCGTCTGCCTTGTCGGCGCCTCCTACCTGCACAACTTCGTGATCGGCCCGCGCCTGCAGGCGGAGATCCGCGAGGGCGGTCCGGAGCGTTCGCGCCGGACGCTGGTCGTCGTCGGCTGGACGAGCTACGCGCTGACGATCGCCGTGCCGGTGCTCGGCGTCGCGCTCTCGCGCATCGTGATGTAGATCAGCTCGCGCGCTCGAGCAGCCCGCCGGTGGCGAGCTCGACGATCGTGTCGGCGAAGTGGAGGTCGAGCGGCGCATGGGTGTGGAGCAGGCGGAGGTAGAACGGTCCTTGCACGAGGTCGATCGCCGCCTCGACGTCGGTCGCCGCCGGGATCTCGCGCCGCTCGATCGCCCGCTCGAAGATCACGCGGGTCTGGGCGCGGAGCGGTTCGAGCACGTGGTCGTGGTAGACCTCGGCGAGCTGCGGGTCGGCCTGTGCCTCGCCGATCAGCGCGGCGAGGGTCGTGCCGAGCGACCCGTCCGCGAGGACGCCGGCGGTGGCGCGCATGCGCGCGCGCAGGTCGCCGGCGAGCGTGCCCGTGTCGGGAGCCGACCGGTGCGCGTTCGACCACTCCTCGTAGATCGCGTCCAGCGCGAGCACGCCCTTCGAGGGCCACCAGCGGTAGATCGTCTTCTTCGCGACGCCCGCGTCGGCGGCGACGCCCTCGATGCTCATCGCCCGCAGGCCGCGGTCGTGGAGAAGGCGCGCGGCCGAGCGGAGGATCGCCAGCCGCGCCTCCTCGCTGCGCGGCCGGCCGCGCTCGCCGCGGCGGTTGTCCCCGTCGATTCCGAGCATCCGTTTGAGCTCAATGCCGTGACTCATAAGGAAACGCTACGTGTCGTTTCTATGATAACGTAGAGCCCGACGGAAAAGGAGGAAACGATGAGCCTACGGTTCGTCACCAACGTCGTTCTCATGCTCGCCGGCGGACTGATCGTCGTCTGCAGCCAGGCGTTTTCCGCCGGGCTCGCCGGCTGGATCGCCTTCGGCATCGGCCTCGGGATCCTGGCCATGGTCGGCGCCGCCCAGCTCGACCGGTCGCGCGGGTGGGCCCAGGAGGGCCTCGACGGGCTCGCCGGCGGGCTCGCGATCTGGACCGTGATCGCCGCGGTCGTGTTCTCGGGCTCGCCGCTGACCTGGCTCGTGTTCGCCGAAGGGCTCGGGTTCGTCGGCCTCGCCCTCGTCGGGATCGTGGCCCACGAGCTCTCGACGGAGCGCGTCGTCCACTCGCTCGCCCCGGCGCTCGACAGCGAGCGGTACGGCCACGCCGCGTAGGACTGTCTTCGAGGTGCGCGGCGCCTGCGGGCACCGGGCACCTCGACTCAGTTCGTCCAGCGGTTGGTGATCGGCGTGCGCCGGTCGCGGCCGAACGCCTTCGGGCGGAGCTTCACCCCCGGCGGCGCCTGGCGCCGCTTGTACTCGGCGCGGTCGACGAGCGCGAGCGCCCGCTCGACGACGTCGCTGTCGAAGCCGTCCTCCGAGAGCTCCTCGCGCGAGCGGTCGAGCTCGACGTACGCCTCGAGGACCCGGTCGAGCTTCGGGTACGGCGGCAGCGAGTCCTCGTCGAGCTGGTCGGCGCGCAGCTCGGCGCTCGGCGGGCGCTCGATGATCGAGGCGGGGATCAGCTCGCGCCCGGCGCGTTCGTTGAGATGCCGCGCGAGTCGGAAGACGTCGGTCTTGTAGACGTCCTTGATCAGCGCGAAGCCGCCCGCGAGGTCGCCGTACAGCGTCGAGTAGCCGACCGATAGCTCGGACTTGTTGCCGGTCGCGACCACCAGCCAGCCGAACTTGTTCGACAGCGCCATCAGCAGCGTGCCGCGGATGCGCGCCTGCAGGTTCTCCTCGGTCAGGTCGCTCGGACGGCCCGCGAAGTGCTCGGCGAGCGTGGCGTCGAAAGACTCGACCATCGCCTCGATCGCGAGCTCGCGAAAGTCGGTGCCGAGCGTCTCGGCGAGCCGGCGGGCGTCGCCGCGGGTCGCGTCGGACGAGTAGCGCGAGGGCATCGAGACGCAGTGCACGCGGCCCGCGCCGAGTGCCTCGACGCACAGCGCCGCGGTGAGCGCCGAGTCGACCCCGCCCGAGACGCCGATCACGACGTCGCCGAACCCGTTCTTGGTGACGTAGTCGTGGAGGCCGAGCTCGAGCGCGAGCCGCATCTGCTCGAGCTCGTCGACCTGCGGCTTCGGCCCGGGGTGGCGCACGTCCTCCTGCGTCACGGGTGGGGCGAGCTCGAGCACCTGCACGTCGCGCGGCCTGCGCCCGCGGGCGAGCGCGCGGCGTCGTACGTCGCGCAGCCGGCGTCCGATCGCCGACACGGGGTCGACGTCGACGACGAGCAGCTCCTCCTCGAAGCCCGCGGCTCGGGCGACCACCTGGCCGTCGTCGTCGATCACGACCGAATGGCCGTCGAAGATCAGCTCGTCCTGACCGCCGACCGCGTTGCAGAGGACGACGAAGCAGGTGTTGTCGCGCGCGCGGACCTGCAGCATCTCCTCGCGCTCGCGGTCCTTGCCGACGTGGAAGGGCGAGGCCGAGATGTTGGCGACGAGCTGCGCCCCGGCGAGCGCCAGGTCGGTCGCGGGCGGGCCGGGTTGCCAGAGGTCCTCGCAGATCGTCGGCCCGACGAGGACGTCGCCGAACCGCAGCAGCGTCAGCTCGCGGCCGGGCGCGAAGTAGCGGTCCTCGTCGAAGACCCCGTAGTTCGGCAGATAGTGCTTGCGATAGACGCCGCGCACCTCGCCGTGCGCGAGCACGAAGCAGGCGTTGTAGAGGTCGGCGTCGAGCTGCGGCGCGCCGACGAGCACGGTCACCCCGTGCGTCCGCCGCGCGATCTCCTCGACCGCCTGCCGCGCCGCCCGCACGAAGCCGGGCCGGAGCAGCAGATCCTCGGCCGGGTAGCCGGTGACCGCGAGCTCGGGGAAGAGGACGAGGTCGGCGCCGTCGGCGCGTGCGCGTTCGAGCCACTCGGTGATCCGGGCGGCGTTGCCGTCGATGTCGCCGACGACGCTATTGATCTGCGCCAGTGCGAGTCTCATTCGCCTTTCGCACATTGTGCAGCGCGCGTCGCCACTGGAAGTAGAGGAACGCGGCGACGAGGAAGAACGCGAACCCCACCCAGCCGAGGAGCGGGGAGGACAGCTTGTTGCTGACGACGCTGAGGACGGCCGCGACCGCGAGCAGCGCGATCAGCACCCAGCGGATGGTGTTCGGCCGCCACGACTGCATCACGCGACCGCCTCGGCGATCCCGGCCAGCGACTCCGGGTTCTCGAGCGAGGAGAGGTCGCCCGGGTCGGCGCCGAGCGCGGTTGCGCGCACCGCGCGGCGAACGATCTTCGCCGAGCGCGTCCGCGGCAGCGCCTCGACGAAGATCACGCGGCCGGGCGTGAACGCCTTGCCGAGGCGCGCGGCCACCGTGTCCGCGATCTCCCGGGCGAGCAGGTCGCCGGGCTCGGCGCCCGGGAGCAGGCAGCAGAAGATCCACGACGTCTCGCCCTTCACCTCGTGCGGAACGCCGATCGCCGCCGCCTCGCGTACGGCGGGATGGTCGATCGCCGCCGACTCGAGCTCGGCGGGGCCGATTCGCTTGCCGGCGATGTTCAGCGTGTCGTCGGAGCGCCCGTGCAGGAACCACGAGCCGTCCGCGTCCGCCGAGGCCCAGTCTCCGTGCACCCACACGCCGGGGATCCGCGACCAGTACGTGTCGACGAACTTCTGCGGGTCGCGCCAGAAGCCGCGCGTCATCCCGGGGAACGGCCGCCGGCAGACGAGCTCGCCGACCTCTCCCGTGCCGACCAGCGACGTCCCGTCCTCGCCGACGATGTCCATCGCCATCCCGAGCGCCGGCCCGCCGACCGAGCACGCCTTGATCGGCCTCGTCACGGTCGGCGACAGGAAGCACGCGCCGACCTCGGTGCCGCCGGAGCAGTTGATCACCGGGACGCGCGAGGCGCCGACGTCGGCGAACAGCCAGCGGTACGGCTCGGGGTTCCACGGCTCGCCGGTGGTGACGAAGGTGCGAAGGCTGCCGAGGTCGGCGTCGGGAACGCCGTGCGCGAGCAGTGCGCGCGCGAGCGTGGGGGAGAGCCCGAGCGACGTCACGCGCTCCGACTCGACCGTGCGCCAGAGGCGGTCGGTCGTCGGCCAGTCGGGCGCGCCCTCGGCGAAGACGATCGTGCCGCCGAGCGCGCCGGCGCCGACGAGCGTCCACGGCCCCATGATCCAGCCCATGTCGGTGGCGAAGTGCATGACGTCGCCCTCGTGCACGTCCGCCTGGTATGCGGCCTCGCGCGCGATCGAGACGAGGAAGCCTCCCTGCACGTGGACGACGCCCTTCGGCGGCCCGGTCGTGCCCGACGTGTAGGTCAGCAGGTACGGCGTCTCCGAGTCGACGTGCACCGGCGGCAGCGTCCCCGGGCGGTGGTCGAGCGCGAACGGCGCCAGCACGACGTGCTCCACGCCCGGCGCCTCGGCGCGCGCCTGCTCGACGATCTCGAGCATCGGCACGACGCGGCCGCGGCGCGAGGACTCGCGCTGTGTGATCACGACCTTCGCCTCGCTCGCCCGCAGCCGCTGCGCGACCGCCGGCGCTGCGAAGCCGGAGAACACCGGCACCTGGATCGCGCCGAGATGCGCGATCGCGTGCGACGCGACCGCGACCTCGGGCGCCATCGGCAGGAAGATCGCGACCCGGTCGCCTGCGCCGACGCCGAGCGAGGCCAGCTCCTCCGCGAGGCGCGTGACGTCCCGTGAGAGCTCGGCGAACGTCAGCTCGCGGCGGCCGCCGTCCTCGCCGAGCCCGACCGCCGCCACGCCGTCGGGGCGCCTCGCGGCCCAACGGTGCACGCAGTTGTGCGCGATCGAGACGCGGCCGCCGACGAACCACGTCGCCCACTCGGGGCCACGC
Source organism: Gaiellaceae bacterium (assembly GCA_036376615.1). Taxonomy (GTDB): domain Bacteria; phylum Actinomycetota; class Thermoleophilia; order Gaiellales; family Gaiellaceae; genus PALSA-600. Next base: position 39,287 of record DASUZZ010000068.1, read on the forward strand.
GAGTCGTCGACGACGCGGTCCCACTGCCGGTCGAACTCCAGTTCGAGGTCGGCGACGACGAGCGGCCAGAACCAGTCCGGCTCGGCCCACGACCGCCGGACGAGCTCGTCGTAGTCGCTCACGCCGGCCCGCTCGAGGAGGCGGGTGACGTTGGCATGACGGACGGTCGCCCCGTCCGGCCGCCAGACGAATTCCGTTGAGCTCACGGCGTAAGCGTATGCTCGACGCGAGCCGGTTAGCGTCTGCTAACTTAGTGCCCGCTAACTTCAGCGACCGGAGGGGGCTCGCGCATGAGGCAGCGTTTCTTGACGCCGGAGAACAAGCAGTGGTGGACGCTCGGCGCCGTCTCGGTGGGCCTGTTCATGATCATGCTCGACAACACGGTGGTGAACGTCGCGCTGCCGTCGATCCGCAGGTCGCTCGGCCTGTCGCTCTCCGAGCTCGAGTGGGTGGTTGCCGGCTACGCGCTGACGTTCGCTGCGTTCATGCTCACCGGCGGCAAGCTCGCCGACCTCCTCGGCCGCCGCCTCGTCTTCATGGTCGGCCTCGTCGTGTTCACGGGAGCCTCGCTCGCGTGCGGCCTCGCACCGACCGGCGGGTTCCTGATCGGCGCGCGCGTCGTCCAGGGCTTCGGCGCGGCGATGATGAACCCGGCGACGCTGTCGATCATCACCGCGACGTTCCCCCCGAGGCAGCGCGGCACCGCGATCGGGATCTGGGCCGGCGTGTCGGCGATGGCGCTCGCGATCGGACCGCTCGTCGGCGGCGTGCTCACCGAGCACGTCAACTGGAACTGGATCTTCTTCATCAACGTCCCGATCGGGATCGTGGGTTTCGTCACCGCGCCGCTCCTGATCGACGAGACGCGCGACACGTCGCACGAGCAGCGCCCGGACGTGCCGGGCCTCGTCTCGTCCGGGGTCGGGCTCTTCGCGCTGACCTTCGCGTTCATCGAGGCGAACAGCTACGGCTGGACGTCGTGGCAGATCCTGTGCGCGTTCGCGCTGGCGGCGGTCTCGCTGGCCGTGTTCGTACTGCTCGAGCTGCGCCAGCGCCTGCCGATGCTGGAGCTCAGCCTGTTCGCGAACCGGACGTTCAGCGGCGCCAACATCGCGATGCTGTTCGTCGGCCTCGCGATGTTCGGGACGTTCTTCTACGTCTCGCTCTACATGCAGAACGTCCTCGGCTACTCGCCCGTCCAGGCGGGTGCCTCGTTCCTGCCGATGACCCTGCTGATCATCGTAATCGCGCCGCAGGCGGGGCGCCTCTCCGACCGCTTCGGCTCGCGCTGGCTCGTCGGCGGCGGGATGACGCTGCTCGCGGTGATGCTGTTCTACTACTCGACGCTCGGCGCCAGCGAGAGCTTCTGGTCGATCTTCCCCGGGCTGATCATCGGCGGCATCGGCATGGGCTGCACGATGACCCCGACGACCGCGGCCGCGATGAGCGCGGTGCCGGTGGCGAAGGCCGGCGTCGGCTCGGCGGTGCTGAACTCGATGCGCCAGGTCGGCGGCTCGCTCGGGATCGCCGTGATGGGCGCGATCGTGGCGGCAGGGGTCAGCTCCGCGCTCGCCTCGGGGAGCAACCAGACGGACGCGTTCCTGCACGGCTTCCACGACGCGCTGCGCGTCTCCGCGGTGCTCGCGCTCGCCGGCGCCACCGTCGCGACGGTGGCGATCAGGAAGGTCGAGCACAGGCACGTGCCCGAGGCGGAGACCGAGCCCGCGCCGGCAATCGAGGTCGGATGACCCAGGCCCGGCAGCGGCTCACCGCCGGGGAGCGGCGGCAGACGGTGCTCGACAGCGCCTGCCGCGTCTTCTCCGTGTCGAGCTACCGCGGCTCCACGACCGCCGAGATCGCCCGCGAGGCGGGGATCTCGGAGCCGATCCTCTACCGGCACTTCGGCTCGAAGCGCGACCTCTACCTCGCGTGCCTCGACCAGGCCTGGGCCGAGCTGCGGGAGCTGGCCGCGGACGCGGTCGCCGCCAGCCCGGACACGTGCCTCGGGGCCGTGGCTGACGCGTTCATGACGAAGCGGGCCAAGATCCGGCTGATCGACCTCTGGATCCAGGGCCTGAACGAGACGGGGGACGATCCCGCGATCGCGAAGGTGCTCCGGCGCCAGATCCGCGAGGTGCACGCCTTCTTCACCGGGTTGATCGCGGACGGCCAGGCGCGCGGCGCCCTGGCCGCCGACCGGGACGCGGCCGCCGAGGCGTGGATCTTCGTCGCGGGGGGCCTCCTCGTGACGATCGACCAGCGGCTCGGCGGCCTGCTCGGGGGCGACCTCGAGGCGGTCCGCCGCGAGCGGCGCCGCTGGCTGCACCCCGACGGCGCCTGAGACGCGGCCGGAAGAACGAGGGCGGAGAAAGAGGAAAGCCCCGGCTGCGGCACCCGGGGCCCTCCTGGTCAGGCGGTGCGCCCGCTTCGGACGCATGTTCCGAAAACCCACGGCTCTGCGGCCCAGCCGTCTGATCGGAATCTCGCCCTACTGGCGCTCCCCCTGCACGTCGACCTGGCGTCGGCTTCGGTGCAAGGTGGCCTCACTGTACGAGGCGAATGCGGATCTGTCAAGTAGCTCGGTCAAGTGATCCGGATCTGCTTTACTTGACCGGCGATGGCGCTATCTATGCCCCATTTGGGGGATGTCCGAAAGTGGGCATTGCAGCCGAGTGAAGTATCGGCGACACTGTGCCTTCCGGTATGGCTCGCCGCCCGCCCATGACCGTCAAGTCGACCCAGACCGCTCGCCCCGGCGCACCGCGCGTCCCGCGGCTCGGCGAGCGCCTGCGGCAGCTGCGGATCGGCGCCGGCCTGACCCAGGGCCAGCTCGCGGGCGACCGCTTCTCGAAGGAGTACATCTCGCAGATCGAGCGCGGCAACACGCGCCCCACGGCTGAGACGATCGACTGGTTGGCGCTGCGGTTGGGGGTTGATGCGGGGTATCTGCGCAGCGGCCTGTCCAGCGATCGGCAGGCGCAGGCGGAGATGGTGTTGGCCCGTGCCGACGCCTTGAGCAGCGAG
>DASUZZ010000069.1:0-111509 GCA_036376615.1 Gaiellaceae bacterium
GCCCCGGAACTGCTCGACCTGGCCGGGATGCGCCGCCAGCACCGCCTCGATCACGGGGTCCAGCTCGGATGCGTCCGACACCGCCTTCTGCTCGAGGTAAGGCGCCGCCGAGAAGCCGGGGTCGCCGACCTTCGCGAGCGCCTCGTCGAATACCGCGCGCGGGATCTCGGCGCGCGCGGACACGAGCTTGGCCAGCTCTCCGGCGTCCACGCCTGCCGGGTGGACGCCGGTCGCGACGAACTGGTTGGCCAGCACGTTCGCGGCCTCCTTCGCGTCCGCGCCGGCAGCGACGGTGTCCGACCAGAGCAGGTCGAGGCCGCCGGTGACGAGCACGTCGGCGTCGTAGAACGACAGCGTGTCGGCGATGCGCCGGATCCGGTCGCCCGGCAGCTCCTCCACAGCGCCCTTCAGCTGCTCGACGAGGTCGCGCGGCGGCTCCACCGGCACGAGGTCCGGCTCGGGGAAGTAGCGGTAGTCCTGCGCCTCCTCCTTGGAGCGCATCGGCGGCGACTCCTCGTGCGCGGGATCGAAGTGCAGGGTCTCCTGCTCGACGACGCCGCCCTCTTCGTAGATGCGGATCTGCCGCGCGATCTCGCGCTCGATCCCCTTGGCCGCGAAGTTGAACGAGTTCATGTTCTTCAGCTCGGTACGCGTGCGCAGCTCGTCGCTGCCCACGGGGCGCACCGAGACGTTGACGTCGAAGCGCATCGAGCCCTTCTCGAGCTCCGCGTCGGAGAGGCCGAGCTCGACGACCGTCTGTCGGAGCAGCTGCAGGAACCGCTTCGCCGTCTCGGCGTCGTGGAGGTCGGGAGCGGTGACGATCTCGACGAGCGGCGTGCCGCCGCGGTTGAAGTCGACGAGCGTCGCGGTTGCACCGTGGATCCGCCCCGACGCGGCGACGTGCGTCGACTTGGCGGCGTCCTCCTCGAGGTGCGCGCGCACGATCCCGACGACCACGTCGCCGTCCTCCATCGGCACCGCGAGCCGCCCGTCCGCGCACAGCGGCTCGTCGTACTGGCTGATCTGGTACGCCTTCGGCAGGTCGGGATAGAAGTAGTTCTTGCGGTGGAACACCGCACGCTCGGCGACGCGGCACTCGAGTGCGAGCCCGAGTGCGATCGTCTCCTCGATCGCACGGCGGTTGGGCACCGGCAGCGCGCCCGGGAAGGCCAGGCAGACCGGGCAGGTCTGCGTGTTCGCGGCACCGCCGAACCCGTTCGTGCAGCGGCAGAACATCTTCGTGCGCGTCTTCAGCTGGACATGGATCTCGAGCCCGATCACGGGCTCCCACACGGCATTCGTCATGCCCGGTACCTCGTCGGGACGGGATCGAGGGCGAGCGCTCGCTCGAGCGCGTGCGCCGTGCGGAAGAGCGCGTTCTCCGAGAACTGCGGGCCGACCAGCTGCAGCCCCACGGGCAGCCCCTCCGACAGCCCGCAGGGGACGTTCAGCCCCGGCAGCCCCGCCATGCACGACGGGATCGTGAGCAGGTCGCTCAGGTACATCGCAAGTGGGTTCCCCGCCTTCGCACCGATCGGGAACGCGACCGTCGGGCTGGTCGGGCTCGCCAGCAGGTCGTAGCGCGCGAACGCGTCGTCGTGCTCGCGCTTGATCACGGTGCGCACCTGCTGCGCCTTGCCGTAGTACGCGTCGTAGTAGCCGGCCGAGAGCGCGTACGTCCCGAGCATGATGCGGCGCTTCGGCTCGTCGCCGAACCCGTCGCGGCGGGACGCCATGACCATCGAGCGGAAGTCGTCGCCGTCCGAGCGCAGCCCGTAGCGCACGCCGTCGTAGCGGGCGAGGTTCGACGAGGCCTCGGCGGGCGCGATCAGGTAGTAGCAGGCGAGCCCGTAGTCGACCGACCGTGGCAGCGTGCACTCCTCGACCGACGCGCCCAGCGACTCCGCGACGGCAAGCGCCTTCGCGACGCAGTCGCGGACGCCGGGCTCGATCCCCTCGGCCTCGTTCAGCTCGCGCGGCAACCCGATCCGCACGCCTTTCAGGTCCTCGGCCGTGGGCAGCTCGACCGGCGGCACGTCGACCGTCGTCGAGTCGTTCTCGTCGCGGCCGGAGATGATCGAGTACAGGAGCGCACAGTCGCGAACGTTGCGTGCGACGGGGCCGACCTGGTCGAGCGACGACGCGAAGGCGACGACCCCGTAGCGCGAGACCGTGCCGTACGTGGGCCGCAGCCCGACGTTGCCGCAGAGCGCCGCCGGCTGCTTGATCGAGCCGCCGGTGTCGGACCCGAGGGCCCACGGTGCGAGCCCGGCGGCGACCGCGGCAGCCGAGCCGCCGCCCGATCCGCCTGGCACGCGCGACGGGTCCCACGGGTTCCGCGTCGGCCCGAACGCGGAGTTCTCGGTCGACGAGCCCATCGCGAACTCGTCGGTGTTCGTCTTGCCGAGCAGCGTCAGCCCGCGGGCCTTGCAACGCGCGGTCACCGTCGCGTCGTACACCGGGACGTAGCTCTCGAGGATCTTCGAGCCCGCCGTCGTGGCCACGCCCTTCGTCCCGATCACGTCCTTGAGCGCGATCGGCACGCCGTCGCCGTTCGGCTCGTCGCAGACGGCGAGGAACGCGTGCAGCTCCGGATCGCGCGCGTCGATCGCCTCGCGGTATGCAGCGAAGAGCTCGGGCGCGGACAGCTCCCGCTTCGCGAGCAGGCGCGTCGCCTCCTCGGCGCTCAATCTCAGCGTGTCGACGTTCCCCGCTCCGGGGCCGGCCGAGCCGGCCCCGCCGCTCCCGGGCGGCTCGGTCGAGCCTACGCCGCTCATGCCGGCGGCACCCGGAAGAGATCGCCGTCGCGGTCGGGCGCGTTCGCGAACACGTCGTCCAGCGGGAGGCACGGCCGCGGCTCGTCCTCGGCCCAGGCGTTCGACACGTCGAGCGGATGCGCCGTCGCCGGCACGTCGCGCAGGTCGACCTCGGAGACCTTCGAGACAGCTCCGAGGATCGCCGAGAGCTGCTCCTGGAAGCGCGCGACCTCGGCGTCGGTCAGCTCGAGGCGCGCGAGCCGCGCCACGTGCAGCACCTCGTCTCTCGTGATCTCCGGCATGCGAACTCCTTCCTCATACACCGAGGGCTCCTCTCGGAGCCCTCGGCAAGCTTTGGTTCCGAAAGGGTGCTAGAGCGCCTCGACGTTCGCCGCCTGCAGGCCCTTGTCGCCCTGCACCACGTCGAACGACACGCGCTGACCCTCGGTCAGCGACTTGTAGCCATCACCGGCGATGGCGGAGAAGTGGACGAACACGTCCGCCTCGCCGTTACCCCGCTCGATGAAGCCATATCCCTTTTCGTTCGAGAACCACTTGACCGTGCCTTCAGCCAAATCCAACTACTCCTTGCTTGACGACTACAAGTCCGCGAATTGCGCGGAGCGGGCGGAACGTTAGCACCGAATCAGGCCGGAAATGCAACCTGTCCGCGCCGAAAGCGTGCACACCGGACGGCGTTCGCCAGCAGACAGGCGATCGTCATCGGCCCGACGCCGCCCGGAACCGGCGTCAGGTGCCCCGCCACCTCGTCGGCGCCGGGGGCGACATCGCCGACCACGCCGGCGTCGGTGCGGTTGATCCCGACGTCGATGACGGCCGCGCCGGGCTTGATGCGATCGGCCTCCAGAAAGGCCGGGACGCCGACCGCGACGACGAGCACATCAGCCGCGAGGGTGTGCCGCGGCAGGTCGCGGGTGTGCGAATGGCAGATCGTGACGGTCGCGTTCCGCTGCAGCAGGAGGCTGGCGACGGGCTTGCCGACGATGTCGCTGCGGCCGACGACGACCGCGTGCGCACCGTCGAGCTCGATGCCGTGATCGTCCAGCATCGCCAGGATGCCGACCGGCGTCGCGCCGACGAGCGTCGGGCTGCCGAGATACAGCTGCCCCGCGTTGAACGGGTGGAGGCCGTCCACGTCCTTCCGCGGATCGATCGCGCGCATCACGCGCGCCTCGTCGATGTGCGCCGGCAGCGGTAGCTGCACGAGCAGCGCGTCGACGGCATCGTCGGCGTTGAGCTGCGCGATGCGGGCAAGCAGTTCGTCTTCGGTCGTGCCCTGCGGCAGCCTGACGTCCCTCGCCGTGATTCCGGCCGCGGCGGCGGCCTTCTGCTTCAGCCCGATATAGATCTCGGACGCCTGATCGTCGCCCACCAGCACCGTCACGAGCCCGAGCGCGCCGAGGCGGCTCACCTCCTCGGCCACCTCGGCACGGATCCGGTCGGCGATCGGCTTGCCCCTGATCAGCGTCGCCGTCACGTGGGCGAGTGTAGTGGGGCACTAGGCTCTCCCCGTGCGCTGGCCCCGGAAGAACGACGCGAAGTCGATCGCGCGCCGCCGCGCGGCCATGGGAATCGACGACGGGATCGTCACGTCGGTCGACCTCGCGCCGTTCTCGGACGCGGCCGAGTCGCTCGTCGGCGTCGCCGTGATCCCCGTCTCGGCGGTCCCGGTGTCGATCGAGCTCGGCGCCTACGAGCTCGACGCCGACGGCGTTCTGCGCGAGACCGACCGTGCGGTCGAGACGGTCCATGTCCCGCTCGCTCACACCGAGGGCGGCCTCACCGCGTCGCTGACGCGCGGCTCGCTCGCCGCCGGGACGGTGCGCACGTACGTCCTCGCCGACAGGATCACGCGCGCGTCGTGCTTCGTGTGCGGAAGCGCGGCCGAGGCGGTCGCGCTGGCGGACTGGCTCGCGGAGGAGCTCGATGCGATGCGCGACTGGCTCGAGTCGTCGACCGACGCGATGCTCTCGCGGCACGCGCGCCTGCGCGAGGTCGACACGCACGTCGTCGGGCCGATGTGCCACGTCCTCTGGCGGTGGACGACGGGCGACGCCGTCGGGCCGAACATGATGACCCGCAACTCGTACGCGCTGAACATGGGCTACGTGATGCGTCGCGCCCCGGTCAAGCCCGAGCGCGCGATCCTCGAGGCGAACATGGGAGGCGACAAGAAGCCGTCGCACGAGTACTTCCGCACGGGCCACGGCAAGTCGGTGCTCGCCGAGGCGTTCGTCCCGGACGAGAACATCCGGCGCGTCCTGCGGACGACCGCCGACGACCTCGAGGCTCTGTCGTGGGTCGGCACGCACGGCTCGGTCGCGAGCGGGATGCAGTCGGTCGCGTTCACGCCGGCGTCCGCGGTCGCCGCGGTCTTCGCCGCCACGGGCCAGGACCTCGGGATGGTCGGGACGAGCTCGATGGCGCACGGGACCGGGCGCAGGGTCGAGGGCGGGATGCAGGCGTCGATCCGCTTCGGCGGGCTCGAGGTGGGAACGGTGGGCGGCGGCACGACGCTGCCCTCGGCCCGCGAATGGCTCGAGTCGATCGGTTGCGCCGGGCCCGCGAAGGTCTACCGGCTCGCGCAGGTCACGGCCGCGGCGGCGCTCTGCCTCGAGCTGAGCGCGTCGGCTGCGATGGCGACCGCGGGCAGCGAGAACTTCTTCCAGGCCCACCACGAACGCGGCGGGCTCCGATGATCGCGCTCGTCTTCGCCTACGAGACGGACGAGCCCGATGCGTTCGCGGAGGTGTACGGCGCGAGCGGCTCGTGGGCCGGGTTCTTCCACGGTGCGCCGGGCTACGTCGGCACCGAGTTGCTCCGCGACGTCGAGCAGCCGAGCCGCTACCTCGTCGTCGACCGCTGGGAGTCGCCCGACGCGTACAACCGCTTCGTCGAGGAGCATCGCGACGAGTACATGCGCCGCGTGGACGAGACGGCGTTCCTGCACCGGCAGGAGCTGCGGCTGGGGACCTTCGAGAACGTCTGGACGGACGGGCGCACCTGAGCATCCCGCCGCACCATGACCCGTCGTGCTTCGGCTGCGGCGACCGTCCCGGCGGCCTGTGCCTGCCGCTGCCGGCTGCGCAGGGCCTGACCGAGTACGAGGCGTACGTCGCCTTCGACGAGAGCCACCAGGGCGGTCCGGGCATCGTCCACGGCGGCATCGTCTCGGCGGCGCTCGACGAGGCGGCCGGGCTGCTCGCGACCTGGCACTCGTTCCCCTGCGTGACGGCGCGGCTGTTCGTGCGCTACCGCAGGCCGGTGCCGATCAACACCGAGCTGCAGGTCTCGGCGCGCCTCGTCGAGGTGCACGGCCGCCGGCTCCACGTCGATGCGCGGATCACCGACGGCGACGAACCGCTCGCCGAGGCGCGCGTCGCGCTGATGCACGTTCCGTTCGAGCACTTCCTCGCAACGCCGGAAGGGCGTGCGGCCGCCGAGCGCTACTCAGCGAAGCACGCCGCGGACTCCGCGGACCCGAGTGGAGAGCAGCGCACGGGCGCGTGAGCTACGGAGCGACACGTCGGCTGCGCGGCCCGGTGTCGTCCGAGCGCGCTCGATCCGGCCCGGGTCGGCGCCGAGCAGCAGCGCGAAGTCGTAACGGCTGACGTCGTCGGCACCGCCGACGTGCAACGGCCCCGGGAGGTCGAGCGCGAGCAGCTCGAGGATCGCCTCGGCGAGATCGCCCACCTGGACCGGCGAGCGGATCTCGTCGACGAAGAAGCGCGTGCCCTCGCGCGCGAGCCGTTCCTGCGGGCCGGGCTCCGCCCCGCCGTAGATCAGCGACGTGCGCACGATCGTCGCCCCGGGATGCAACGCGGCGACGCGCCGCTCCGCCTCGGCCTTCGATCGCCCGTACGCGCCGACGGGCGCAGGCCGGTCGTCCTCGGCGTACCGGCCGCGCGTGCCGTCGAAGACGAGGTCGCTCGACAGGTGCACGAGCCGGCGTCCCGCGGCCGCCGCGGCGACCGCCGCGGAGCCCTCCACGTTCGTCGACCACGCGTCAGGCCCGCCCTGCCGGTACGCGGTGTGCACGATCGCGTCGGCTCCGATCGCCGCCTCGCGAACCGCCGCGGCGTCACGCACGTCGACCCTGTGCCAGGTCCCGGGCAGGCGGTCCGGCCCGCGCTCCCACCAGGTGGCGACGACGTCGACGCCGCTCGCGTGTGCGCGCCGGACCAGCTCGGAGCCGAGGTATCCGCGCCCGCCGGTGACGAGGAGGCGCGCTACCAGCCGCGGCGCTCGAGCAGCTCGCCCGGATCGAGCGACGCGGTCGAGATGCCGACCATCGCCTCGCCGAGCCCGGCCGAGACGTCGGCGAGGACGCGCGCGTCGAGGTAGTGCGTCGTCGCCTCGACGATCGCACGGGCGCGCTTGTCGGGATCCCCGGACTTGAAGATGCCCGAGCCGACGAACACGCCGTCTGCGCCGAGCTGCATGCAGAGCGATGCGTCGGCGGGCGTCGCGATGCCTCCCGCGGTGAACGTCACGACGGGCAGGCGCCCGTGCTCGGCCACCCAGCGCACGAGGTCGTACGGCGCCCGGAGATCCTTCGCCTCGGCGTAGAGCTCCTCGCTGCGCAGCGACTGCAGCCGCCGGATGCCGCCGAACACCGACCGCATGTGCGTGACCGCGTTGACGATGTCGCCGGTGCCGGCCTCGCCCTTGGTGCGGATCATGGCCGCGCCCTCCGCGATCCGCCGCAGCGCCTCGCCGAGGTTGGTGCAGCCGCAGACGAACGGGACGGTGAACTCCCACTTGTCGACGTGGTGCTCGAGATCGGCGGGCGTCAGGACCTCGGACTCGTCGATGTAGTCGATCTCGAGTGCCTGAAGGATCTGCGCCTCGGCGAAGTGGCCGATCCGGCACTTCGCCATCACCGGGATGGTGACCGCCTCCTGGATCTCCCTGATCTTGTCGGGGTCGGACATGCGCGCGACGCCGCCGTCGCGGCGGATGTCGGCGGGAACGCGCTCGAGCGCCATCACCGCGCAGGCGCCGGCGGCCTCGGCGACCTTCGCCTGCTCGGCGTCGACGACGTCCATGATCACGCCGCCCTTGAGCATCTCGGCGAGCCCGCCCTTGACCCGCATCGTCCCGGTCTCGTACATCGGCCCCACTCTAGCTCGCCGCGATCGACAGACGCCCGCCGAGCAGCCGGCCGATCGCAGGATCGACGCCGTACGCCGCGCGGAGGTCACGGTACCCGGCGAGTGCCCTGCGCGCCCGCGCGGGCGACGGATCGCGCACCGCCCGCAGCAGCAGGTTCTTCGCGGTGTGCTCGGCCGAGACGAACTCGATCACGTCGACCCGGTACCCGACCGCCTCGAGCGCCGCGGCACGCAGGGCGTCGGTGACGAGGTCGGCCTGGCGGCCCAGCAGCAGCCCATGACGAAGCAGCGCGTCGGGCGGGAGGGCGGCGATCTGCGCCGCGAGCTCGTGATGGCAGCACGGGGCGACCACGATCGCCTCGGCCTCGAGCCGGACGCCGGCGGCGATCGCCTCGTCGGTCGCCGTGTCGCACGCATGCAGCGAGACGAGCAGGTCGACGGGCCGATCGCTCCCGTACGCGGCGATCGCCGTGGCCTCGAACCGGGCTTCGTCGTAGCCGAGCTCGCCCGCGATGCGGCACACCGTGTCGACGACGTCCGCGTTGACGTCGAGACCGACGAGCTCGACGCGCTTCCCCGTCTCGCGGGCATACGCGACGATCGCGAGGCTCAGGTACGCCTTGCCGCAGCCGGCGTCGAGCACCCGGATCCGATCGTGCTGCCACAGCGGGAGGATGCGAAGCAGCTCGAGGTAGTGCTGGACCTGCCGCCGCTTCGCGGGCGAGCTGTGCGTCGCGGCAAAGAGCGGATGGCCGGCGGGAAGGGGATGCCGCTTCTCACGGTCGTGCGCGGTCGCGGGGCGGCCGGGCGAGGACGGACGGCCGTGCGAGACGAGCCAGCGGCCGCGTTTCGTCCGCCGGGCGTGCACGTCGCCGCCGGGGGCGTGGAGATGCACGTCGCGGGCCTCCTGCAGCAGCGCGTCGAGCCGCGCCGGCCAGCGGTCGATCGGCACGGTCTCCGTCCGGGCCCCGTCGACGACCTTCACCGCAGGCCCTCGGCGAAGCTCGACCGGCGAGGCCGCCACCCCATCCGCGACCAGCTTGCGCCAGTCGCGGCCGAGCGCCAGCTCACGCAGCTCGTTCATCCGCGGTCAGTGTAGGAAGCGTGACGATCCCGAGCTCCGGGCCGGGCCGCCGCAGGAACGCGGCCACGGCGAGGAGGTCGTCGGCCGCCTCCGGCGCGAACGTCGGCTCGGCTCGCCGAACCGCCGCGAGCGCCGCCTCCCACTCCGGCCCGGCAGGCCCGACGTACGGGCGCGAGCACACCACCTGCCCCTTCGCGACGAAGAATCCACGCCGCCCGCCGTCGTCGCCGGCCGGCGCGACGAGGCACACCGCCAGGCCGCGCAGCCGACGGAGCCGTGCCAGCTCGCCGCAGACCTCCTCGAGCGCGACGATGCGGTCGCGCAGCCGCGCGGCGTCCTCGAACCGCAGCTCGGCGGCGACGCGCTTGAGCTTGGCCCGCAGCTTCGGCAGCGCGTCGTCGACCGTCTCCCACTCCACGCCCTGCAGCCCACGCGCCGCCAGCTGTGCGCGGCGGCGCCCGCGCAGCGGCCCGAGCTCTCCGGGCGTCGGGCTGCAGACGACCGAGTCGCCGCGGCGCCGGAGATAGACGTACCGGTCCGGCCGCACGGAGCGCGCGTTCGCCGGCGGCCGCAGCTCGCGGATCAGGCGCAGCTCCTCCAGCGCCGCCTCGAGCTCCGAGCCGGTGACGCGCCACTCGACGCACTCGAGCGCTCCGAGCGCCGCCTCGACTGCCGGCCGCTGCCGCTCCGACCGGAAGTACGAACGCAGGCGCGCCCGCAGGTCGCGGGCGCGACCGACGTACAGCACCTGGTCGTGCGCGCCGCGAAAGAGGTAGACGCCGGGGCTGGTCGGCGCGCCGAACGCAAGCGAGCGCTTGCGGTGCACGCGCCTCGGGCGTGTGGCCGCAAGCTCGACGAGGTCCCCCACCGTGCCCGCTCCGCGCTCCTGTGCCAGGCCGATCAGCTGGACGAGGATCTCGGCGGTCGCCTCGGCATCCGGCAGTGCTCGATGGCACGGGCGCGCATCGGTGGCGAACAGATAGGAGAGCGCCGCGAGGTTCGCATGCCGCCGGCCGAGCAGCCGCCGCGCCAGCCCGACCGTGTCGACCACGGTCGCGGCGACCCGCCGGCCGGAGAGGCGCATCGTCTCGCAGTCGAGGAACGCGAGATCGAAGCGCGCATTGTGCGCAACGAGCACCGCGTCCCCGGCGAAGGCGAGGAAGCGCCGGATCACGGCGGCGACCGGCGGCGCGCGCCGGAGCTCCTGGTCGCGCAGGCCGGTGAGCGCGCTGACCGCCGGCTGCAGCCTCGCGCCCGGGTTGGCCAGCGACTGGAAGCGCTCACCCAGCTCGAGGCCGCGCACGCGCACGGCGCCGACCTCGCACGGCCGCGCAACGCCGGGCCGCAGCCCGGTCGTCTCGAGGTCGAACACGCAGAACGTCGCGTGCTCGAGCGCGACGTCCTCGCCCGGCGCTCCCGCGAGCGCGACCAGGTCCCCCGCGAAGCGCAGGCGGGCGTCCGCATCGACTGCGTCCGCGAGCAGCGAGCGCGCGAGCCCCACCGGCACCGCGGCGCCGAGCCTCAGGACGACCCGCGCAGCCTCGTCGGCCGGAACCGGGCCGCGCCGCTCCTCCACCAGCTCGACGAGGCGGTCGGCGGCGTCGAGGCGAAGTTGCATGCCGTCCGAGGCTACTGCGAACATACGTTCGTGTCCAGTCGCCTCCCCCACCCTCGCCCGCCGCCCGACCGGGCGGGACTGTCGTCACTCCTACCGCCCGCCTGAACGGCGGAGCGCGACGCCGGTCAGCAGCTCGCGCACGACGCGTTCGGCTACGAGCGCCGTGATGTCGGCCGACCCGATCGCCGTCGGAAGCACCTCGACGACGTCGGCCCCGAGGACCTCGGTGCGCGTCGCTACCTCGCGGACGGCCCAGAGCAGGTCGAGCGAGGTCATGCCCCCCGGTTCGGGCGTGCCGGTGCCCGGGGAGTCGGAGACGAGATCGTCCGTCGGGCGCGCCGAGCACCGCGACGTCCACGCCGTCGAGCCCCGCCGGGTCGTCGACGAGCGGCTGCCCGGCGAACGAGAGGATCCCGGCGTAGTCGGGCTTGCCGGGAAGCGGCCGCCACCGCTTCAGAGGATCGAGCACGACGGCATTCTCCCCGCTGCCGCGCCGTCGATCGCCGTTCCCGCTGGCAACGGAGAGTCGAACGTGGTTGGCTTCCGCACGCTGTGGCTGCCGAGGAGACGATGTTCACGCGGCGTCGGCTCCTTGCCGCGGGCGGTGTCGCACTCGGCGGCCTGCTCGTCGCACGCCGGCCGTCGCTCGCGAACGCCGCCCTCGGCGCCTCCCCGCCGCCCTTGCAGGCGGTCGCGCGGCTGCCGTACGTCAGCCGGCCCGACCTCAACCCGCCGCCGATCACGATCGCAACGCCCCCGACCGGGACGGCACCGGGGTACATCTATCTCTGTCCATTCGACATCGGTTCGTCGACCAGCACGTCGGAGTCGGTACCGGCGAGCAAGAGCCGCGTCGGGCCGCTGATCGTCGACTCGAGCGGCGAGCCGGTCTGGTACCTGCCACTCACCGGAGACACCGCGATGGGGCTCCATGTCCAGGAGTTCCGACGCAAGCCGGCGTTGACGTGGTACCGCGGCACCGTGCTCGGCGCCTACGGCGGCGACTACGTGGTATTCGGCGACACCTATCGCGAGCTCGCGAAGGTGAGGGCCGGAGACGGCCTCCGCGGCGACCTGCACGAGTTCCTGCTCACGCCCGAACGCACGGCCTTGATCTCGATCTACAGCGAGATCGTCGCCGACCTCCGCCCGGTCGGCGGCCCGCGCAAGGGACGACTGGTCGAGGGGGTCGTACAGGAGGTGGACATCGCGACCGGCCGCGTCGTGTTCCAGTGGCGGAGTTCGACGCACGTCGGCATCGACGAGTCCTACCGCACCATGAAGACCCCGGCCGGCAACGTCGACTACTTCCACCTCAACTCGATCGACATCGACCGCGACGGCAACCTACTGATCTCCGCACGTCACACCTCGACGATCTACAAGGTCGACCGCCGTACCGGCGCCGTCATCTGGCGCCTCGGCGGGAAGAAGAGCGACTGGCACGTCGACCGCGCGGCGAGGTTCTCGTTCCAGCACGACGTGCGCCGGCGACCCGACGGAACGCTCACGCTCTTCGACAACGGCGCCGCCGACCCGGGACCGAAGGTCTGGTCGCGCGGGATGCGAATCGCGCTCCACCGCAGGACGAGGCGCGTCTCGCTCGTCCGGCAGTACAGAACCGCGACGCCCCGCGCCGGCTGGGCGATGGGCAACGTCCAGCAGCTCCCGGACGGCGGCGTGTTCGTCGGCTGGGGCACCGACGGCTCATTCAGCGAGTTCGGTCCCGACGGCAAGCTCCGCTTCGACGCGCGCTTCGGCGACGGGAGCGTCTCGTATCGCGCCTACCGCACGACCTGGAATGCGAAGCCGACGGGCACGCCGTCGATCGCCGTCACGCCCGGCGCCAACTCGACGATGACCGTGTACGCGAGCTGGAACGGCGCGACCGATGTCTCGAGCTGGGAGGTGCGCACGGGCACGGCGGCCGACGGCCTGCAGCGGGTGGCGTCGGGCCCCAGGTCGGGCTTCGAGACGGCGATCACGGTGCCGGCCGTCTCGGGGTACGCGACCGCGGTCGCGCTCGACGCCGAGGGCCGGCCGCTCGGCGCGGCCGTGCCGGCTCCCGTTTTCGTCTGAGCGGATCAGCTAGGGTCGGTGCCGCCGCCCGGCCCCGGGAAGGAGTTGCGGTCACCGCCCAGGGGCATCCCCGCTCGATCTTCGAGCGTGCAATCGAACGCGGCAATCTCACCGTCGCCGAAGCAACGCTCAGAGTCGAGATCCCCCGGCCCACGCTTCGCGACCTCCTCGAGCTGACGGCGCTGATCGCGATGAAGGACCCCGGCAGGCGCGGTCGGGTCACGGCACGATGGCTGCAGCGATGGCTCGACGCGTTCGGCGATGCGACGATCGACGACACCGCGCTCGCGGTCGCCTCGCTCCAGGCGCTCGGGGGCCGGCACCACACGACGGCCGTCTCGACGCTTCGTCTGCTCGCCGACGAGGCCGACCGTACGCGGCCCGCGCGCCGACGGCCGTGACGATCCCGCGAACGTCTGCTCACTGGCCCGTACAGCAGACCAGGGTGAGGCCGCGCGCAGCCACGCCGGCCCCACCCCGAAAGCACTGGCTCGATCGCGACCCCCACGTGGCGAGAGCCAGATGCTTCCCAGAGGTCTTCCACCGACACCGGGCGTGAAACGTTCGCGGATGGGAGTCCGTGATGGGACGCGAGCGAGTGGAGCGCGAGCGCCTGGTTCGCCACGAACGTGCGCTTGCCGAGAAGGAACGCGTCCCTGCGGAGGCTCGAGCGGAGCAAGGCGCTGTCCTCGGCCGGGTCACGGGAAAGGGCCCGCCTGGATTCGAACCAGGGACCAACGAATTATGAGTTCGCTGCTCTAACCGCTGAGCTACGGGCCCGCGCCGAACCAGCGTAGTCGCTGGCCATCGCGGGGTTAGACTGCGTGCCGATGAAGGTCTTCCAGGCCGAGCGGCACTTCCGGACGACCGGGGGCCTTCACGTCACCGACATCACCGAGGAGGTCGCGGAGATCGTCCGCGAGTCCGGCGTCGCCGACGGGATCTGTTGCGTCTATTCGCCGCACACGACCTGCTGCGTCCGCGTCAACGAGTACGAGCGCGGCATGTTCGAGGACTTCGGAGCGCTCCTGCGGCGTCTCATCCCGCACGAGACGTACTACGCGCACGACGACTGGGACCGCCGCACCGAGAACATCTGCCCGGAGGACATGGAGGTCGGCAACGGCCACGCGCACTGCATGTCGATGCTCCTCGGCTCGGCCGGCGAGTCGGTGCCGGTCGCAGACGGCGAGCTGTGCCTCGGCCAGTGGCAGCGCGTGCTCTTCATCGAGCTCGACCGCTCCCGCCCCAGGCGCTGGGTCTGCAAGGTCGTCGGGTCGTAACGCGCGGGCTCAGGCGGGAACGAGCGCGGCGATTTCGCGCCGCTCGGCGAGCTGGCGCAGCGCGTGCGACTCGAGCTGGCGAACCCGCTCCCGCGTGAGCCCGAGCGTCCGGCCGATCTCCTCGAGCGACTTCGGCTCGGCGGTCTCACCGAGCCCGTAGCGCATCCGGAGGATCTGCCGCTCGCGGTCGGGAAGGTCCTCGACGGCGCGGTGCAGCGCCTGCTCCGTCAGCTCGAGCTCGACCTGCTCGTCGGGCGTCGCGTCGCTGCTCGCGAACAGCTCGCCGAACGAGCCCGAGCCCTCGTCGCCAATCGGCTTGTCGAGCGACGCGACCGCGCGGGCGGCGGCATGCACCTCACGCACCTGCTTCAGCGGCAGCTTCGCGCGCTCGGCGATCTCCTTGTCGGTCGGGCTGCGCTCCAGCTCGGCGACGAGCTCGCGCTCGACGCGCGCGATCCGCTGCTCGCGGTCGGCGATGTGCACCGGGATGCGGATCGTGCGCGCCTTGTTCGCGACGCCGCGCTGCACCGCCTGGCGGATCCACCAGGTCGCGTACGTCGAGAACTTGAAGCCCTTCCGCCAGTCGAACTTCTCGGCCGCCCGGATCAGGCCGATGATCCCCTCCTGGATCAGGTCGAGCAGCACCAGTCCGTGCCCCTGGTACTTCTTCGCGATCGAGACGACGAGCCTCAGGTTCGAGTTGACGAGGAGGTCCTTCGCCTCCTTGTCGCCACGCTCGATCCGCTTTGCGAGCTCGACCTCCTGCGCGGCCGTGAGCAGCGGGTAGCGGCCCGCCTCGTTGAGGAAGAGCTGCAGCGAGTCGGTCGTGGCCGACGCAATCTGGTCGTTGGTGTACGCGACCGGCTCGTCGAGCGCGCGCGAACAGTCGTCCGTCAGCTCGATCCCGCGCGACTCGAGCCGTTCGCGCAGCGACTCGAAGTCCTCGTCCTCCAGCTCCAGTTTGCCGGCGACCTCGTACAGCTCCGTCAGGTGCACGCACCCGTGGTCGTCGCCGTGCTCGAGCAGCAGCCCGATCGGATCCTGAGTCATGGTCTTCGCCTTCCCGTCCCTCGTCATGCTCTAACCGCGGCACCGCGAGGGTCAAGGCCTTCCCGAATGTTTACAGGCGACCGACCGCGCGCTCATCCACCCCCGGAACAGTGGCCTCGTGCCTCCGCTCGCCTCGCTCCGCCCCGCCCCGCCGGCCCCGGCGCCGGGTTCCTCGCTCACGATCTGGATCTTCGTCGTCGTGGCCCTCGCCGTCGTCGCGGTCGCCGGCGTCTACCTGGCGTCTCGGCACTAGGGGCGTGGGCGACGAGGTACGATCCGACGCCGTGTGGTGGCTGTGGATCCCACTGATCGTCCTCGGCGCGGTTCTGCTCGTCTTCGGACTGCTCGTCTTCCTGGGGCGGTTCCGGAAAGGCGCGCTGCTGCGCCCGGTCGTCGTGCAGCTGTCGAAGATCGGGTTCATCCGCCGCCTGTTCCAGCGCATGAGCACGGCGGCGATCGAGCGTCAGAACCCTGAGCTCGCGAGCGCTCTCAAGAAGATCAACACCGCCGCTGCCAACCCGAGCCCGCAGGCGATGCAGAAGGCCATGAGCCGCCTGACGCCCGCCGAGCGGCGCGCCTACATGGACGCCGCCCGGGAACAGCAGGGCGACGGGTCGCTCGACAGCATCGGGCGCCAGGAGCGCCGCCGGATCGAGCGCCAGTCGCGAGGCGGGCGTCCGACGGGCGGCGGCTCGGCCGCGCGCAAGCGCAAGCGCCGTTAGGCGCCGCCGGTGAGCGGGTCGAGGATCTGGCGGTGCTCCTCACGGGTGATCCGGCCGCACAGCCGGAAGCCGAGCGCATGACGGCGGACGACGGCTTCTTCGGCGAACAGGTCGCCTCGACCTACGACGAGCGCGTCGCGGACATGTTCGACGCCTCCGTGGTGGAGCCCGCCGCCGACCTGCTCGCGGAGCTCGCGGGGGACGGCGGCGCGCTCGAGTTCGGGATCGGCACCGGCAGGATCGCGCTGCCCCTGATCGACCGCGGCGTGCGCGTCGCCGGCATCGACAGCTCGGAGGCGATGGTCACCCGGCTCCGCGCCAAGCCGGGAGGCGACGACGTCGAGGTCGCGATCGGCGACTTCGCGCAGGCCCGCGTCGACGGCGAGTTCGCGCTCGTCTACCTCGTGTTCAACACGATCTTCAACCTCGTCACCCAGGACGCACAGGTCGCGTGCTTCGAGAACGCCGCAGCGCACCTCCGCCGCGGCGGGCGCTTCGTGATCGAGACGATGGTCCCGGACCTGCAGCTGCTGCCGCTCGGGCAGACCATCGTCCCGTTCCGCGCCGACGCGGAGGGTCTCTCGTTCGACGTCTACGACGTCGTCACGCAGCGGTTCAGCTCGCAGCACTACACCTTCTCCGGGTCGGGCGTCGAGGCGCACCCGTTCGAGTTCCGCTACGCGTGGCCGGCGGAGCTCGATCTGATGGCGCGCATCGCCGGGCTGCAGCTCGGCGACCGATGGGCGGGCTGGCACCGCGAGCCGTTCACGGCGCTCAGCCGCTCGCACGTCTCGGTCTACATGAAGGCCTGAGGCGCTACTGCGCCGGGCCGCTGCCGAGCTTCACGCCCGTCGTGTACCCGTTGCCGTACTGGTCGACATAGTTCACCTTGACGGTCTGCCCCGGCTTCCGCTGCAGGATCACGCCGCTGATCTGCGTCGGCGACGAGATCGTGTGCCCGGCGATCGCGGTGATCACGTCGCCCTCGACGAGCCCGGCGTTCGCAGCCGGTCCGCCCGGGACGACGCCGGCGACGAGCGCGCCGCTCGTCGGCGAGCCGTAGCCGTACCCGTCGCCCGCAACGACGTTCTCGACCTCGATGCCGAGGAACGCGGTGGCACCGATGTGAATCGTCGAGGACGAATGACCGGTGACGACCTTCGCCGCGATCGCGAGTGCCTTCCCGATCGGGATCGCGTACGCGTCGGACGCGTTCGCGGCGAACTGCGAGTTGGCGGAGGCGGCGGTGTCCATGCCGATCACGCGGCCGGCCCGCGTCAGCAGCGGCCCGCCCGAGTC
Source organism: Gaiellaceae bacterium (assembly GCA_036376615.1). GTDB lineage: Bacteria > Actinomycetota > Thermoleophilia > Gaiellales > Gaiellaceae > PALSA-600. The sequence continues at coordinate 17,027 of DASUZZ010000069.1, forward strand.
GCCCGGCTGGACGGCGGCGTTCGTCTCGATCATTCCGGTCAGCTGCTCCGAGCTGCCCTGCTCGTCGCTCGCCGTGATTGCGCGGTTGAGCCCGATCACCGTTCCGCGCGCCGTGGTCAGGCTGCCCGTGCCGCCGGCGTTGCCGACCGCCTTGACAGGCTCGCCGACGCTCGGCCTCGAGGTGTCGGCGGAGATCGTCTTCAGGTTCGACGCGCTCTTCAGCCTGAGCACCGCGACGTCGGCCGTACGGTCGTAGCCGGCGACCTGGGCGGAGTACCTGTGCCCCGTCCCCGGGACGACCACCTTGATCGTGGTCGCGCCGGCGATCACGTGGTTGTTCGTGAGCACTGTCCCCGAGGACGTCAGCACCATCCCGCTGCCGGCGGCAGCGCCGTCCTGGTAGCCGAGGTTCGTGTCGATCACGACGATGCCGGTGCCGATCGGAGCGGCCTCCATGCGCGCGTAGGCGAGTGCCGCACTGACACCGACGGCCGACAGGCCGACCAGGACGAAGGAGAGAATCCGGAGGTCCGAGCGGGTGAGCATCTTCATGGGCACCATGGGTACCGGGTCCAGCTAAGCGCCGCCTTAGTTCGAAAACTAGCGTGTGACCCTGAGGTGAGCGGCGATGCCGAGATTCCCGCCGCCGCAGCGCGCCGTGATCGTGTAGGTGCCCGGCGCGCGGATGAGCGGGATGCGCGTCACCGCGGAGAACCGGCCGGCGGAGCCGACCTGCGCGAAGATCGCGGGGACGCCTGCGAACGAGCGCGTCGCCGGGAAGGCACGGGAGATGATCGTGACCGCGTCACCCGAGGTGCAGCCGCCTGCGACACCCCGCACGACGACCGTCCGCCCGCGCCGCACGGTCGACGGCGTGACGGTGAGCCCCTTGTTCACGCCGCTCGTGCGTCCGCTTACGTCGAGGCCGCTCGCGACCACGATGGCGAGGCCGACGTTGACGAGCGTGCCGGTCGAGGTGGCGCTGAGGACGAACGTCCGGCCGCGCTTGTCGGTGACGCAGCGCCAGGCGGTACCGCTGGTGCCGTTCGCCGACCAGTACACCTTGTTGCCGTCCACCTGCAGCGTCTTGTCGGGTGTCATCCACGTGGTGCAACCGGCAGAGGCCGGAAGCCGCTGGACCTGCCAGACGAAGGTCGCCTTCGTCCAGCGCCAGAGCCCCTGGCGGATCCGCACGCGGTTGGTGAAGGGGACGGACAGCCTGCCGTTCGTGACGACTGCGCCCGACCGGTAGCGGTAGAAGAGCGGCGTGCGCGCGGGCAGGTAGAGGCTGCCGCCGCTCTGCGCGGCCAGCTTCGCGCGCAGCGGCTGCGAGAGATAGCTCCACGCCGGCGTGAACCCGGCGCGCGCCGAGCCACCGACGACGGCGGCCGCCGCGCAGGCCGCGAGCACGACGGCGCCGAGCGAGAGCGTCTTCTTCACCGACGGCAACGTACGCGCGATCTGTACGGACCGTATGAGCCGCCGGTACGGGATTTCGTAGGCTGCACACGATGACCGAGACGGCAGTCGTTGCAGAGGCGGTCGCATGGCGCCGTCACCTTCACGAGCACCCCGAGCTTTCCTTCCACGAGCACGAGACGGCCAGGTACGTGCGCGGCGTGCTCGAGTCGTTCGGCGGCCTCGAGCTCGAGCAGCCGACGGCGACGAGCGTGGTCGCGCGGCTCCGGGCGGAGCGGCCCGGCCCGACGCTCGCCCTGCGCGCCGACATGGACGCGCTGCCGATCCAGGAGGACAGCGGCCTGGCCTTCGCCTCGTGCGCGGCCGGTGTCATGCACGCGTGCGGCCACGACGGGCACACCGCCGCGCTGCTCGCGGTCGCGCGCACGCTCCTCGCCCGTCGGGACGAGCTCGCCGGCGAGGTGCGCTTCCTCTTCCAGCACGCCGAGGAGCTGCCGCCGGGCGGCGCCGCCGAGCTGGTGGCGGCAGGGATGCTCGACCGCGTCGACGCCGTGATCGGCGCACACCTGATGTCGACGCTCGACACCGGGAAGCTCGGCGTGCTCGACGGGCCGTGCACGGCCGCCGCCGACACGTTCGCGATCACGATCACCGGGCGCGGCGGGCACGCCGCCTTCCCGCACGAGGCGGTCGACCCGGTCGCGATCGCCGCGCAGGCGGTCGTGAACCTCCAGCACGTCGTGTCGAGGAACACCCCGCCGCTCGACAGCGCGGTCGTGTCGGTCACGCGCATCAGCGGCGGCACCGCCGACAACATCATCCCCGAGACCGTCGACCTCGGCGGCACCGTGCGCACGTACCGGCCCGAGATCCGCGAGCGGACGCAGGCGGCGATCGAGCGCGTCGTGGCCGGCGTCGTCGCCGCGCACGACGCCGGCTACGCGTTCGACTACGTGCACGGCTACGACCCGGTCGTCAACGACCCGCGCGTCGCCGCGATCGTGCGCGAGGTCGCCGACGCCGACCGCCTCGTGGACTTCGAGCCGCTCATGGCCGGCGAGGACTTCTCCGCGTACCTGCGCGACGCTCCCGGCTGCTTCTTCTTCGTCGGCGCCGGCCATCCGGGCGCGTACCCGCACCACCATCCGCGCTTCTCGTTCGACGAGGAGGCGCTGCCGGTGGCGATCGAGACGATGAGCCGCGCCGCGCTGCGGTTCCTCCAGCGCGGCCTCGACTGAGCTACGGCAGCGGCTTCAGGCCGTCGGCGAGCTCGAGCAGCCGCTCGAGGCGACGACGTCGCGCTCGACCGTCAGCGGGCCTCCGCCTTCAGCTCGTCGTCGCGGAACTCGCTGTCGACCTGTTCCGAGCGGGCCGCGCGTTCCTCCTCCTGCCTGCGCAGCTCGACGCGGCGGATCTTCCCCGAGATCGTCTTCGGCAGCTCGGCGAACTCGATCCGCCGCACGCGCTTGTACGGTGCGAGCTGCTCGCGCGCGAACGCGAGGATCGAGAGTGCCGTCTCGCGGCTCGGCTCGCGGCCGGGCGCGAGTGCAACGTACGCCTTCGGTACCGACAGGCGCAGCGGATCCGGCGCCGGGACGACCGCCGCCTCGGCGACGGCCGGGTGCTCGATCAGCACGCTCTCGAGCTCGAACGGCGAGATGCGGTAGTCCGACGACTTGAACACGTCGTCGGAGCGGCCGATGTAGGTGACGTAGCCGTCGGCGTCGCGCCGTGCGACGTCGCCGGTGTGGTAACGGCCGTCGCGCATCGCCCCCGCGGCGTTCTCGTCGGCGCCGAGGTAGCCCGCCATCAGCGCCGGCGGGCGGCGGGCGAGCGGGATCGTGATCTCGCCCTCGTCGGCGACGCTGCCGCTCAGGGGGTCGACGAGCTCGATCTCGTAGCCGGGCAGCGGCCGGCCCATCGAGCCTTCCTTGACACGCATCCCCGGCGGGTTGCCGATCTGCGCCGTCGTCTCCGTCTGCCCGTAGCCGTCGCGCACGGTGAGCCCCCAGGCCCGGCGCACCTGCTCGATCACCTCGGGGTTGAGCGGCTCGCCGGCTGCGACCGCCTCGCGGAGCGACACCGGCCACGCCGCGAGATCCTCCTGGATCAGCATCCGCCACACCGTCGGCGGTGCGCACAACGCGTCGACCTCGCAGCGCACCATCTCGCCCAGCAGCCCACGCGCGTCGAAGCGCTCGTAGTTGCGGACGAAGACGGTGGCCTCGGCGTTCCAGGGCGCGAACACGTTGCTCCACGCATGCTTCGCCCAGCCGGGCGACGAGATGTTCAGGTGCACGTCGCCGGGCTCGAGGCCGATCCAGTACATCGTCGAGAGATGACCGACGGGATACGACGCGTGGGTGTGCACGACCAGCTTCGGGCGGGCGGTCGTCCCCGACGTGAAGTAGAGGAGCATCGGATCGCTGGCGCGCGTCGCCCCGTCCGGCGCGAAGTCGGCCGGTGCCTCGTATGCGTCCGCATAGTCGAGCCAGCCGTCGACCGACTCGCCCACGGCGATGCGCGTGTACCCACCCGGCACGCCGTCGAACTTCGCCGCCTCCCCCGCCGCTGCGACGACGTGCTTCGCCTCGCCCCGCTCGACGCGGTCGACGAGGTCGGCAGGCCGGAGCAGCGTGGTCGCCGGGATGATCACCGCGCCGAGCTTGATCGCCGCAAGGATCGTCTCCCACAGCTCGACCTGGTTGCTCAGCATCAGGATCAGCCGGTCGCCGCGTTCGACGCCCTGCGACCGCAGCCAGCCCGCGACGCGGTTGGAGCTCGCCGTCAGCTCGGCGTACGTCCGCTGCAGCTCCCGCCCGTCCTCCTCGACGATCCACAGCGCCGCCCGGTCGGCACGCGGGCCGATCGTGTCGAACCAGTCGAGCGCCCAGTTGAACTCGTCGAGCTGCGGCCACGAGAACTCGCGCGACGCCGACTCGTGATCGACGCGATGCGCGAGGAGCAGATCGCGCGCGGCGCGGAACGCCTCGGTTCCTGCCATCGCCGGCCAGACTAGGAACGATCGAACACGGCGTCAAACAGCCGTACCGGGAACGTCGCGTGGGCTCGAGGCCGTAGCGCACCATCGCCAGCCGACCTCGTCGGCGTTGCAGTACGGCCTGAGCTGGTGATTTCCGCTAGCCTCTGGCGCACCACGAAGCCTGGAGGTGACGCATGCGTCTCTTCCTCGCTGCGACGGTGGTCGCGGCCCTCACAGCCGCGCCGGCGCACTCGTCTCAGCTGATCGACCGTAACGCCTCGAGCGTGAAGCTCGCGGTGAACGCCAAGGGCGAGGCCCTGATCACCTACGGCGCCGCCGGCAGGACGAAGCACGTCCTCGCGTGGGGCGCGATCAACGCGCTCGCGCCGACCACGGCGCGCAGGCAGGCGGAGTTCTCGCTCGACTACTCGGGCGGCTACGGCAAGTACCACCGCGACTACTGGAAGACATTCGGCAGCGGCTGCGGGGCCTACGACGGCCCGCCGCTCGCCTGGCTCGTCGCCGCCTGCAAGGCGCCCGACGGCTCCTACTGGGCGCTGCAGGCGTGGCAGCGCGACCTGCCCGACTACGGCGTCGCTCCGACGCCGGAGCAGTCGGCGTGGGAGCTGCACCTGTCGCACTGGTCCGGGCCGCTTGCCGTGCTGACGATCAAGGAGGACTGGTCGTACCGCCGCTTCGACCACCTCTACGGCTCACTCACGTACGACGGCGGCGGTGTGTTCGGCTTCCGCTCGACGCGCGGCGGGAGCCCGCTCGACACGTTCGGACGCAACCTCTACGTCGACACGTTCGACTCCGCCTACGGCACCGGCTGGAAGCGCGAGAACAGCTTCCTCACCCACAGGCCGGCCGGCACGTTCTGCTACGGGTTCTATCCGCACGGCGGCCATCCGTCGGGCAAGGGGACGAAGTACCGGGCGACCGTGATCGGCCCGGGCGTCACGCCGGACGTGATGTGGCAGGGAACGGCACCCGGCGCGTACGACAGGGCGACCGACCTCGCCGCGAACGCCGATCAGCGAACGGCTGCGTTCAGGGACGCCGTCTGCAAGGTGAACTGAGCGCCGGCCTCGCGTCGTCCACCCGGGCGAAGTAGGGTGACGCAGCCGTGGGCGACGCCCCGCTCGAGACCGACCCGGCTGCGCTGATCCGGTCGCGGCGCTACCGCGTCCTGCTCGTGCTCGCCGCGATCATCGGCCTGATCGTCTCGACCGCGTCGTGGTGTTTCCTCGAGGCCGTCCACGAGGTCGAGATCTGGGTCTACGACGACCTGCCGCACCACGCGGGCTACCACACGGCGCCGGTCTGGTGGCCGCTCCCGTGGCTCGCACTGGCCGGCGCACTGACCGCGTTCGCCGTCCGGCGCCTGCCGGGGAACGGCGGCCACGTCCCGTCCGACGGGCTGAAGGCCGGGGGCCATCCGACGCGGCCGATCGACCTGCCCGGCGTGCTCCTCGCGGCGCTCGCGACGCTGGGGCTCGGCCTCGTGCTCGGCCCGGAAGGGCCGCTGATCGCACTCGGCCTCGGGCTGGGCACGCTCTCGATGCGCCTCGTCAAGCGTGACGCGCCGGAGCAGGTGCTCGGGTTGATGGCGGCGGCGGGGAGCTTCGCCGCGGTCGCGTCGATCTTCGGCTCGCCGGTCATCGGCGCGGTGCTGGTGATCGAGGCCGCCGGGCTCGGCGGCGCCACGCTCCCGCTCGTGCTCCTGCCCGGGCTCCTCGCCGCCGGCATCGGCTCGCTGGTGTTCATCGGCCTCGGCTCCTTCTCGGGCTTCAGCACGGCGGCGTGGGCCCTGAGCCCGTTCCCGCTTCCCCCGTTCGGCGGCCCCGGCTGGAGCGATTTCGCGTGGACGATCGTCGTGTCGGTCGTCGCGGCCGTCGGTGTCTTCGGCGTCATGGAGGTCGCGCGGTGGTCGAAGCGTGTGGTCGACACGAGGCCGTTCGTGCTCACGATCGCGGCCGGGCTCGCCGTCGGCGGCCTGGCGATCGCGTATGCGGAGTCGACCGGCAAGCCGTTCAGCGACGTGCTGTTCTCGGGCGAGGAGTCCTTCGGGTCGCTGTTCTCGTCGGCGGCGACGATCTCGATGTCGACGCTCGTGCTGCTGCTGTTGTTCAAGTCGCTCGCGTGGTCGATCTCGCTCGGCAACTTCCGCGGCGGGCCGACGTTCCCCGCGATCTTCCTCGGCGTCGTCGCCGGGCTCATGGCCCAGCACCTGCCGGGGTTTGCCGAGACGCAGGCGGTCACCGCGCTCGTGGGCGCCCTGTGCGTGTCGGTGCTGCGCCTGCCGCTGAGCTCCGTGATGATCGCCACGCTGCTCGCGTCGAACGCCGGCCTCGCCGTCGCGCCGCTGATCGTCGTGGCGGTCACCGTCGCGTACCTCACGAGCGAGTCGTTGACCGCGTTCGTCGACGCTCGCATCGGCGCCGAGCCCTCGCGGGACGGGCGGTTGCACCGGTGGCGGCGCGGGCGCGACGTGCCCGAAGCACCGGCCGCCGTGCCCAAGTAACGTTGACGTAGTGAAGTACCTGAACCTCGGCCGGACGGGGCTGCGCGTCTCGCGGATCTGCCTCGGGATGATGAGCTACGGGCCGCACGAGGGCAGGCCATGGGCGCTCGACGAGCAGGCGGCGGAGCCGATCGTGCGCCGTGCGGTCGAGCGCGGGATCATCTTCTTCGACACCGCGGATGTCTACAACGGCGGCGCGAGCGAGGTGATCACCGGCCGGCTGCTACGGCAGCTGTTCGCGACGCGCGAGGAGTACGTGGTCGCGACGAAGGTGCACGGGCGAACGATGCCGGGCGAGAACGGCGCCGGTCTCTCGCGCAAGCACGTCCTCGCGTCGATCGACGCGTCGCTGCAGCGGCTCGGGCTCGACCACGTCGACCTCTACCAGATCCACCGCTGGGATCCCCGCACGCCGATCGAGGAGACGATGCAGGCGCTGCACGACGTGGTCGCCGCCGGCAAAGCGCGCTACATCGGCGCGAGCAGCATGTACGCCTGGCAGTTCGCGAAGGCCCAGCACGTCGCGCCGACGCGGTTCGTCTCGATGCAGGACCACTACAACCTCGTCTACCGGGAGGAGGAGCGGGAGATGATCCCGCTGTGCATCGACCAGGGCGTCGGCCTGCTGCCGTGGAGCCCGCTCGCGCGCGGCCTGCTCGCGGGAACCCGGACGCGCGAGGGCGAGCGGCTGACGACACGCGCGCGGACCGATCCGTTCGGCGACAGCCTCTACACACCCGAGCAGGACTTCGCCGTCGTCGACCGCGTCGCCGAGGTCGCCGACGGGCTCGGCGTCCCGCCCGCGCAGGTCGCGCTCGCGTGGCTCCTCCACAAGCCGGGCGTCACCGCGCCGATCGTCGGCGCGACGAAGCTCGAACATCTCGAGGACGCCGTCGCGGCCGAAGCGCTCCCGCTGGACGACGACGCAGTCGTGCGGCTCGAGGAGCCGTACGTGCCGCATGCCGTCTCCGGGCACGAATAGCCTCGGCCGCCACGTGCGTCGGCCTGCTCGCCCAGCGCGACACACGGGTACGGACCTCACCCTTGAGGTGATGGGCATGCCGGGGACGTTCGACACCGAGGCGGGAGACCGTCTGGAAGACTGACACCGGATGCGAGTTCACGTTCTCGGCGCAGGCCCCGTCGGGCTCCTGCTCACTGCGCTCCTCCAGCCGCTGGAGCGCTTCGACGTACGCCTGTACGAGAAGCGCCACGAGTACACGAGAACTCGCATGGTCCAGCTCGCGCCCTACCTCACCGCGGAATCGATCGAGAGCTACCGGGCCGACACCATCGACGGCGACAGCGTCGACGCCATCTTCGATCCCCAGGAACTCCACGACGGCCTCGCGTTCAGGCAGTCCATCCCTCCCGGCCTGCGGGCACTCCTCGAGGGCTGGATGCTCGGATTCTGCCCGCTCAACGCGATCGAGCGCGCGATCAGCGATCTGATCGATACCCGCGTGATGAACGGAGTCGAGCGCATGTCGGCGGTCGTCACGGCGGAGGACGCGATGGCGATGCTCGAGCCGGGGGACGTCCTCGTCGACTCCACGGGCAGCAGGTCGTTGCTTCGGGACCACCTCGTCCCCCCGTCCGAGGAGGCGGAGCCGAACACGCTCAAGGTCCGTCTCGAGTACGCGCTCGTCATCACCTTCCTCTACGGACAGCCATACGACTGCAACGAGTACTGCAAGTACTACAAGAACATCGAGAACGCGAACTACAAGTTCATCCCGATGGTCCAGCGCACGCACTACGACGGCAGCGTCAGCCACGTGACGGGCATCGTCAACATCAGCGCCGACGACTACGAGGCGATGCCCTCCCGGTTCGACGGCGCGTGGCTTCGGAGCAATGCACCCGACGTCGCGCGCTCGATGGACCGCTTCATCGACAAGATCAAGGAAGAGGCGCCCGGAGAGCTCCTCGGCGACCTGGAGATCGTGCGCATCCCGCTGGATCTGTACCGGGCACGCAACGCCACCAGCCGGCGACTGGTCGAGGCGGGACCACGCGAGCACCCGTTCGCGAGCTCGCCGGTGTTCCTCGCGGGCGACTCGGCGATCGGCTCGCCGTACTTCCAGTCGATCTCCCTCGGCTTCGAATGCGCGATGTTCCTGGCCGGGCTGATCGCGCGAGACGACCTCACGCAAGCAGGCAAGCTCGACGCCTACGAGCTGTTCATCTACAAGCAGTGGCTTCGCGTCTACATGCGCAGCAAGATGATCAAGCACAACAAGGACTTGTTCGAGTCGATCGACGACCCGCTCGCGCTCCTCGAGAAGCTGCACATCTACTAGGGTCCCGTCGGAGGAACCGCCTCCGACGCGGCGCCGCGTGAGTGCGGAGGCCGTAACCACCAGCCGTCATCATTCGAGAGCCGTGACGAGGGGCAGAGTGATCGCCATCGGGGTCGGGCTCGCCGTCGTGGTCGGCGTGTTCGCGTTCGTGCTGCCGCGCATCGCGGACTACCGCGCCGTCTGGCAGGCGACCCAGGGGCTGACGTGGGAGCAGGGAGGCGCCTTGCTCGTCGCCGAAGTCGTGAATCTCGCGACCTTCGCGCCGCCGCTGATGGCGGCGCTTCCCGGCCTCGGCTACTGGCGCGCGTCCGTGATCACACAGGCATCGACCGCGTCCACCTACGTCGCGCCCGGCGGGGCTGCGGTCGGAATGGGCGCCGCGTTCGCGATGCTACGTGGCTGGGGCTTCCAGGCCGGCGCGGTGACCCTCGGCGTCACGCTCACCGGGGTCTGGAACCAGCTCTTCATGCTCGCAGCGCCGGCCGCTGCGCTCGCGCTGCTGACGTTCAACGGAGGGTCGAACGCGACGCTGCTGATCGTCGCCGTGATCGGACTGCTGATCTTCGCCATCGCCGTCGCAGCGTTCGTCGCGGCGGTGGTGAGCAATCGACTCGCGCGCTGGATCGGGAACAGTGCCGCGCGAGCTGCAAGCCGGCTTCTTCGGCTGGTCAGGCGCGAGCCGGTCACCTGGGACGGCGAGTCGCTCGTCCGGTTCCGTCGGCAGACCGTCGGTCTCCTACGGCGCCGCTGGCTCCCGTTGACGCTCGCAACCGTCGCGGGACAGCTGAGCGTGTTCGCCGTGCTCGTCGTCTGCCTACGGACACTCGGCGTCGACGGCAGCCAGGTGACCCTCACGGAGGCGTTCGCGGCATGGACGTTCGTGCGCCTGCTCGGGTCGATCCCGATTACGCCGGGCGGCCTCGGCATCGTCGAGCTCGGGCTCACCGGCGCACTCGTCGGTTTCGGCGGCCCGAACGACGCAGTCGTCGCGGCCGTGCTCCTCTACCGCGTGCTGACGATCGTGCCGACGCTCGTGCTCGGGCTCGCCGCGGGCGTCGTCTGGCAGCGGCTGCGCCGCCGCCGCGAGCTACCGGCGGCCGCGGCGGCGACCGGCGGTTCCGACTGACGTTCGAAGCCGGCGAACTGAAAGGCATCGCGCAGCCGCTCGCCGGGCTCCGAACCTGAGCGGTCGCGGTTACGCGAACTGGTCAAGCTGCCAGCACGACCGCCGCCGCGTCGCACCCGGCGCGGAGCGCATCGGGCAGTCCGGCTCCGCTCGCGAGGGCGACGAGGAGCCCTCCGGCGAACGCGTCGCCTGCGCCGAGCGTGTCGATCCGCTCGATCGCCTGCACCGGCGCGTGGACGACGTCGTTGCCGCGCGCAGCCAGCGCCCCGACACTGCCGAGCTTGACGCACACCAGGTCGTACTCCCGTGCTAGCGCGAGTGCCGCGGCGTCTGCGGCCAGCCCGGTGAGCGCGCGTGCCTCCTCGGCGTTTGCCAGTAGCACCCTGACGGTCGACGTCGCCTCCAGGAACCGATCGACGCCGAACGCCGCGACGAGGCGGGCCGAGCCGACATCCACCGCCAGCCATCTCGTCCGGGCGCGCTCGATCGCGGCTCGTGCGGCACATTCCGGGCTTCGCTGCAGCAGCGTGTAACCCGATACCAGGACGGCCCGCGCATCAAGGGTCGCCGGGAGATCGTCTGGTGCGAGCCGCGCGCTCGCTCCGGGATCCGCGACGATCGAGGTACCCCCCACGACGACCACGGAGCCGGTTGGTGCCTCACGATCGAACGCCAGCAACGCCTCGACGCCGTCTGCGGCGAGCGAGTCGGCCACCAGCTTCCCGGCGGCATCTGCGCCGACCCGGCCGATGGCTGCCGCGCGCGCTCCGAGACGCGTCGCCGCGCGCGCGGCATTGGCCGCGGATCCCCCTGCGCGGAGCTCGATGCGCCCGTGCACACGGGTGCCCGGAACCGGTGCCGGAAGTGTCCCGTCGAGCATCACGTCGCCGACGGCGATCAGGTCGTACGGCACCCGCGCAGGTTAGTCCTGAAAGACTCGCGGGCATGGCGACCGCGTTGTCGGAGCGTTTCGGTCTGGAGAAGCAGGTCGCGGTCGTCACCGGCGCATCGGGGGCGCTCGGCAGCGCGATCGCCCGGGGGCTCGCAGAGGCGGGCGCGCGGGTCGGCCTGCTCGCGCGGAAGCGCGAGCCGCTCGCAGCGCTGGCGGCGAGCCTCGGCGAGTCCGCGATCGTGCTCGAGGCCGACGTGCTCGACGCCGACCAGCTCGCGCGCGCCCGCTTCACCCTGCTCGATCGGTTCGGCCGGATCGACGCACTGGTGAACGCCGCCGGCGGCAACGTCCCCGGCGCGACGGTCGGAGAGCGGCCGTTCTTCGAGCTCTCGGCCGATTCGCTCGAGGAGGTGGTCAGGCTGAACTTCGGAGGGACGGTGCTCCCGACACAGGTCTTCGGCGCCGCGATGAGCGCCGGGTCGATCGTCAACGTCTCGTCGATGGCGGCGGACCGCGCGCTGACACGAATCGTCGGCTATGGCGCAGCGAAGGCCGCCGTCGAGAACCTCACCCGGTGGCTCGCCGTCGAGCTGGCGCCACGGACGCGCGTGAACGCCATCGCGCCGGGCTTCTTCATCGGCGATCAGAATCGCACGCTGTTGCTCGACGATTCGGGAGCGCTGACGGCCCGCGGCGAGCGCATCGTCGCGGCGACACCCGCCGGACGCTTCGGAGAGCCGCACGAGGTTGCCGGCACCGTGATCTGGCTCTGCAGCACGGCGGCGTCGTTCGTCACCGGCGCCGTCATCCCGATCGACGGCGGCTTCGGCGCCTTCAGCGGCGTCTAGTGGTTACGCCAGGCGATATGCACGGCGCGTCAGTCCGTACACGAGGTCAGCCGCGAGCCGGTGCGCCTCTCCCTCGTCGAGAAACCCGGCCGCGACCTTCCGTGCAAGCCAGCCGCACGTGCGGCGGCGCCAGAGGTCATGCCGAGCAGGCAGCGCGGTGAGCGCGCGCGCGTCGTCGACGAATCCGGCGAGGTTGTACACGCCCGCCGTCTCCGTCACGTGGTCGAGGAAGCGGTCGATGCCCGCCGGGCTGTCGTGGAACCACCACGGGCAGCCGAGCAGCACCGCGGGATAGTGGCCGGCGAGCGGCGCGAGCTCACGGCTGTACGTGCTCTCGTCGAGCGTGAAGAGGATGACCGTGAATCCGGGATTGTTGCCGCATGCCTCGAGCAGCGGCCGCAGCCCGCGCGTCCAGTCGGTCGCGACAGGGATGTCTGCGCCGATGTCGGGCCGAAGCGTTTCGCGAGCGGGCCGTTGTGGTCTCGCAGGCTGCCAACGTGGAGTTGCATCACGAGGCCGTCGTCGACACTCATGCGCGCGAACTCGTTGAGCATGTGCGCCTCGAACCGTCGTGCGTCGGAGGCCGATCTCTCGCCCGCAAGCGCGTTTGCGAACAGCGCGGCCGCTTCGCCGTCGGCGAGCCGCGAGGTGTCGGCGCTCGTCGCCGCGTGATCGGTTGCCGTCCCGCCGAGCGCCCTGAAGGCGGCGCGGCGCTCCGCCAGCACCGCGACGAACGTGGCGTAGTCGCCGATCTCCTGGTCGGCGACGGTCTCGAGGTCGGCGAGAGCCCCACGCCAGCCGGCGGCGTCGAGTGCCACGACCGCGTCGGGGCGGAACGTCGGGCGGACCCGGCCCGGTTCCCACCCGGCCAGAGCGCGATGGTCTGCGAGCGACGCGCCCGCCGCATCGGTCGTCGACAGACACTCCACCCGAAACCGGTCGAGCAACGCGCGCGGCGCGAACGCCGGCGACGCGAGCTGCTCCTCGATCCCGAACACCGTGGCCGGCGTCTCGCGCAGCCACAGCTCCGTCGGCGTCAGCGCGAAGAGGCGCAGGTTGTCGGCGAGCAACTGCCACACGACGCGGTCGTCGACGTCGGCATCCCCGAGCCCGGCCGTTCGAGTGGGACGCCCTGCGAGTAGAGCATCCGCACGACGTAGTGGTCGGCGGTGACGAAGAGCCGGCCGGGCGGGTCGAGGCGTGCCGCCGGGTCGGCGAAGAGCCGCACGTCGATGTGCCCGTGTGGGCTGACGATCGGCAGCTCGTTGACGCCGAGATACAGCTCGAGGCCGAGCCCGGACGCTTCGATGTGCCGGTCGACGCTCACGCGCGCCACAGGCCGAGCCCCGGATTCGCGATGTCGATCTCGTCAGGCACGTCGGACATCGGCAGGTAGCCGAAGCCGACACCCTCGATATCGGCGCGTGAGAGCTCGGGCCCGGGCGCGTAGGTGACCGTGAACCTTCCCTCGGTCGAGCCGTGCATCAGGTGGGCGACCGCGGCGAGATTCGCAGCGAGCTCGGGGTCGGTCGCCATCGCCTGGAGTGCCGCCTCTCGCCCCCGGTAGCCGTGCCGCCGGATCAGCGCGTCGACGACGGGATCCTCGCCGAAGCGCGTGACGCCGGGCGCGACGACGATGAGCTCGCCTCCGTCCGACATGGCGAGCCGCGTGCGGTAGATCGCCTTGTTCCCGAGCCAGGTCGAGCGGTACTCCGCCGCGTCGAGGTAGGCGACGCAGCGGCGGAACGGCGTCTCGACCGTCTCGATGTTGACCTCGGCCGACAGGGCAACCGCGGCGCGGAAGGCGTCGCCCCCGGACGACCGGGTGCCCCCCTCGCCGGTGAAGACGCCGCGCAGGACCGGGCCGTCGTTGCGCGCCTCGACGACGGTGAGGACGAACAGGACGCGGCAACGCGCCTCGAGGAAGCGGTCGAAGCCGAGATCGAGCAGCGTTCTCACCGGTGCGTCGATCCTCCCCATCGTCTGCTCGATCCCGTGGACGGCGCTGAGGAAGTGGCTCCGCTGAATCGTCTCGGCCCCTCCGAGGCCGATCGTGACGTGCTTCGTGTACCCCCCGAAACCCGACACCTCGTGCGGGACGATCTGTCCGACCGAGACCACGAGATCGTAGGAGTCGTCGACGAGCGCGCGGTTGAGGACAAAGGGCAGAGCGAGCCCCAGCGGGTGCCCGACGAGCGCGTCGACTTCGTCCGCCGGAATCTCCCCGATCGTCGTCATGTCGTCGCGCCAACGATGGTGCAGCAGCCGTGCGGAGTCGATCGTGTCGCCGAACATCAGGCGAGCCTCGGCAGGTCCGAGCGGCTGGTGCGTTCCGAGCGCAGGCATGACGTCGACGCGCTCGAGCTCGCCGTCGAGGAGCCTCACGAGTTGCGCCACGATCTCGCCCGCCCGCGAGTGCAGTCGCGTGTGGTCGGGTGGCACGAGCAGGACGCGCCGCGCGCCCGAGTCGACGACCTGGGCGGCGACGTCGGAGACGACGGCGGCCAGCTCGCCGTGTGAGAGCCCGGCGTCCGACGCGGTGGAGGTCGGCACGCTCGCAGAATAGGGCGTACGCCCGTGCCGCAGTGAGCGCGCCCTGTCAGCTCTCGAGTGCGTACGCCGTTGTCTGCTCGAACGTCATTTCGCGCCCGATGAGGAGCGCGGCGGCGAAGCGCTCCTCGCCGAGCTCGGACGCAAGCGCGCTTCTCGTCTCCTCGTCCACGCGCCGTTCTTCGGGCTGTACGGCGTGGCCGGTTTCCTCACGCAGCTTCTCGATGGCGCCGAGGAGCCTCGCAGCCCGCTCCGGCTCCCCCGCTCCGTCGGCGAGCGCGACCAACCCCCCGATGCACCAGATCGCCAGCTCCTTGTCGACCAGCGCCTCGGCGTACTCGAGACCTTCCCGCAGGAGCGGCTCGGCCTCGTCCCGCCGGCCCTCGCGAGACGCGACGATGCCCAGGCTGGTGGCGGCTTCCACGATCTTTCGCTCGTCGCCGACCTCGCGGAAGACCTCGAGGCTCTCCTCGAACCCGGCCCTTGCCTCCGCGTAGTCACCCCGCACCAGGGAGAGATCGGAGAGGTTGCTGAGGGCGATCCCGAGGAACCAGGTGTAGCCACCGCCACGCGCAAGCTCCGCGCCCTCGCTGTATCTCGCTGCTGCTTCCTCGTAGTCGCCGAGGCCCTGAGCGCTCATACCCAGACCGATCAGCGAGCTCGCGACGCCCTCTGCGTCTCCAAGACGCCGGGCGAGGTCAAAGCGCTCTTGCGTGAGGGCATACGCGCTCGAGTAGTCGCCCAGCCGGTGGGCAAGGAGGCCGGCCCCGAAGAGCGCCTTCAGGCGAGACGGTGACTGGTCGTCGTGCGCAGCGAGCGCCTCCTCGCACCTGCTCAGTCCTTCGCGGAGATAACCCCGCACGTACCAGAAGCGCATCAGGGCTCCGACGAGCCCGAGCTCTTCGGCGCCGCGGCCGGCACGCCGCAACGAGTCGAGAGTCAGGCGGAAGTTGTCGTGTTCTGCCTCGAGCCGCTCCAGCCACAGTGCCTGCTGCGCTCCGGTCAGATGGGGCTCGGCCTCGTTCGCCAGCTGGACGAAATACCCGGTGTGGCGGCTGCGGACGACGTCCGCATCCTCGAGCTCCTCGAGTCGCCCGCCGGCGTACTCGCGGATCGTCTCCAGCATCCAGAAGCGCTCCCCCGAGTAACGAAGCAGGCTCTTGTCGACCAGTGACTGCAGGGTGTCGACCTCCGCCTCCCCGATCTCCTCGGCCGCCTCGAGCGTGCAGCCGCCGCGAAAGACGGCGAGCCTGGCAAAGAGACGCCTCTCGGTGTCCGTCAGCAGCTCGTACGACCACTCGATCGTCGCCCGGAGCGTCCGCTGGCGGGCGGGCGCGTCGCGGGCGCCGCCGGTCAACAGCGGCAGCCGCTGCTCGAGCCGCTCGAGGATCTGCCGCGGCGAAAGCGCTTTCACGCGCACCGCCGCCAGCTCGAGCGCGAGCGGCAGGTCGTCCAGCCGCCGGCAGATCTCCCCCACCGCTTCGTCATCGGCGAAGTCGGGCTTGACCGCTCTCGCCCGTGCCGCGAAGAACTCGATGCTTTCCGGAGCAGCGAGCGACGGCACCGGATACTCCTGCTCGCCGGTGAGGTGGAGTGGCTCTCGGCTGGTCACGAGCAGGTTGAGCCTGGGGCACGCGGCGAGAACGCCGGCGAGATCGTCTGCCGCCTCCACCACGTGCTCGAAGTTGTCGAAGAGCAGCAGCGTCGCCGTCGTGCCGATGTGCTCTGCCAGCCCGTTCCTCGCCCCGATCGCTTGCCCCGCTGTCTCGAGGACAAGGGAGGGGTCGCGGAGCGGAGCAAGAGGCACCCAAAAGACGCCGCCGGGATGGCTTTCCGCCGCGGCCGCTGCTGCCTGGAGAGCGAGCCGCGTCTTCCCGGTGCCACCCGGTCCGGTCAGCGTAAGCAGCCGAACATCTTCTCGTGAGACCAGGTCGTGTACTTCGTCCAGCTCCCGCACGCGACCCAGGAAGGGCGTAGCAGGGACCGGCAGATTCGTCCTGTGCAGGCTCTTGAGCGGAGGGAAGTCGCCCTCCCCGAGCTGATAGATGTGTTCCGGCGCCGTCAGGTCCTTGAGCCGATGCTCGCCCAGGTCGCGCAAGGCATCGGCGCCGGCAAGCGCAGTCGTCGAGGCCGAGACGAGCACCTGCCCACCGTGGCCACAGGCAGCGATCCGCGCAGCCCGGTGCACGTCGACCCCGACGTAGCCCTCCTCGCCCAGGTAAGGGGTTCCCGTATGCACACCCACCCGGACGCGGATCGGCCCAGAGCTCAACCCTTGAAGCGCCTCGGCCGACGCCGCCAATGCACCTTGCGCAGTCGGGAACGCCACGAAGAAAGCATCGCCCTGCGTGTCGACCTCGACCCCTCCGTTCGCGTCGAACGCCTGACGCAGAATGCGCCGATGCTCGACCAGCGCCTGCGAGTAGCCCTCGGCGCCGAGTTCTAGCAGCAACTTCGTCGAGCCCTCGACGTCCGTGAACAGGAACGTCACCGTCCCGGTCGGGAGCTCGGACTGCACCCGCCGATTCTCTCCCTTCCGGGGACGCGCCACCAGCGCGCGAGCCGGGGGCGGGTCAGACGGACGCGATACGTGACTTCTACTGATGCCGCCTCGCCACCAGGCCGCTTAGCTGCCGGCGCGGGAGTAGTAGCGCAAAGGGCAATCGCAGTTGCTCCTCTCGCCACTCGTCTACCTGGGCTGGACGGCGTTTGAGGGGGGAGCGCCGCCCAGCCGGGATTGCGCTTTCCGCGATCAAGTGCGGAGGGTTGCGGATTCACAACGAGGACCAAACCCTGATGGCAGCGCCACGGCCCCGGGGCGAGGATTGATCGTCGAAAAGAGGTGGGACAATGTCGACGCTGTCGCATGAGCCGTCCGGAGTCGCTCACGAGTCGCGGTGGTCGTCTCTACGGCGTATCCCTGAAATGTGGGCATCGCTCGCCATCACGTCCATGTGGATCGCCGTGTTCGTCACCGCGATCTGGGGGCCGAGCGCGCAATTCAACGGCAACAACGGGAGCAGCTCGTCCATCCCGACGGCCGTTTTCGTCACGGTGTTCGCGTTCCTCGGCAGCTGGGTGGTGGCGAGGTACGGATTCCGGCAGCAGAAACCGAACTGAGCGCAGCCGGCACTGGAACGTCTACGTACGCGACTCCACTTCGCGAGCACGCTGCGCCAACGCCTCGAACAGTGCCCAGATGATCTCCGGATGGCTCTCGACGATCGGCCTGAAGCTCCAGACGGGCAACTGATAGCCGCGAACCACGGTTTCGGCCCTGACCGTGGCGCTACGAGCGGACTTGTCGATCAGGGCCATCTCGCCGAGCGCATCGCCCGGGCCCAGCCTTCGCACCTCGTTGCCGTGCACGAGCACCGCGGCCTCGCCGCTTTCGATCACGAAGAATGTACGGCCGCGCTCGCCCTCCTCGGCGAGCAGCTCACCCGGCGCGTACGTGCGGTCGTTGAACTCCTCGGCCAGCCGGTCGATAAACCTCTCGTCGGTGTCCGCGAAGAGCGGGACCCCGCGAATCAAGTCGCGGCTCGGCATCGACATGCGCCGATCTTAACGCGCGCGCCCGCCAAGCTCAGGCCCATTGAGTTTTCCGGCGCGCAGCGCCATCATCTCTGCAAAGCAGCACTCTGGATGAGGCGGGACTCGCATGAAGCTTCGGCATCCGGTCCTGGTCGCATCGCTCAGCATCCTGGTCGCGCTCTCGGCGCCGGCCCATTCTGTCGCGGCCGGGTCCGTCCAGCGCGACCGGATCACCGTGATCGGCGATTCGATCCTCACGGCCGTCGAGTGGAACCCGCAGCCGCTGTCGATTCTCGAACAGGGCTTGCCGGCGATCGAACTGCAGATCGCGGTCTGCCGGACCCTGGTCGGCCCCGGATGCCCGTTCGAGGGCGAGCGGCCGCCGAACCTCGTCGACGTCGTCGAGGCGCTCGGGGACGAAATCGGGTCGACCGTCGTCGTCGAAGTGGGCTACAACGATCCGGAGGACGGCTTCGGAACTGCCGTCGACGATTCGGTGCGCGCTCTGCTCGCGGTCGGCGTCCAGCGAATTCTCTGGGTCAACTTTCATGACTGGGTGCCGCAGTACGCGCAGCTCAACACCGACCTCGCGCAGGTGGTGGCGCGGTACCCCGAGGTCAGCATCGTCGACTGGCGGGACTACTCGCTGAACCGCTACTCGTGGTTCCAGAGCGATGGTGTTCACCTCGTGCTCTCGGGTGCCGTCGCGCTTGCAACCCTCATCAACCAATCTCTCGTCGCTGCGCTCACGCCGCCGCTCGTCGCCCACGCCCCGGCGGTCACCGTCGCGCGAGTCGGGTGCAAGTACACCGCCCATCTTGGCGTCACCGGTGGCAAAGCCCCGTTCCGGTGGCGCGTCACCGGCCGGCGTCTCGGTCGAGGCCTGCACCTCCTCGCAAACGGCGTGCTCACCGGGACGCCGACGAAAGCCGGGCGGATCCGCATCCACTTGCAGGTCTCGGACTCCTCAGGCGAGTCCGGGGAGCTTCGGCTGGTGCTGACGATCGGGCCCCGCTCGTCAACCGCCTGAGCGGCGCGAGGCGACTTGTCGCGTCGACCTGACGTTGAGCGCGACGGTGACGTGCGCCACAGACCCGCGCGCGTCGGTCACGGCGAGCGGGAGGCTGAACGCGCCCGCGTGGGCCGGCGTCCCCGTCAGGACGCCGCCCGCGAGAAGGTGAAGCCCGGCGCGGTGAAGCGCGAGCCCGGTGGTGCGCCAGCGCAGCGGCGCCGTTCCTCCGGACGCACGGAGCCGATGGTCGACGCGAACGCCGACGCGAACGCGCAGCGGCTCGCGGGCCGGAACGATCAGGGCGGGGTCCGGGTGGAGCGTGTCGAAGATCGCGGCGTGGAGCCAGGACGCGATCGCCACACCGCCGGCCGGCATGAGATGGATGAAATCGTTCTGGTACCACTCGGGATGCCCGGACGCATAGGTGTTCCAGTCCAGGATGCGAAGCTCCGGATGCCGCCTCGCGGCGGCGGCCAGGATGGCGTTCTTCGTCACGAACTCGGGCTGCACCTCGTGCAGATTCACCCACAGGACATGCGTGACGCCGTCGTCGCGAAGCGTGTCGAGGGTGAGCTCGACATCTTCCGCGAAATTGGCGATCAGATCGTTGTAGCCGTCGACGATCACGACGGCGGAACCGAGATCGTTGCCCCACCTGTGGATCACGTCGAGCGTGGTCGGCACGTACGACCCGTTGAACTCGGCGCTCTGCCCGTTCAGACGGCGCCCGACGCCGGCGTCGATCTCGAGGTCGAACCCGTCCGAGAGGTCGGCCAGCGCCACGCCGTCCTTGGCCCAGGTGACGGACGTCAGAATCGAGTCGGAGATCACGGTGACGCGCGGCGCGGGTGCGGCGGCGCCGGAAGCTGACGGGAGCAGGCAGAGTAGTCCGACAGCAGCCGTCACCGCCGCCCCCACGTACGGTGCAAAACGCGGCATTCGCAGAGTGTTCGGCGCGCCGCCGCCGTCACCTGTCACTCGATCGAGTGACAGGACGCATCCGGCGGAGGCGGTGCGACGGCCGCTCGCGTCAGGAGGTGAACCCGGCGAGCGATCTCGGCCAGAATGCCCGCCGAGACGATGCTTCGAACCCGCGGAGGATTCCCCCGCCCCCCTACACCGAATCAAGGAAGCGTCCCGCGCAAGCAGGACCGCCGGAATCGGTCTCGATAGCTGACCCTCGGCGGCTCGCGCAGTCGCTGATTGAGGTTCGACCTGGGCTGCTGCGAGCGCGTAGTACGCAACGACCCTCGCGCCGTCTTCCGCGACGACGAAGACTCGGGCGCTCTCGGAGGCGTCGGCAGCCCGCGCGCAGCGCTTCAACCACTCGTCGAGCTGCTGCTCACCGCAATCGAAGTCGTCGAACTCGTGCTCTCGACGAAGCCGCTCGGGCCGCCGGTAAGGCACCCGTTAGTCGAAGACGCTTCGATCGGCGAGGAGCTTGGCCAGACCGGGAAACATCCCGAGGCTCACGGTCGAGCTGCGGATGATGTACGCACACTCAAACGCCTCTCAACCGCAGCCAGGGGCGCAGGATCGCGGACAAGGATTCGATTCCCCTCCAAACGGCAGCGATTCGCAGGAGCGATGATGATGGAGGCGGCGGGAATCGAACCCGCGGAGGACTCCCTTCACGCGATCATTTCGTCGCGATCAGCGTCACGCGGCGACCACTGATCCGAGTCCACGACTCGTCGCCGGTAAGCACATCGTCGGCTTCGAGCTGGTCCGCCGTGGCGAGCACCAGAGCATCCGGA
This sequence comes from Gaiellaceae bacterium, assembly GCA_036376615.1. GTDB lineage: Bacteria > Actinomycetota > Thermoleophilia > Gaiellales > Gaiellaceae > PALSA-600. Next base: position 37,978 of record DASUZZ010000069.1, read on the forward strand.
AGCCGCAAGCTTCGCGACCCACTGCGAAGCTGTGCCGCCGTTCGGGCGATCGCCGGAGTCATCGGCTCGATCCGGATGTCGAAGTCCGCGAGGAATGCCTCGACCTCGGCAACCGCCTCGGCGCCTCGGCGGTACGGAGCCACCAGGATCTCCGCGTACACGGACAACGGAATCAACAGCTCGTCGTGCTGGTGCTCGGTGAGAGCCCCGACCGCGGGGTCGTGCAGCGCATCGGCAGGGTCGAGAAACGCGATGACGACCGACGCGTCGAGAACGACTAGCGCCACTCGTCGCGCAGGCGATCGAGCTCGCCCGGCCCGTAGACGCCGCGGAGCTTGCCGGCATGGCGTTCGATGAGGTTGAGGTCCCGCTCGAGAACCAGACGCCCCTTGCCGGCGGCAACGACACGAACTTCATCGCCGGGCTTGAGGCCGGCCTCTCTGAGGGCCTGCACGGGAATCGTCGCCTGATGCTTCGCGCTGATCCGAGTGAAGCCCCTCCGCCTTTTCTTTACTTCCCTCACGGAAAGTAAGGGTATCGCAAGAGGGTCGCTCCGTCAACGGCCGTCTCGCACGGTACGAAACCGATCACCGATTCGATTCCCATCGAAAGGCCGTGTGTTTGCAGGAGCGATGGGCGGAACCAGACAGTGCGCAAACCAGCTGGCGATCGCCGCACCGGCAATCGAACTCCGCCCCGGTCGCGTTAATCAGGCGCGATTCGGGATGCTGACGCGCGGCGCCGGCCCGGTGGCCGGTTCGGCGGTTCCGTAGATCACGTCGGGGTCCAGGTCGGCGCCGTTCGGCCACACGACCGTCTCGGCGAACTCGTCCACCTCGACTTTGGCGAAGAGGGCGGGATCGCGGAGTTCCGTGAAGATCGGACCGCTGAGGAGGGGCTCGATGTCGACATCGCGCACTTCGCCGTCGGCGAAGACGACACGTACAACGTACGGGCCGAGGGGGACAGCGGTCTTGACAGCCGGCGCGATCACGGGAGCGGATCGATCGGTCGGACGGGCTCCATACGTTCGGCAAGACCCCAGTTTCCTTCGAGCTCGGTCCGGTGCAACATCGCCCATTCCCGAACGAGTCGTGCCGCCCTCGGCGGAAGCTCGCCGTCCAGCACTTCACCCGAGTCGATGGCGACGCGCGCCCGAAACTCTCCGTAGAGCGCGTGGAAGTGCGGAGGCGGATGATCCTTGACGAACATCCTGATCACGATGCCATAGAAGGCGCTGATCGTCGGCACGAATACCCGTTTCGAGCGTAGGCACGCCGGCTCGGCGCCACCAGATGGCCGAAGGCGACACGTCCGCTGTCGGCCATCGGTTTGCGCAGTGTCAGTTATGGAGGCGGCGGGAATCGAACCCGCGCAAGATTCCCTCCAGCGTTCCGACGCTAGGGCATTCGCCGAGCCCTGAGGCGCGTCGCGCCGCCGACACGCCTGCCCGTCAGGTATCGGCTCGACTCACGGTGTGGCGGGTTGCGGTGCCGGTGGCGGAGTCAGTTCTTTGCGATAGACGATCGTGTTTGCGTCGTTAAACGCGACGATAGCGACAGCCGGCGTCTGCGGGACATCGTCCGCCGCATAGACGTTTTTCTCGACCGGCGCCGAATAGATCACCTTGCCGCTCGCGTCTAGAACGCCGACTCGAGCGACATCGTCCGTTGCGAAGCCGGCAAGGGTCGTCACGTAGGTGGCGACTGTTGTCGCGTTGACGGTTGAGAAGTCAGCAACGGGCTTGGTCGGTGACGGGAACGATCCGATCGTTCCGCCCTGACATGCGAGCGCGTCAATGCTCGGCGTCGGCTCTTGTCGCAAGCCGATGGCGAAGCAGAAGCTACCTCCGCCCGTCTTGGCGGCATAGAAGCTGACGTCGGCGCGATGGGCAAGAAACCGCACCTGTCCGAGCGGGAAGCCCAGGCTCTCGAGAGCAGAGAGTTGACGCGCGGAGATCTCTCCAATCGGTACGGGGGTGCCGCTGTTCGAGAGCCCTAGGAGTTGGCCGATCTGATCGGCGAAGGCCGCTGACGGTATGCCGACTATCAGGAGGATCGCGGCAAGCAGCCCAAGCCGCCACACGCGCGCCCGCACGCGACCGCGGAACCAATAGCGATGTTGTGTCGCTGCGTAGGCGTCTGAGATCGCGAGCAGCTCGGGTTCTTCGGCGAGAAGCTCAACCAGTTCTTGGTCGCGCAGCGCGCGGCGGTCGTCCGCAGTCATCGTGTGATTCCTTCCTTCTCGAGTTCTGCCCGCAGAGCACGCAGCGCACGCACGTAGCGCATCTTGGCTGCGGGTTCGCTGATACCGAGGTGGCCTGCGACCTCCGCGAACGAGCGGTTCCCAAACAGGCGAAGGCCGATCAACGCGCGCTCTGACTCCGATAGCCGCAGGCTTGCACGGCGTAGCGCGCCGGCGATCTCTGGCCGAAAGTCGAGGTCCGTCGGCTCGGGAACTACATCCAACGAGAGCGCGCGTGGACGCCGCCGTGTCCGCCGCGCCTCGTCCAAGAAGCGGTTCTCGGCAACCCTGTACAGCCAGGCGAGTACCGGAGTGCCGGTGTCGAGCTGGGCCAGATGTTCGGCAGCAGCGACGAAGACATCTTGGGTGAGGTCCTCTGCTAGGTCGTCGTTACCGGTCCGGCGCCGCAGGTACCGAAACACCTGACCGCGGTGACGACGGAACGCCGCATCCGTCGGTTCGCTCACATTCAGCTTCACGACGCTCCGGCTCAAAAGTAACGATCTTCGTCGGTTCGGATGACGGCTTGCGCTGCGGCTGCGCGCTTGCTGGCGGCCGGGAGAACGAGGCCGTTGTTACTTCTGCGGCTCGGCAGCGTGAAGGCATGTAGACGGATGTCAATCGGGTAGCGACGAGGAGGGGGCCTGCCTTTGAGGCGAACAGCGACGTGTGTCTGCGGCGCGAAGGGGCCGAAGGTTAACGACAACGTCGGGAGGTCCGCATGAACATTCTGCACCCAGGCCGCGTGCGTCCGTGGCTCGTGCTCCTGGGAATCCTGATCGCACTCGCTCTGCCGGCAGTCGCTTGGGCGACCGTCTACTTCAGCGGTTACGTCGCTCCCGGGGGCGCCCGTTGCGCGCCAAGCGGTGACTGCAGCAGCGCCGACCTGAAGACGCGCAACGGTGACGCGCAATGGCTCACGGGCTACTACGGCTACGTCGGGCTGACGCGCGGAAGCGGCTGGCAGCAACTCGACCAGAACACAAGCGGCGTCGGGCACGTCTCGACAGTCTCGAACGTATACGTCCAGTGCGGCAACTCCTCGAGCGTCACCTACTTCATGTCCTGCGCCACCGACAACCTGTAGAGGAGCGTGTGCGATGAAGAAGTACCTTGTCACGGTCTGCGCCGTAATCGCGGCGGGGGCCATCGCAACGCTGTCCGCATATGGCGCCCGCCACGCGCGCGCCGCCGACATCGGCTCGGCCCGGGCTGTCGTGAGTCACCCCTCTGCAAAGGGGGAAGCAACCCACCTGGCTGTTGCGCCGGCGCTCAGTGCCGGCGTCCAAGAGCTCGCAGGCGATGAGGGCCTCGCCCCTTCGTCACTCAAGGAACTCGCCGTCGCGCACGGCGATCGGCCTGCGACTGTCTTCGGAACTTCGAAGGGGACCTCGACCTGCGCCTACCTAACGGGAGGAACCGGAGCCGTCGGCGGCTGCATGCAGCTTGGTGCCAACATGATCGCACCCAGAATCGGGATCGTTGATGGTGGCACATACGTATGGGGGCTCGCCGCCAACAGCGTCGATCGCGTCCAGGCCCGCACCGGGGGACAGACGTTCGCGGGGTCGATCACGGGAGGGATCTTCACAATCGAAATCTCGAATGGATCGAACGGAACGGGTCCGATCGACCTCCTCGTAACGTCCGGATCCAGCACGACAACCATCACGCTTCCCGGAGTCCCAAAGCCGATCCCGGCCCCATGAGATCTCAGGGATCGAGCCGCGTTGTTACTTCTGCGCCTCGCGAGCGTGAAGACTTGTAGATAGACGCGAGCCGGGCAATGCGATGTCCATCTGAGGCATGACCAATCCGGGGAGGTAGATCTTATGTCGATACGATGGGTTTCGAAGGCACGCGGCTCGGCCGTCCGCGCACCGCGACGCAGCGTCTCGATCGCGCTCGGCGGGGTTCTCGGGTTTGCGTTCGCGGCTCTTGTCGCCGTTCCGGTCGCGCTTGCGTATCACCAAATCACGTACTGGGCGCCACCCGTTCCGAACGTGCCCTTCGCGACCGGCAACACGTCCGACGGATACGTCGCGCGTGAATACAACCAGGCGTTCCACCTGGCGGGAAAGACCTACACGGTCTGGTACCAGGACTCGGTGGGAAACATCTCGTGCGCAAAGTCGGATACGAACAACCCGACTTCTTGCTCGGGTCACTTCAATGCTAAGGCCGCGTTCACGCAGGATGTCGACGACTCCAGCTCCACCCATGTCACATCGCAAACGACGAACCCGAGTCCCTGACTTGAGAGGAATAGTCATGCAACGCCTACGTATACGTCAACGATGGTTTTGGACGGCCTTCGTTGTCACGGCATTGGCAGCGAGTGGAGCAACGGCACTGGCTGTCAACGGGGATGCTCCCGCTTCTCCACGCCTCGCCGCTGCCCCGACACCCACCAGACGAGCTGCCACGGCTGAGCCGACGGAACACGCCCTCAAGGAGATGGGAGTCTTCGCACGAACCCGAGTTCCCAGCGACAGCCTGCCAGCCTATGCTCTAGCTCGAGCGAACGCGCTCACAGTTGGACAAGACAACGCGGCTCCCGATGCCCAGATCGGCACATTGTTCACCTCTCAGAGCCGAAGGCTACTCGCCAACCAAGGGTCCAATCACGTCGACGTCTACGCTTTCCCGAACTCCAAGGGCCAGGTCTGCGTGGTCTACAGCGCGATCTACGGCAGCGACGGCTGCTTCGGGGCGTTCACGTCCGACGTTCCAGTCTCGTTCGCAGTAACTGATCCGGACGAGGTCGGATCCGGCTACCCGGCGGTCGTTGCCGGATTGGCACCCGACACCGTTGAATCAATCAGCGTCGTGATCGATGGCTCAGAACATCAGGCCACACTCCAGAACGGCGCCTACTTCTACCAGCTCGGCTCAACCGAGTCTTGGCCGCAGGGAGTAGTCGTTCATTATCGGAACGGATCAACCGCGTCCGTTGGAGTTCCAGCGATTCCGACCATCAAGAACCCGGACGTCGGCTAACACTCAGCGAAGCGGTGGGACAGCGCGCGATCAGGCGTTGCCCCACCGACGCTGCCTCAGCGTGCGATTCCCGCTGCTCGGTCAGTCCATCGGCGGACCGAACGCATCAAGATCCTCCTCGAGCCAACCGGAATAGAACCACACGAGCTTCCGCTGCAACTGCTGGGCGCCGCGGTAAGCGAGCTGGGAGACGCGCTGGCCCTCGAGGAAGGCGTGGTGGAGCGTGACCGGCATGTACAACAGCGCGACGCTCTCCGGCATCGCGAACTCGAGCTCGTCGACCTCGAGCGGCGGAAGGTACATGTAGTTGATCAGGTGGTCGAAGCGGCGAACATCCGGTAGCGCGGTCTCCTTCACGACGCCGCGTTCGACGAGCTCGGCAAGCGGGATCACCGGCACGAGCGTCCGAACCGGATGACCGTAACCTTCAGCTCCCTGAGCTCCGAGTGAGCAGCTCGGCGTGATCAACATCGCCGGACCGAACTCGAGCGGTCCGCTCAGGAAGCGTCGACTACCACCGCTCGCCTCGTCGACCACGAGCTCGCCGGCAGGCAGCGGATACGCAAGTGGGACGTCGCGGAAGAGATCGCCCTGGCTGAAGAGCTCGACGCGATCGCGCTCGTAGTAATCAGCGTCGGGAGGACGTTCCGGTTTCGTAGGCACGGGCGCGCCAGCCTATCGGCGGCCTCGGCCGTTTCGGTACGAGTTAGTCGGTCGCGTCGCCGAAGACGAGACGACCACTGCGCTTGCGCCCAGGGTTCACGACAGGCCCCTGGGTAGCCGGCGCCAGCTGCTCGAACATCTCTGCGCGCAGCCGCTCGACGTCCTGAGGCGCGAATCGCCTGAAGCCGCTGCCAGGCAGGTGAACGGCGCGCAGCAGGCCGCGAGCCTCCCAGTTGCGGACCGTGTTCTCGTGCACGCCCAGCATCCGAGCGGTGTCGCGAACGTTCAAGAGCTCCTTGGTCGTCATCGTCCTCCCGACTATAGCGCCGGATGTCGTCTTTGTCGAGTATGTGGACTTTGTCCACTCGTCGTTATCGGCAAACCACCGGCCCGAAATGAGCGTCGGGAACGACCATAGCCAGCGAGACGCAGATGCACCCTTCGGTACGCCCGACTTGACAGGTGGCGGAACGGCACGAAAAGCACACGAATCGTTCCCGCCGCCGCCCACTCGCTCGAGAGACGGCCCGCATCGATGATGCATCTGTGTCTCGCCGGCCATCGGGTTGAGTAGTTCGCGTCGCGACTTCTGCGCTAAGCATCGGCTGCGCTCGAGCCCGTCGACAGCCCAACGTGAGCTACCGCTCCCAGCTGATCCCACGGCTTCGCTCGAGCGCGATCACGCGCCGGAGCATCCGCAGGTTCTCGAGGTCGATCTCCCGTCCTCTCGCACCAAGCATGCGCGCAAGGTCACCGAGCGAGGCCACCGACGGCCGCACGCCCTGGCCGAGCGGCTCGCGGGACGCTGCGCGGCGGAGGTCATCGTAGCCCCGCGTGCCTTCCGGCTCCGGGACGATCTTGAGTTCGCCGGCGTCGGTCCGGAGTGGGATTACCGGTTCGAGCAATTGCTCATCGAATCGAAGCTCGCGGCCGTCCTCGCGCCGCGCATTGAGGTCACGGAGAGCCTCCTCGAGGCGGCCGAGGTTCTCGGGCCGCGTCGACGGCACAATGTCGATACCGCGCGTCAGCTCCTCGCTGCCCTGGATCACGCGGGCGAAGGCGCCGATGACGACGTACGTCACGCGGTGACGGTCGAGCGCCTTCAGCACCGCGTACGGGTCGAAGCGCGTCCGGGCGGAAGCTGCCATCTCAGTCGAGCCGTGCCCGCAGGAGCTTCCGCACGCGATCCTGGGGCGAGCGAACGAGATTCTTGGCGATCCGACTGTCCCGCGTGCGGCTCGGCTCTAGCGGCCTCAGAACGAAGTCCAGCTCGAAGCCGCAGGCCTCGACAAGCTCGACCAGGGTCTCGAATGCCGGCTGGACGGCATCCGACTCCCATCGCGCGATCTGAGCGCGATCGCGTCCGACGCGGGCACCGAGCTCGGCTTGCGACAGACGAGCCCGGAGGCGCGCATCGCGAATGATCATTCCGCCCGTCACAGTGCGATTCTAGCTCCGGTGTGGGATGTCCGTCATGCGTGAGCTATATGTTACACTACTCGATCATGGTTCAAGCTGTGTCCAATCAGCTGAGCCTCGAGCTCGCCGGAGTGGAGACGAAGCGGCGCACGGATGGTCCTGGCTCGACGAGCCGAGACTTCGCTTCCGTCGGCCGAGCGCGCTTGACGCTCGGCGAGGCCGCACGGATCATCCGCGAAGCCGTGAGGGACAAGAGCTACCGCTCGACACCGCTCGGCCAGCTCGTCGGGCGATACCTCCGCTGGTTCCGCAACGAGTACGGCGCCACCGAGTCGACGCTCCGCGACTACGAGGCGGTACTCGCCCGGATGAGCCTCACGCTGGCCGACCAGGAGCCCATCGACGTCTCCGTCGACGACCTCCGAGATGTCATCGATCTCTGGGGCGAGCGTTCGCCACGGACCCGGCAGAAGGTCACGTCGGTCGTCCGCGCCTTCTGGAGCTGGGCCGAGGAACAAGGCCACATCGCGATCTCACCGGCCGCGCGCATCAGGCGACCACGCGCCGAGAAACGCGTCCACCGCTGCTGCCGGCGGACGCCCGACCCAGGCTCCTCACGATCGCCAAGCACCCGCGCGACCGTCTCGCACTCTTCTGCTTGCTCCTCCTCGGCGTCCGGAGAGGCGAGCTCGCCGGTATCCAAGTCCGCGACTTCGACGCTCACCGCTGCTCGCTCCGCGTGTACGGCAAGGGTCGCAAGGAACGGGTCCTTCCGCTTCGCGGCCCGGTGCTTGCCGAGCTCGGGCTCTTCCTCAGCACCGATCTCCCCCACGCTCGCCGCCCGCCTGAGCCGGACGACTTCCTGCTCTACCCGACGAAGAAGGTCTACGACGGCCGGGGCGCGGAAGGTCAGCAGCTGCTCGCCGTCCGCGCATACCCGAAGAAGCGTCCGAGCCCACAGGCAGTTCATCGCTGGTGGTACCGCCAGCTGCAGGCAGCAGGGCTCGTCGGCCGGAACGTCACCCACGGCCTCAACATGCACTTGGCGCGCCACACCTTCGCCACCGAGCTGCGCCGCGTCGCAGGGATCGACGCCGCGTCGCAAGCTCTCGGCCACGCCGATCTCAACACGACGCTCGGCATCTACGGCCATCGCGATCAAACCGACCTCGAGACCGCGATGGACGCTTACGCGAGCTGGCTCGAGCAGCAACGGGAGAACGACATCGTTCCTCCCGAAGCTGACCGTTGAATCGGCTCGGTTGAGCCGGAAAGTGGAGGCGGCGGGAATCGAACCCGCGTCCGCGGACGCACCGGTGCGAGCATCTACAAGCTTAGGCCGCCCTTTGGATTCGCCCGGCGGCCGGTGTGCGACCGACCTACCGCCGGACTAGCCCTCCTTCGGTGTCGCGCCTCCGGCGAGTGGCTCTCCTTCGGCGCCGAGCCCGCTCGTTGATGCCGGTTCCGGGACGCGGGCTCGCCCGGGCCGACACGCTACGTAGTCCCTAGAGACTAGGCAGCGAGTGCGAGATCGTGATCCGCACTTGCATTGGTTCCGGTTGTTTTACGAGGCCGACCGGAGACCTCGGCTTGCAGCTCACCCGGAGAACCGACCACGTCGAAGCCATGGCGCCCCCGTATGTCTTGTCCTCTGAGCGTAGCGTGCCGGCGGGCCTACGGCGAGGCCGGAGGCGGCGGAAGCGGCACCGGGACGACCGCCGTCGCGGCCGACGACGCCGTCGGCGCGCCGAAGCGGTCGGTCGCCGTCTCGACGACCTCGAACGTCGAGCCGGCATCGGTGGCGACGATCGCGTAGGTCGTCGAGGTCGCGCCGGCGATGTCGGCGCAGTTCGCGCCGGCCGCGTCGCAGCGCTGCCACTGGTACGTGAGCTCCACATCGGCGTTGCTCCAGGTCCCGGGCGAGGCGGTCAGCGTCTGGCCGACGGCGGCGGTCCCGGCGATCGCAGGCGGCGTCACGTCGAGCGGCGTCAGCTGCTGCGCGATGTGGGCCTGCAGGATCCGGGCGAGCGCGACCGAGTCCGCCTGGCCGATCGGGCGTGCGCCGACGACGAGGAGCTGCTCGAGCACGCGGTCGAGCCGCATGTAGAGGAGGCTCTCGTACGCCGTCGCGGTGCCGAGCTGGATCCTGATCGGCAGCTCGACCGTGCCGTCGCCCACCCGCGGGTGGCGGAGGGCGCTCAGCTTGATCGCCGACGCCTTGACGCGGAGCTTCCCGGCGACGCCGGCCACGAAGCCGGCGCGGCCCGCCTTCGAGTTGAGCACGCGCTGGACGACGCCGAGGTCGGTCGTGACCTGCTTGGCGGTCCCCGCGAGCTTCCCTTCCGACTGCACGCCGACGATCTCCGAGCGGCCGTACGGCGACGTGAAGCGCAGCGTGCGCTGGTAGGCCGACACGTAGCCGCCGGCCGCGACCTTCCCCTGGGAGACGAGCTTCGCCCCCGGAACGTCGGCGACTGCGAGCGTCATCCCCGCGACGCTCGGCGGCGCGGGCGCAGCACCCGCAGCCGCGGCGACCGCTGCCGCGGCGGCGAAGGCGATCAGCAGCGTCATGGCGGATGTGGCTCTCATCGACGATCGGTCAGGCTAGCGGTGACTCTTGACGGCGCGTTCCATCTGCCGCTTCGCGTCGCGGTCCATCAGGTCGCGGCGCTTGTCGCGCTGCTCCTTGCCCCTGGCGACTGCAAGCTCGACCTTCACGCGGCTGTCCTTGAAGTAGAGGCGCGTGGGGACGATTGTCAACCCCTTTTCGCGCACCTTGCCGTACAGCGAGTCGATCTCGCGACGGTGGAGCAGCAGCTTGCGCGGGCGCGTCGGTTCGTGGTTGGCACGGTTGCCCTGGTCGTAGACGGCAATCTCGAGCCCGACCAGCCACGCTTCGCCGTCCCGCACCTCCGCATACGCCTGGGCGAGCGTCGCCCGCCCGACGCGGAGCGACTTCACCTCGGTACCGGTCAGCGCGAGACCGGCCTCGAGCCGGTCGAGGAGCTGGTAGTCGTGCCGCGCACGGCGGTTCTCGGCGATCGTCTTCTCGGCCATCGTCGACGAGGGTAGCGTCAGTCAGTCCGGTCTTCGACCAGGTGCGAGCTCGACCTTCCCCTCGCTCTTCGCGATCGACTCGACGCGCACCGCGACGGCATCGCCGAGCCGATAGCGGCGGCCGGTCGTCCGGCCGACGAGCGCCGTTCCGAGCAGGTTCAGCTCGAAGAACTCACCGCGCAGCCGCCGTGCCGGCAGAAAGCCCTCGAAGACCCCGCCGAACCGCACGAACACCCCGGACCCGATCAGCCCGACGATCTCCCCCTCCCAGTCCGCATCCCAGCCCAGCTCGAAGAGGCGGCGCTCGAGCAGCCACGCCGCGCAGATCTCGTCGGCGAGGTACTCGACCTGCGCCGCCTCGCGCTCGCGCTCGGAGGCGTGCTCGGCGAGCCAGCCGAGATCCTCCGGCGGCGGGTCGTCCGCGAGCCCGAGCTCCCGGAGGAGCGTGCGGTGCACGACCAGGTCGGGATAGCGGCGGATCGGCGACGTGAAATGGCAGTACGCCGTGCTGGCGAGACCCGCGTGCCCGAGGTTGCGCGGGTCGTAGCGCGCCTGCTTGAGCGCGCGCAGCACCAACGCCGGAAACGCCTCGCGCCCGCGGCCCGCCGTCTGCGTGTACTCGGCGACGCGTACCGACACCGCGCCGGCGAGACGCCCGGCCTCCTCCGGCGTGAGCCGCTCGCGCGCCGGCGGCGTCGGCACCTCGAGGTCGGCGAGCTTCTGAAGCAGCCGCTCGACCGCCTGCGGGTCGGGGCGCTCGTGCACGCGATACAGCGACTCGAGGCGGTGCGACGCGAGGAACGCACCGACGTGCTCGTTCGCGAGGATCATCAGCTCCTCGACGAGCATGTGCGCGCGCGGCTCGCCTTCGAGCCGTGCGCCGGCCACACCCCCGTCGCCGTCGAACTCGAAGACGACCTCCGGGGTCTGGACCTGCAGGGCGCCGCGCGCGAAGCGCCGGTCGCGCAGCTCGCGGGCCAGCGAGGCGTTGAGCTCGAGCGCTTCGACGACGTCGGCCGGCGCCTCACGCGCCTCCGCCTGGCCGTAGGTCAGCCGGGCATCCGAGCGGATCACCGACCGGTAGAAGCGCGGCTCGCCGGCCGGCGGAATCTCGACGGTGACGCACAACCGGTCCTGGTGGGGGCGCAACGAGCAGAGGTCGTCCGCGAGCTCGTGCGGCAACATCGGGGCGACCGCCCCGGGCACGTACGTCGAGAACGACCGGCGGGCGGCGCCGTGGTCGAGTGGGCTTCCCGACCCCACGAAGTACGAGACGTCGGCGATGTGCACCCAGGCGCGGATGCCGTCGTCGTCGCGCCGGAAGGACAGCGCATCGTCGAAGTCCTTCGCGGTCTCGGGATCGATCGTGAACGTGAGCAGGTCGCGCAGGTCCACCCGGTCTTCCACGACTGCGGCCGGCGCGGCGTGCGGCTCGAACTCGACGCGCGCGGCCTTCTCGACCAGCAGCGCCTCGAGCACGTCCTCGATCCGAGCGGCCGAGCCGAGCGACCGCTCGATCCGCGCACGGCCACGCCCTGTGCGCACGAGCGCGAGCTCGCCCGGCTCGACGCCGCCGCTTCCCTTCGCCTCGAGCACGATCGGCACGCCCGGCGTGAAGTACGGCTCGCCGATCAGGAGCCGGCCGCGGCGGCTAATTTCGACGACGAGCGAGGAAGTGGAGTGCTGCGGCAACGGGGTGGCGCGAGCGTATGTCAGGCTCGATCCCTCCGCGCGAGATGACGTACCCGGCGGGGGTCAGGTAGTGGGCGACGGTCAGCTTGAGTGCCGCGCCCGAGGGAAGGCGGTAGATCGCCTGGACGAGCGACTTGCCGAACGTCGGCTGCCCGATGATCTCCGCGCGCGCGTAGTCCTTGAGCGCACCGGCGACGACCTCGGACGCGCTCGCGCTCGAGCGGTTGACGAGGACGGCGAGCGGCGCAGTGACCGCGAGGCTGCCGCGCGAGTCGTAGGTGTGCAGCGGACGGTGGGCGCCGGCGAGCGAGACGATGATCGAGCCGTCGCGGAGGAAGAGCGAGGCGATCCCCACCCCCTCGTCGAGCAGTCCGCCCGGGTTGCCGCGCAGGTCGAGGACGTACGCGCGCGCGCCTTCGGCGCGCAGGCGCAGGACGGCAGCCCGCGTCTCGGCGGCGGAGCCCTGCACGAACGCGGCGACGTCGATGATGCCGACCTTCCCGTCGAGCTCGGCGTGCACCGGATGCGCCTGGAACTCCTGACGCGTCAGCTTCACGTTCAGCGTCCGTCCGTCCCGCGAGATGCGCAGGCGCACCGTCGTCCCGGGAACGCCGAGGATGCGCCCGGTAGCCTCGCGGTAGCCGAGCTTCGCCGTCGACGCGCCGTTGACGGCGACGATCTCGTCGCCCCGCTCGACGCCCGTCGCGTGCACCGGGCCAACGGATGCACGCCGCACGAGCAGGGCGTGACCGGCGCCGGGAGCGACGATGATGCCGACGCCGCCGTAGCCGGCCGCGAACCCGCGGCGCGCGACCTGGTACTCGCCCGGCGTCAGGTAGGTCGTGTAGGGGTCGTGCAGCGATGCGATCAGCGAGGCGATCGAGGGGTGCGCGAGCTGCGCGGGTGTCAGCCGCCGGTAGTAGTGCGCGGCGAGCTCGTCGCGCACCTGCTGGAGCTCGCTCGGCCCCGAGCGGGCGGGGATCGGATGCAGAACGAGGCCGACGGCGAACGCGACGACCACGGCCACCGCGACGCCGAAGACGGCGGGGCGCGGCATCGTCCTCGCCCGCCTTCCGGCCGCGAGGGGGGCCGGCACGGTCAGACGCGGAGGAAGCGGCGGATCGTCAGCCCGGAGCCGATCGCACCAAGGCTGAGGCCCATCGCGACGAGGATCAGCGCCGTCAGCGGGAAGGCCATCGCCTTGACGTCGGCGTCGCCCGTGAGGTGGGGAAGGATCGCGGGCAGCGCGATCGTCTTGCCGAGCAGCATGAAGGCCACGGCGAGCAGCGACCCGGCGAGGCCGCAGAAGAGCCCCTCGAGCATGAACGGGCCGCGCACGAACCAGTTCGTCGCGCCGACGAGCTTCATCACTTCGATCTCACGCCGCCGCGAGAAGATCGAGAGGCGGATCGTGTTCGAGATCAGCAGGATCGACGCGAAGAGCAGGATCAGCGTGGCGAGGATGAAGACCACCTCGATCACGTGCGCGACCTGAAGGATCCGGTGCGACACGCGCTTCCCGTCGTTGACCGTCCCGACTCCCGGCGGCTTGTGCGGCAGGACGATCGAGTTGTAGAGCTTGTCGACGTTCTCGGCGCGATTCGGCGTGACGTCGAGCTCGTCCGGATACGGGTTCGACGTCAGGTCCTTGTTCAGCTCCGGGAAGCGCTTGCTCATGATGTTGAACGCCTGCTGCTTCGTGATGTACTTGATGCCGCCCGGCTTCACGTACGGGCTCTGCTGCAGACGGCGCACGAGCGCCGTCTTCTGGGCGGCCGTCGCGGTGGGATGGCCGTCGAAGTAGACCTTGACGACGAGCTCCTTCTTGACGTGGTTCGACCACGACACCGTCCAGCTCCCGAGGGCGATGAACAGCCCGAGCAGGAACATGCCGATCAGCACCGTCATCGTCGCGGCGACGGTGGTCGAGAGGTTCGCCCCCAGCGACCGCCACGCCTCCGACACGAGCAGCTTCAACCTCGCGCTCATTCCCGCTCCGGCGCCGGCGAAGCCGGCACCTCCGCTCCTTGTGAGACTCCGTCCCGCCTACGTCTCATTCGCCCGCGTACCCTCCGCGGCGCTCGTCGCGGGCCAGGCGGCCGCTCTCGAGCTGGATGACGCGCTTGCGCATCTTGTCGACCATCTCGCGGTCGTGCGTCACCATCACGATGGTCGTGCCGCTGCGGTTGATGCGATAGAGCAGCTGCATGATCCCGACCGACGTGTCGGGGTCGAGGTTCCCGGTCGGCTCGTCGCAGACGAGCAGCGGCGGATGGTTGACGAACGCACGCGCGATCGACACGCGCTGCTGCTCGCCGCCGGAGAGCTCGTCGGGAAGCGAGTTCATCCTGTGCGAGAGGCCGACCATCGCGAGCACCTCGGGGACCTTCTTGCGAATCGCCGCCGCCGACTCGCCCTGAACCTTCAGCGCGTACGCGACGTTCTCGGAGGCGGTGCGATTCGGGAGCAGCTTGAAGTCCTGGAACACGCAGCCGATGTTGCGCCGGAGCATCGGCACCTTCCCGCGCTTGAGGCGGCCGAGCTCGCGGCCGCCGAGCACGATCTTCCCGCGCGTCGGTTCGAGCTCCTTCAGCAGCAGGCGCACGAGCGTCGACTTGCCGGACCCCGACGCCCCGACGATGAAGACGAACTCGCCCTTGTCGATGTGGAAGGTGACGTCGTGGAGCGCGGTGACGTCGGGCTCGTAGACCTTCGTGACGGCGTCGAACACGATCATCGACCCCGAAGACGCCGGCTGCGATGGGGCCGGAAGCGGAAGCTCCTCGACCACGACGGCTGCTTCAGGGGGTGTCAGCTCAGTCTCCTGCACGATGGTCGGACGTGGCCGCCCACCGGGCAGGCCTGGCGCGAAGGTCCGGGAGAGTGTAGCTCACCCGCTAGACAATCCTTCCCGCAGCCCGCGCCAGCAGATATTCCCGGATGAACGGGTCGAGATCGCCGTCGAGCACGGCCTGGGCATTGCCGGTTTCATGACCGGTGCGTGAGTCCTTCACGAGCTGGGTCGGATGCAGGTAGTACGAGCGGATCGACGCGCCGCCGAAGCCGGTGTCGGCCGATCCACCCCGTTCCTTCGCCAGCAACGCCTCTCTCTCCTCCTCCGCCCGTTCGACGAGACGCGCCTTCAACACCCGCATCGCCGTCTGCTTGTTGGCCGACTGCGAGCGCTCGTTCTGGCACTGGACGACGATCCCGGTGGGCACGTGCGTGATCCGGACGGCGCTGTCGGTCTTGTTGACGTGCTGGCCGCCGGCGCCCTGCGCGCGGTACGTGTCGATGCGAAGATCGCCCTCGTCGATCTCGACGTCCGAGTCGACGGTGAGGAGCGGCGCGACGATCACCGTCGCGAACGCCGTGTGTCGCCGGTGCGCGGCGTCGAACGGGCTCTGGCGCACGAGGCGGTGCTTGCCGCGCTCCGCCTTCAGGATCCCGTACGCGTTCTCGCCGCCGACGGTGAACGTCCCGGACTTGAGACCTGCCTCCTCCCCCGGGCTCGCCTCGAGCAGCTCGACCTTGAACTTGCGCGTCGCCGCCCAGCGCTCGTACATGCGCAGCATCATCTCCGTCCAGTCCTGCGCATCGGTCCCGCCGGTGCCGGACTGCAGCGTGACGACGGCGTCGCCCGCGTCGTACTCGCCGTCGAACAGCGCCGCCTCCTGCAGCCGCTCGAGCTCGTCGTGCAACGGCCGGAGCGTCGAGGCGAGCTCCGTGTCGAGCTCGCCGCCGTCGAGTTCTGCGAGCTCGCGGGCGTCCTCGTAGTCGCGCTGCAGCGCGCGGTAGCCATCGAGCGTGCGCGAGGCGCGAGCGTGCTCGGCAGAGACGCGCGCGGCGTTGGCCTGGTCGTTCCAGAAGCCCGGTGCGTTCAGCTCGGCTTCGAGCTCTGCGATCCGGTGTTCGAGCGACGCGGGGTCAAAGGTACTCACGGACCCAGTCGAGCTGGGCCCCGAGCTCGTCGAGCTGTTCGGCGATCGACCTTCCCTCGTCGGTCATGCAGCCGATCGTAGCGCGGGCGTCATCCGCAGCGGCGCTTGCCGTCGACGCCGGCGAGCGTCGCCAGGCCGCGCGAGAGGTTCGGGCTCATGTTCAGGTCGACGTAGCCGGCGCGGGCGATCGTGAGCCGGACCATCCCGTCGGGCTCCTTCGACACGCATCCCTGCCGCGTGCGCCAGTACGGCGACCAGCGCAGCGCGACGCGGTAGTTGCCGGGCTTGTCGACCACCATGACGATCCGCGTCGCCCACAGCCAGGCGACGCTCGCGAGGCCGGGGCCGACGACGATCGAGCGGGCGTTCGGCAGCTCGTAGACGGCGATGTGCGCGGAACGGAAGACGGGCACGAGCCCGGAGCGGCCGCTGCGGATCAGCTGCGCCTCGAGGCGCGAGCTGTAGTCGGGGGTCGAATCGGAGAGCACCACGTAGCGCACGCCGAGCGAACGGAGCCACGCCTGGTAGGCGCGCGCGTGGAGCGGACTGTCGTAGAGCAGCTCGTTCTGGGGGAAGTCGCTCTGCCGGTACCAGCCGCGCACGATCGGGATCCCCGCATCCGGCAGGTACGCCGCGGGCCAGTGGTCGCTCGTGTCGACCGCTTCCACGCGGTACGACAGGCTCGAGTGCGCATGGAGATACGCGATCGCCGGCTTCCAGTAGGCGGCGGAATGGCCGGGGTCGGCACTCGCCGTCGTGTAGCTGGTGACGATCGGGTCCACGTTCCAGACGGCGGCCAGCACGAGCGCGGGCACCACCAGCTTCAGGGGCCGCCACTTCCGCAGCGACAGCACGAGGACGGCGAGCGGCAGCGCCGCGTAGCGGATCCGCTCGATGTTCGAGCCGACCTGCGAGGGCACGGCGAAGACGACGAGGCAGGCGAACAGGTAGACGACGAAGAGCCCGCGCAGCGGCCGGGACGCGGGGACGCCCCAGGTCGCGATCAGCCCGATGATGCAGAACACCACCGCTCCGGCGAGCTGCCAGATGCCGAACGGGAACTCCCCACCCTCCGAGAACAGGCGGTAGAGCGCGAGCTCGACGACGGCCCCGCCGGCCATGATCGCGAGCGGGAGACGGGCGTCGCGCAGGCTCCGTCGGGAGAGCGCCGCACCGCCGAGGAGCACGCCGAGCAGCGCGAACGCCAGCGGGCTGGTCCCGAGGCAGAGCGCGGCGAACAGCGCGAAGCGGCCGCGGTGGCCCGACTGGAGCGCCCACAGCGAGAGCAGCGCGAACGACATCGCGAGGGCGAACGGAAACGCCGCGGAGAGCACGATGCCCGCCCACAGGACGGCGAACGTCCGGCTCGAGAGGCGCGCGGAGTCGCCCCACTGGCGGAGCGCGACCAGCGTGAAGGCGAGCGCCGCGCTCGCGATCGTGGCGACGGCGAGGACCTTGATCCCGAACACGGCGGCCAGCGGGTAGTAGAGGAGGCTGTAGGTGACGAACGTGTAGCGGCCCGCGTACCAGAAGTTGTTCCAGAGCTGGAAGCCGTGCTGGATCAGGAACGTCCGCTGGTACACGTGCGCGGCGAGATCCACGCCCGGAGGCCCCCGCCAGACGAGGATCGAGGCGAGGGTCGCCGCGACCACCGTCGAGATCACTGCCTCGCGGGCGACCACCCGGGGGTTCGCCACGCTCACACCCGAGAGCCTATGCGGTCGGTCTGTCGCCGCGCAGCCGGGACCAGATGCCGAGATCGACCCGGCGCCCCTCCTTGAAGTGCACCGAGCGCAGGACACCCTCACGGGTGAAGCCGCCTCGCGATGCGACCCGCTCGGAAGCGGCGTTCGTGACCGCAATGCGGAGCTCGAGCCGCTCGAGCCCGAGCTGGTCGAGGCCCCAGCCGGTCAGCAGGCGGAGCGCCCGCCCGGCGACGCCGTGACCGCGCGCCGCCGGACGGACGGCGTAGCCGATCTCGGCCTCGCGCGCGGGCAGGTCGAGCCGGAACATGGACGCGAAGCCGAGGAACCCGCCGTCGGCGGCCCCGCGCACGGCGAACCCGGCGCGGGTGCCGCTGCGCCAGCCGTCCTCGTAGCCGCGGATCCACGAGCGGGCGAACGACTCTCCGGCGTCGGTGGGGACGAGAGTGAACTCCTTGATCGCCTCGTCCCTGACCAGGTCGAGCACGTCGGGAACGTCGCCCCGGCCCAGCCGGTCGAGCCGGATGACGCCGTCTGTGAGCGGAGGATCCGGGGCGCTCAGGCCCCGTGGCACTTCTTGAATTTCTTCCCCGAGCCGCACCAGCACGGGTCGTTGCGGCCCGTCTTCTCGACCTCCGAGTTGACCTTGGGCCGCTGCGCGACCGGCGTCGCGACCGAGCCGCCGCCCGCGGCGGCCAGCGTCGACGTCCCGCCCGCCGCCAGGATCGCGTCGGCCCCGGCGAGCGAGCTGTGCTCGTAGCTCAGGTCCGCGCCGTCGCCGTTCGCGACCTGCTGCAGCTCGCTCTCGTCGGCAGTCACCTCGGCGTGGAAGAGGAGCGTGACCACCTCCTCGCGGATCGAACGGGTCAGGTCCTGGAACATCACGTGGCCCTCGTTGCGGTACTCGACGAGCGGATCCTTCTGCGCCATCCCGCGCAGGTGGATGCCCTCCCGGAGGTAGTCCATGCTCTCGAGGTGCTCGCGCCAACGGACGTCGACCGTCTGCAGCACGATGAAGCGCTCGAGATCGCGGATCAGCCCGGGCTGGAGCGCGTCGAGCTCGGCCTCGCGCTCGCCGTAGGCGTCGACGGCGTCCTCGACGAACTCGGCGACGATCGCCTCGCGGTCGAGGCCCTTCAGCTCGTCGGCGGTGACGCCGGTGCCGTAGACGGCGTCCATCGCCGCGACCAGGCCGTTCAGGTCCCAGTCCTCGGTCAGCTCGGACTCGGTGTAGAGCGCGACGACGTCGGAGACGACCTCCGGCAGCCACTCCTCGCGGATGTCCTCGCCGAGGTCCTCGCCGTGGAGCACGCGGTTCCGCTGCTCGTAGATCACCTGACGCTGGACGTTCATCACGTCGTCGTACTTGAGGACGTTCTTGCGCGCGACGAAGTTCTGCTCCTCGACCTTCTTCTGCGCGTTCTCGATCTGCCGCGAGAGGATCGACGCCTCCATCGGCTGGTCCTCCGGCAGCTTGAAGCGCTCCATGATGTTCTGGATCCGGTCGCCGGCGAACAGCCGCACGAGGTCGTCCTGGCCGGAGAGGTAGAACCGCGTCTCGCCGGGATCGCCCTGGCGGCCCGAGCGGCCGCGAAGCTGGTTGTCGATCCGCCTCGCCTCGTGGCGCTCGGTCCCGAGCACGTATAGCCCGCCGAGCTCGCGCACGTCGTCGTCGATCTTGATGTCGACGCCGCGGCCGGCCATGTTCGTCGCGATCGTCACCGCGCCGATCTGCCCGGCGTCCTTGATGATGTCGGCCTCCCGTGCGTGCTCCTTCGCGTTCAGCACGTTGTGCGGGACGCCCTGCCGCTTGAGCAGCTCGCTGAGGTACTCGGAGGTCTCGACCGCAATCGTGCCGACGAGCACCGGCTGCCCTTTCTCGTGCCGCTCCTTGATGTCGCCGACCACCGCTCCGAACTTCGCCTCGACCGACTTGAAGATGTAGTCGTTACGGTCGGCGCGCTCGACCGCGACGTTCGTGGGGATCTCGACGACGTTGAGCCCGTAGATCTCGACGAACTCCTTCTCCTCGGTCTTCGCGGTGCCGGTCATCCCCGCCAGCTTGTCGTAGAGGCGGAAGTAGTTCTGCAGCGTGATCGTCGCGAGCGTCTGGTGCTCCTCCTGGATCGCGACGCCCTCCTTGGCCTCGATCGCCTGGTGAAGGCCCTCGCTCCAGCGCCGTCCCTCCATGATCCGCCCGGTGAACTCGTCGACGATCTTCACCTCGCCCTCCTGGACGACGTAGTCGACGTCGCGCTTGTAGAGCGCCTGCGCCTTCAGCGCCTGCGTGAGGTGGTTGACGAGCTGCACGTTGTTCGCCGCGTACAGATGGTCGATCCGCAGCGCGCGCTCGACCTTCTCGATCCCGTTCTCGGTCGGCGACACCGTCTTGTGCTTCTCGTCGAAGAGGAAGTCGTGCTCCTGGGCGAGCACCTCGTCCTCGAGCTTCGTGTTCTTGGACTGCACCCCGTCGAGGCCCTTCACGACGCGCGCGAAGTCGTAGTACGTCTTCGCGGCGGTGGTCGGCTCGCCGGAGATGATCAGCGGCGTCCGCGCCTCGTCGATCAGGATCGAGTCGACCTCGTCCACGATCGCGTACGCGTGGCTCCGCTGGACGACGGCATCGAGCGCGATCGACATGTTGTCGCGCAGGTAGTCGAAGCCGAACTCGGAGTTCGTCCCGTACGTGATGTCGGCGGCGTACGCCTCCTTGCGCCGGTCGAACGGCATCATGTTCTCGATCGCGGAGACCGTGATGCCGAGCCGCTCGTACACGCCGCGGTTCCAGTCTGCGTCGCGCTGCGCCAGGTAGTCGTTGACCGTGACGAGGTGAACGCCCGTGCCGGCGAGCGCGTTCAGGTAGAGCGGCAGGCTCGCGACGAACGTCTTCCCCTCGCCGGTCTTCATCTCGGCGATGTCGCCCTCGTGGAGCGCGATCCCGCCCATGAGCTGCACGTCGAAGATCCGCTGGTCGGACTCGCGCACACGCGCCTCGCGAACGGCCGCGAACGCCTCGAACAGCAGGCCCTCGAGCGTCTCGCCGTTCTCGAGGCGCTGCCTGAACTCGGCCGTCTTCGCGCGGAGCGCCTCGTCGGAGAGCGACTGGAACTCCGCCTCGAGGGTGCCGATGAACGCCGCCTGCTCCCCGAGGCGCTTCAGCCGACGCCCCTCGCCGAAGCGGAGTGCTTTCTCGAACGACCCGGCCATCAGCGAGACAGGGTACCGCCCGCCGCTGCCGTCATAGCGCCGCCGCCTCGACCTCGAAGAGGTCGCCCACGACCCGTGTCGCGCGGACGACGTACTCGGGCCCCTGCTCCTCGCCGATCTCCTCGAGCGCCCGCGCAGAGCCGAACTGCGGCCTTCCGTCGACGGACAGGGAGCGCCCGTCCGTGGTCGAGACGAGCTCGACGGCCTCGCCGTCGATCCCGGGCGCCGACACGAGCCGGGTCCGGCGCGCCGCGACCGCCCACAGCTCGGGCCCACGCCGGACCGCCTCGGCGCGGTACGGACGCGCGACCGACGCCTCGACGGCGTCCTGGAGCGGCGCGAGCGCTCCCCCGTGCGGCCGCGGCTCCGCCTCGCCCTCGACCAGCGCCGTCCCGTCGGGCAGGGTCACGAAGCGGACGAGGTCGCCCTCGAGGTCCCCGGCGCGGGCCGTCGTGACCAGATCGAAGCGTCGCGCCCGCGGCACGCCGTGGATCCCGGGCTCGCCGCGTGGCTCGCCGTCGAAGCCGGGCGGCGCCGCTGCCGGAGCGGACGATGCCGTCTCGTTGCCGATGCCGCCGGCCTCGGCGAGGCGTTGGTGCAACGGCTGGCGCCGCCGGAACAGCGAAATCGGGTCAGCCGTCCTTCTCGGCGTGACGGCGCGGCTCGACGATTCGCATCTCGCGGTAGCGCTTGACCTGACGGTCGAGCTTCTCGACGAGCTGGTCGATCGACATCCTCATGTCGGGCGACGCCTCCCGGGCGCGCAGCGTCGAGCCCTTGGTGAAGATCGTCGCCTCGGCGACGCTGCTCTCGGCGATCGACGGGTTGCGCTGCTCGGACAGCTCGAGCTCGACCTGCGTCGGCTCTGCCAGCAGCTTCCCGATCTTCGCGAGCTTTCGCTCTGCGTACTCACGGATCGGCGGGGTGACCTCCACGTTCTTGCCCTTCACCTGAAGCCTCATCTCCTGCCTCCTTGGTGGTGGTCAAGCCGTGCCCTCACCCTACCGGAGGCGATCCGGCGGCGAGACTCGCGTGAGCTGCCCCGACCGCACCGTGCGGGCGAAGGTGACGACCTCGACGCCGGCCGCACCGCCTGCCCGGAGGGCTGCGGCCGCGGCGGCCACCGTGGCTCCCGTCGTGTAGACGTCGTCGACCAGCAGCACGACCGGCGGCACGCGCCCACGCGCCGCGAACGCGCCGCTCACGTTCCGGCGGCGGTCGCGGAGGCCGAGCCCCGCCTGTCGCGGCGACGGCCGCGTGCGCACGAGGAGGCGGGCGGACGGCACGCCCCAGCGGGATGCGAGCTCGCCCGCGAGCCGGTCGGCCGGATGGTGGCCGCGCCGGAGCAGACGCTCCGCGTCCGGCGGAACCGGAATGACGGCGTCGACGGCCGGCGCCTCCAGGTACGAGACGACGAGCTCGGCCGCGAGAGTCGCCGCCCGGCGGAGACCGTGCTCCTTCCAGGCGTTGACGAGCGCCCGTGCCGGGCCCGCGTACGCGACCGCGGCGCGAGCAGAGGAGAACGCCAGGCGGCGCCCGGCGCACTCCGAGCAGCGCTCGACCGGCCAGGCGGTGGGCGCGCCACAGCAGGCGCAGCCCCGCACAAGCGGCCGCAGCGAGGCGGAACACGCTGCGCAGAGCAGCTCCGCGGAGGTGCCGCAGGCGACGCAGCGGCGGGGCAGAACGAGGTCGACGAGCCACGCCGGGAACGCTACGGCGACTGATGTGCCGTGTCTGTCGCACCACCGTGAAAAGAGTGCAACGTGGCGAGGTCCTGCCGGGGCTCAGTCGGGCGAGTACGCCGCACGCTCCGGCAGGCCCTGCTCCGCGCGCAGACGATTGTCGGCGGCGAGCAGCTGCTCGGCATCGCCGATGTCGTACCAGGCGCCCTCGAACTGCCAGCCGTACACCGGCTCACGGCGGCACAGCCATTCGACGAACCTGCCCGGCTGGTCGGAAGAGTGCCCGCCGGCCAGGTAGTCGTCGAGCAGCGCCACGTGCGAGCGGTCGAACAGGTACGTCGCCGTCGCCGCGAGCGTCGAGGGCGGGTCGGCGGGCTTCTCGACGAAGTCCAGCACCCGGCCGACGCGGTCGAGCGCGACGATCCCGTAGTGGGTCGCGAGCTCGAGTGAGCCGACGTCGCGGACGGCGACCGCGCTCGCGGTGACGCGTGCCCGCCAGAACGACACGTAGTCGGCCAGCGAGAAGTCGAAGAGGTTGTCGCCGGCGATCACGAGCAGGTCGTCGTCGAGCCGTGCCTGCTCGACCACGAAGCGGAGGTCGCCGATCGCGCCGAGGCGGTCGTCGTTCGAGGTCGTCCCGTCGTCGTGCAGCTCGACGCCGCGACCCTCGGCCCACTCGCGAAACGCCGGCGCCTTGCGATGGTTCGTCACCAGGTGCACGCCGTCGATCCCGTCGACCGCGGCGATGCCGTCGAGGATCCGGTCGACGATAGGCCGTCCGCCCACGGGCAAGAGCTCCTTCGCCCACGTGTCGGTGAGCGGCCGGAGTCGCGTTGCGTAGCCCGCCGCGAGCACCACCGCCTTCATGCCGAAACCGCGGCGGCGCGAAGCGACTCCGCGTACGGCGCGCGGTGAACGCCCGTCTCGGTGACGATCGCGGTGATCAGCTCCGCGGGCGTGACGTCGAACGCGGGATTGCGCGCGGGGAACCGCGCCGTGATCTCCGCCGGGTCGCGCTCCTCGATCGGGATCGCGGCACCGTCGGACGTGTGCGGATCGAGGGTCGAGGTCGGTGCGACCACGTACATCGGGATGCCGTGGTGCCGCGCGAGCACCGCGAGCCCATACGTCCCGATCTTGTTTGCCGTGTCGCCGTTGGCGGCGACCCTGTCTGCACCCGTGACGACGCAGTCGACGTCCCCGGCCGCCATCAGCGACGCCGCGGCGCTGTCGGCGATCACCGCGTGGGGAATCGACGCATGCTCGAGCTCCCACGCGGTGAGACGTGCCCCCTGAAGCAACGGCCGCGTCTCGTCGACCCAGACGTGCTCGAGCAGCCCCTGCTCGCGCGCGGCGATCAGCGCCCCGACGGCGCTCCCGTAGCCGCCGGTGGCGAGGCCGCCGGCGTTGCAGTGGGTCAGCGCGCGCGTCCCCGGCTCGAGCAGCGAGGCGGCGTGGCGCGCCATCGTCTTGCAGCGCGCGACCTCGTCGCGATGGATTCGCCGCGCGTGCTCGGCGCTCGGGTCGCCGTGCATGCGGTCGAGCGCCCACGCCAGGTTGACGGCGGTCGGCCGCGACTCCCGGAGCACCGCGTCGGCCGCAGCGAGATCCTCGCCGTTCGCGGCCGCGAGCGCGTACGCGTACGCGGCGGCGACGCCGATCGCAGGTGCGCCGCGCACCGCCAGCTCGCGGATCGCGTCCGCCACCTCCGCGGCGGTGCGACAGGCGAGCTCGACCTCCTCGAGCGGCAGCCGGCGCTGGTCGAGCAGGACGACGCGGTCGCCCTCGAGCCGGAGGATCGCCTCCGGCTCGAGCATCGACGGCGGCGAGCCTACGTTCCCTCGTCCCACGAGGCGAGGTACTTCGCCTGCTCCTCGCTGAGCCGGTCGATCTCGACGCCCATCGTCCCGAGCTTGAGCCGCGCGATCTCCTCGTCGATCTCGGTCGGCACCGGGTAGACCTTCGCCTCGAGCGACGCCGCATTCTGCACGGCGTACTCGGTGGCGAGCGCCTGGTTGGCGAAGCTCATGTCCATCACGATCGCCGGATGACCCTCCGCGGCCGAGATGTTCACGAGGCGGCCGTCCGCGAGCAGGAAGATGCGCCGGCCGTCCTCCATCTTGAACTCCTCGACGAAGTTCCGCGCCTCGCGCGTCTCGACCGACAGCGAACGCAGCGCCGGAATGTCGATCTCGACGTTGAAGTGGCCGGTGTTGCAGATGATCGCGCCGTCCTTCATGACCGCGAGGTGCTCGCGGGCGACGACGTGCTTGTCGCCGGTGGCGGTGCAGAAGATGTCTCCGATCGGCGCAGCCTGGGACATCGGCATCACCTCGTAGCCGTCCATCAGCGCCTCGAGAGCGCGCATCGGGTCCACCTCGGTGACGATCACGTGCGCGCCGAGCCCGCGGGCGCGCATCGCGACGCCGCGCCCGACCCAGCCGTAGCCCGCGACGACGAAGCGCTTGCCCGCGAGCAGCACGTTGGTGGCGCGGATGATGCCGTCGATCGTCGACTGGCCCGTGCCGTACCGGTTGTCGAACAGGTGCTTCGTCCGCGCCTCGTTGACCGCGATCACCGGGAACGCGAGCGCACCGTCGGCCTCCATCGCCTTGAGCCGGATGACGCCCGTCGTCGTCTCCTCCATACCGGCGATGATGTCGCCGAGCTGCTCGCGACGGGCGCTGTGGAGCACGCCGATCACGTCGGCGCCGTCGTCCATCGTCAGCTGCGGCTTGTGGTCGACCGCCGCCTCGATGTGCGAGTAGTACGTGTCGTTGTCCTCGCCCTTGATCGCGAAGACCGGGATGTCGAAATCGTTCACGAGGGCCGCCGCGACGTCGTCCTGGGTCGACAGCGGGTTCGACGCGCAGAGCACCACGTCGGCGCCGCCCGCCTTCAGGGTGCGCATCAGGTTCGCGGTCTCGGTCGTCACGTGCAGGCAGGCCGACACGCGATGCCCCTGCAGGGGCTGCTCGCGCTCGAAGCGCTCGCGGATCGTGGTCAGCACCGGCATCTGCCGGTCCGCCCACATGATCCGCCGCACGCCCTCGGGGGCGAGGGACAGGTCCTTGACGTCGTGTCGCTTGGTCGTCGCCATTCGGGCTTCCTCTCTTCGGATCAACGGCGTTCAGGTCTCATCAGGCTGCGAGCAGTCGTTCGTGCTTCCGCTGCTCCCACTCGATCCAGGAGGCGGCGTC
The DNA here is from genome assembly GCA_036376615.1 of Gaiellaceae bacterium. GTDB lineage: Bacteria > Actinomycetota > Thermoleophilia > Gaiellales > Gaiellaceae > PALSA-600. The sequence goes on from DASUZZ010000069.1 coordinate 63,786, forward strand.
CTCGGCGGCCGCGAGCCAGCCGTCGACCGCGGCGCGCAGGTCGCGGTCGCGGCGGAGGCGGGCGGCGAACGCCACCTCGCCGAGGTCGACCGAGAAGCGCTCGCGCAGCGTCCGCAGCGCCCGCAGCCGGTTCAGCTCGGAGAGGCCGTACAGCCGATAGCCGGACGGCGTCCGCGAGGGCACGACGAGGCCGTGCTGCTCGAGGTAGCGGAGCATGCGCGGAGACCAGCCGGTCTCGGCGGCGGCGTCGCCGACGGTCAGGCGGTTCGGCACGGCCGCACCTTAGCATAACCGTGTCAAGGTTACGGCTCGGAGGTGCCCTCCCGCCCGTAGGCGTCCGCGAGCCGGACGACGTCGTCCGGGAACGGCGTCGAGACCTCGAGGATCGTCGTGTCCTCGAGGGCGGTGACGCGGTGGACCGTCCCGGGCGCGAAGCGGAACGCCGCCCCCGGGCCGACGACCTCCTCCGCCAGCACCGCCTGGCCGACGTCGCCGAGCTCGACCCGGGCACGTCCGGACTGGACGTACCAGGACTCGTCCTTTTGCCGGTGGAACTGCAGCGAGAGCGACTGCCCGGCCTTCACGACGAGCAGCTTGCCGCAGTAGTCGTCCGTGAGCGCCCAGACGAGCTCGTGGCCCCACGGCTTGTCGACGCGGCGAGGGTCGATCGACCAACGATCCAGGGAGCCGAGGTTCGGCGAGTCGACCGACACGTGCGGCGAGTCTTTCATGCGAGCCACTCGGGGTGCGCGGCGACGTGCTCGGCGGCGACCCGGAGCTCCTTCGGCGTGTTGACCGTCAGCCAGAGCCCCTCGTGCCGGAACGCATGGAGGCGCCCCTCGGCGACCAGCTCGGGGAAGGTCGTCGACTCGTGGTCGCCGCGCTCCGGGAAGCGCTCGAGCGCCTCCGCGGCGAGGACGTAGTTCCCGCAGCTCACCCAGTACGGGACCTTCCCGGCCTCCTCGAACCCGCGCACGACGTCGTCGTCGCCGATGTCGACGAGCCCGAACTGCGACTTCGGGCGGGCCACGGCGATGGTGGCGAGCGCGGAGCGAGAGCGGTGGCGTGCCAGCAGGCCCGCATAGTCGACGTCGACGAGCTCGTCGCCGTTGAGCGCGTACACGTCGCCGTCCTCGACTCGCGCACGCACGGCGAAGCGCAGGCCGCCGCCGCGCCCGAGCCGCTCCGGCTCCTCCGCGGCGACGATCTCCGGGCCCAGTCCGGCGAGCTCGCGTTCGAACAGGGCGCCGTCGCCGGCCGCGCACGCGAAGATCACGCGCGTCACCCCGGCGCTCGCAAGCCGTCGCACCTGATACGCGGCGAGCGGTTGTCCCGCCACCTCGACGAGCGACTTCGGACGGCCGCCCGCGGCGTCGCCGAGCCGCTCGCCGCGGCCTCCCGCCAGGATGATCGCCTCCACGGCGGTCAGGCCCCGGCCGAGGCGACCCGCGCGATGCCTGCGCTCGCTTCCGGCACGTCCGTCCGGCGCCCGATCCCCTCGTAGAGGAACCCGGCGCGGCGCACCTCCCCGGGATCGAGGAGATTCCGCCCGTCGACGATCAGGGGCGTCGCCATCGCAGCGCGCGTTTCCGGGGATGCGAGCGTCTGGAGCTCCGGCCACTCCGTCACGATCACCGCGGCGTCCGCGCCGTGAACCGCGTCGGCCACCGACACCGCCGCCTCCACGCCGCGCGGGAGCTTGCCGATGTCGGCCACGGGGTCCCACGCGCGGACGACCGCGCCCTCCGCGAGCAGTCGTGACGCGAGGACGATCGAGGGCGCCTCGCGCATGTCGTCGGTGCCGGGCTTGAAGGCGACGCCGAGCAATGCGATCGTCCTGCCCTGCAGGTCGCGGCCGAGGCGCTGTTTCAGCTTGCCGACGACACGGCGCTTCTGCAGCTCGTTCACCTCGATCACCGCGGACAGGAGCTGGAAGTGGTAGCCGGAGTTCGACGCGAGCTGCTTCAGCGCGAGCGAGTCCTTCGGGAAGCACGAGCCGCCGTAGCCGATGCCCGCGCGCAGGAAGTGCGGGCCGAGGCGGTGGTCGAGGCCGACGCCCTCGGCGACCTTCACCACGTCGGCGCCCGTCGCCTCGCAGACGTTCGCGATCTCGTTGATGAACGAGATGCGCGTCATCAGGAACGCGTTGGCCGCGAGCTTGATCATCTCGGCCGAGTTGACGTCGCACTCGACGATCCGCGCGTCGAGCGAGTCGTAGAGGGCGGCGACCCGTTTGGCATCGCGCTCCTCGAACGCGCCGATCACGATCCGGTCGGGAGCCATGAAGTCGCCGACCGCCTTGCCCTCGGCCAGGAACTCCGGGTTCGACACGTACCCGACGTGCGCGAGCCCGCGCTCGTCCAGCCCCGCGCGCACCTTCTCGCCCGTGCCGACGGGGACCGTCGACTTCATCACGAGCACCGTCCCGCCCGGTAGCGGCGGCAGCTCGTCGACGACCGTCCACACGCGCGAGAGGTCGGCATCGCCGGACGCGGTCGGAGGCGTGTCGACGCAGACGAACAGGAACTCGGCGTCGGCGACGTCGGCGACGTCGAGCGTGAAGGCGAGCCGCGCCCGGTTCCGGTCGAGCAGCTCGGGCACGTCGTCCTCGAAGAACGGGACCTCGCCCCGGCGAAGCGCGTCGATCTTGTCGGGGAGGACGTCGCGGACGACGACGTCGTGCCCGAGCTCGGCGAAGCACGCCCCGGTGACGAGGCCCACCCAGCCAGCGCCGAAGATCCCGATCCGGCTCATCCGAGCGGCCAGTCTACTTCGCTGCGGGCAGGGGCTTGAGCCCCCGGGCGATCGCGAGCATCGTCTCGTTCGACAGCGAGTCGAGGAGCGTGTTGACGACCCAGTAGTTCGCGTCCTTCGTCTTCAGCACGACCATGTGCAGGTGGCTCCCGGCGTAGTAGAGGTCAAACTCGCGGCCGCCGAGGTCGTGGCGGAAGCTCTTGTCGCCGAGCACCGGCTGGCCGTCCCAGTCCGACTCCTGCACGCCCCAGTACTCTCCCGCCCCGGTCCGGAACACGAGCCGCACCGCCTTGTGCCCCTTCACGATCGTGTACAGGCGGGCAGCATCGTCGCCGTTGTACTCGTCCGGGTAGGAGCTGCGTTCGAGCACGGTCGGCACCTCGAGCGTGAAGCCGGCCTTCGCCCGGTACGGCGTCACGAGCGGGGTGGCGACGGTCGGGTCGGTGCGCACGTACGGGGGCACATGCGGCGGAGCGGCCGACGTCGTGCCGGGCGCGAGCTCGTTGTGGAAGGTCTGCCCGACCACGACGGTCACCATCGCGCCGGGATCGAGCGCGCGCAGCTTGCGGTCGGGGACGCTCTTGCCGCGCGGCAGCGGCGAGACGGTCGCGGGCTGCAGCAGCGGCAGCATCGCGTTCGCCGCGGCCTTGGCGCCGCCCATGCTCGCGTCGTAGTAGATCTTCGTGTGGAACATGTTGGGCGGCGGCGCGTCGGCCTCCTGCTGCCCCGGCGGCACCAGCATCACGTAGCCGCGCTTCCCCAGCAGGTACGAGGCGTTCGCCGCAGCACCCTGGACGCCGTTGCCGTTCAGCACGAGCACCGAGACCTTCGACGGCGGCGGCGCCTTCGACTTCACGTGGGTGCCGAGCGCGGAGGCGTTGGCCGCCTTCGACGACTGGACATCCGGGTTCTCGAACTGGGAGACCGCCTGCTGGACCGCGCCGGTCGGCGCAGACGTGACCGACGCGCCCGAGACGCCCTCGATCTTCGGCTGGAAGAAGTGCCCGCCCGGCAGGTCCTTGGCGAACAGCGCGTACGAGAGCACCTGGTCGCCGCTCAGCTTGTGGCCGCCCTCGGCGACCTCGATGTTGCTGACGATCGCGTGCACGAGTGCGGGCAGCTTCGTGATCGAGAACGACTGCGAGACCTGCTCCTTGAACGCCCGCACGAACTCCTGCTGGCGCGCGACCCGGTGATAGTCGTCGTCGGTATGGCGGAAGCGCACGAAGTCGAGCGCCTCGCCGCCGTCGAGCTTCTGGTAGCCGGGCTGCAGGTTGATGTTCGCGTAGTCGGTCGAGGCGATACCCGGCGTGTTCTTGTTGTAGTAGCGGCGGTCGACGTCCATCCAGACGCCGCCGAGCTGGTCGACGACCTCTTTGAACCCGTGGAAGTTGACCGTGATCAGGTAGTTGATCTGCAGGCCGGTGAGGTGCTTCACGGTCAGCAGCGTCCCCTTCGCGCCGCAGTCGGCGTAGGCGGAGTTGATCCGTTCCACCTGCATCGGGGTCGCGCTGCAGTAGATCGGCACGCCGAGGTCGCGCGGGAACGACAGCAGCGAGATCGAGTTCGTCACCGGGTCGGCGCGGATCAGCATGATCGTGTCGGAGCGCGACGGATCGGCCGCGGAGGTACCGGCGCGGTGGTCGTAGCCGATCACGAGCGCGATCGCCGCGTGGTGCGCAACCGGGATGTCGAGGCTCTTCGCCGCGCGGACGACGTCGCGCGAGTGCGCCTGCACCGTCGCGACCGACTGGTGGAAGTAGAGGTAGGCACCACCGGCAGCGCCCACGCCGATCGCGAGCAGCGTCAGCAGGGTGAACAGCAGGATCCTGCCGATCAGCCCGATCCCCGAGCGCCGCGGCGGCGGCGGCTGCTCGTAGTGCGTGACGGTCGACAGCGCCGAGGGCGGAAGGACGACGCGGCCGTTCCCGTTCAGGCCCGCACCGCGCCCGACGCCTCTCTTCAGTGTCGTCCGCATAAACGTAGGCGGCGCCCGAAGAGGCGCCCGCAGGCGGGAAGGATAGCCGACCGGTCGGAGGGGCCCGTCAGGCCAGGATCGGGGACAACCAGCGCTCGGCGACCGCGAGCGGCACGCCGCGGCGCTCGGCGTAGTCGGCCAGCTGATCGCGACCGATCCGGCCGACGGCGAAGTAGCGGGACTGCGGGTGCGCGAAGTAGAGGCCCGAGACGGCGGCCGCCGGCAGCATCGCGTAGGCCTCGGTGAGGGTGATGCCCACGCGGCCCGCGTCGAGCAGGTCGATCAGCTTCGGCTTCTCGCTGTGGTCGGGGCAGGCCGGGTAGCCGAGCGCGGGCCGGATGCCGCGGTACCGCTCGCCGATCAGCTCGCCCTGCGAGAAGCGCTCGTCGGGGGCGTACCACTCGCGACGCACGCGCTCGTGCAGCCATTCGGCGAACGCCTCCGCGAGCCGGTCGGCGAGCGCCTTGACGATGATCGCCTGGTAGTCGTCGTGCCGCGCCGCGTGCTCGGCGGCGAGCTCGTCGGCGCCGTGGACGGAGACGGCGAACCCGCCGAGGTGGTCGTCGCTCTCAGGCGCGACGAAGTCGGCGAGGGAACGGTTCGGCCGCCCGTCGCCGTTCACCGCCTGCTGGCGCAGGAACGAGAAGCGCGTGTCGTGCACGGATACGTCGTCGCCGTCGGCCTGCGCGGGCCAGAAGCCGTACACCCCCCGTGCCCGCAACAGGCGGTCGCCCGCGATCCCGTCGAGCAGCGCGAGCGCGTCATCGTAGAGCTCGCGGGCCGCCGGGTTCTCGAGCAGCGCCGGGAACTTGCCCTTCAGGTCCCAGGCGTGGAAGAAGAACTGCCAGTCGATGTAGTCGACCAGCTCGGCGACCTCGACCTCGACCTCGCGCGTCCCCACGAAGGGCGGCGCCGGCAGGTCGTCGAACGGCAGCGTGGCCCGGTTGGCGCGCGCCTCGGCGAGCGGCAGCAGCGGCCGCTTGAGCTTCTCGGCGTGCTGGCGACGGAGGCGCTCCTGCAGCTCCCGATTCTCGGTGTCGAGCGCCGCACGGCGCGCCGGGTCGAGCAGGCTCGAGACGACGTCGACGACGCGGCTCGCGTCGAGGACGTGCACGGTCTCGGAGCCGTACTCGGGCGCGATCTTCACCGCCGTGTGCTGCCGTGACGTGGTTGCGCCGCCGATCAGCAGCGGCAGCTCGAGCCGGGAGCGCTCGAGCTCGCGCGCGACGTTCACCATCTGGTCGAGCGACGGCGTGATCAGGCCGGAGAGGCCGACGACGTCGACCCGTTCGCGCTCCGCGGTCTCGAGGATCGTCGCCGCCGGCACCATCACGCCGAGGTCGATCACCTCGTAGTCGTTGCAGCCGAGGACGACCCCGACGATGTTCTTGCCGATGTCGTGCACGTCTCCCTTGACCGTCGCGAGCAGCACCTTCCCCTGCGCGCTGCGGTCCTCCTCCCGCTCGTCCTCCATGAACGGCTGCAGGTAGGCGACCGCGCGCTTCATCACGCGCGCCGACTTGACGACCTGCGGCAGGAACATGCGGCCGGACCCGAACAGGTCGCCGACGACGCGCATGCCGTCCATCAGCGGCCCCTCGATCACGTCGAGCGGGCGCGCGGCGGACGCGCGCGCCTCCTCCACGTCCGCCTCGACGTGGTCGACGATCCCGAGCACGAGCGCGTGCTCGAGGCGCTTCTCGACCGGCTGCTCCCGCCAGGTGAGATCGAGCTCGCGCCGCGTGCCGCCGCCCTTGACGCGCTCGGCGAGCTCGACGAGCCGCTCGGTTGCGTCGGGGCGGCGGTTCAGGATCACGTCCTCGACGTGCTCGAGCAGCTCGGGCTCGAGCTCCTCGTACACGGCGAGCTGGCCTGCGTTGACGATGCCCATGTCGAGCCCCGCCCGCACCGCGTGGTAGAGGAATGCCGCGTGCATCGCCTCGCGGATGCGGTCGTTGCCGCGGAACGAGAAGCTCAGGTTCGAGATGCCGCCGGAGGTGCGGGACCCCGGGCAGCGCGCCTTGATCAGCGGCAGGCTCTCGATGAACGCACGGGCGTAGTCGTCGTGCTCGGCGATGCCGGTGGCGACGGCGAGCACGTTCGGGTCGAAGACGATGTCCTCGGGCGGGAAGCCGACCTCGTTCAGGAGCAGGTCGTAGGCGCGGCCGCAGATCGCGACGCGCCGCTCGACCTCGGTCGCCTGCCCCTGCTCGTCGAAGGCCATCACGATGACCCCGGCGCCGTAGTCGCGGACGCGGCGCGCCTCGCGCAGGAACTCCTCTTCGCCCTCCTTGAGCGAGATCGAGTTGACGATCCCCTTCCCCTGGAGGCACTGGAGCCCGGCCTCGAGCACCGACCACTTCGAGCTGTCGACCATGATCGGCAGCCGGGCCACCTCGGGCTCGGTCGCGATCACGTTCAGGAAGGTGCGCATCGCCTGCTCGCCCTCGAGCAGGTCGGCGTCCATGTTGACGTCGAGCAGGTTGGCGCCGCCGCGCGCCTGCTCGAGCGCCACGTCGACCGCCGCACCGAAGTCGTCGGCCTCGACCAGGCGCCGGAAGCGGGCGGAGCCGGTGACGTTCGTCCGCTCGCCGATCATCACGAAGCCGGTGTCGGGGCCGAGCTCGAACGTCTCGAGGCCGCTGAAGCACGGTCTCCGGTCGGGCTCCGGCACCCGGCGCGGCGCCAGGCCGCGCACGGCGTCCACGATCGCGTGGGAGTGGTCCGGCGTCGACCCGCAGCAGGACCCGGCGACGTTGAGCAGGCCCTCCTGGGCGAACTCGCGCAGGAGCGACGACGTCACGTCGGGCGTCTCGTCGTAGCCGCCGAAGGCGTTCGGCAGGCCGGCGTTCGGATGGCACGAGGTGAGGCACGGCGCGATCCGCGCCAGGTCGGCGACGTACGGACGAATCTCGCGGGCGCCGAGCGAGCAGTTGACGCCGACGATCAGCGGCTCGGCGTGCTCGACGGCGGTCCAGAACGCCTCGATCGTCTGGCCGGAGAGCGTCCGGCCCGAGAGGTCGACGATCGTCGCGCTGATCCACAGCGGCAGCTGCGGCGCCGTCTCCCGCGCCGCCACGATCGCCGCCTTCGCGTTCAGCGTGTCGAAGATCGTCTCGATCAGCAGCAGGTCGACTCCGCCGTCGGCGAGACCGCGGATCTGCTCTGCGTACGCCTCCACGACCTGGTCGAACGTGTGGGTCCGGAAGCCCGGATCGTCGACCCGCGGGCTCAGCGACAGCGTGATGTTCAGCGGGCCGACCGAGCCGGCGACGAAACCCCCGTGCGCGTCGGCGGCGTCGCGCGCGAGGCGCGCGCCGGCGACGTTCAGGTCGTAGACGGCATCCTCGAGCCCGTAGTCGGCCTGGCCGATCGACGTCGCCGTGAACGTGTTCGTGGTCGTGATGTCGCAGCCGGCCGCGAAGTACGAGTCGTGCACGGCGCGAACGACGTCCGGCCGCGCGAGGTTGAGCACGTCCGGGTTGTTCAGCAGGTCGCGGTGATGCGACGCAAAGCGCTCGCCGCGGAAGTCGGCCTCCGTCAGGCCGCTCGACTGCAGCAGGACACCCCACGCGCCGTCCAGTACGAGGATGCGCTCCCGGGCGATTCTGCGGATGTCGGCTGCGACGGTCCCGGCCATGGCTCTTTAGGCGTTTGATGACCCGGTCGCCAAGCTGCTCGTCAAAGCTCTCCGGGGTATCTCCATCCTGAATCTAGCGATTCTGGTCGGTCTCGGGTAGGTGCGGAGCCGTCGTGGGCGCGAGCCGGCCAGGCCGGCACGCGCGGCGTCAACCGGCGAACACTCGCCGCTCGGCGTCCTCGATCGCCTCCTCGCGTCCGGCCGGCTCGAGCAGGAGCGCCAGATCCCTCTCCACCTCGGGGATGCCGCTCTCCCTGAACAGCGCCGCCGCACGCTCCACGTCGTACTCGGTGCGCCGCAGGTCGACGCCCGGGCCGAGCAGCGCCCAGCGCGCGCCGTGCTCGCCCTCGTACGGCAGCCCGACGCTGCCCGGCGAGAGGAGCCGGACGTCGCCGACCATCCGGTCGTAAGAGACGTGGACGTGCGCCGTGACGACGACCCGCTCCGGGACGCCCGCCATGAACTCCGACACGCGCTCGGCGGGCGTGCGCTCCGTCACGCACTCCTCGTCGCTCCGCGGCGACCCGTGGACGAAGCGCGTCGGCCCGAGGCCGTCGACGTCAGCGGTCACCGCGGGGTCGAACCCGTTCACGAACGCGGTCGCGGCGCCGCCGTGTTGCGCGGCGATCCATGCGCCGCGCGGTCCTCTCTCGACCCCCACCATCCGGTCGCCGTTCCCGCGCACGAAGCGCGTCTCCACCGTCATCGCGCGGACGAGCTCGAGCGTCTCGGCCGGGAGCGGTCCCCAGCTCAGGTCGCCGCAGAAGACGACCAGGTCGACATCGCCCCGTTCGAGCTCGGCGAGCACCGCTTCGAGCGCCGGGGCGTTGCCGTGGACGTCCGCGAGCGCGGCGACCCGCATCGCGGCCCCTACGAACGGCCGGCGACCGCGAGCTGGTTCTCGGCGTGGCGCAGCCGCTGCTCGACCTGCCAGCGGTCCGCGGCCGAGTCGCCGCGGTCTATCGCCTCGAGCTCCTGCCTCGCCGCCTCGAGCTGCTCGCGCGCGCGGGCGTCGTCGATCTGCGACGCCTCGATCGCGTCGTCGACCAGCGCGATCGCACGATCCCGCAGCACCTGGAAGAAGCCGGGGCCGGTGGCGTACTCCTGCACCTCGCCGCCCGGCACGTGGATGCGCGTCGAGCCGGCGCGCAGGCTTGCGATCAGCGGCGCATGGCGCGCGAGCACGCCGATCTCGCCCGCCGCGCCCGGCACGATCATCATCTCGGCGTCCCCCTCGTAGGCGGGGCCGTCGGGGGTGACGAGCGAGACGGAGAACAGCTTCCGGTCGGCCAACGCGCCCGCCTACTCACGCAGCGAGCTGCTGCGACCGCTCGACCGCACCCTCGATCGGCCCGACCATGTAGAAGGCCTGTTCGGGGAGATCGTCGTGACGGCCCTCGAGGATCTCGTCGAAGCCCCGGATCGTGTCCTCGAGCTTGACGTACTGCCCGGGCGTCCCGGTGAACTGCTCGGCGACGAAGTTCGGCTGCGACAGGAAGCGCTGGATCTTGCGCGCGCGCGAGACCGTCAGCCGGTCCTCGTCCGAGAGCTCCTCGATGCCGAGGATCGCGATGATGTCCTGGAGGTCCTTGTAGCGCTGCAGCACCTCCTGCACGCGGGTCGCGACGCGGTAGTGGTCGGGCGAGACGATGCCCGGCTGCAGCGCCCGCGAGGTCGAGTCGAGCGGATCGACGGCGGGATAGATCCCCTGCTCGACGATCGCCCGGCTGAGGACGGTCGTCGCGTCCAGGTGCGCAAAGGTGTTCGCCGGCGCCGGGTCGGTGAGGTCGTCGGCGGGCACGTAGATCGCCTGCACCGAGGTGACCGCGCCCTTCGTCGTCGAGGTGATGCGCTCCTGCAGCTGCCCCATCTCGGTGGCGAGCGTGGGCTGGTAGCCGACGGCGGACGGCATCCGTCCCAGGAGCGCCGACACCTCCGAGCCCGCCTGCACGAAGCGGAAGATGTTGTCGATGAACAGCAGCACGTCCTGGCCCTGGTCGCGGAAGTACTCCGCCATCGTCAGGCCGGACAGCCCGACCCGCAGGCGCGCGCCCGGCGGCTCGTTCATCTGGCCGTAGCAGAGCGCGACCTTGTCGATCACCTCGGACTCGGTCATCTCGAGCAGCAGGTCGTTGCCCTCGCGCGTCCGCTCGCCCACCCCCGAGAAGACGGAGACGCCGCCGTGCTCGCGCGCGATGTTGTGGATCAGCTCCTGGATCAGCACCGTCTTGCCGACGCCGGCGCCGCCGAACAGGCCGATCTTGCCGCCGCGCACGTACGGCGCGATCAGGTCGATCACCTTGATGCCCGTCTCGAAGATCTCGATCTTCGGCGTCAGATCCTGAAACGCAGGCGGGTCGCGGTGGATCGACCAGCGCGGGTTGTCGGCGGGCGCCGGGTCCTTCTCGTCGACCGGGTCGCCGAGCACGTTCCACACCCGCCCGAGCGTGACGTCGCCGACCGGCACCGAGATCGGGCCGCCGGTGTCCTCGACGTCGGTGCCGCGGGCGATCCCGTCGGTCGCGTCCATCGCGACCGCACGCACCCGATCGTCGCCCAGGTGCTGCTGCACCTCGGCGATCAGGGCGGTGCCGTCGGGTCGTGGAATGCGGAGCGCCGAGTAGATGGCAGGCAGCGTGCCCGGGAAGACCGCGTCGACGACGACGCCCTTGATCTCGAGCAGCTTGCCCACATTCCTGTTGCCGTTGTTCGACACGATTTCAGAGCTCCTCGGCGGCTTTCGGTGCACGACGCTGGCGCCGATCGGCGCGCAACAGGCCCGCCAGCGCGTTCGGCAGGCGCAGCCTAGCGGATGCGCCTTCGAATCCGCCCGTCCGATCGAGCTCCGCGCGCTTCAACGCCGCCGACACACGGTCGACGTGGTCGAGGCGTCAGACGAACGAGCTGATCGGGCCCGCCATCATCGGGCTGTCTCCACCCTCTCATCCTACGCGGGCCGCGAAACGGGAGAACGTCAGTCGATCTCGACGACCCGGACGCGCGGCTCTGCGGTTGCCCCGGTCGAGAGCGTCTGGCGCCGGATCAGGCGCATCGAGCTCAGGTCGGACGGGGCGCCGGACGCGGTGGCGCCGTCCGAGCCCGACCGGTCCGAGCTGCCCGAGGTGAGGCCACCCGCGGCGAGCGCGGCCATCGCCGCCACCGTCGCGGCGGCCAGGCCGACGCGTGCGGCCGACCGGAGGCCACCCTTCCGGGCCGCGGCCGGCACGACGACCGGGGTCGGCCGGGGCACGAGGGGATCGGCGCGGAGCAGCGTCGTCGCACCGCGGACGTCCGTCGCGTAGGCGCGGCAGCCGGCGCAGGAACGCAGATGACGGCGCAGCCAGGCGCCCTCGAACCGCGACAGGGCCGAGTCGAGGTCGAGCGAGATCCATTCCCGCGAGCGGCTGCAGGCTTCGTTCGGAGCCATCACCTAGTTAGACGCGTTTTCGGCCACAAGTTAGTGACGGTTATCGACCGCTACCCCGATGAGGATGAGGAAGAACCCCAGGACGGCGAGCAGCGCCGGGATGTTCAGCGCCTCGACGTGCTCCTTCCGGGTCGACCAGCGGACGCCGCCGCCCATCCACCGCCCGAGGCCGATGAACCCGCCCTCGTTGCTCTTCCCGCGCACCGGGGGCCTGCTCCCGATCAGGAACGCGAGCCCGCAGAGCCCCGCGCCGAACGCGTAGAAGCCGATCGCGAGGCTGCGCTCGAAACCATCGCCGGTCAACGCCACGATCGCGAGCCCGAGGAGGGCGGCGCCGGCGACGGCAACGCCGAGGATGACCGCGAAGCGCCGGAGGGCCACGCGGATCATCCGCGCCTACCCTTCGGTCGCCGCCGCGGCGGGAGCGCCGTCGTGCCGCCGCATCTCCTCCACGGTGAGCGGCCAGCGCTCGAGCGGATAGTGGCAGCGGGTCAGGTGGTCGGGCGCCGCGTTCGCGCGCAGCACCAGTTCCGGGGGCACGACGTCGCAGTGGCCCTTGACGAAGCGCGGGCAGCGCGGATGGAACCGGCACGCGCTCGGGGGGTTGATCGGGCTGGGCACGTCGCCCTCGAGCACGATGCGCTGGCGCGCGCGGCCGACCTCCGGGTCCGCGACGGGAACCGCCGAGAGCAGGGCGCCCGTGTACGGGTGCTGCGGCTGGTCGTAGAGGTTGTTTCGGTCTCCCGCCTCGACGATCTGTCCCAGGTACATCACGAGCACGCGGTCCGAGATGTAGCGAACGACGTTGAGGTCGTGGGCGATGAAGATGAACGTGAGGTTGAAGTCGCGCTGCAGGTCCTTCAGGAGGTTGAGCACCTGCGCCTGCACCGACACGTCGAGCGCCGAGACCGGTTCGTCGCAGACGATCAGCTTCGGGTTGACCGCGAGCGCCCGCGCGATGCCGATCCGCTGACGCTGCCCGCCGGAGAACTCGTGCGGGAAGCGGTTGTAGTGCTCGGGGTTCAGGCCGACGACCTCGAGCAGCTCCTGCACCCGCCGCTTGATCTCGGCGGAGGTGCCGAGCTTGTGCAGCTCCAGCGCCTCGGCGACGATGAAGCCGACTCGCTTGCGCGGATTCAGCGAGGCGTACGGATCCTGGAAGATCATCATCATCTCGCGCCGGTAGGGGCGCATGCCGGCGCGCGAGAGACGCGTGATGTCGCGGCCGCGGAACAGGATCCGCCCCCCCGTCGGCTCGAGCAGCTTCATCACGCACCGCGCCATCGTCGACTTCCCGCAGCCGGACTCGCCGACGACGCCGAGCGTCTCGCCCTCGTTCACCGTGAAGGTGACCCCGTCGACCGCCTGCACGGCGGCGATCTGCTTCTGGAAGATGATCCCGCGGGTGATCGGGAAGTACTTCTTGAGCCCGTCGACGACGAGCAGCTCGTCACCGTGGAGCGGCCGGCCGTCCAACGTCTCTGTCACCGGCTGCGGTTGGCTCACGCCGCCCCCGTGGCGAAGGTCTGGAGCAGCCGTGCCGCCTCGCGCTCCTTCGTCTCCTCGTCGAGGTGACAGGCCTGCAGGTGAGTCGGCTCGTCCGGCACCGGCAGCAGACGGGGCTCCTTCGACCGGCAGATTTCCATCACGTACGCGCAGCGCGGGTGGAAGCGACAGCCCGGCGGCGGACGGAGGAGCGAGGGCGGCTGGCCCGGGATCTGGATGAGCCGCTCGAGATCGGCGTCCAGCCGCGGCAGCGACCCCATCAGGCCCCAGGTGTACGGATGGTGCGGGTGCTTGAAGATGCGGTCGAACGGGGCCTTCTCGACGACCTCCGCGGCGTACATGACGATCACGTCGTCGGCGATCTCGGCGATCACCCCCAGATCGTGCGTGATCATGATGACGGCGCTGTCGTAGTCCGACTGCAGCTTCTCGATGAGGGCGAGGATCTGCGCCTGCGTGGTCACGTCGAGCGCGGTGGTCGGCTCGTCGGCGATCAGCAGGTCGGGGTCGTTGATCAGCGCCATCGCGATCATCACGCGCTGCCGCATGCCGCCCGAGAACTGGTGCGGGTAGTCGTCGAGGCGCCGCTCGGCGCGCGGGATGCCGACCTGCTTGAGCAGCTCGAGCGCCCGCCTGCGCGCCTGCGCCTTCGACACGTCCCGGTGCAGCAGCACCGCCTCGACGAGCTGTGCCCCGATCGTGTGCACCGGGTTCAGGCTCGTCATCGGATCCTGGAACACCATCGCGATGTCGTTGCCCCTGATCTCGCGGAGGCGCGAGGGGCTCGCCTTGAGGAGGTCCTCCCCGTTGAACAGCGCCTGGCCGGTCGACGTCGTCCGCTGCTTCGGGTTCAGGCCCATGATCGTCAGACAGGTGACGCTCTTGCCGGAGCCGGACTCGCCGACGATCCCGAGCGTCTGACCCTTCTCGACCGAGAAGCTGACCCCGTCGACCGCCTTCACCACGCCGTCGCCCGTGGCGAAGTAGGTCTTCAGGTCCTTGACTTCGAGCAGGGGCATCAGGGCCGCAAGATATCCTTCTTCGGGCGCCCTAGGAGAGGCGGATGCGCGGGTCGATCCACGCGTAGAGCAGGTCGACCACGAGGTTCATCACGATGATGGCCGTCGTGGCGAACACCAGGATGCCGAGGACGGTGGGGCTGTCGTAGTTGTTGAGGCTCTGGATCGTCTGGGCGCCGAGCCCCGGGAGGGAATAGACCGTCTCCGTGAAGACCGCCCCGCCGAGGGCCAGGCCGACGTCCATGCCGAGCATCGTGACCACCGGGAGCAGCGCGTTCCGGAGGATGTGCGAGCGCATCACGCGCGTCTCCGGCGCGCCCTTGGCGCGCGCGGTCCGCACGTAGTCCTCGTTCATCGTCTCCATCACATTCGCCCGGATCATCCGGACGTAGACCGCCGCGAACAGGATCGCGAAGGTCATCCAGGGCAACAGCAGGTGGTATGCCCACTGCACCGGGCCGCCCGGCTGGGCGAACAGGGGATGGAAGAAGTTGGCGTAGCCGGCGATCGGCGTCCAGCCGAGCTTGTAGCCGATCAGGTAGGACGCGATCAGGCCGAGCCACACGGGGTGCGCGGAGATGCCGATCAGCACCCCCGTCATCGACGTTCGGTCGAGCAGCGAGCGCGGACGGAGCGCGCTCAGGATCCCGACCGGGAGGGCGATCAGCATCCAGATCACCATCCCTCCGAAGACGAGCGACGCGGTCACCGGCGCCGCGGCGCCGACGATGCTCGTGACCGGCTGCCGGTTCACGAACGAGTGGCCGAGGTCCGGCGACTTCAAGTGCGGCCCGCCCGAGAAGCTGACCGGCATCAGCCGGCCGAGGAACTTGAGGTACTGGATGTAGAGCGGCCGGTCGGTGCCGAGGTAGTGCGCGACCTTGTCGACCTGAACCTGGGTGCACGCCTTGCCGCAGGCGAACTTCGCCGGATCCGCGGGGATCAGATAGAAGAGGACGAAGCCGATCATCGTCACGACGATGAAAAGGGCCACGGCCCAGATGCAACGGCGGATGATGTAGCGGATCACTGCGTCGTCACCTTCGCTTTCGGCTGACTGGGGTTTTGCCGATTCGATTGTCGAGTGTGAGCGCCGGTTTTGGGGCCGGCGCCCACACTCGGTTTCGTGCTGGTCGTACGGTTCGGCTTGCTCTGCCTACTTGAGGTAGAGGGCGCCGAGGTCGAGCGAGCCCCACGCCGGCGAGTACACGTACCCGGCGGAGTTCGGGCCGATGAAGTCGCGGACGTTCCGGTTGTCGATCGGAGCCCACGGGGCGTAGTTCTTCATCGTGTAGATGTCGAGCGCGCCCCACGCCTTCGCCCGGGCCGTGCCGGTCAGCTTGTTCGCTGCGTCGATCCGGCTGTTGACCGTCGGCTGGTTGAAGTACGCGACGTTGTTGTTGTTCGAGGCCTGGATCGTGCGGCCGTCGAGCAGGATGTGGAAGAAGTCATAGCCGTCGGCGTAGTCCTGATACCACCCGGCGAACATCGCGTCGAAGGGAGCACCCTTGACGCCGGCCGCCGTGTAGATCGCATAGCCGACGAACGACTTCGTCGTGGTCTTGCAGCCCATCTGGTCGAGGTTGTACTTCAGGATCCCCGACTGCGGCGTGCCCGTCGGGCCCGTCGCGTACCAGAGGTTGACGTTCCCGCAGTTGCCGCCGGCGAGGGCCTTGGCCTTCGCCGCCTGGGCGCCAGCGATCGGGTAGAGCCGCTGGTCGTAGACGCCGCCCGTGAGCGACCGCGGGAGGATGGTCGTCGTGCGCGTACCGCCGAGGACGCCGCGGACACGCAGCAGCGCCGGCCGGTCGATCGCGTAGTTGACCGCCTTGCGGACCGCGGCCGACTTGAACGCGCTGCCCTGCGTGTTCAGGGCGATGTAGTCGGTCTCCGGGGTCGGATGGACGAAGAAGCGGCTCTTGTTGACGCCGTACTTCTTCAGGAGGTCGGCCGCGGCCGACGGGTTCGTCAGGCCGGTCGCATCAGCTGCGTACGTGCCGTTCGAGACCTGCAGGTACGTCTGCTGCGAGTCGGTGTTCATCGTCATGACGATGGTGTCCGACCGGTGCAAGCGGTTGCCCTTGTAGTACGGGTTCCGCTTCAGGACGATCTGCTTGTTGACGGTGCGGCTCGCGATGTAGTACGGGCCCGAGCCGGGCAGGGTGTTGACGCCCTGCGGGTTGATCGGGGTCTTCGACGGCTCGATCGCGCAGAAGAACGGCATTGCGAGCTTGTCGAGGAGACCGCCGTCGGCCGCGGTCAGCTTGATCGTGAGCTTGTTGCCCTTCGCCGTGACGCCGCTGACCTTCGTCGCCTTCTTGTTGACGACGTTGTCGTAGCCGACCACGTTCGACATGAAGGCGTTCACCGGCGAGTTCATCGACGGGTTGGCATCGCGGTTGAACGCGGCCGCGAAGCTGTTGGCCGAGACGGCGGCGCCGTCGTTGAACTTGATGCCCGACTTGATCGTGAACGTGTAGGTCTTGCCGTCGTTCGACACGACCGGAAGACCGGCAGCCGCGGAGGGGGTGAGCTCCGAGCTTCCGTCGGCGTAGTCGAGCAGCTTCGAGCACGTCTCGTACTCGACCTGCCACGACAGGACTCCGTACGCGAGCGCCGGGTCGGTGTAGTCGACGTCGGTCGCAGCGGCGGACACGTTCAGCGTCTTCGAGGCACTGTTGGACTGGGTACCACCCGAGGCGGTCACGGCGACGATCGCGGCGAGCGCCGCAACGCCGATCACGCTCAGGGGGGCCCGGTACCAAAGGCTCTTACGCATCCTGCTCCTTTCGATGGTGGACCGGGCGCACACGAGCCCGGTGTCGTCTCGCCTTGCTGAGACGATGCGCGGAGCCGATTGTTAGCCCCTGCTCGAGGGCCATTTCTAGCGCGCTGCGCGGGGATCGAAGGCGTCGCGGAGGCCGTCGCCGAGCAGGTTGAACGAGAGCGTCGTGATCAGGATCGCGACGCCCGGCCAGAGCATCAGCCACGGGACCTGGAGGTAGAAGTTCGGCGCCTGCTCGAGCAGGTTCCCCCAGCTCGGCGTCGGGTCCTGGATGCCGATCCCGAGGAACGACAGGCCCGCCTCGGCGAGCACGTTCTGCCCGACGGAGATGGTTGCGAGCACGATCATCGGCGCGACCAGGTGCGGCAGCAGGTGCGAGGCGATGATCTTCTTGTCGCTCGAGCCGATCATGCGGGCAGCCTCGACGAACTCCTTCTCGCGGAGCGACAGGACCTGGGCTCTGGCGATGCGCGCGGGGTAGAACCACCCGAAGACCGAGAGCACCAGGGTGATCGTGAACACCCCCGGCGGCAGGAACCCGAACGTGATGCTGTTGAGCTCCGGGCCGGCGACGGCGGAGAGCGCGATCACGAAGAGGATCACCGGGAACGCCATCGTCAGCTCGGTGACGCGCGAGATGACCATGTCGATCCAGCCGCCGAAGTACCCGGCAGCCGCGCCCATGATGACGCCGAGCGTGATCGAGATCCCGGTCGCGAAGATCGCGACCTCGAGCGACGAGCGGCCGCCGTAGAGGAGTCGCAGGAACTCGTCGCGTCCCTGCGCGCCGTCGCTGCCGAGCGGGAAGAAGACGGTCGGGAAGTTGCCGGTCGCGCCCACGTACGGCACATCCTTGAAGTGCGACCAGGGACCGAGCGGCAGCGCGTCCGCGTTCAGCCCGCCATCGAAGATCTGATTCGGACCGTGCCCGAGGATCGCGGCGAAGATCGGCGCGGCGACGAAGCACAGGAGGATCAGCACGATCACCGTGATCCCGCCGCCGAGCGCGGCCTTGTCCTTCCTCAGCGTGAGCCAGACCGACTCCCAGTAGCCGCGCGCCTTGATCTGATCATCGAGGATGAGCGGCTCGGCGTCGGCGGCGGGGAGTGAGGTGATGCTCGCACCGCCGCCCATGGCGTCGTGCTCGGTTTGTGCCACGGTGCGCGAACTGTAGCGCAGTGGAGGCGCGGCCTTGATCGAGATCCGCGAAGAAGGTCCTCGGGGTTTCCGCTACCCCGAGAGGGCGTCGGCGCCCGCGACGACCTCGAGGATCTCCTGCGTGATCGCGGCCTGGCGCGCACGGTTCATCGCGAGCGTGAGGTTGTCGATCAGCTCGCCGGCGGCCTTCGACGCGTTCCGCATCGCAGTCATCCGTGCGCCCTGCTCGGAGGCGCCCGACTCGAGCAGGGCGCGGTAGAGCTCCGTCTCGACGTACACCGGCAGAAGCCGGGCGAGGATCTCCTGCGGCTCCGGCTCGTAGATGAAGTCGGGGTGCGCGAGCTCGGGGGACTCCGTCGCCCCGCTCTCCTCGTCGGTGTCCTCTCCCGCGAGCAGGTCCTGCGGGATCGGCAGGACGTCGCGGACGGTGACGCGCTGCACGAGCGGCGAGACGAAGGCGTTGTAGACGAGCACGACGCGGTCGACGCTCCCCTCGACGTAGGCCTCGGCCAACGCGTGCGCCATCGCCTGGGCGTCGCTGTACGCCGGCCGCTCGCTGAAGCCGGTCCACGCATGGCCGACCTCGAGGCGGCGGAAGCGCAGCGTCGACGCCGCCTTCTTCCCCGACGAGAAGTAGACGACCTTCTGCCCGCCCGCCTCGGCCTCGCGCTGCAGCGCGAACGTGCGGCGCAGCACCTGAGCGTTGAACGCGCCGGCGAGGCCGCGGTCGGCCGTGACCGGAACGAGCGCGACCGTCTCGATCGACTCGCGACGCTCGAGCAGCGGGAGCCGGACCGCGCCCGCCGCCTGCGAGACGCCGGCCATCAGCTCGAGCATGCGGTCGGCGTACGGCCGCATCGCCTCGATGCGCGACTGCGCACGCCGCAGGCGTGCGGACGCCACCAGCTCCATCGCGCGCGTGAGCTTGCGCGTGTTGGTGATCGAGCGGACGCGCCGCTTCAGGTCCTGGACGGAGGCCAAGGCCTACGCGGCCGCCTCGGCCGGCTGGAACCGCCCCTTCACGCGCTCGATCTCGCCGTTCAGCTGCTCGGCTGCCGTGTCGGAGAGGTCGCCGGACTCGCGGATCCCCTTGTAGATCTCCGCCTGCGCGCGCAGCGACTCGCGAAGCTCGTCCTGGAAGCGCGGCACGTCGTCGGTGGCGACGTCGTCGAGGTAGCCGTTGACGCCGGCGTAGAGCGCGACCACCTGCTCTTCCATCGGCCACGGCTGGTACTGCGGCTGGTTCAGCGTCGCGACCATCTTCTCGCCGCGGTTCAGCGACTGCTGCGTCGCCTGGTCGAGCTCCGAGCCGAACTGCGCGAAGGCCTCGAGCTCGCGGTACTGCGCCAGGTCGAGGCGCAGGCGGCCCGCGACCTTCTTCATCGCCTTCGTCTGCGCGGACGAACCGACGCGGGAGACGGACGTGCCGACGTTCACCGCCGGCCGGACGCCGGAGAAGAAGAGGTCGGACTGCAGGAAGATCTGCCCGTCGGTGATCGAGATCACGTTCGTCGGGATGTAGGCGGAGATGTCGCCGGCCTGCGTCTCGATGATCGGCAGCGCGGTGAGCGACCCGCCGCCGCGCTCGTCGCTGAGCTTGCAGGCACGCTCGAGCAGCCGCGAGTGGAGGTAGAAGACGTCGCCGGGGAATGCCTCGCGGCCGGGCGGGCGGCGCAGCAGCAGCGACAGCTGACGGTAGGCGTCGGCCTGCTTCGTCAGGTCGTCGTAGATGATCAGCGCGTGCTCGCCCTTGTAGAGGAAGTACTCCGCCATCGCACAGCCGGCGAACGGCGCGATCCACTTGATCGGCGCAGCCTCGGCGGCGGACGCGTTGACGACGGTCGTGTACTCCATCGCTCCCGCGTCGCGTAGCCGCTCGACCACCTGCGCGACGGTCGACGCCTTCTGACCGATCGCGACATAGATGCACTTCACGTCCTGGTCGTGCTGGTTGAGGATCGTGTCGATCGCGATCGCCGTCTTGCCGGTCGAACGGTCGCCGATGATCAGCTCGCGTTGACCGCGGCCGACGTTGGTCATCGAGTCGATCGCCTTGATCCCGGTCTGGAGCGGCTCCTTCACGGGCTGCCGCGCGATCACGCCGGGCGCCTTCCACTCGACCGGACGGGTCTCGCTCGCCTCGATCGGCCCGAGCCCGTCGAGCGGGTTGCCGAGCGGGTCGACGACTCGGCCGAGCAGCCCCTCGCCGACCGGGACCGACGCGACGTTCCCCGTGCGGCGCACCGGCTCGCCCTCCTTGACGAGGTCCCACTGGCCGAACAGCGCCGCGCCGACGTTGTCCTCCTCGAGGTTGAAGGCGAGCCCGATGACGCCGTGCTCGAGCTCGAGCATCTCGAGCGCAACGCAGTTCTCGAGGCCGTGGATGCGGGCGATGCCGTCGCCGACCTGCAGGACGGATCCGACCTCGGCGAGGTTCGTCTCGACGTCGAACTGCTCGATCCGCTCCTTGAGGATCGAGGTGATCTCTTCGGGGCGTAGCTTCACGTCAGGCTCCTTGATGGGTTCAGTTGCACCAGCGCGATGAATCGACGCCGGAGCCGGGCTCGGCCCGGCGGGAGGCTCACGGCGGCGTGCGCTGAGCCGCGCGGAAGGAGGGGGCTATTGGGGGGAACCATGGGTTCCCCCCAACGAGTGCCGAAGGCGTTCGAGGCGGCCGCGGACGCTCGCGTCGAGGCGCATCGAGCCGGCCTGGAGGACGAGGCCGCCGATCAGCGCCTCGTCGACCGAGCGCGTCGCCTGGACCCTGCGGCCCGACGCCTGCTCGATCCGGCCGAGGATGCGGCCGAACTCCTCGTCGGTGAGCTCGTGCGCGGTCGTGAGCGCGACGTCGAGGATGCGCTCCTCGGCGGCGACGAGCGCGTCCAGCTCGTCGGCGATGCCGGCGAGCGACTCGGCGCGGCCCTTCTCCGCGATGAGCCGGACGAAGTTGACGACGAGCTCGTCCGAGCCCTCGGCGATGAGCGCGAGCACGTCGGCCTTCACGCGCGTGTCGATCTCGGGGTTGGAGAGCACGGCGTCGAGCTCCTCGGAGCCGGCGACGCCGTCCCGCAGCGCGCCGAGGTCGGCGTGCACCCGCTCGAGCCGCCCCTCCTCGCGCGCCGCCTCGAAGAGCGCGCGCGCGTAGATGCGCTCTGCGGCGGCTACGACCTGCTCCCTTCGAGCTGCGAGAAGTCGATCTCGGCGAGCGCCTCGTCGATCAACCGCCGCTGGTCGTCGGCGTCGAGCGACTTACGGGTGATCTTCTCCGCCGCCGCGACGCTGAGCTTGCCGACCTCGTCGCGGATCTCGCCGATCGCCTGGTGCGTCGCCTGCTCGATCTGGCGCCGGGTCTCCTCGAGCCGCCGTTGCCGGTCCTCCTCGGTCTCGGCGCGCACACGCTCGCGCTGGGCGTCGGCGACCTGCCGCGCCTCGGCGAGGATCTCCTCGGACTGCGACTTCGCCTGGCCGATCAGCTTGCGGTGCTCCTCGAGCAGGTGGCGCGCCTCCTCGCGGGCGCGGTCGGCCTCGTCCACCGCACTCTGGATGCGCTCGCGGCGCTCGTCGATCATCGCCTGGATCCGCCCGAACGCGTACTTCTTCAGGACGAAGAACGTCGCGAGGAAGCAGATGATCGTCCAGATCATCAGGCCGGGCGTGACCTGGATCAGTGGGTTCGACGCGAGCATCTCGGAATCGGCCTCCGGGTCGTTTGGCTAGACGAGGACGTACGCAAGGATCGATCCGAGCAGGCCGTAGAACACGACCGCCTCGGTGAGCGCGAAGCCGAGCCACTGGATCCCCTGCAGCTCGCCGCGCAGCTCGGGCTGGCGGGCGACCGACTGGATCATCGACCCGAAGATGTTGCCGATGCCGACGCCGGCGCCGAGCGCGCCGAGACCGACACCGAGCGCGAGGCCGACTGCCTTCCCGGCCTTCGTGACGTCGCCGGTGGTGGCGGCGAGGATGTAACCAACCATTTCTCTTGTTCCTCCTTAGTGCTCCGGCTCGATCGCCGAGCCGATGTAGATGGCGGACAGGGCGGCGAAGATGAACGCCTGGATGCCGATGACGATGATCACCTCGAACATGTAGAAGATCCACGCGACCGGCACGACGAACACCGCGAGGATCACGGACTGCAGGATGAAGATCAGGCCGATGAAGGTGAGGATCAGGATGTGGCCGGCGAGCATGTTCGCGAAGAGCCGGACGGAGAGCGAGATCAGGCGCATGAACTGTCCGAGGATCTCGAGCGGCACGATCAGGGCGAGCAGCGGCTTCGGCGCCTCGGGGATCCAGCTCTTGAAGTAGCGCACGGGGCCGTTCCACTTGATGCCCTCGTAGTGGGTGAACACGAACGTCAGCAGCGCGAGCGCGAGCGTGACCGACAGCGAGCTCGTGGCGGCGTAGATCCCCCACGTCGGGATGCCGTGGTACGTCTCGCCGGTCAGCGGGAGCGGGATGAACCCGAGCAGGTTGACGACGAAGATGAACATCATCAGGCTCGCCACGTAGGGGAACCAGCGCCCGATCGCCTTGTGCGGCAGGCCCTGCTCGGCGACCTGGGTCTGCGCGATCTCGTAGACGATCTCGCCGAAGGTCCCGCGGCGCCCCGCCTTCGCGCCGACGCGGACGCGCATGAACACGAGCCCGAACAGGATCGTGAGGACGCTTCCGAGCATCAGGTAGACGACGGCCTTCGTGATCGAGAGGTTGAGCGGGCCGAGGTGGATCGGCACCCAGTCCTTCTGCTCGAACTCGTGGGTCGGGTCGAAGGAGCCGCGCGCGAACGCGTTCGCCGGCAGGAGCAGCGCGAGCGTGGTCAGGGCCGCGAGCGCGCGTCTCACCGGGCCGCCTTCCCCGCCGGAGGGCCGGTGAAGTACGCGGTGAGTTGCAGCCCGAGCGCCGCGCTGTACCCGGCGGCGTACGTCAGGGCAGCCGCGAGCCCCACCCATTTGTCGGTGATCGCTACGGCGAACACGACCACCATCACGGCGATCGCCCGGAAGAGCATGAGGAAGCCAGCCACGCCTGCGGCGGCGAGGTTACCCGTCCGCGCGCGCAGGCGGGTGACGATCGCGCCGAGCGCCTCCGACCCGGCCCAGAGGACGGTGCCGATCGCCCAGCCCTCGACCGGCCAGCCGGCGAGCAGGAACAGCGGCAGCGCGATCACGAGCACGACCGCGCCGGCGACGGCGGGCAGCAGCGAGGGCGGCGCGACCCGGGGCTCTGTCCAGGCGGGCATCAGACGTTGCGGTACTTGATCACAGTGGCGGCGACTCCGACAGGGATTCCGACGACCGAGCCGAGTGCGACCCCGAGGCCGACGTGGCCCGCCGCCCAGCCGATGAGCGTGCCGAGCAGGATGCACGCGGCGGTGAACCCGATCAGCACGCTACCGGCACCGGCGAGGGAAAGCGTCGGTTGCTGGGGCTTCACCCGGCCGGGATGATACCAGGTTTGTGACAGCTGTTTTCGCTCATCGAAAGGCGCGTCGGGGTCGCTTGTGACGCCCTAGTGGCCATTGGCTCAGGCGGCGCGGGACGTCTCGTCGCGCCGGCCGGCCCGCGGCGTCCCCCGCTTCACGAGCTCGAGCAGGACGACGACGTAGGACGAGACGGCGATCGCGAGCAGGGCGGCCG
The DNA here is from genome assembly GCA_036376615.1 of Gaiellaceae bacterium. Taxonomy (GTDB): domain Bacteria; phylum Actinomycetota; class Thermoleophilia; order Gaiellales; family Gaiellaceae; genus PALSA-600. Next base: position 87,695 of record DASUZZ010000069.1, read on the forward strand.
CGCCGTCGATCACGAGGTTGACCTCGTTCCAGTCGCCGTGCGCGTGCGGCGGCGCGAAGCGGGTCGCGAGTGCGGCGAGCGCAAGTGTGGCGCACCACGCCCACAGGTGCGCGACGGCGCGCCGCTCGGAGAACCCGATCCGCAGGAAGCGGTGGTGCAGGTGCCGCGCGTCGGCGGTGTAGATCGGCTGGCGGCTCCTGATCCGTTTCGCGACCACGAACGACGTGTCGAACACCGGGACGGCGAGCACGAGCAACGGCAGCACGAGCGTCGCCAACGCGGCCGTCTTGACGAGGCCCTGCACCGAGATCGCCGCGAGGGTGAAGCCGAGGAGCATCGCACCCGAGTCGCCCATGAAGATGCGGGCCGGATAGAAGTTGTGGCGCAGGAAGCCCAGGCAGGCGCCGCAGACGATCGCGGCGAGGACGGCGGCGCCGATCCGGCCCAGCGACAGCTCGATCACGGTGAAGGTGGCTCCCGAGATCGCACACACACCGGCGGCGAGCCCGTCCAGCCCGTCGAGGAAGTTGACCATGTTCATCACCGCGACGATCCAGACGATCGTCAGCGTGATCCCGATCCAGGGCGGCAGCGTCTGCGCGCCCGCGACAGGGAACGTGAACTCGTGGAGGTAGACGCCGAACCACGTCGGGATCGCCGCGGCCAGGATCTGCCCGCCGAGCTTCTGCCACCACGCGAGCACGCGGAAGTCGTCGATCGCGCCGACCGTCGTCGCCACCGCCGCGCCGAGCAGGACGCCGCGGAGCTCGCGGCTCATCGGCAGGAACGCGAGCGACGGGACGAACACGCCCAGGAACAGCGCAAGCCCGCCGAGGCGCGGGATCCCCGGGCGTGCACGCTCGCCTTCGGAGCGGCGTTCGACGAGTCGGAGGTAGCGGGCGGCCGAGCCGACGGCCGGGGTGAGCACGAGCACGATCGCGAAGGCGACGAGCGCACCCCAGATCACCTCGAGGTGATCGGTGAGCTGGCTCCAGACCATCGCGGCGCCTACTTCGTCCCGTAGAGACGATCTCCCGCGTCGCCGAGCCCCGGAACGATGTAGCCGCGCTCGTTCAGGCCCCGGTCGATCGCCGCGACGACGATCTGGACGTCGGGATGGTGCTCCTCGATGTTGGCGATGCCCTCCGGCGCGGCGATGATCGCGATCAGGCGCACGCTCGTCGCGCCCGCTTCCTTGACGAGCTGCACCGCGTGCGCGGTCGAGTTGCCGGTCGCGAGCATCGGGTCGAGCAGGATCACGTCGCGGTCGGCGACGTCCTGCGGAAGCTTCACGTAGTACTCGACCGGCCGCAGTGTCTCCTCGTTGCGGTAGAGGCCGATGAAGCCGACGCGTGCGCCCGAGATCAGCGTCAGTACGCCGTCGAGCATGCCGAGCCCGGCACGGAGGATCGGGCAGACGGCCACCTTCTTGCCCGAGATGCGCGGGCTCGGCGCCGTCTCGAGCGGCGTCTCGATCGCGACGTCCTCGGTCGGCAGGTCCTTCGTCGCCTCGTAGGTGAGGAGAAGCGTGACCTCCTCGACGAGCTTGCGGAAGTGGACGGTCGGCGTCTCCCTGTCGCGCAGATACGACAGCTTGTGCTGCACCAGCGGGTGCCGAACCTCGGTGACGCTCACGCGTACGAGGTGAACCCGCGGAACCCGGGGTACAGCGGCCGCCGCGCGCAGAGCGCCTCGGAGCGGCCGCGCAGCGCGGGGACGTCGGCGCCCTCGTCGAGCGCGTCGACGATGATCGACGCGACCTCGCGGAAGTCCTCCTCGTCGAAGCCGCGCATCGTCGCCGCCGGCGAGCCGAGGCGCACGCCGGAAGCGACCATCGGAGGACGCTCGTCGAACGGCACGGTATTGCGGTTGGCGGTGACCTTGCACTCCTCGAGCCGCTCCTGCGCTGCGAGGCCGGTCCAGTCGGTCGCGCGGAGGTCGAGCTGGACGAGGTGCGTGTCGGTGCCGCCGGTGAGCACGTCGAGCCCGCCCTCGATGAGCCCGGCGGCGAGCGTGTCGGCGTTCGCGCGGATCTGCCGCTGGTAGTCGCGGAACGCCTCGGTGCCGGCGATCTTGAAGCACGCCGCCTTGGCCGCGATCGTGTGCTCGAGCGGCCCGCCCTGCATGCCCGGGAAGTTCGCGCGGTCGAGCTTCTGCGCGTATTCCTCGGTGCAGAGGACGAAGCCCGCACGCGGCCCGGCGAGCGTCTTGTGCGTCGTCGACGTGACGAAGTGGCAGTGCGGCACCGGGCTCGGGTGCAGGCCGGCCGCGACCAGGCCGGAGAAGTGCGCCATGTCGCAGCAGAGCAGCGCTCCGACCTCGTCGGCGATCGCGCGGAAACGATCGGCCTCGACCATGCGCGGGTACGCCGAGCCGCCGCACACGATCAGCTTCGGCCGCACCTCCTTTGCGCGCGCGAGCACGTCGTCGTAGTCGACCATCATCGTGTCGCGCGACACGCCGTAGTGGTGGAACTCGTAGAGCTTCCCGGAGAAGTTGACCTTCAGCCCGTGGGTCAGGTGCCCTCCGTGGTCGAGGGACAGTGCGAGCACCACGTCGCCCGGCTCGAGCACGGCGAAGTACACGGCCATGTTCGCCTGCGCGCCGGCGTGCGGCTGCACGTTCGCGTGCTCGGCGCCGAACAGCTCCTTCGCGCGCGTGCGGGCGAGCTCCTCGATCTCGTCGACGACCTCGCAGCCGCCGTAGTAGCGCTTGCCGGGATAGCCCTCCGCGTACTTGTTGGTCGGCACGGAGCCGACCGCCTCGAGCACGCTCGGCCACGTGAAGTTCTCCGACGCGATCAGCTCGATCTGGCCGCGCTGCCGTTCGGCCTCGCGTCCGAGGAGGGCGGCCGTCTCGGGATCGATCTCCGCGAGCCCCGCGGTCTTCAGCGTCTCGAACGTCTCCTGCGCCAGCGCCATCGCCGGGATCGTACTCTTGGAGGCCGCCGATGAGCTTCTTCGAGCCTCCCCCGCCCCCGCCCGAGCCGCCGGAGCCCGTAGCCGCGCCGCCCTGGCACGGGCCGCCGGGCAACGAGCTCGGCGTCGCGGTGCCGATCCGCTACGTGCTCGTCCGTACCGACGAGCTGGCGATCCTGCTCGACGGGCTCGTCGCCTTCTCGACGGGCGTCGAGCTCGAGGTGACCGTCAAGTCGCGGAACCGGCAGGAGTCGCACGAGTTCCACCGTCTGCGCGAGGACGTCCACGTCGGCTTTCGCTTCGCCGACGGTCGCAAGGCGACGAGCCTCGGCCACCGGGCGTGGGACGAAGAGCGTCCGGATCCGCTGCTGATGCAGCGCGGCGGGAGCGGCAGCGATCGCGAGCTTCGCCAGCGCTACTGGCTCTGGCCGCTGCCGCCGCCCGGTCCGTTGCAGGCGGTCGTCGCGTGGCCCGAGCGCGGCATCGCGGAGGCGGAGGTCGAGGTCGACGGCGCCGCGATCCTCGAGGCGGCGGCACGCGTCGACACGCTGTGGCCGAACGACGGCGAGCCGTCGAGCGGCGGCTGGACGTCATCCACCGTCACGGCGACGAGACGCGAGCCGGGCGAGCGCGACGGCTGACGGCACCGCGCCCTCGCGCAGCACCCGCGGCTCGTCGCCGGTGAGGTCGACCACGGTCGAGGGGATGCCGCCGAGCGGCCCTTCGTCGAGATGGGGGCAGGCGTCGCGGAGGCGCTGCGGCACGTCGTCGAGCGTGAGCGGGTCGGGCCCGCCGGGGTCGTTCGCGCTCGTCGCCGCCACGCACCCGACTGCCTCGAGCACCGCCGCGGCCGCGGGCGGCAGGTCCGGGAGCCGCACGCCGATCGTGTCCGGGCGCGCACCGGCCAGCCACGGATAGCGGCGGGCCGGGTTCGGCAGGACGAGCGTGAAGGCGCCGCGCAGCAGGCGGCGAGGATCGAGCTCCGGGATCGCGTCCGTGAGCTGCTCGGCGCGCGCGGCGAGGAGCGCGGTCGGCTGCTCCGGCGGGCGGCCCTTGAGCGCGTAGAGCGCGGCCACCGCCTCCTCGGTAGGCAGCGAGACGAGCCCGTACACCGTGTCGGTCGGGAACAGCGCCGGGCGTCCCGCGCGCAGCGCGTCGATCAGCGCGTCCATCGGCCCTCGACCACCCGCTCGCGCCCGGTGAGGTCGCGGGTGATCTCGACGCCGTCGTAACCGGCGGCCTCGAGGAGCGCCACCACGGGCGCCGCACGATCGGCGTGCACCTCGAGGACGAGCGCGCCGTCGAGCACCGCACGCGCCGCGTCGACGAGCCGGCCGGTCTGCCCCTCGTCGACGAGCGCCGCGGGCGGCTCCCAGTCGCGCACCTCCGGCTCGAGCGCGCCGAGCTCGTCGGCTCCGACGTACGGCGGGTTCGAGACGACGAGGTCGAACGGTCCCTCCGCGCCGGCGAGCAGGTCGCCCTCGCGCAACTCGACCTCGAGGCCGAGCCGCACGGCATTCTCCGCGGCGAGCGCGAGGGCATCGGCCGACGCGTCGGTGGCGACGACGGTCGAGGACGGCAGCTCCTGCGCCAGCGAGAGTGCGATCGCGCCGCCCCCCGTGCCGACGTCGAGCACGCGGGGCTTCGGTACCCCGTCGAGCAGTGCCAGGCACCGCTCGACGACGACCTCGGTCTCCGGGCGCGGCACGAGCGCGCGGCGGTCCGTGCGCAGCGTCAACCGGCGGAAGCCCCAGTCGCCGAGCACGTACGCGAGCGGCTCGCGTGCGCCGCGGCGGCGGACCGGCTCGCGCGCGGCCTCACGCTCGCCGGGCGTCAGCGGCCGGTCGTGCTGCGTGTAGAGCTCGATCCGCGTGAGGCCGAGCGCCCGGGACAGCAGCAGCTCCGCGTCGAGCCGCGGGTGCTCGACGCCGCGCGACGCGAGGTACGCGGTCGTCGCGTCGAGGACCTCGCCGACCGTCACACCGACGCGGTCTCGAGCGCGCGGCGTTGCTCGTCCGCGGTCAGCGCGTCGGTGAAGTCGTCGAGGCTTCCGGCGATGACCTGCTCGAGCGGCACGTTCACCTTGACGCGGTGGTCGGTGACGCGGCTCTGCGGGAAGTTGTAGGTGCGGATCTTCTCCGCGCGCGCTCCCGTGCCCACCTGCGCGCTCCGGGTGGCCGCCTGCTCGGCTGCCTGCCGCCCGCGTTCGGCCTCGAAGAGCCGCGCGCGGAGGACGCGCATCGCCTTCTCGCGGTTCTGGAGCTGCGAGCGCTCGTCCTGCATCGAGACCACGATCCCGCTCGGCAGGTGCGTGATCCGCACCGCGGAATCGGTCGTGTTCACCGACTGGCCGCCGGGGCCGGACGACCGGTACACGTCGATCTTCAGGTCCTTCTCGTCGACCTCGACGTCGACGTCTTCGGCCTCGGGCATCACGGCGACGGTCGCCGTCGACGTGTGGATGCGCCCCTGCGACTCGGTCTCGGGCACGCGCTGCACGCGGTGCGTGCCGCCCTCGAACTTGAAGATCGAGTAGGCCCCGTCGCCCTTGACCGCGAACACGCCCTCCTTCACGCCGCCGCCCTCGTTGGCGGTGACCTCGAGCTCCTCCCATCGGAACCCGCGCCGCTCGGCGTAGCGCTGGAGCAGGCGCGCGAGGTCGGCCGCCCACAGGCCCGCCTCGTCGCCGCCGACCCCCTGGCGGATCTCCACGATCACGTCCTTCTCGTCGGCCGGATCGCGCTCTGCGAGAGCGAGCTTCAGCTCCTCCTCGAGCCGGGCGAGGTCGGCCTCGAGATCGGGCACGAGCTCGGCCAGGTCGCCGTCCCCGCGCGCGGCGTCGAGATCCGCGCGGCGTGCGCGCCACTCCAGTGCGAGCGCGTGCGGCTTCTCGAGCGCCTTCAGGCGTCGCCCGGTCTCGGCCGCCTCGCGGCGGTCGTTGTAGACGGCAGGGTCGGACAGGCGCTCCTGCGTCTCCGCGTACGAGCGTTCGAGCTCCGCGATCAGTTCGTCGAGCGCAGCCATCGCACCCGAGAGGGTAGAAGAACGCGCGTCAGTCCAGCGCCGCGTCGAGCGTGACCTCGGGGATGCCGGAAAGCGCCAGCGACACGGGGCAGTTCGCCTTCGCCCCCTCCGCCGCCTCCGCGAAGCCGTCGGCGTCGAGGTCGGGAACGCTGCCGCGAACCGTCAGCGCCCCCCTGATGATCCCCTCGCCCGGCTGGAAGGTGACAGTAGCGGAGGTGCTCAGGCGCTCCGGCGGCGTGCCGCCGCGGGCGAGTCCGGCGGAGAGCGCCATCGCGAAGCATGCGGCCCAGGCGGCGGCGATCAGCTCCTCGGGGCTCGTCTTGCCGTTCGGCTCCTCCGAGCGCGCCGCCCAGGAGACGTCGAGTGGTCCGAACGCACCGCTCCCCACCTCGCCGATCGTGCCGCTGCCCGACATCAGATCGCCGGTCCAGGTCACCTCGGCTCTGCGCTCCGTCGCCATCAGGCCATCACCTCCACTCGTCGGTCGGCCGGCTGGAGCCGGCCCTCGTGTGCCAGCACTTCCCGCAGCGCGCGAATCGACACCTCGAGCTGGTCGAGAGTCGGCTCGCGCGTCGTCAGCCGCTGCAGCCAGAGGCCGGGCGCGAGCAGCGTCATCACCACACGGTTGTCGCTGTGCTTCCCGGCGAAGCGGATCAGCTCGTAGGCGACGCCGGCGATCACCGGCAGCAGCGCGATACGGCTGATGATCAGCCAGTACCAGACGGGACGACCGAGCAGCGCGTACACGAAGACGCCGATCACCATCACCCAGAGCAGGAAGGCGGTGCCACAGCGCGGGTGGATCAGCGAGTGGCGCTGCGCGTTCTCGGGCGTCAGCTCTTCGCCGGCCTCGTAGGCGTTGATCGCCTTGTGCTCGGCGGCGTGGTACTCGAACACGCGTTTGAGCGACGGGATGAAGCTGAGCAGCGTGAGATAGGCGACGAAGACTGCGACGCGGATCAGCCCTTCGACGAGCACGAACCAGTCGCCGTTCGAGATCGGGAGCAGGTCGGCGAGCAGCGCCGGACCCACCTTGAACATCATCACGGCGAAGCCGATCGCGACGAGGAACGCGAAAGCGAGCGCCCAGCGTCCCAGCTCGACCGGCTCCTCGTAGCCCTCAGCCTCCTCCTGCGCCGCGTACCCGGCCGACACGCCGAGTGCGCGGAAACCGATCGTGAGGCTCTCGCCGAGCGCGACGACGCCGCGCACGATCGGCAGCCGCAGCGACCAGTGGCGGGCGGCGATCGGCTCGATCGTCCGCGCAACGTGCGCGATCGCGCCGGTCGGCGTGCGGACGGCAACCGCCCAGTTGCGCGGTCCGCGCATCATGACGCCCTCGAGGACGGCCTGACCTCCGATGGCCTGCGACATGCTCTCCCTACGCGCGCGCGGCGCGCTCGGCCTTCTCGAGCCGGCGCTGGAAGCGCTCGACCCGGCCGCCCGTGTCGACGAGCTTCTGCTTCCCCGTGTAGAAGGGGTGGCAGTTCGAGCAGATCTCGACGTGGAGCTCGGGGCTCGTCGACCGTGTCACGAACGTGTTCCCGCAGCTGCAGTGAACGGTCGCGAGCTGATACTCGGGGTGGATATCGGCCTTCATCGCCGGGCCAGGATAGCAGCGGCCGTCGCGGCGGCGACGTTGCCTCCCGAGACGACGAGCACCGGCCGCTCGGCCTCCACCTTCCCGCTCAGCCATGCAGCCGCGGCGGCGGCACCGGCCGGCTCGCACGCGAGCTTGGCGCGCTCGTAGAGGAAGCGGAACGCGTGCTCGATCTCTTCCTCGGAGACGAGCGCGAGCTCGAGATGGCGGCAGATCTCGAGCGGCAGTGCGCCCGCGAACGGGGCATTGAGGCCGTCCGCGACCGAGGTCGGCTCGACCGGCGTCGGCTTGCCGCGTTCGAGCGCCGTGTGGAGGGCCGTGCTCGTCTCGGGCTCGACCGCGACGACACGGACACGGTCGCCGATCGCCGTCTGGATGCCGGACACGAGACCGCCGCCGCCGACCGCGACGATCACCGCGTCGGCGTCGGGCGCGTCCTCGAGGATCTCGAGCCCGACCGTACCGGCGCCCGCGATCACGACGGGATCGTCGAACGGATGCACCAGCGTGCGACCCGTCTGCTCGATCAGCTCGTGCAGGCGGTCGAAGGCGTCGCCGGGGCCCGACGCCTCCAGGTCGACGGTCGCTCCGTACCCGCGGGTCGCGGCGACCTTCTGCTCCGACGCGCCCGTCCACATCACGACGAGCGCGTCGACGCCCTCCTCGGCGGCGGCGTACGCGACCGCCTGCGCGTGGTTGCCGGCACTGATGGCGATCACCCCGCGCCGCTTGTCGGCGTCGTCGAGCGAGCTCAGCTTGTTCAGCGCGCCGCGCACCTTGAAGGAGCCGGTGCGCTGGAACAGCTCGCACTTGAGCCGCGCGCCGATCGTGCGGCTCGGAAGCAGCGGCGTCCGGGCGAGGCGGTCGGCGATCGTCGCGTGCGCGCGCATCACGTCGTCGCGGGTCGGGAGCACGGCGCCGATCGTACGCATCAGCAGCGCTGCCGTACCGCTTCGAACAGCAGCACCGCGGCGGTCGCGCTCGCGTTCAGCGAGTCGGTCGTCCGCCCGCGCATCGGGATCGAGACCGTCTCGTCGGCGGCCGACCGCCAGCGCTCGTCGAGGCCGTTGTCCTCGGCGCCGACGATCAGCGCGGTCGGCCGGCGAAGGTCGGCATCGGTGTAGCCGGTGCTCGCCCCGACGACGGCCGCGACGCGCCGGAGCGGCAGGGCCCGCAGCTCGTCGAGGCTCGACACGACGATCGGGAGCGTGAAGACGGCGCCGGTCGACGCGCGAACCGCGTTCGGGTTCCACGGATCGAAGGCGCCGTCGGCAATGAGGAGAGCGTCGGCGCCGGCCGCCTCCGCCGAGCGGGCCATCGCGCCGAGGTTGCCCGGCTTCTCGACGCCGACGGCGACGAGAACGAGGCTCGCGGTTTCGGGGAGCGTGTGCGTGGGCGCCTCGACGACGGCAATCGCGCCCTCGGGCTCGGCACGGTAGGCCATGTGGCGCAGCACGCGGGCGCTGACCTCCTCCCTGTCGGCGCCGTCGCCGGCGGGCGGGACGCCGCCGCCGGCCGCGAGGAGCTCGGGCGAGACGTAGGTGGCGTGGAACCGCAGGCCGGCGGCGTGGGCACGCTCGATCTCCCGCGCACCCTCGACGACGAAGAGCCCGGCACGCCGCCGCTCGCGCGAACGGCGCAGCCGCACTACCTCCCTGACGCGCGGGTTGTCGAGGCTCGTGATCACGAAGCGGCGGAAGCGTCGTCGCGGGGCGCCGGCTCGATCGAGCCCTTCGCTGCGAGTCTCGAGGCCATGGCGAGGCTGGCGTCGAGCGCGTCCAGGAGGCCGCGGACGACCGTGATCAGGTCGTCGACGTTGCGCGATCCGATCGCCTCCTCGGCGAGACGCTCGATCTCCGCCGCGGTCGCACGGAACTCCGCGATCCGCGTGGCGATCTCGTCGGAGCTCATCGGGTCGGTAGCCATTCGCCGCCTCCTCGCGGTCGGGTGGACACCCGGGCGGCAGCCATCCAAACCGAACCGCCACAAGCGTCGATCGAAAGTGTGACTTCTGCGGCCGCGGGCTCCCATCCATCTTCGATCGCCCGTAGCGTGACGTCGTGGCGTACAAACCTCGAGACGAACGGCCCGGCTTTCATCACGTCGTCACCCGCGGCAACAACAAGCGACGCATCTTCCTGAACAACGCCGACCGCCGCGACTTCCTTGCCATCCTCGTGCAGGTTGCAAGGCGGCACGGCTGGACTCTCTACGCGTACTGCCTGATGCGCAACCACTACCACCTCGTCGTGGAGATCGACGACCGCGGGCTCTCGCGAGGCATGTGCGAGCTGAACACCGCCTACGCACTCGCGTTCAACGCGAGACACCGCCGGATCAACCACCTGTTCGGAAAGCGCTTCTGGAACGAGTACCTCGCCGACGATCGGCGCCTTCTGAACACCGTTCGATACGTCGTCCAGAATCCACGCCGGGCTGGACGGCAGGGATCGCTCGAGAGTTACGCGTGGTCGAGCTACGCGGCGACGATCGGCACGGCGCTGTCATTCGCCCAACTGGCGACCGGGGAAGTGCTCGCGCTCTTCGGCAGCCGGCGCGAGCGAGCGGTGCGCAGGTTCGTCGAGTTCTGCGACGAGACCGTCTTTCCGGGGCCTGTCCGGCGGCAGCCGCCGTGACGGAACTGCAACCGAGGCGCTACGTGAGCGTGTACTCGGGGCCGCTGCCGCCTTCGGGTGGGGTCAGGCGGCCGCCTTTGGCGGTGATCGCACCGCACTGGACGCAATTCGAGGGGGCCAGGAGCACCTCCACGGTCCCGTCGCCGTCCGCGTCCCCCACCTCGTACACCTGCGCCGGGCACATGTGCACCCACATCTCCGCGAGCTCGCGCGGAACGCGCGTCCGCAGGCGGATGTGATTCGGTTGGTCGTCCCGGGTCCGGTTCCCCGACGCGAACACGCTCGACAGCTTGTCGAAGGTGAGCTTGCCGTCCGGCGGCGGATACGACCGGTCGCGATTCGTGCGGATGATCGACTGGTCGGCGTCGCGCTCCGTGCTCGAGTCGCCCGGCGGGAAGTGGCCCTTCGACACCGTCATCGCGCCGGCCATCGCGCCGCCGAGCACCAGGCCGTGCCCGAACGACTGGCGCATGTTGCGCACCTCCTTCAGGTCGCGCCAGACGAACGACGAGCGCAGCGACTTGTCGTACGACGCGAGCGCGGTGCGCATCGACGTGCCGCGCTCGAGCGTGCGCCACGCCGCCTCGGCGGCGAGCCGGCCGGACTCGATCGCGTAGTGGATCCCCTTCAGCGCGGGCACGTTGACCAGGCCGACGCCGTCGCCGGCGAGCAGCAGCCCGGGCGCATGGAAGCGATTCGGCAGCGCGACGAACCCGCCCTCCGGGATCGTCTTCGCGCCCCACTGCACCCGCTCGCCGCCGGCGAGGATCCGGCGGATCCGCGTATGCGTCTTCAGCTCCTGCAGCAGGTCGTGAACCGACAGCGCCGCGTCCCGGTAGTCGAGCCCGACCACCATCCCGATCGTGACCATGTCCTCGCCCAGCGGGTACACGAACGAGCCACCGAACTCCCGGTACTTGCTGCGCCCGCGGAGCGGCCAGCCCATCGTGTGGATGACGCGCCGGAGTGGGCGCGGGACGCGCCACACCTCCTTCACGCCGAGCGCCCACAGCTGCGGGTTCTCGCCCTGCAGGCCGAAGCGCTCGAGCGCCGCGCCGGTCAGGTGGCCCTGCGTGCCCTCGGCGAGGATCGTCACACGCGCCGTGATGTCCGAGCCCGCCTCGAAGTTCTGGAGCGGCCGGCCGGCTCGGTCCCGTCCCCGGTCGGCGGTGCGAACGCCGAGCACGCGCCCGCTCTCGACGAGCAGCGACTCCGCCACCGTCTCGGGCAGGACGGCGACGCCGAGCGACTCCGCCTCCCCCGCGAGCCACCCGCCGAGCTTCGAGAGCGACGCGATCCAGTTGCGGTCGTTCGCCATCGTCGGCGGCGTGGGAATGCGGTACGCGTGCTTGCGCGTCAGGAACAGCACCGACTCCGCCTCGACGCGACCGGCAAACGGCATCTCGTCGAGGCGCTTGCGCTCGCCGAAGAGCCGTTGCAGCGCGCGCGGGTTCACGACGGCGCCGGAGACGAGGTGCGAACCGGGTGACTTCCCCTTCTCGAGCACCGCGACCGGCACGTCGCCGAGGCGCTCCGCCTGACCGGGGCTCTCCTCCATGAGCTGCCCGAGCCGGATCGCCGCCGCGAGCCCGGCGGGGCCGGCGCCGACGATCAGGAATCCCACCTCGATCCGCTCGTCCGCCGGATCGGTCGGCGGCCGGAATGCCTCGCCGGCCGACCACGGCGGCGGGAAGTCGGACGGGCGGACGCTCACGACCGCCGCGCGCGGACGAGCTCGGTCAGCTTCGGCACGATCTGGTGCAGGTCGCCGACGACGCCGAGATCCGAGAACTCGAAGATCGGCGCGTTCGGGTCCTTGTTGATCGCGACGATCGTGTTCGACCCCTGCATCCCCACCTTGTGCTGGATCGCGCCCGAGATGCCGAGTGCGACGTAGAGCTTCGGCGACACCGTCTTCCCGGTCTGCCCGACCTGCGCCGCGTAGGGGTACCAGCCGGCGTCGACCACGGCCCGCGTCGCGCCGACCGCCCCGCCGAGCGCCTGCGCGAGCCCCTCGGCGAGCGAGAACGCCTCGGGCTCGCCGAGGCCCCGGCCGCCCGCGACGATCACGTCCGCGTCCTCGATCGACGGTCCCTGCTGCTCGGCGTGCGCCTGCTCGACCATCTCCGCGCGCAGCGAGAAGTCCTCGAGCTCGACCGCCGCCTCCTTCACCTCGGCCGTCCCCCCCGTCTCCGCCGGGTCGAAGGTGCCCGACCGGAAGACCGCGAGGCGCGGGCCGGCCGACCAGCCGACGTCGACGTAGACGCTGTCGGAGAGCGCAGGCCGCGTGCCGACCCCATTCGCGCCGAGATCGACCAGGTCCCAGTTGAGCCCGGCGTCGAGCCGCGCCGCCAGCCCCGCCGCGAGGTCCGCCGCGAGCACCGACTGCGCGAACAGCACCGCCTCGAACCCCTCGTCGCGGACGAGCTTCGCGAGCACGTCCACCCGCGGCTGCGGCAACGGCGCGGCGAGGCGCTCGTCGTCGGCGACCCACAGCATCGCGGCGCCGTGGCGCCCCGCCTCGGCGGCGAGCGCGCCGACACCCGACCCGGCGACGACGCCCGCGACCTCTCCGCCCAGCGACACCGCCTTCGCGAGCACGCCGAGCGATCCCTTCAGGATCCCGCCGTCGTGATGCTCGAGAAAGACGAGCGTCTTCACAGCAGCCGCCGCTCCGCGAGGAACTCGAGGATCTGGTCGGCCGCGGAGCCGTCGTCCTCGATCCGCCGCGCCTCGCCCCGGGACGGCGGCGCGTTCAGCGCGAGCACGGTCGTCTTCGGCTCATCGACGCCGCCGACATCGTCGGCGGCGAGCGTCTCCTGCGGCTTCTTCTTCGCGCCCATGATCCCCTTCAGCGACGGGTACCGTGGCGTGTTGATCGAATCGGCGACCGCGACCACGGCCGGCAACGGCAGCCGCAGCGTGTCGTAGCCGAACTCGGTCTGACGCTTGCCGGTGAGCGAGCCTCGGTCGACGCGGAGCTCGCTCACCTGCGACACGATCGGCAGGCGCAGCCGGTCGCCGACCGCAGCCCACAGGCACGCCCCGCCGCCGTCCGCCGACTGCTGCCCGAACAGCACGAGATCCGCCGACTCGCGTTCGAGCGCACCGGCGAGCGCCCGCGCCGTGCCGAGCAGGTCGGCCCCCTCGAAGCCGGCGTCCGAGACCAGCACCGCGCGGTCGGCGCCCATCGCGAGTGCCTTGCGCAGCGCGTCGACGGCGCGCTCGGGCCCGAGCGAGACGACGACGACCTCGCCGTCGCCGGCGGCCTCCCGCAGCACGAGCGCCTCCTCGATCGCATACGTGTCCCACTCGGAGATCGCGAGCTCGCCGCTGCGGTCGAGGCGGTTCGTCGCCGGATCGATGCGGCGACCGGACGCGGCGTCGGGCACGGCCTTCACGCAGACGACGATCTTCATCGGGGCGTGACTTTACCCGCGGAGGCGCGGGCGTCCGCCCGTTAGGCAGCGACGCGCGACCGCAGGAAGTCGACGATCTCCGAGGTCGGGGCGCCCGGGGTGAACACCTCGGCGACGCCCTGTTCCTTGAGGGCGGCGACGTCGTCCGCCGGGATCGTGCCGCCGACGACGACGAGGACGTCGTCCGCGCCCTCGGCCCGCAGCAGCTCGAGGATGCGCGGAACCAGCGTCATGTGCGCGCCGGAGAGGATCGAGATGCCGACCGCGTCCGCGTCCTCCTGGATCGCCGTCTCGGCGATCTGCTCCGGCGTCTGGTGGAGGCCGGTGTACACGACCTCCATGCCGGCGTCGCGCAGCGCCCGGGCGATGATCTTCGCGCCTCGGTCGTGCCCGTCGAGCCCCGGCTTGGCGATCACGACCCGGATCATCCCGGGGTCAGCCTACCCCGTGTTGACGGGGATCGGCGGCCCGCCACGCGGGACCCAGCTGTCGACGTACCACCGGCCGTTCTTCTTGATCAGGTCGACGAAGAAGTCCTTTCCGGGGTCCGGTGCCGTGACGAGCTGCAGCTCGACCGTCGCCTTGTTCGCGTACGACTTGTCGATCTTCATGTGCGCCTCGGTCTTCGACGTGATCGTGTACGGGACGACCGGGATGTTGCCGGTCAGGAACTGCTTCAGGCTCATCCCCTCGCGGATGCCCGGGCCGGAGATCGCATACGCGGCCGCGAGGTTCTTGCGCGCGACGGCGGTCCGGACGAACCTGGTCGCGACGACCTGGGCGTTCGGGTCGAACTTGACCGTCTTCGGCGGTTTCGGCGTCGCGTAGGTGACACCCCAGCCGGTCACCGCGTTCGGCGTGCCGTTGCTGCCCTGGGTGACCTGGAGGATCACCAGGATCGCCGCGATCACCGAGAACGCAGCCGCGACGGGCAGTGCGACGCGCCAGAACGATTGCCGGCGCCAGAACGGCGATGCGCCGACGCTGACGTGGTCCGAGCGGAGGGGATCGGCGTGCGATCTCATCTACCTGGAGGTTAGACGCCGCCGCCGGGCGTTTGTTGGCGCATGTGGGTCAAAAGACCGGTGTCTCCCGCCAGGTGCCCCACACCCTGCGGAGGACGTCGCACATCTCGCCCATCGTGGCGTAGGCGCGGGCGGCGTCGACGATCGGGTGCATCAGGTTGCGGCGCTCGGCCCCGGCGTCCTCCCCCAGCCGGGCCAGCGCGGCCTCGACCGCCGCCGAGTCGCGGCCGGCCCTGAGGGCCTGCACCCGCTCGACCTGCTCCCGCTCGAGCCGCGGGTCGATCTTCAGGATCGGCAGCTCGCTCTCCTCGTCCAGCTGGAAGCGGTTGACGCCGACGATGATCCGCTGTTCCCGCTCGACCTCCGACTGGTAGCGGAAGGATGCCTCGGCGATCTCACGCTGGAAGAAGTTCTCCTTGATCGCGGCGACGACGCCGCCCAGCTGCTCGATCCGCTCGAAGTACTCGTACGCCTGCCGTTCCAGCTCGTCGGTGAGCTGCTCGAGGTGATAGGAGCCGCCGAGCGGATCGATTGCGTTGACGACCCCGGTCTCGTGGGCGATCACCTGCTGCGTGCGCAGCGCGAGCCTGACCGCGTCCTCGGTCGGCAGCGCGAGCGCCTCGTCGAAGCTGTTCGTATGCAGCGACTGGGTCCCGCCGAGCACCGCCGCGAGCGCCTCGATCGCCGTCCGGACGATGTTCACCTCGGGCTGCTGCGCCGTCAGCGACACGCCCGCCGTCTGCGTGTGGAACCGCATCAGCAGCGAGCGGTCGTGCTTCGCGCCGAAACGGTCGCGCAGCTCGCGCGCCCAGATCCGCCGCGCCGCCCGGTACTTGGCGATCTCTTCGAAGAAGTCGAGGTGGGCGTTGAAGAAGAAGGAGAGGCGGGGCGCGAAGTCGTCGACGTCGAGGCCACGCTCGAGCGCCCACTGCACGTACGTGAAGCCGTTTGCGAGCGTGAACGCCAGCTCCTGCACCGCGTTCGAGCCGGCCTCGCGGATGTGGTAGCCGCTGATCGAGATCGGATGCCAGAGCGGCATCTCGGCCGTGCAGAACTCGATCATGTCCGTTACGAGCCGCATCGACGGCTCGGGCGGGAAGATGTACTCCTTCTGCGCGATGTACTCCTTGAGGATGTCGGTCTGGATCGTCCCGCGCAGCGCGGAGCGCGGCACGCCCTGCTCCTCTCCGACACAGACGTAGAAGGCGAGCAGCATCGCCGCGGGCGAGTTGATCGTCATCGACGTCGACACGCTGCCGAGCGGGATCCCCCGAAACAGCGTCTCCATGTCGGCGAGCGAGTCGATCGCGACGCCCTCCCGGCCGACCTCGCCGAGCGACCGCGGATGGTCCGAGTCGTAGCCCATCAGCGTCGGCATGTCGAACGCCGTCGACAGGCCCGTCTGGCCGTGCTCGAGCAGGTAGTGGAACCGCTCGTTCGTCTCGGACGCCGTCCCGAACCCCGCGAACTGGCGCATCGTCCACAGCCGGCCGAGGTACATCGACGGGTACACGCCGCGCGTGAACGGGAACTCCCCGGGGTCGCCGAGGTCGCGGTCGTAGTCCACCGGCGCCGACTCCGGCGTCGACAGCGGCGGATTCTCGACGCCGGAGATCGTCGAGCGGAGCTCGCCCTCCCGCTCCGGCGGATCGGTCACGCGCCGGGCTTCCACAGCGGCTCCTTCCCCCCTGCATTTGCCGCGCGGGCGAGGATGAACAGGAGGTCGCTCAGACGATTGAGGTAGACGGGCGCAAGCGGGTCGAGGTCGCGCTCCTCGGCGACGGCGAGGACCTCGCGCTCGACGCGGCGGCAGACGGCCCGCGCGACGTGGAGCCGCGCAGCGACCTCGCTGCCGCCGGGCAGCACGAAGCTCTTCAGTTCCGGCAGGCCGGCGTTGGCCTCGTCGCACTCGTGCTCGAGGCGGTCGATCGAGCGCTGCGTGATGCGCAGCCTGCCGTCCTCGTCGGCGTACGGCACCGAGAGATCGGCGCCGAGGTCGAACAACTCGTTCTGGATGCGCGCGAGGCGCTCGTCGCCGGCCGCCTCCTGCGCCCAGCCCATCACGGAGTTGAGCTCGTCCACCGCGCCGTAGGCACGCACCAGCGGATCGAGCTTCGAGACGCGCGAGCCGTCGCCGAGCGACGTCTCGCCGCGGTCCCCCCCACGCGTGTAGATGCGCGTCAGGCGGACCGGCTCGTCCGGCTTCCTCGGGCTCATGCCTTCGCTTCCACGCGCTCGCCGAGGATCTGCCGTGCGATCACGAGCCGCTGGATCTCGCTCGTGCCCTCGTAGATCTCGGTGATCTTCGCGTCGCGGTAGTAGCGCTCGACGGGGAACTCCTTCGTGTAGCCGTAGCCCCCGAGCACCTGGATCGCCTCGGCCGTCTGCCGCCGCGCCACCTCGGACGCGAACAGCTTCGCCTTCGCCCCCGCCTCGGTGTGCGGCCGGTCGTTCGCCTTCAGCCACGCGGCACGGAGGACGAGCAGCCGGGCAGCGTCGATCTCCATCGACATGTTCGCGAGCTTGTGCTGGATCGCCTGGTGGTCGGCGATCCGCCGCCCGAACGTGTGGCGCTCCTGCGCGTAGCGCAGCGCGACCTCGTAGCCGGCCCGTGCGATGCCGACTGCCTGCGCCGCTATGCCGATCCGGCCGCCGTCGAGCGTCGCCATCGCGATCCGGAACCCGTGGCCCTGCTCGCCGACCAGGCGGTCCTCGTCGACCACCGCGTCGACCGCGATGTCGTTGGTCACGGACGAGTTGAGGCCGAGCTTCTCCTCCGTCCGCGTGATCTCCACGTCCGCGCCGTCGAGCGCGAACGCCGAAATGCCGCGCGCGGACCGCGTCTCGGGATCCGTCCGCGCGAAGAAGAGAACCGTGCCGCCGAACGCCGCGTTGGTGATCCACTGCTTCGCGCCGCGGATGTGCCAGCCGCCGTCGACCGGCTCGGCGCGGGCGAGGATCGCACCCGCGTCCGACCCGGCGCAGGGCTCGGTGAGCGCAAAGCAGCCGATCTGCTCACCCCGCGCGAGCGGCGGGACGAACCGCGCACGTTGCTCCTCCGTTCCGAACCGGAGCAGCGGCATCGTGCACGCGGACGTGTGCACCGCGACGGTGACCCCGACGCCGGCGTCGGCGCGCGACAGCTCCTCGAGGACGAGCACGTACGAGACGAAGTCCGCGCCCGCGCCGCCGTATGACTCGGGTATGCAGACGCCGAGCAGGCCGAGCTCGGCAAGCGCGGCCAGCAGCCCGCGCGGGAAGCCGTGGTCGCGGTCGAAGCCGGCGGCGTGCGGCTCGATCTCCGAGCGCGCGAACTCCCGCGCCAGCGCCTGGATCTCCCGCTGCTCGTCCGTCAGCTCGAAGTCCACGAGAGCCAGCGTACCGGGGCGGCTACTTGGGCTCGGGCTCCAGCTTGTAGCCGACGCCGAACCGCGTCTGGATGAACGAGTGCCGCGGCGCGGGCCGGTCGATCTTCTGCCGGAGCCGCCGGACGAAGACGTCGACAGTCCGGTCGCGGTGCGTCTCGCGACGGCCCCAGACCTTCTGCAGCAGCTCGTCGCGGGTCACGACGCGCCCGCGGTCGAGCGCGAGCGTGTAGAGCAGGCGAAACTCGGTCGGCGTGAGCCCGGCGCTCTTGCCGGAGACGAACGCCTGGACCTCACGGGGATCGATCCGGAGCTCCTCGATCTCGATCGCGTCGCCGCGGCGCTCCTCGGCAGGGCGCACGCCGCGCCGCGCCGCGGCGCCGACACGCGCGACGAGCTCGCGCATCGAGAACGGCTTGACGAGGTAGTCGTCGGCTCCGATCTCGAGCGCGTGCACACGGTCGTGCTCGGTGCCGCGGGCGGAGACGACGACGATGGGCGTGCCGATGCCCTCCGCCCGCGCGGTCTCGATCAGCTTCCATCCGTCGAGCTCGGGGAGCATCAGGTCGAGCACGCACACGTCGGGGTTCTCGAACCGCAGTCGCGCGAGCCCGAGCTCACCCCGGCCGACGACGACCGGATCGAAGCCGGCGGCGACGAGGTGGCGCGCCATCCCGTCCGCGATCACCGCGTCGTCTTCGACGATGAGGATCCGGCTCACGCCGCCTACGATAGTGCGGCCGTCCCTTCGATTCGGGTTTCAGACTGGTGACGATTCGGTGACGAACAGAGAGGACGACGACCGCACCTTCGACGAGCTTCGAACCGGATTCACTGCCGCGGTGTCGCACGAGCTGCGCACGCCCCTCGCCCGGATCCTCGTGCTCCTCGACTCGGCCGACCTTCCCGGCGCCGACATTCACGCGCTCCTCGACCAGGCGCGCGCGGAGGTCGAGAACGCCGGCGCCCTGATCGACGAGATCCTGTTCCTGTCCGAGCTCGAGAGCGGCAAGGAGGTCGTTTCGCTCGGCCACATGAAGGCGCTGCCGGTGCTGCGAGAGGTCGTCGACGAGCACCGGGCCGCCGCGGCGCGCGCCGGGGTCGCGCTCGCTGTCGAGGGAGACGCAGACGTCGCAGTTCCCCTGCGCCCGCGCATGCTGCGGATGGTGGTCGAGAACCTCACTGAGAACGCGATCCGCTATGCCGGCCACGCCTCCCGCTTCACGATCTCGATCAGACGGAGCGGCGACTCCGCCGTGCTCACCGCGGCCGACGACGGCGCCGGTGTCGACGAGCAGACGCTGGAGCGGCTCTTCGAGCGCTTCTACCGCGGCGACGCCGCCCGCACGACGCGCGGCACCGGGCTCGGGCTCGCGATCGTGAAGCACGTGGTCGTCGCCGCCGGCGGCGACGTCGAGGCAAGCGGGACGCGAGGAGGCGGGCTGGAGATCCGGTGCGCCTTCCCCGAGCAGGGACGGCGCCGAGGGGCCTGACCGCCCGGGTCAGGCCCCTCGCGGGCCGGCCTACGAGTGGATCTGCCCGAGCGTCTTCTCCGCGGCGACGAGGACGGGCTTGACCGTCGACATCGGCGCAAACGTGAGCTTCGTCGCGTACTGCGCGCCCTGGCCCGCCGTCAGCGCCCAGAAGATCATCTTCCGCAGCGCGGCTCCGTTCGGGGAGCTCTTGTGGACGATGACGTAGGTGTAGGTGCTGATCGGGTACGCGAGCGCGGCCGACCTGGGCGGGTTCACGATGTGCATCTCGTTGTTCGCCGGCACCTTCGGGAACGCGAGCGCGGCCGCCTGGATGCGGCGGAGGCTCGGATAGAGGAACTTCCCGGCCGAGTTCTTGACCGCGGCGAAGTGCAGGTGGTTCGCGATCGCGTAGGCGACGTCGGCGTAACCGATCGAGCCGGACGTGCGCGAGACGACACCGGCGACGCCCGACGATCCCTTGGCGCCCTCACCGGCCGGGAACGCAGGCTGCGTCGAGACGCCGATCTTCGTCTTCCACGTCCCGTTCACCGCCGACAGGTAGTCGGTGAACGCGTACGACGTGCCGGAGCCGTCCGACCGCCACACCGGCGTGATCTTGACGTTCGGCATGTTGGCGCCCGGGTTCGACTTCGCGATCGCCGGGTCGTTCCAGTTCGTGATCTGCCCCAGGAAGATCTTCGAGATCGTCGCCCCGTCGAGACGCACGTGGACCGGCGCACCCGGCACGTTGTAGAAGACCGAGACGGCCGAAAGAGCCCACGGGATCTGGACGCAATCCCTGCAGGCCGACTGCTGGTCCGGGGTGAGCGGTGCATCGGATGCGCCGAAGTCGACCTGCTTGTTCGTGATCGCGGCGATGCCTGCGCCCGAGCCGACCGCGCTGTACTGGACCGAGTACCCGAAGGCGTGTCCCCACGCCGGCGTCCACGCGCTGACCAGCGGTGCCACGAACGTGCTGCCTGCACCGGTGAGCGTGGCCTCCGACTTCGCGCCCGCCGAGGTCGCAGCGACCGACGCGACCACCGCAGCCGAGGCGGCGAGAAGTGCCAAGCCTTTCTTCATTCGAAATCTCTCCTGTCCCTGG
Source organism: Gaiellaceae bacterium (assembly GCA_036376615.1). GTDB lineage: Bacteria > Actinomycetota > Thermoleophilia > Gaiellales > Gaiellaceae > PALSA-600. The sequence continues at coordinate 108,262 of DASUZZ010000069.1, forward strand.
GGATCGATGTGTGCGTGAGCTGATCTCTCGTCTGTACGACGACGCCAGACTGCCGCTCGGTGCCGCGCCGATGGGCTGACGCGGTGTTACACAGGGGTGTCGGAGTGGTGAACGCGAACCCGGCGCCCGCTCGTCAGCGCGAGAGGCCGAGCTTGCGGCGCGATCGATCGAGCAGGACTCGCGCCGTCAGGCTCGTGACGAGCACGAACATGATCAGGACGAATGCCGCCGCCCACGCTTGCGTGTGCAGGTTCGGGTCGGCCGACTCGGAGTACGTGAAGATCGTCAGCGGGATCGACTGCACCGAGTGCGACGGATTCCAGTCGACGGCGTTACCCGCGATCGCGCACGTGAACAGAAGCGGCGCGGTCTCCCCCGCCGCTCGGGCGATCGCGAGCGTCGTTCCGGTGAGGATCCCACCGAACGACGTCGGCAGCACGACACGCAGCACCGTCTGCCATTTCGAGACGCCGAGCGCGTAGCTGCCCTCCCGCAACTGGTTCGGTACGAGCGCCAGCACCTCCATCGCCGAGCGCGCGACGAGCGGCAGCATGATGATCGCCAGCGCGAAGCCGCCGGCGATCGCGCTCTGGTGACGCCCGATGCCGAGGACCGGGATCGCGGTCTTCACGACGAGCGTGAACACGAAGATGCCGATCACGATCGACGGGAATCCGTTGAGCGTGTCGAGCCACAGCCGCACCTGGTCGGCGAAGCGCCTGGAAGCGAATTCGCTGACGTAGATCGCGGTGAGCACCCCGAACGGCAGAGCGAAGACCGCGGCGATCGTGACCAGCAGGATCGACCCGGCGATCGCGGGTGCGATGCCGCCGCCGGACTGGCCGAACAGCGCCGGTCCCTTGGTGAAGAAGTCGACGTTGAGTGCCTGGATGCCGCGGCTCGCCACGGACCAGACGAGGATGCCGAGCACCGCGATCGCTGCCGTCGCGGCAGCCACCGCGGCGGCCTCGGCGAACCGGTTCGCGAGCAGCCTCCGCCGCCCGCGCCCGGTGGCCTTGAGCGTGAGCGCCGGCTCGGTCACGACGCCCCCTGGAGCTTGCCCTCGAACCGCTTCACGATCAGTTGCGCTCCGAAGTTCGCGAGGAAGGAGATGACGAGCAGGATCAGGGCGAGATAGATGAGGGAGGAGACCTGGAGATCGGTGATCGCGCCCTGGTACTGGTTCGCGACGCGGCTCGCCAGGGTGTCGCCCGGCTCGAAGATCGATCGCTGCAGCGGGATGAAGTTGCCGATCACCTGGGTGACGGCGATCGCCTCGCCGAGCGCACGCCCGAGGCCGAGGATGACGGCCGCGATCACGCCGCCGCGCACCGACGGGACGGTGACGGTCTTCACCGTCTCCCACCTCGTCGCACCGAGCCCGACGGCGCCCTCCTCGAGCTCCTGGGGGACGCCGAGGAAGAGCTCGCGGCAGATCGACGAGGTGATCGGGATGGTCATGATCGTCAGCACGAGGATCGCCGTGAACACGGTCGACTCGCTCTTGTCCCGGCCGTTGGCGAAGACCGGCAGCCAGCCGAGGACGGAGCTGACCGCCGGCTGCAGGTGCTGCGCCGAGAACGGCGCGAGCACGTAGATGCCCCAGAGGCCGATCACCACGCTCGGTACCGCCGCCAGCATCTCGATCAGCGTCGCGGCCGGGCCGCGGATCGCGGGCGGCGCGAGCTCGCTCAGGAACAACGCGATCGCCACCGAGAGCGGCGCCGAGAGCAACATCGCCCCGAACGAGGTCACGATCGTGCCGATGATCAGGTCGCGCGCGCCGAACTGGTCGAGTGGCGCGTTCCAGACGTTGTTCGCGATGAAGGTGAGCCCGAAGTGCTGGATCGCGGGCCAGGCGCCCTTGAAGATGCGCCAGATGATCGCGAGCACGAGCAGGACCGAGATCAGGCTCGCGGCGGCCGTCAGGCCGTAGAACAGCTTGTCCCCGAGCCGGTCGCGAAGACCGCGCGAACGACCGACCGTCGAGCCTGCCTGCGGGACCGATGCGGCTTCCACAGGCGCGAGCATTCCAGCCGCATCAGCGCCTCGTGACGGGCGTCACCACTCCGTCACAGATCGTTCACACCCTGTCGACCCTCGCCGACGGCCTCGCCCGGGAGACTCACGCGGTGTCGACGATGGATCAGGCCCGCTCGAACGAACGCGCCGCGCCCGCGATCGGCGTCGCGCCGCCGCCCTCGGCCGCCGGCGTGAGCCGCGAAGTCGTCTTCGACATCACCGATCTCTCGGTCTCCTACGGCAAGGCGCTGGCGGTCGAGGATGTGAAGCTCGACATCCACCGCAACGCGATCACAGCGCTCATCGGCCCGTCGGGCTGCGGGAAGTCGACCGTGCTGCGCTGCCTGAACCGGATGAACGACCTGGTTCCCGGCGCGCGGGTCGACGGCCGGCTCCTCTATCGCGGCGTCGACCTCTACGGGAAGGACGTCGACCCGATCGAGGTGCGGCGGCGGATCGGCATGGTCTTCCAGCGGCCGAACCCGTTCCCCAAGTCGATCTACGACAACGTTGCGTACGGCCTGCGCATCCTCGGCATGAAGGACAACCTCGACGACCGGGTCGAGCAGGCGCTGCGCCGGGCCGCGCTGTGGGACGAGGTGAAGACGCGCCTCAAGCGCTCCGCACTCGGGTTGTCCGGCGGGCAGCAGCAGCGCCTCTGCATCGCGCGCGCGATCGCCGTGCAACCCGACGTGATCCTGCTCGACGAGCCGGCCTCGGCACTCGATCCGATCTCGACCTCTGCGATCGAGGACCTGATGCACGAGCTCAAGCGCGACTACACGCTCGTGATCGTCACCCACAACATGCAACAGGCGGCGCGGGTCGCGGAGATGACCGCGTTCTTCAGCCTCGACGTCCACGACGACGGCACGCGCAACGGGATCCTCGTCGAGTACGACTCGACCGAGAAGATCTTCACCTCGCCCGCAGACGAGCGCACGGAGGGGTACGTCACCGGCCGGTTCGGATGAGAGTTCTGTTCCACGAGGAGCTCGACAGGCTCGAGGCGGCGCTGCAGGAGGAAGGGGATTTCGTCCTGCGCGCGCTCCGCTCGGCCCTCAACGCCCTCGCCCGCGGCGACGACGAGCTCGCCGACGAGGTGATCGGGTTCGACGACGAGATCGACCGCCGCTACCTCGCGATCGAGACGGGTGTGCAGTCCCTGCTCGCGCGCCAGACGCCGGTGGCGACCGACCTGCGGCTCGTGCTCGCGATCCTCCGCG
>DASUZZ010000070.1:0-23875 GCA_036376615.1 Gaiellaceae bacterium
GACCTCCGCCTTCAGCTGCTTGATCCGGCCCTTGATCGCGTCCGCGTCACCGGCACCGTCGACGATGGTCGTCGAGTCCTTGTCGATGACGACGCGGCGGGCGTGACCCAGCTGCGAGAGCTTGGTGTTCTCGAGCTTGAGGCCCATCTCCTCCGTGATGACCTCGCCACCGGTGAGGATGGCGATGTCCTCGAGCATCCGCTTGCGGCGGTCACCGAAGCCCGGCGCCTTGACCGCAACGGCCTGGAAGGTGCCGCGCAGCTTGTTGACGACGATCGTCGCGAGCGACTCGCCCTCGACGTCCTCCGCAACGATGAGCAGCGGGCGACCGGCCTGGATGACCTGCTCGAGCACGGGGAGCAGATCCTTGACGGCGCCGATCTTCTGGTTCGCGACGAGGACGAACGGCTCGTCCAGCACCGCCTCCATGCGCTCGGCGTCGGTGATCATGTACGGCGACAGGTAGCCCTTGTCGAACTGCATCCCCTCGGTGAACTCGAGCTCGAGCCCGAACGTCTGGCCCTCCTCGACGTTCACGACGCCGTCCTTGCCGACCTTCTCGATCGCCTCGGAGAGCACGTCGCCGATCTCGGTCGAGCGCGAGGACACGGTCGCGACGCGCGCGATGTCCTCCTTGCCCGAGATCTCGGTCGACTGCGACTTCAGGTTGTCGACGATCCCCTCGACGGCGGTCTCGATGCCGCGCTTCAGCGCCATCGGGTTCGCGCCGGCGGAGACGTTCTTGAGCCCCTCGCGCACGATCGCCTGGGCGAGCACGGTCGCCGTCGTGGTGCCGTCGCCGGCCACGTCGTTGGTCGCGGTCGCGACCTCGCGGACGAGCTGGGCGCCCTGGTTCTCGAACACGTCCTCGACCTCGATCTCACGCGCGATCGTGACGCCGTCGTTCGTGATCGTGGGCGCCCCGAACTTCTTGTCCAGGACGACGTACCGCCCCTTCGGGCCGAGCGTCACCTTGACGGCGTCGGCCAGGATGTCGACGCCGCGCTGGAGCGAGCGGCGCGCATCCTCGTTGAACTTCAGCTCCTTGTGAGCCATCTGGTCTCTCTACCCCTTCCTACGCGACCGCTGCGCGGTCGCCGACGACCTTCGCGAGCACATCGGACTCGCGCAGGATCAGGACTTCGTCGACACCGAGCTTGATCTCGGTGCCGCCGTACTTGCTGAAGATGATCTCGTCGCCCTCTTCGAGATCCATGGCGATGTACTCGCCATCCTCGTCGCGGGCGCCGGGACCGACGGCGAGGACGCGGCCGCGCTGCGGCTTCTCCTTCGCCGTGTCCGGCAGGACGATGCCGCTGACCGTCGTCTCCTCTTCCTCGAGGACCTCGACGATCAGCCGATCGCCGAGCGGCTTGAGATTCATAGATAGGACCTCCACGTACAGATTCCGATCCACAAGCTTGTGACACGCTTGTGCTTCCGGCTGGCACTCTACCCGCACGAGTGCCAGCTGCGCAAGTGCGATCGGCAAATCTCAGTCCCAGACGCTAAGATCGTCGAGCCATGCGGCGTGAATTCTCGGCCGGCGCGGTGGTCGTCCGGCGGCTCAGCGGCGAGCGGATGGTGGCCGCGATCCGCCCGGCGGGCAAGCGCGAGGGCGTCTGGGCACTCCCGAAGGGGCTGATCGACCCCGGCGAGGCGGCCGAGGGGACGGCCCTCCGGGAGGCGACCGAGGAGACCGGGGTGCGCGGCCGGTCGCTCGGGAAGCTCGGCGACGTCCGCTACTGGTACGTCTGGGAAGGCGAGCGCGTGTTCAAGGTCGTCTCTTTCTTCCTCGTCCGCTACAGCGGCGGCCGCCTCGGCCACCTGCCCGAGGCGCATCGCCACGAGGTCGCCGAGGCGCGCTGGCTCCCGCTGGCCGAGGCGCCGGCGCTGCTCGCCTACCGGGGCGAGCGCGAGATGGCCGAGAAGGCACTGTCCCGCCTGGCAAACGAGGACGTATGATCGGCGACCGGTGGCCGCCCTCGCCCTGAACTTCTACTCCCCGATCGTCGAGGCTCAGCTCCGCTCGCACCGCAAGACCGCCACCATCCGCCTCGGCGACAAGTCGCGCAAGTACCAGAAGGGGATGATCGTCTCGGTGCTCGTCGGCGCGCGCTTCAGCCCGCGCCAGCACGTCTTCGACGCGGTGCTCGACAAGGTCGAGGTGAAGACGATCGACGAGCTCTCGCCGAACGAGATCGAGCACGACAACCCGGAGATCCGACACCACGACGAGCTCTGCCGCTTCCTCGGCCAGCTCTACAACCGCGACGTCACCGGCGCGGACACGGTCACCGTGATCCGCTTCTCCGCGATCCAGCCGAGTCTCGGCTTCTAGTAGCAGCTGGTCTCCCGGCCGGCGAAGCCGGCCTCCGGCCGCAACCGTTCACGCTTCGGCAGCCGGAGTTACTTGCCGGCTTTACGGATCGGCATGCCGAGAAGCTGCGGCGCGCGCAACGGCCGCCCGCACGCCTCGCAGTCGACCGCGAACGTCGACGAGAACGGCGCCGAGCAGGCGGGGCAGCGGTGGAGGAGCTGGCCGCCGCACGAGGGACAGCGCTCCGGCACGTCGGCCTCGAAGTCCTCGAACCAGCGGCGGGCGGAACCGCACTCGAGGCAGAATGCGCTCCAGTGCCCGAGCACCGATCGGCGCTCCTCGCGCAGCCAGTCCGCAGCCTTCCCCACGTCACGACTGTAGCCTCGCGCGGCCGTTAGCATGCCGGTGTGGCGATCGCTCGCGTAGCCGAGCCCCCGGGCTCGCTTCAGGACGTCCGCGAGTGGGGACTCGACCGCGAGGACCTGCTGCAGATGTACCGCAACATGCTGATCACGCGCGGCGTCGAGGAGCGCGGCCACATCCTCTACCGCCAGGGCAAGATCCCGGGCTCGTTCTACACGGGCCGCGGCAACGAGGCCTCCTCGGTCGCCGTGGCGACCGCGATGCGCCCCGACGACGTCGGGGCTCCGCTGCATCGCGACATGGGCGTGCACATCACGCGCGGCGTCGAGCCGTGGCGGATCTTCGCGCAGTACATGGGCCGCGCCGACGGGCCGACGCGCGGCAGGGACGGCAACGTGCACATGGCGGATGTCCGGCTCGGGCTGATCGCGATGGTCAGCCACCTGCCGGCGATGCTCCCCGTCGCCGTCGGCGCCGCGCTCGCGTTCCGCATCCGCGAGGAGCACCGGGTGGCGATCGCCTGGACGGGCGAGGGGGCGATGGCGCGCGGCGACGCGCACGAGGGCATGAACTTCGCCGGCGTCCGCCGCCTGCCGGTGGTCTTCATCTGCGACAACAACCAGTGGGCCTACTCGACGCCGACGCATCTCGAGTACGCGGTCGACCATCTCGCCGACCGCGCCGCCGCCTACGGCTTCGACGGCGTCGTCGTCGACGGCACCGACATCCTCGCCGTCTACCGCGAGGCGAAGCGCGCGATCGAGAAGGCGAGAGACGGCGGCGGGCCGACGCTGATCGAGTGCCAGACGCTGCGCATGGAGGGCCACGCCGTGCACGACGACGCGTTCTACGTGCCGAAGGAGCTGTTCGAGCAGTGGGCCGCGCGCGATCCGCTCGAGCGGTTCCGCAGCTGGCTCCGCTCGAACGCCGAGCTCGCGGACGCCGAGGAGGAGGAGATCGGAAGCCACGTGAAGCGGCTGCTGAACGACGCGCTCCAGCGCGCCGAGGAGTCGCCGCAACCCGACCCGGCGGAACTGCTCGACGGCGTCTACGCGGCGCCGGAGGACCTCGACACCCCGCACCACAAGTAGAGGCGGCGCGCGTGCCCGAGATGACATACCTCCAGGCGATCTCCGACGGCCTCCGCCAGGAGATGCGGCGCGACAAGCGCGTGTTCGTGATCGGCGAGGACGTCGGCGTCTACGGCGGTGCGTTCAAGGTGACCCTCGGCTTCCAGGAGGAGTTCGGCTCGTGGCGCGTGATCGATGCGCCGCTGTCGGAGACGGCGATCATGGGCGGCGCGACCGGTGCCGCGCTGATGGGGCTGCGTCCGGTCGCGGAGATGCAGTTCGCCGACTTCGTCTCGTGCGCGTGGGACCACCTGGTCACCGTCGCCGCGAAGCAGCGCTGGCGTGTGGGCACGCCGGTGCCGATCGTGCTGCGGCTGCCGTCGGGTGGAGGCTTCTCGGGCGGCCCGTTCCACTCACAGAACCCCGAGTCGTCGTTCGCGCACATCCCCGGCCTCAAGTGCGTCTGCCCGTCGACGCCCGAGGACGCCAAGGGACTGATCATCTCGGCGATCGAGGATCCGAGCCCGGTGCTCTTCTTCGAGCACAAGCACCTGTACCGGCGCATCAAGGGCGAGGTGCCCGAGGAGCGCTACACCGTCCCGATCGGCAAGGCGCGGATCCATCACGAAGGGACGGACGCGACGGTGGTCACGTGGGGCGCGATGGTCTACACCGCCGAGGAAGCCTCTTCGCAGGTGGACGCATCGATCGAGATCGTCGACCTGCGCAGCGTGATGCCGTGGGACAAGCAGGCCGTGCTCGACTCGGTGCGCAAGACCTCGAAGGTGCTCGTCCTGCACGAGGACACGCGCACGGGCGGCTTCGGCGGCGAGATCGCCGCGACGATCGCCGAGGAGGCGTTCGAGGACCTCGACGCGCCGGTGCGCAGGATCGCGGCGCCGGACACGCCGGTCCCGTTCTCGCCGGCCCTGGAGAAGGCGTTCATCCCACAGGTCGACGACGTCGTCCGTGGGCTCAGGGAGCTCGTGGAGTACTAGGAGAAGAGGATGGCAACGGGAACCGCAGTCGACGTCGTGATGCCGCAGATGGGCGTCTCCGTCTCCGAGGGGACGATCACGAAGTGGCTCAAGCAGGCCGGCGACCAGGTCGAGGCGGACGAGACGCTGCTCGAGATCTCGACCGACAAGGTCGACACCGAGGTCCCCTCGCCCGCATCCGGCGTGGTCACCGAGATCCTCGTCCCCGAGGGCCAGACGGTCGACGTCGGCACGGTGCTGGCGCGGATCGGCGGCGAAGCGCCGGCTGCGGAGACCGCGGCCGCCGCGCCGGCTCCGCCCGAGCCGCAGGGGGAGCGGCCCGAGCCCGACGCGGCGCCGAGCGAGCCCGCGCCCGCCCCGGCAGCGCCCGAGCCCGCGCCGGCTGCCGCACAGGCGGCGCCGACTCCTGCCGAGCCGGACGACGCGACGACGAACGGCAAGGCCTTCGTCTCGCCCGTGGTTGCACGCATCGCCGGCGAGCACGGCGTCGACCCGTCGAAGGTGCCGGGCACCGGAACCGGCGGGCGCGTCACGAAGCGCGACATCCTTGCCTTCATCGAGGGCGGAGAACAGACCTCGATAACGGCTCGTGAGCCTGCCGAGGCGGTCGCCGCGCCGGCGCCGGCGGCCCCGCCGCCTCCTGCCGCGCCGCCGGCTCCCGCCGCGCCGGTTCCAGCCGCAGCGCCAACGCCGGCGACGGTCGCCGGCCAGGAGCAGGCGGCTCCTGGCGCGGGCGAGACGCTCGAGCCGATGTCGGCCATGCGCCGCGGCATCGCCGAGCACATGCGCCGGTCGCTCGACACCTCGGCGCACGTCACGAGCGCGATCGAGGTCGACATGACGAACGTCGTCGGCGTGCGCGGGAAGGTGAAGCGCGAGTTCGAGCAGGCGTACGGCGTGAACCCGACCTACCTGGCCTTCGTCGCCCGCGCGACCGTAGACACGCTGCGCGATTACCCCTACGTCAACGGAGAACTGCGCGACGGCCAGATCGTGACGCGGACGTACGTCAACCTCGGCTTCGCGGTCGAGCTCGCCGACGGCAAGGGCCTCATCGTCCCGGTCGTCAAGAACGCGGAGACGCTGAACCTGCTCGGCATGGCCAAGGGGATCGCCGACATCGCCGCGCGGGCGCGCAACAAGCAGCTGCTGCCCGACGACGTCGCCGGCGGCACGTTCACGATCACCAACCCGGGCGGCTACGGGACGTTCCACGGAACGCCGGTGATCAGCCAGCCGCAGGCGGCGATCCTCGGCACCTACGCGATCGTGAAGCGGCCGTGGGTGATCACCGACCACGACGGCACCGACTCGATCGCGATCCGCTCGATGATGAACCTCACGCTCACGTACGACCACCGCCTGATCGACGGCGCGCTCGCCGGGCGCTTCCTGCGCGACCTGCGCGAGCGGCTGCAGACCTGGGGCGAGTCGGACTACTGACGTTCCGCGACGCGTTCACGATCCTGAACACGCCGTCCGTCGCGACGGCATCGGCCTTCTACCGCGACCGGCTCGGGTTCGAGCCCGTCTACCGCTTCCCGAACGAGGGCGATGCCGCGTTCGTCTCGCTCGAGCTCGGAGCGTTCAAGCTCGGTCTCGTGAGCTCCGACGAGCCGGGCACGGCCGGACGCGTTGCGCTCTGGCTCTACACCGACGAGCTCGACGCGCACGTGGAGGCGCTCCGCGGCGCCGGCGTCCCCGTCCTGGCCGAACCGCACGACGAGGTCTGGGGCGAGCGCGTCGCCGCCGTCTCGGACCCGGACGGCAACACGATCTGGCTCGGCCAGCGCCTGCGACTCAGCGTGTGAGCGCCGCCGGCCGGCCCCAGACGACGGCTGCGGTGACCTCGAGGTCGTAGCGGCCGTCGTTCGCCTCCAGCGTCTGCTCGACCGTCTCCCGGACCTCCGCCTCGAACCCGTCGGGATCGGCGATCTCCGAGCGCGCGCAGCCGCTCGACGAGTAGTGGACGCGGACGATCTCGGCGAGCGTCGGCTGCCACGACTCCGGAGCGGCCGTGTGCTCGCCGATGCGCACGAACAGGCCGCGCCGCTCGAGCTCGTCCACCGGGTCGAGCGGCCGGAAGTCCGTGTTCGCGCTGTGGCGACGGTACACCGGCGCGAGCCGCGCGCGCAGGGGCTCCTCCCGCAGCCAGTCGCGGCGGACGACGGCGAGCACACCGTCGTCGGCGAGCACGCCGGCCAGGCGCGGCAGCGCGACCTCCCAGTCGAACCAGTGGATGCTGTCGCCGGCCAGCGCGAGCGTGTACGGCCCGTCGAGCACGACCTCCTCGACCCGGCCGATGTGCCAGCGGAGGTTGGAGGCGTCCCCTCCGGGCTGCCCGCGGCCGCGCTCGACCATCGCCTTCGACGCGTCGACGGCGTCGACACGCTCGACGCGCGATGCGAGCCGCCGCGACAGCTCGCCGATGCCGCAGCCGACGTCGAGCACCGCGCCGCCCCGAGCGAGCCCCGCGAGCACGTCGATCGTCTCCGCGGGATACGGAGGGCGCAGGTGGTAGTGGTCGACGACCTCGGGGTTCGCGAACACGGCCCCGTAGCGCTCCGACCACCCGGCGGGCTTCGGCTCCACGAAAGCGAACGGTACGCTCGTCTCTGGTGAACAGCGCGCGGTTGATCTCACTCGGCGTCGTCGACTACCGCGAGGCGCTCGAGCTCCAGCGCATGATGGCGGGCGAGGTGGCGCGCGGCGAGGCGCCCGATACCGTGATCCTGCTCGAGCATCCGCCGACGATCACGCTCGGCCGCCGCGCCGAGGCCGGCGAGCTGCACGTGCCCATCGACGCGGACGTCGAGATCGTCGAGACCGACCGCGGTGGCAAGTCGACGTACCACGCGCCCGGCCAGCTCGTCTGCTACCCGATCCTCGACCTGACCCGCCACGGACAGGACGTCCGCCGCTACTGCCGTGACCTCGAGGAGGTGCTGATCCGGACGACGGCCGCGTTCGGAGTCGAATCGACCCGGATCGAGGGGCTCACCGGCGTCTGGCTCGAGCGGCCGCCGCGGAAGATCGCGTCGATCGGCATCCACCTCTCGCGCTGGATCTCGACGCACGGCTACGCCCTCAACGTCGACCTCGACCCGGCGCCGTTCACCGACTGGATCACGGCCTGCGGGCTCGACGGCTACCAGTTCACGTCGATGGCGCGCGAGCTCGGTCGACCGCTGTCGGTCGAGGACGTCCGGCCCGTCGCCGCGGACGCGTTCGCGGACGTCTTTCGCGTGGCGTTCGTCGACGAGCCCGCGCCGGCCCTTCGCTGACGCGCCGCGAGCGCGTCACGAAGCTCACTCTCGGGACGCGGCCGCGGCGGACGTGTCTGGCGGCAGCCATCGCAACAAACCGTCCACAGGCCGCGCGGGGCGGTTGCTGCCCGATGTCGGTTCCGGCTCGGCGGATCGAGCCGCCTGCTGTGGACGAAAACGCTGAGGCACGGCCATGTCCGTCCCGACGTCACGAAGTCACGTCCGTACGGGTCACGACCAGCACGGGTCACGACCAGCACGGGTCACGACCACTTCGCGCGCGGACGCGCCTCGCCCGTCATCCGGTCGAGCCGGTCGAGCAACGCCGCCGGCTCCTCGGCGACCGCGATCGCGGCCAGGTCCGACTCGCGGACGAATCCCTCCTCGGTGGCGTGGCGGGCGAGCGCGATCAGCGGCCGCCAGTAGCCCTCCACGTCGAGCAGCCCGACCGGCTTCGCATGGATGCCGAGCTGCGACCAGGTCAGCTGCTCGAGCAGCTCGTCGAGCGTGCCGAAGCCTCCGGGTAGCGCGACGAACGCACCGGCGAGCTCCGCCATCCGCGCCTTGCGCTCGTGGAGCGACCCCACGACGTCGAGCCGCGACAGGCCGCCGTGCGCGAGCTCGCGGTCGACGAGGCTCTGCGGGATCACGCCGATCACCTCGCCGCCGGCGGCCAGCGCACCGTCGGCAACGGCACCCATCAGGCCGACGCGGCCACCACCGAAGACGAGGCCGAGCCCACGAGCGGCAACGGCCTCGCCGAACGCGCGCGCCGCCGCGGCATACGCGGCGCTGCGTCCGCTGGACGCGCCGCAGAACACGCACACGCGCTGCACCGGCCGAGCCTAGCGGCGCGGCCCACGGGTCAATGCCTCATCTACCTTGGCGAGATGTTCGATTTCGGAGAGCGCGGACGGATGCGCCGCAACGAGGCGCCGGAGCGCCCGGCCGACCCTGCCGTCCGCCGGGCGAACCTGCGGCGGATCGCGGGCCTGTTCCGCCCGTACCGCTGGCGACTCGGCGTCGTCCTCGCGCTGATCCTCGTCTCCGCCGCCGTCGGCGTCCTGCCGGCGTTCCTCCTGCGAGGCGCGCTCGAGTCGATCTCGAGCCAGGACACGCACGCGCTGTCGCTGTACGCGGGCGGCATGATCGCGATCGCCGTCTTCACCGGCGTGCTCGGGGTCTGGCAGACGCTGCTCTCGAACCAGGTCGGCCAGGCGGTGATGCACGACCTCCGCACGGCCGTGTTCCGGCACCTGCAGCGGCTCTCGCTTGCCTTCTTCACGCGAACGCGCACCGGCGAGGTGCAGTCGCGGATCTCGAACGACATCGGCGGCGTGCAGAGCGTCGTCACCTCGACAGCGACCTCGATCATCTCGAACGCGACGACGGTGCTCGCGACGATGGTCGGCATGCTCCTGCTCTCCTGGGAGCTCGCGCTGTTCGCCTTCGCACTGATCCCCGTGTTCGTGCTGCTCACCCGGCGCGTCGGCAACGAGCGGCGGCGGATCGCGAAGACGACGCAGGAGACGCTCGCCGACATCTCGAGCCTCGTCCAGGAGTCGCTCTCGGTGAGCGGGATCCTGCTCGGCAAGACGATGGGGCGGACGGAGGAGCTCGCCGACCGCTTCCACGGCGAGTCCGAGCGGCTGGCCACGCTCGAGGTGCGGCAGCGCATGGCGGGCCGCTGGATGATGGCGACGATCCAGACGAGCTTCGCGGTGATGCCGGCGGCGACCTACTGGTTCGGCGGGCTCGCGCTCGCGCACGGGTGGTCGACGACGATCACCGTGCCGACGCTCGTCTCGTTCACCACGCTGCAGGCGCGCCTCTTCTTCCCGGTCGGCTCGCTGCTCGGCGTCGGCCTCGACGTGCAGACGTCGCTCGCGCTGTTCGACCGCATCTTCGAGTACCTCGACCAGCCGGTCGACATCCTCGAGCCGGCGATCCCGCGCCCGCTGACCGAGGCGGGGGACGTCGCGTTCGACGGCGTCTGGTTCCGTTACGACCCCGGCGGCCCGTGGACGCTCGAGGACGTCACCTTCACCGTCCCGGCAGGGACGACGACCGCGCTCGTCGGGGAGACCGGGTCCGGCAAGACCACCCTCGGCTACCTGACGGCGCGCCTCTACGACGTCGAGCTCGGAAGCGTCTCGATCGGCGGTGCCGACGTGCGCGAGCTCTCGTTCCAGACCTTGACCGGGCTGGTCGGCGTCGTCTCGCAGGAGACGTACCTCTTCCACGCCAGCGTCCGCGACAACCTGCGCTTCGCCAAGCCCGACGCGAGCGACGGGGAGATCGAGCTCGCGGCGCAGGCCGCGCAGATCCACGAGCTGATCGCGTCGCTGCCCGACGGCTACGAGACGATCGTCGGGGAGCGCGGCTACCGCTTCTCGGGCGGCGAGAAGCAGCGGATCGCGATCGCGCGCACGATCCTGCGCAACCCGCCGATCCTCGTGCTCGACGAGGCGACGAGCTCGCTCGACACCGAGACCGAGCGCCAGGTGCAGGAGGCGCTCGACCGGCTCGCAAGCGGGCGCACGACGATCGCGATCGCCCACCGGCTCTCGACGGTGTTCGACGCCGACCAGATCCTCGTGCTCGACGGCGGGCGGATCCTCGAGCGGGGCCGGCACGACGAGCTCATCGCGCTCGGCGGCCGCTACTCGGAGCTCGTGCACCGCGCGCCGCGCGACCGGGCACCGGCTCTAGACTGACCCCGATGGAGACGTCGCTGCCCGTCGCCGAGCGCCCGCGCCGCCCGGAGTGGATGAAGGTTCGCGCGCCGTCGCGGAACGGCAGCTACTACGACGTCAGGAAGCTGATCCACGGCGCGCAGCTGCACACGATCTGCGAGGAGGCGCGCTGCCCGAACATCGCCGAGTGCTGGGGGCGCGGGACGGCGACCTTCCAGATCCTCGGCGAGACCTGCACCCGCGCCTGCCGCTACTGCTACGTGCACTCCGGCAAGCCGTCGGAGCCGGTCGATCCGCTCGAGCCGCTGCGGCTCGCGCAGGCCGCGCGGCAGATGGGGCTCAAGCACGTCGTCGTCACCTCGGTCGACCGCGACGACGTCCCCGACAGGGGCGCGGGGCACTACGCGGCGACGATCCGCGCGCTGAAGGCGAAGCTGCCGGCGGCGAGCGTCGAGGTGCTGACGCCCGACTTCCTCGGCGTCGAGGAGGAGGCGCTGCAGACCGTGATCGGCGCACGGCCAGACGTCTTCAACCACAACATCGAGACGGTGAGGCGGCTGCACCGTCGCATGCGCGGTGCGAAGGCGAGCTACGACGGCGCGCTCGCGCTCCTCCGCCGAGCGAAGGAAATCGCCGACTACCCGGTGCTGACGAAGAGCGGCATCATCGTCGGCCTCGGGGAGCGGAACGACGAGGTGGTCGACACGATGCGCGACCTCCGCGCGAACGGCGTCGACGTGGTCACGATCGGCCAGTACCTGCAGCCGAGCTCGAAGCACGCGACGATCGACCGCTGGGTGCACCCCGACGAGTTCCGCTGGTTCCGCGAGCAGGGCGAGGCGCTCGGGTTCGGCTCCGTCTTCTCGGGCCCGCTCGTGCGCTCGAGCTACCGCGCCGACGAGCAACGCCACGCAGCCGAGACGGGCCGATAGTTGGGGGAAGAACCTCCGGTTCTCACCCCAAGACCCCTCTCTCCGACACCTTCCACCCGTGCTGCGCGGTCACCGGCAAAGCCGGTGACCGCTCTGACAGGTTTGGCTTCCGGCGACCCGCGCCTCGGCTGACCACTTCTGGTCAGCCGAGAAACACACGATCAGCGAACGGTGACCGGCACGGACCACGACTCGTGGCCCTGCTGGACCGTGGCCCGGTACGTGCCCGCCCTGGCGGGGTTGCGGAGCGCGGCGCTCGGAGCGATCGCGATCACCAGCACGCCGTCGACGAGCGAGTCGCACATGATCCCGTGCGGCACCGGGAGGCCGACGGTGACGGCGCGTCCCTTGACGGCCACCGTCGACGGCGGCTTCCCGTTCACGGTCACCGCGGCGAGGCCGATCGCGCGCGGCACGTGGGCGGCACGCGGCAGCGTCAGCACGACAGGCCCGCCTCGCGGCCGTCCGCACTGGAGCACGGTCGGCATGCGCAGCGTCAGTCCGACGTTGCCGGCGCCGGCCTTCGACGACGACAGCGTGATGCTCACCGGATGCGCCGGCGACGGAACCGCCAGGGCGCCCGCCGCCGCGGCGACCGCGGCAAGCGCCGCGAGGCCAGTGGCGATGGAGCCCTTCATACGACGATCGTAGCTCCGCCGCCGCCCGCAGAATTCGGCAATTGCCACCGACGTGCAGGAAGTTTCTTGCGCTACCCGTGCGGCTTTGCGAGTGCGCGATAGTCGAGCGCCTCGTCGAGGACCGCCTCGTCGACACCCGCCTCCCGCGCCACCTCGCGCAGCGTCCGTCCGGACGCGACGGCGGCCTTCACGATCTCGCTCGCCTTGTCGTAGCCGATGTACGGGTTGAGGCCGGTCGCTGCGGCAAGCGTCAACTCGGCGTAGCGCTCGCACTGCTCCCGGTTCGCCTCGATCCCGGCAACGCACTTCTCGTCGAGCAGCCGGCACGCCGACGCGAGCAGCTTGATCGACTGCAGGAGGTTGCGCGCGAGCAGCGGCACGAAGACGTTCAGCTCGAAGTGGCCCTGCATGCCGCCGACGGCGATCGCCTGGTCGTTGCCGATCACCTGCGCGGCGACCTGCGTCACCACCTCCGGGATCACCGGGTTGACCTTGCCGGGCATGATCGACGACCCCTTCTGCAGCTCGGGCAGAGAGAGCTCGGCAAGGCCGGCCCGCGGCCCGGAGCCGAGGAAGCGCAGGTCGTTGGCGATCTTCGTGAGGCTGACCGCGAGCGTCTTCAGCGCACCGGACGCCTCGACGAGGCCGTCGCGTGCAGCCTGCGACTCGAACGGATCGGCAGGCGGCGAGATGGTGAGCCCCGAGGCACGCTCGAGCTGGTCGCGCACGCGCGCGGCGAACTCCGGATGCGTGTTGAGACCGGTGCCGACAGCCGTTCCGCCGAGCGGGATCTGGCCGAGCCGCTGCAGCGTCGCCGACACCCGCGCGCGGCCCTCGCGCACCTGGGCCGCATAGCCGCCGAACTCCTGGCCGAGCGTGACCGGCACCGCGTCCATCCAGTGCGTCCGGCCGGACTTGACGACGTCGTCGAACTCCGCCGCCTTGTCGGCGAGCGCGGACTCGAGGCCTGCGAGTGCGGGCAGCAGGCCGTGCACGGTCTCGTCCAGCGCCGCGAGGTGGACGGCCGACGGGAAGACGTCGTTCGAGCTCTGGCCCATGTTGACGTCGTCGTTCGCGTGGACGTCGTCGCCCGCGAGCGTGGCGATCACCTCGTTGGCGTTCATGTTCGAAGAGGTGCCGGAGCCGGTCTGGAAGACGTCGATCGGGAACTGGTCGTCGAGCTCGCCTGCGGCCACCCTGTCGGCGGCCGCGGCGATCCGCTCGGCCTTGTCGGCGTCGAGGAGGCCGAGCTCGGCATTCACGCGTGCGGCGGCGGCCTTGATCCGGCCGAGCCAGCGTGCGACCGGCACGGGAATCGGCTCACCCGAGACGGGGAAGTTGTCGATCGCCTTGCGCGTCTCACCGCCCCACAGCTCGCGCGACTCGAGACTACGACTCACGACGTGGACTGTACCCGCCCGCCCTTCTCCAGCAGGTCGTCCCACGACGTCACCTTCACGCGCGGCCGTCCGAGCGGCTCCCCGGCCCCGCGCTCGAAGGCGTCGATCGCCTGCCAGCCGTCGTGCTCCACGAAGGGCGCGCCGCGCTGCTCGAGCAGCACGGCAAGGTCGTCGCCGCCGGTCGCCGCGAGCCTGCCGGCGCGCGCGTCCGCGAGCAACGTCTCCACCGTCTCCGTCGCGTCCTTCTTGTTCGTGCCGATCACCCCGCTCGGTCCGCGCTTGATCCAGCCCGCGCAGTAGGTGCGCTCGGCACCGCAGACGCGCCCGTCGTCATTCGGCATCACCGCCGACGCCGCGTCGAACGGCACCCCGGGCAGCTCGACGCCCTGGTAGCCGACGCTGCGGAGGACGAGCCCACAGGGGATCGTCTCGCCGACTCCGGTCGGGCGGGCGACGAGGCGCCCGCCCTGCGAGACGAGCTCGTTGCGAACCACCTCGACCGCCTCGACGCGATCCTCGCCGAGGATCGCGACCGGCGAGACGAGGAAGCGAAGGACGATCCGGCGCGGGCGGCCGACGGACGGCCGCTCCGAGAACTCGCGCAGCAGGTCGACGTTGCGGCGCGCCCGCTCGCGGTCCTGCTCGAGCGCCTCGGCGCTCGCCGCGTCGAGCTCGAGGTCGGCCGGATCGACGACGACGTCCGCGCCGGCGAGCTCGCCGAGCTCCTGCAGCTCCGGCGGCGTGAACGCGGCCTGCACCGGGCCTCGCCGGCCGAGCATCACGATCTCCCGGATCCCGGACTCGACGATTGCGCGCTCGGCGACGTCGACGGTGTCGGTCGTCGAGAGCTCGTCGACCGTCAGCGCGAGCATCCGCGCGCAGTCGATGGCGACGTTCCCGTTGCCGACGACGACGACCCGCTCGTGCGACAGGTCGAACGAGAGGTGCTGGAAATCGGGGTGGCCGTTGTACCAGGCGACGAACGCCGTGGCCGGCCAGGACCCCGCGAGGTCCTCGCCGGGAATCTCGAGCCGCCGGTCGGTCTGGGCGCCGACGGTGTAGACGACGGCGTCGTAGAGCTCGAGCAGCTCGGCGTGCGAGACCGTGCTGCCGACCTCGACGTTGCCGAAGAACCGAAAGCCGGGCCGCGCGGCGATCCTCTCGAACGCGCGCGAGACCGCCTTGATGTTCTCGTGGTCGGGCGCCACGCCGAGCCGGACGAGCCCCCACGGCGTCGGCAGCCGGTCGAGCACGTCCACGGCGACGGCCGGATCCGCGCTCTTGAGCAGCGCGTCGGCCGTGTAGAAGCCCGCCGGCCCCGAGCCGACGACGGCGACACGAAGCGGCGCGCTCACGCGCGCGAGCGTATCTCCTGGCCTCAGTGGCAGCCGGCGCAGCCGGCGTCGGCGGGCGACTCGCCCTCCGCGACCTGGAAGCTCGAACCGCACCCGCACGACGAGGTCGCGTTCGGGTTGTCGATCTTGAACCCGGACTCCTGGAGCGTCTCGAGGAAGTCGACGGTCGAGCCCTGGAGGTACGGCGCGCTGAACGGGTCGACGACGACCCGCACGCCGTGGAACTCGAGCTCGTGGTCGCCCTCCTGCGGGCCGCGGTCGAACCCGAGCGCGTACTCGAAGCCGCTGCAGCCGCCGCCCTGGATCGCGACCCGGAGCACCGCCGCGTCGCCTGCCGGCTCCTCGGCCTGGAGGCCGCGAACCTTCTCCGCCGCACGCTCGGTGAGCGTGAGCACGGCCCCGGTCTCGATCTCGGTCGTCGCCATACTCGTCACAGTGTAGCCCGAGAGGTTGCGCGTGGGCAGTTCGTGACACCTGCAACGCCGGTCGCTTCACGGTTTCCGGTTCGGTTCGTGCGACACGTCCCGAGCGTGGTAGCGTCGGGCCGCCGGCACTCGAGGAGGCGGGGTTTTCGTTGTTCGACAGCTGGTTGCCGTTCGCGATCTACGGATTCTTCGCCCTGATGATCCCCATCACGATGATCGTCGGCAGCTTCGTGTTCGCCCAGCGGCCCCATCGCCGCGTGCGAGCGCGCAGCGTGCCCTTCGAGTCGGGCGTCTCGCAGGGCCCGCCGAAGCACCAGCGCTTCACCGTCAGCTTCTACCTGACGGCGATGCTCTTCATCCTCTTCGACATCGAGATCGTCTTCCTGTACCCGCTCGCCGTCATCCTCCACGAGCTCTCGTGGTTCGGGTTCTTCGAGTTCCTCACCTTCCTGATCGTCCTGCTCGTCGCGTACGTCTACATCTGGCGCAAGGGCGCGCTCGAATGGCGCTAGACGGACGGCGGCTCCGCGACGACGGCCTCCGCTCCGAGCGGCTGCTCTGGCCGACGAAGGGCCCGAGCCGGTTCGAGCAGGAGGTCGACGACCTCGAGCAGCGGGTCGGGTTGACGACGCTCGCCAAGGCCGTCGCCTGGGCGCAGACGAACTCGATGTGGCCGGACACCTTCGGGCTCGCCTGCTGCGCGATCGAGATGATGTCGATCGTCACCGCGCGCTACGACATCGCCCGGTTCGGGATGGAGGCGTTTCGGGGCTCGCCGCGCCAGGCCGACCTGCTGATCGTGTCCGGCCGCGTCTCCAACAAGATGGCGGCGCCGCTCCGGCAGATCTACGACCAGATGCTCGAGCCGAAGTGGGTGATCGCGATGGGCGCCTGCGCGAGCTCGGGCGGCATGTTCAACAACTACGCGATCGTGCAGTCCGTCGACAAGCTCGTCGCCGTCGACGTCTACGTGCCCGGCTGCCCGCCGCGGCCGGAGCAGCTCGTCGAGGGGATCGTGCGACTCCACGAGGCGGTGAACGCCGGCGTCCCGCCGGCCTACGAGCTGCGGAGCGTCGCCTCGTGACGGCGGCGGCCGGCGAGTGGGCCGCGGTGCCCGGGCTCGTCGGCGTGACCGACCGGTATCACGAGACGACCGTGGTCGTCGAACGCGAGCGGCTCGTCGACGCGGCCCTGCACCTGCGCGACGAGCTCGGCTTCCGGTTCCTCTCCGACATCACGGCGATCGACTACCTCGGCTACGGGTCCGAAGGCGTCGCGGGATTCATCGGGACGCCGGCCGGGCGCGACCTGAACGCGCCGATGACGCAGGGGCTCCAGGTCGTACCGGCGGCGAGGCCGAAGCGCTTCGCGATGAACTACCACCTGCTCGCGATCGCCACGCCCCCGCGCCGGGTGCGCCTCCAGACCTGGGCCGACGACGGCGAGCCCGTCCCGTCCGTCGTCTACGTGTGGCCGACCGCGGACTGGCACGAGCGCGAGGCGTACGACCTGATGGGCATCGCGATCGACGGCCACCCCAACCTCGTCCGCATCCTGCTCGACGACGACTGGGAGGGGCATCCGCTGCGCAAGGACTATCCGCTCGGCGGCGAGCCCGTCCGGTTCTCGGGGGAGGAGTAGCGGTGACGGCGACGCTGAAGCGACCCGTCGGGCGCGCGATCTACGAGGGGACGCGGATCCCGCACCCGACCCCGACGGTGCTGCGGACGCCGCAGGCGATTCAGAACACCGGCGACGTGATGACGGTCAACTTCGGCCCTAACCATCCCTCGACGCACGGCGTGCTGCGGCTGATCGTCGACCTCTACGGCGAGGACGTCACCGGCCTCGAAGCGGTCGTCGGCTACCTGCACACGGGCTTCGAGAAGAACATGGAGGCGAAGACGTGGTGGAAGTGCATCACGTACCCCGAGCGCATCGACTACGTCTCGTTCCAGAACAACGAGTACGTCTTCGTCGCCGCGGTCGAGAAGCTGCTCGACCTGGAGATCCCGCCGAAGGCCACCTGGATGCGGACCCTCCTCTGCGAGCTCAACCGCATCCACTCGCACCTCGTGTGGCTCGGCACGTCTGCGCTCGAGCTCGGTGCGATCTCGATGTTCTGGTACGCGTTCCGCGAGCGCGAGCAGATCCTCGACCTGTCCGAGCTGGTGACCGGCGAACGCATGCACACGCGGTACTTCCAGGTCGGCGGCCTCGCCGAGGACATCCCGCGCGGGTTCTATCCGCAGGCGCGCGCGTTCTGCGACTGGATGCCGCGCGCGATCGACGACTACGAGACGCTGCTGACGCGCAACAAGATCTGGCTCGAGCGCACCGAGGGCGTGGGCCTCCTCTCGGCCGACGATGCGATCGCGCTGGGACAGTCCGGCCCCGTGCTGCGCGCGTCGGGCGTCGACTGGGACATCCGGCGGGACGAGAGCTACCTCGCCTACCACCAGGTCGACTTCCGCGTCCCCGTATTCGCCGAGGGCGACGTCTACGCCCGCTACCGCGTCCACATCGAGGAGATGCGCGAGTCGGTGCGGATCGTCGAGCAGTGCCTCGACCGGCTCGAGCGGATGGGGGGCGAACCGTGGATCGCCGACGACCGCAAGGTCGTGCTCCCACCGCGGCACGAGCTGCACACGTCGATGGAGTCCCTCATCCACCACTTCAAGATCGTCACCGAGGGCTTTCGCGTCCCGGAGGGCGAGGTCTACACGGCGATCGAGTCGCCGCGCGGCGAGCTCGGCTGCTACGTCTGCTCGACGGGCGGCCCGAAGCCGTGGCGAGTGAAGTTCCGCGCGCCGTCGTTCGTGGCGCTGGAGGCGGCCGCGACCTGCATGAGCGACGCGCTGATCGCCGACATGATCGCGATCGTCGGCTCGCTCGACACGGTGATGGGAGAGGTGGACAGGTGAGCGGCGCGCTGTACGACGCGATCCAGGCGGAGCGCGCGAAGTACCCCGAGGGCTCGCGCAGTGCCGTGCTGCCCGCGCTTCGGCTCGCGCAGGAGGAGCACGGCTGGCTCTCGGCCGGCGTGCTGCGCGAGGTCGCGGACGCGCTCGACGTGACGCCCGCGTTCGTTGCGTCGATCGCGACGTTCTACGACCAGCTCCACACCGAACCGGTCGGCGAGCACCTCGTCGAGGTGTGCACGAACGTCTCCTGCGCGCTCTACGGCGCACAACAGGTCCTCGAGTCGTTCGAGAGCGACCTCGACTGCCGGGCGGGCGAGACGAGCGCCGACGGGAAGGTGACGCTGCTCACGATCGAGTGTCTGGGCGGCTGCGGCTGGGGAACCGTCGTCGCCGTCGACCACCGCTATCACCTGCACGTCTCGCCCGACGACACCGCAGGGATCGTGGAGGAGCTCCGTGCCGGCTGAGACCCGGGAGATCGTCCTCGCGAACGCGACCACGAGCCTCGCCGAGTACGAGCGGGGCGGCGGCTATCACCAGCTCGCGCGAGCGCGCGCGATGAAACCGGCCGAGGTGACGGAGGCGTTGCTCGCCTCGGAGCTGCGCGGACGCGGCGGCGCGTTCTTCGCCACGGGGCGCAAGTGGTCGTTCGTTCCGCCGAAGGAGCAGATCCCGAAGCCGCACTACCTCGTCGTGAACGCCGACGAGTCGGAGCCCGGCAGCTTCAAGGACAACGAGATCCTGACACGCGTCCCGCACCGCTTCTTCGAAGGCTGCCTGATCACCGCGCACGCGGTCGACTCGACGAATGTCTTCGTCTACATCCGCGGCGAGTACAGCGGCCCGTACGAGGTGCTCGCTGCAGCGCTCGACGAGCTGAAGGAGCGGCCCGACCTGATCGGCGACGTCGACATCGTGCTGCACCGCGGCGCCGGCGCGTATATCTGCGGCGAGGAGACGGCGCTGATCGAGTCGCTCGAGGGCAAGCGGGGCCAGCCGCGCTCGAAGCCGCCGTTCCCCGCGATCTCGGGCGTCTACGGCTCGCCCACCGTCGTCAACAACGTCGAGACGATGGCGACGGTGTCGCCGATCCTCGAGCTGGGCGGTGCGGAGTACGCGAAGCTCGGCGTCGAGAACTCTCGCGGTACGCGCGTCGTCTCCGTCTCGGGGCACGTCGTCAACGGCGGCAACTACGAGGTCGAACCGGGCATCTCGCTGCGCGACCTGATCTACGCCGAGCATCTCGGCGGCGGCATTCCCGGCGGACGGAAGCTGAAGGCGGTGATCCCGGGCGGTTCGTCGACCGCGATCCTCGCCGGCGACGAGATCGACGTCGGGTACGACTTCGACTCGCTCGCGAAGCTGCACACGGCGATGGGGTCGGCAGGCGTCGTCTGCCTGGACGAGCGCGTGTGCATGGTGCAGCTCGGCGTTCGTGTCAGCGAGTTCTACGAGCACGAGTCGTGCGGCAAGTGCACGCCGTGCCGCGAGGGGACGCGGTGGATGACGGCGATCCTGCGCAAGCTCGAGGCCGGCGACGCAACGAGACGCGAGCTCGACCTCCTGCTCGACGTCTGCGACCGCATCAACGGCAAGTGCCTCTGCCCGCTCGGCGAGACCGCCGCGGTGGCGGTCGCGAGCTACGTCGCCAAGTTCCGCGACGAGTTCGTCGCGCACATCGACCAAGGCGGCTGCCCGTTCGGAGACACCTCGCCGCTCGACGGCGTGCTGGCGCCGGTGGCGATGCACACGCACGCCCACGCCCGCGAGCTGATCGAGGCGGCGACATGACGGTCGCAGACATGTCCCGTTGCCAAACGAGGGTGACAAACCTGTCACGCGCCCTCCACAGCCTCGTGGAAAGGGGCTCGATGACAGGGCCGGGCGCTCGTGCGGCGTGGCACGAAGGTTCTTTGGCGAGGGTGACGGAACTGCAACGGGAGCGTGGATGACCGAGCCCGTCACGGTCACGATCGACGAGCGCGAGATCGAGGTGCCGAAGGGGACCGGGCTCGTCGAGACGGCGCAGGCGGCGGGGATCGAGATCCCCGTGTTCTGCTACGAACCGCGCCTCGGGCCGGCCGTCGGCGCCTGCCGCATGTGCCTCGTCGAGGTCGAGGGGATGCCCAAGCTGCAGGCAGGCTGCACGCTGACCGCGCAGGACGGGATGATCGTGCACACCGCGCGCACGTCCAGGCTCGCGGCCGAGGGCCAGAACGCGACGCTCGAGTTCCTCCTCCTCAACCATCCGCTCGACTGCCCGGTCTGCGACAAGGGCGGCGAGTGCCCGCTGCAGGACCTCACGTTCCGCTACGGCCCCGGCACGACGCGCATGGTGTTCCCGAAGCGCACGTTCGAGAAGCCGATCCCGATCTCGCCGCTGATCGCGCTCGACCGCGAGCGCTGCATTCTCTGCTACCGCTGCACGCGCTTCAGCGAGCAGGTCGCCGAGGACGGCCAACTCGTCGCCGTCAACCGCGGCTCGCAGTCGATCATCGCGACGTTCGAGGACGAACCCTACCGCGGCCACTTCTCCGGGAACGTCACCGAGATCTGCCCGGTCGGCGCGCTCACCTCGACGCAGTACCGCTTCGAGGCCCGGCCGTGGGAGATCCAGAGCGTCCCGACCGTGTGCGGCCTCTGCCCGGTCGGCTGCAACATCAGCGCGACCACGCGCGAGGGCAAGGTGAAGCGCATCCAGTCGCGGATCCACCCGGAGATCGACGAGGGATGGCTCTGCGACAAGGGGCGCTTCGCGTACGAGCACCTCGGCGCTGCCGACCGGATCGCGACGCCGCTCCGCAAGTCCGGGCCCCGCACGTTCACGGCCCTCTCGTGGGACGATGCGCTCGACGAGGTCGAGCGGCTGCTGCGCGACGGCGGCACGTCGACGCTCACCGCACTCTCCGGCGGCGAATCGGTCGAGGAGGCATACGCGCTCGCGAAGCTGCTGCGGTGCGGGCTCGGCGCGCACAGCGCAGTGCTGCCCGAGACCGTGCCGGACGATCTCGGGGCGCCGAGCGCGCCGCTGTCGGCCCTCCGCGACGCCCGGACGATCGCGGTCGTCTGCGACACGCCGGTGATCGAGCGTGCGCCGGTCGTCGAGCTGTGGCTGAAGGCGGCGAGCCGGCGCGGCGCGACGATCACGTACGGCCCGCCGAGCGAACCCGTCGACGCGGTCGTCACCGACGACGCGGCGCACGCGAGCGGCGCGGGCGCCGTCTACCTCCTGCCGCTCACGCCGAACGGACGCGGCGTGACCGACGCCTGGAGCATCGCCGCCGACGGCGAGCCCGGCGACGACGAGCCGCGGCTACTCGTGATCTCCGGCGACGAGGCGGCCCGCGACCCGAGCGTCCGCGCGCTGGCCGAGAAGGCGAACGCCGTGATCGGCATCGGCATGTTCCAGGACAGCTACCGCGGCCTCGCCGACCTCGTCCTGCCGGGCACGAGCTACCTGGAGCGTGACGGCACGACCGTCAACCTCGAGGGGCGGCTCCAGCGTCAGCGCCGCGCCGTGCTCGCTCCCGTCCCCGACGTGCTCGCATGGCTCGCGAAACTCGCCGCGCGCTTCGGCGTCGAGCTGTCGCCGCACGCGCCGGTCGTCTTCGAGGAGCTCTCGGCGAAGTGCTTCGGCGGGATCACGCTCGCCGAGCTGGGCGAGCGCGCGCCGCTCCCGGCGGTTGCGGCTCGAGCGCCGGCACCCCGCACGCGGTCGAAGGCCGCGCCGCGCGGCAAGGGTCTCCGTCTGGTCGCGTACCGCCCGCTCTTCTCCGGCGCCGCCGTCGAGCGGACACCGGAGCTCGAGTTCCAGCGGCCGGAACGCGAGGTCTGGCTGTCGTCCGAGGACGCGCGCAGGCGCAGGATTCGCAACGGCTCGACCGTGACCGTCTCCTCGAACGGCACGTCGGTCGAGCTGCGTGCGCGCATCGCGCGCGACCTCGCTCCCGGCGCCGTCCGGATCGCGGCGGAGCACGTCGGCGACCTGCACGCGACGGTGGAGGTGAACGCGGCCCTATGACCACCCGGCGTAGGCTCGACGGAACAGCGGCCGAGGCGGAAGCGCCCGCTTGGCCGACGCTGGAGCAGTCATGACAGAGCCGTGGTGGATCACGTTCTTCAAGGCGTTGATCGTGATCAACGTCGTGATGCTGTTCTTCGCCTTCACGACGTGGCTCGAGCGGAAGCTGCTCGGGCGCATGCAGCTCCGCTTCGGCCCCAACCGGGCCGGCCCGAAGGGGCTGCTCGTGCCGATCGCCGACCTGCTGAAGCTGATCCGCAAGGAGGCGTTCTCGCCGAGCGCAGCCAAGGAACCCCTCTACATCATCGCGCCGATCATCTCGATGTGCACCGCCCTCTTGGCGTTCAGCGTGCTGCCCTTCGGGGCGGGCTGGACGGTCGGCGGCTACTACATCGCCGGCGAGGTCGTCAACGTGCCGATCTCGCTGATCCTGATCTTCGCGCTCGGGTCGCTCGGCATCTACGGTTTCATCGTCGGCGGCTGGGCGTCGGAGTCGAAGTACTCGATCCTCGGCTCGATGCGCACGTGCGCGCAGCTCGTCTCGTACGAGGTCTCGCTCGCGCTCTCCGTGCTCGGCGTCGTGATGATGGGCCAGTCGCTGAACCTGGTCGACATCGTGAACAAGCAGGAGGCGACGCTCTGGTTCTTCGTCCCGCAGGCGGTCGGGCTCGCGGTGTTCCTGATCGGCGGCACCGCCGAGACCTCGCGCGCCCCGTTCGATCTGCCCGAGGCCGACACCGAGCTCGTCGCCGGGTACCACACCGAGTACTCGGGGATGCGCTGGGGCGTCTTCCAGGCGGCCGAGTACATCAACCTGCTCGTGCTGTCGGGCCTCTGCGTGACGCTCTTCTTCGGCGGCTACCACTTCCCGTGGGTGCATTCGCTCGACATCCTCGGGCCGATCTGGTTCGTGCTGAAGCTGTTCGCCCTCGTCTCCGTGTTCATCTGGCTCCGCGCGACGCAGCCGCGCCTGCGGTACGACCAGCTGATGCGCTTCGGGTGGAAGGTCCTGCTGCCGGTCGCGACGCTGAACGCGCTGATCACGGCCGCAGTGGTGGTGGCGGTGAAGTGAGCAACGTTCCGAGCACGTTCAAGGGCTTCGGGGTGACGCTGAAGCAGATCTTCAAGAAGCCGATCACGCAGCAGTACCCGGAGCAGAAGTCACCGGTCTATCCGCGCTTCCGCGGGCGCCACCGGCTGCACCGGCACGCGAACGGCCTCGAGAAGTGCGTCGGCTGCTCGCTCTGCGCCGCCGCCTGCCCGGCGGACTGCATCCGGGTCGTCGCGGCCGAGAACACCGCGGACAACCGCGTCTCGGCGGGGGAACGCTACGCGCGCATCTACGAGATCAACATGTCGCGCTGCATCTTCTGCGGCTACTGCGAGCTCGCCTGCCCGTTCGACGCGATCACGCTCGGCAACGACTTCGAGATCTCCGAGTACAACCGCGACGACCTCATCTACACG
>DASUZZ010000071.1:0-56925 GCA_036376615.1 Gaiellaceae bacterium
AGTCGTAGCTTCCTTCCGCGGCCCAGGCGGAGCGAAAGTTCCCGCGGCACATGTGGGTCGTGACGCTCATCCCGGCGGGCCGCGCCGCGAGAGCTTCGTTGATGTGGTGGATGTACTCGACGTGCTGGCGCTCGGGGTCGCCCCCGATCGAGGCAACGTACGCGCGCTGGTGCGGGTCGTTCAGGTAGGCGAGGCTCGTGTCGTCCAGCTGCAGATAGGTGCACCCGAGCGCGCCGAGCCGGGCGACCTCTTCGCGGTACGCGGCGGCGAGGCCCGCCCAGAAGTCGTCCATCGTCGGGTACACCGCCTCGTCGATCGCGGCCTTGCCGCCCCGGTAGTGGACCATGCTCGGCGACGGGATCGTCAGCTTCGGCACGGCGCCGTCCGCGCACTCCTGCACGAAGCGGAACGCGTCGCCGAAGATCGTCTCCGAGACGCCGAGCTTCGAGCCGACGTGCAGCGCCGGCGGCGTGAAGTCGATGTCCTCGCCGGGCTTGTGGAAGTGGACGGCAAGGTGGCCCTCCGTCTTCGAGATCCCGTCGAGCGCGTAGATGAAGTCCATGTGCCACGAGGCG
Organism: Gaiellaceae bacterium; assembly: GCA_036376615.1. Lineage (GTDB taxonomy): Bacteria > Actinomycetota > Thermoleophilia > Gaiellales > Gaiellaceae > PALSA-600. The sequence continues at coordinate 576 of DASUZZ010000071.1, forward strand.
CGGCGGAACTCGCCGTCGGTCGCCGCCCGGAGCCCGACCTCGCCCTGCTTGCGCACGACGTCGCGCACCGCGTCGTCCTCGGCCGCGCGCAGCGCGTCGGCGTCGATCGCCCCGCTCGCGTGCGCGGCGCGTGCTTCGAGCAGCTTCGGCGGACGGAGCAGGCTGCCGACGTGGTCGGCGCGAAACGGAGGTACCACAGGTGGAACCTAACCGACGACTCTAGGCCGAGGCGCGCACGACGGAGCTCGCCTCGGCGACCAGCGGCTCGGCGCCGGCACGCTCGAAGATCACCCCGGCCTTGTGCGCCTCCTGCCCGGCCTCGGAAACCCGGCCATCCGCGGCCAGCCGCTCGGCGAGCCGCAGCCGCGCATCGGCCTCGTACACGCGGGCTCCGATCGCCTCGAACCCCGCGGCCGCCCCGGCAAAGTCGCCGCGAGCGAACGCTCCGGCGGACGTCCCCCACGGCGTGGCGAGCGTCCGGTCCGGAATGCGCTCGAAGTCGGCCGCACGGTCGAGTTGCCTGAGGACGAGCGCGGCATCGACGACGGAATTGTGCGGGAGGTCGACGATGGCGAGGTACTCGTCGAGCAGAGAGTGCGCCTCGCCGGAACGCCCTGCACGTGCCAGGACCCAGGCGTGCGAGGCGAGCGCCGGCATGAGCTGCTGATGGTCGCGCACGGCACGGGCGAAGTCGAGGGCGATCGTCGAGTCACGGAGTCCGGCGGCGAGATCGCCTCGCGCCACTTCGATCCGGCCGAGCACCTGACGCGCCGGGCCGGCCATGTAGTGGTCGCGATCGCCAAGGTCGTCGAGGAAGCCGCGCACGCTCCCGGCCGCCTCGTCCCAGTCCCCGGCCAGGTAGGCGAAATGGCCGAGCTCGACCTGGAACCAGCCGACATGGTGGAAATCGCCGAGCCGCGTCGCCGTGCGCAGCCCGTCCTCGACGACCGCCCGGGCTCGGTCGAGCTCGGCGTGGAGCCCGAGCAGCGACTGCAGGTTCTTGTAGCCGCGCATGACGAGCTGACCGTCGCCGATTCCGCGCGCCAGCTCCCGGCCCTGTTCGACCTGGGCAAACCCGTCGGGGTCGTGCCACCACCCCGCGCGGATCGTGCCCAACGTGATCAGCGCATTCGCGCGATGGAGATCGACGCCGATCTCGCGCCCGATCTCCAGCTCGACCGCCGCGTGGTGGGTCCCCTCGTCGACACGGCCCTTCAGCATCAGGTTGATCGCGTAGTCCCCGTGGAGCTGCGCCTTCGGCGTCGAGGCCGGCCGATCGGCGACCAGCTCCAGCCCCCGCTCGTACAGAGCAAGCGCATCGTCCGGACGACCCTGGTTCCAGGCGATCCAGCAGCGAGCCAGGACCGCTTCGACGGCCCGCTCGACGTCGCCGGACGCCAGGAGCAACTCGGTCGCCTCGGCCAGCTCGGCGTCGGTGTCGACACCCGTCTGGGCCAGGGCACGTCCGTGACGGAGGAGCAGTCCCGGGCGCGCCGGATCGTCGTCGGAGACGAGCGCGAGAGCAGCGGCGTACAGGTCTGCCGCGGCGCCGCTCGCGCCGAGCCCCTGCGCGCGATCGCCCGCGACCACGAGCGCTGCCCGTGCCCGCGCTTCGAGATCGGCGTCGACCGCGCCCGCCGCGCGGCTCAGCTCGAGCGCCTGGACCCAGTGGTGTGCGGCCAGCTGCGCGTGATCCTCGCTCCGCTCGACCGACAGCTCTTCGATCCATTCCGCCGCGGCACGGTGCTTGCGCGCGCGCTCGATACGCGGGATCTGCCCGTACGCGACGTCCCGGACGAGCGCGTGCCCGAACGCGTACTCGGTCTCGTCGGCCACGGAGCTGCGCCGCTCCCGCCGGACGAAGCCCTTGCGCTCGAGTGAGTGCAGCTGGTCGATCACGTCGCGGAGCTCGACCCGCTCACGGCCGAGCGCGCCTGCCCAGAAGACCTTCCCGATCACGGCGGCGTCCTGGAGCAGGTGCTTCTCGGTCGCGGGCAACCCGTCGAGTCGGGCGGCGATGATTCCCTGCAGCGACTCGGGCAGCGGGAGGTCGGCGGCTTTCGCCAGCTCCCAGCCGCCCATGCCGCGAACGAGGAACCCGCGGTCGGCGAGCATGCGGACGTACTGCTCGGCGTACAGCGGGTTCCCCTCGGCCCGATCGAGCAGCGCACGCTGCAGCTCGGCCGGCAGCAGCGGCTGCTCGAGCAGCGTCGCGACGAGCCGCGCCGAGTCCTCCGGCGGGAGCGAAGCCAGGGCGAGCGTCGTCGCGTTCAGCTTCCCGCCTCCCCACGCCGGTCTGCGCTCGAGCAGCTCGGGCCGCGCGGAGCACACGACGAGGAGCGGCACCCCTGCGGCCCAGTCGGCGAGATGGTCGACGAAGTCGAGGAGCCCGTCGTCGGCCCAGTGGAGATCCTCGAACACGAGGACGAGCGGACGATGCTCCGCGAGCGATTCGAAGAAGAGGCGCCAGGCACCGAACGCGTCCGTGCTGTCGGAGCCGGTGATGCCGGGGAGCCCGACGAGCGGTCGCAGGTGCGCGCTCACCCAGTCGCGATCCTCGGGCGGGACGGCCGCCGCCACGACCGCCTCGACCTTCTGGTGCGCGACGGGCGCCGAATCGGTGTCGAGGAGGCCCGCCTGCGACTTCACCATCTCGCCGAGTGCCCAGAAAGCGATCCCCTCGCCGTACGGGAGGCATCGGCCCTGCCGCCACGTGATCAGGTCGGGGTCGGCATCGACGATGCCGAAGAGCTCCCAGATGAGGCGGCTCTTGCCGATCCCCGGCACGCCGATCAGCGTCACGAGCTGCGGCGCGCGCTCGGTCCGGACGCGTTCCAGCGCCTGCCCGAGCACGGCGCGTTCGCGTGCACGCCCGACGAGCGGCGTGCGCGCGTCCTGCTCGACGTCGACGCCGAAGCTCGACTGGGCGCCCACGACCTCCCAGGCCGTAACCGGGTCGACCTTCCCCTTGGCGGCAACCGCTTCGTGCTCGCGCCATTCGAACGCGTGAGCCGCCGACCGCCAGGTCGATTCGTCGACCAGGATGCCGTCCTCGGGAGCGGCTGCCTGCAGCCGTGCGGCCGTGTTCACGACGTCACCCGCGGCCATCCCCTCGCCGGCGTCGGGCCGTGCGTCGAGGGTGACGAGCGCCTCTCCCGTCGTGATCCCGATCCGGACGTGGAGATCGCGTTCGGGATCGGCGTCGTTCAGGTCCGCGATCGCCGACCTGATCTGCAGCGCGGCGCGGACCGCGCGCTCCGGATCGTCCTCGTGCGCGACCGGCGCGCCGAACAGGGCCATGACGGCGTCGCCGATGAACTTCTCGACGGTTCCTCCGTGGCGCTCGAGCTCCAGCTTCAGTCGTGAGTGGTACGCCTCGAGCATGGCCCCCACGTCCTCGGGATCGAGCGCCTCGGCGCGGCTCGTGAACCCGACGAGGTCGGCGAACAGCACCGTGACCACCTTCCGCTCCTGGCGGACCTCCCGCCCCGACAAGGGCGCTCCGCACGAGAGGCAGAACCGCGCGATCTCCGGGTTGTCCTGGCCGCAGGCAGCGCAGACCGGCATCGAGCAAGCCTACGCGGGCACGAGCCCGACGTAGTTCTCGGCCAGCGACCGGGCGGCCGCCTCCGAGGTCACCACGTACCGGAGCTGCGACAGCTGGAGCTTCAGGTCGAACGGGTCGTCGCCGACGCGGTGGAGCATCGACGTCATCCACCACGAGAAGTGCTCCGCGCGCCAGACGCGGCGCAGGCAGTGGTCGGAGTACGACGCGAGGCCCGACTCGTCACCGCGCGCGTACCACTGCTCGAGCCCCCGCGCGAGGACGGTGACGTCGGCGATCGCGAGGTTGAGGCCCTTCGCGCCGGTGGGCGGGACGATGTGCGCCGCGTCCCCCGCGAGGAACAGCCGCCCGTGCCGCATCGGCTCGGCCACGAAGCTGCGCATGCCGGTCACGCCCTTCTCGAGCACCGGCCCCTCGTTCAGCGTCCAGCCGTCGAGCGCGGTGCGCACGCGGAGCTCCTCCCAGATCCGCTCGTCCGGCCACTCGGCGAGGTCCTCCTCCGGGCGGCACTGCACATAGAGGCGGGCGAGCGTCTGCGAGCGCAGGCTGAGCAGCGCGAAGCCGCGGTCGTGGTGCGCGTAGACGAGCTCCTCGCTCGACGGCGCCGCCTCCGCGAGAATGCCGAGCCAGCCGAACGGGTACTCGCGCGTGAACGCGGTGAGCACCCGTTCGATCGCCGGGCGGCAGACGCCGTGGAAGCCGTCGCAGCCGGCGATCACGTCGCAGTCGAGGCGGTGCGCCTCGCCGTCGTGCGTGAACGTGACGTACGGCGCGTCGGCCTCGAAGTCGTGGACGGCGACGCCGTCGGCCTCGAACAGGAGCGGCAGACCGTCGCAGAGCCGTACGTCGATCAGGTCCTTGACCACCTCGGTCTGCCCGTAGACGAGGATCGTCCCGCCGCCGGTGAGCTCGTCGAAGTCGAGGTGGTGGCGCTCGCCGGCGAACTGCAGGTTGATGCCGCGGTGGACGATCCCGTCGCGGTGCATGCGCTCGCCGACGCCGGCGCCGGTGAGCGTCTCGACCGTGCCCTGCTCGAGCACGCCCGCCCGGACCCGGTGCTCGACGTACTCGCGGCTGCGACGCTCGAGCACCACCGACTCGATGCCCGCACGATGGAGCAGCCGGGCAAGCGTCAGGCCCGCCGGCCCGGCACCGACGATCCCCACCTGGGTGCGCGTCCGGGTCAGGAGGAGGCCCCTTCCTCCTCGAGCACGCGCTGCGCGACCGAGAAGGCGTGGTTCGCGGCCGGCACGCCGCAGTAGACCGCGGCGTGCAACAGCACCTCCTTGAGCTCGTCCGGCGTCAGCCCGTTCCGCAGCGCCGCGCGCACGTGCATCCCGAGCTCGTCGAAGTGACCGAGCGCGATCAGCGCCGTCAGGGTGATGCAGCTCCGCGTCCTCCGGTCGAGCCCCGGCCGCGTCCAGATCTCGCCCCACGCGTAGCGCGTGATCAGGTCCTGGAACTCGGCGGTGAACTCGCTCGTCCGCTCGACCGCGCGGTCGACGTGTGCGTCGCCGAGCACCTCGCGCCGCACGCGCATGCCCTCGTCCTTGGTCGTCACAGGTGCTCCTCCAGCAGTCGGTTGAACGCATCCGGTCGCTCGACGTTCACGAGGTGCGCAGCATCGCCGATCACCTCGAAGCGTGCGCCCGGGATGCCGTGCGCGACGCTCTCCACCACCCCGGGCGGCGTGCTCGGGTCCTCGGTCGCGGCGATCGCGAGCGTCGGGGCGGTGATCGAGCCGAGGCGATCGCGCACGTCGAACTGCGACAGCGCCTCGCAACAGCGGGCATAGCCCTCCGGATCGGTGTTGAGAAAGCGCTCGCGGTGGACGTCGACGCCCTCGAACCCGGGCGTGAACCAGCGGGCGAGCACGGCGTCGACGATCGCGCCGAGCCCCTGCGCGCGCACCGTCGCCGCGCGCTCGAGCCACTGCGCCGGATCGCCGAAGCGCATGGCGGTGCAGGCGAGAACGAGCCTCTCGACCCGGTCGGGCGCGTCGAGCGCGAGCCGCATGCCGACCGCGCCGCCGAGCGAAAGGCCGACGAACGCGAAGCTCCGGTCGCCCGCGGCGGCGAGCACGTGCCTGGCGAGGTCGCCGACGTCGTGCACCTCGAAGACCGGCGCGCCGCCGTGGCCCGGGTGGTCGACGCACAGGGTCTCCCGCCCCGCGAGCGCCGGCAGCTGCGCTTCCCACATCGCCGACGGCGCGCCGAGCGAGCCGCAGAGCACGACCGTACGGCACATGGTCATCCGCGGTAGAGCGCGAGCGCGCGGTCGATCAGCGCGTCGGAAGAGCCGAGGTAGTCCTCGGGCTTCTCGGCTTCGATCCCGAGCCGCTCGGCCTCGGAGAGGACGTCCGGGGAGACATTCGCGCGCATCCGCGCGGCGTCCACGTGCAGGCCGTCGAGCGAACGGCGGATCGAAGACGCGGCGCCGGCGGTCGCCGCGAGCGCCGCAGACAGCGCCGCCCACTCGGCGTGCCAGGCACCGGCTGCGCGCTCGTGCTCCTGCACCGCCGACTCGAAGAGCAGCGCCGCGCTGGCGCGCACGTGTCGCACGCAGGCATCCGCGAGCACCGCGGCGATCGGGTTGCGCTTGTGCGGCATCGTCGACGACACGCCTCCCTCCGCCTCGGCGACCTCGGCGACCTCGGTTTGCGAGAGCAGGACCACATCGGTCGCGACCTTTCCGAGCGCGCCCGCGGCCCCGGCGAGCGCACCGGCGAGGTCCGTCACCGGGGTGCGCAGCGTGTGCCAGGCCACCGTCGGTTCCGCCAGGTCGACCTCGGCGGCGAACAGCCGCAGCAGCTCGGGGCCGCGCTCGCCGAACGCGGCCATCGTCCCGCCCGCCCCGCCGAGCTGCGCGGGCAGCGTGGCCGCGACCGCCGCGAGCCGCCGCCGCGACTCGACGACGGCGACGAGCCAGCCCGCCGCCTTCAGGCCGAACGTCGTCGGCACGGCCTGCTGCAGGAGCGTGCGCGCGGCCATCACGGTGCCCCGGTGCGCGTCGGCCGCGGCGGCGCAGCGATCGGCGACGGCCGAGAGCTCGCCGCCGATGACGCCGCACGCGCGCTTCGAGACGAGCATCGCGGCGGTGTCGAGGATGTCCTGGCTCGTGGCGCCGCGGTGCACCCAGGCGCCGTGCTTCTCGCCGGTGTGCGCGCGGATCGCGCGCACGAGCGGCTCGACCGGGTTGCCGGCCGCACGCCCCTGCTCGGCGAGCTCGCCCACGTCGAAGAGGCCCGGGTCGCACGCCGCCGTGACCGCGGAAGCGGCGTCGGCCGGGACGATGCCGGCGCGGGAGCCGGCGTTTGCGAGCGCCTGCTCGGCCTCGAGCAGCGCCTCGAGCCAGGCGCGGTCGGAGACCGCCTCCGCCGCCTCGTGCGGGACGAAGATCGCCTCGAAGGGCCTCACGCGGCTTCGAGCGCGCGCAGCGCTGCGAGCTCGATGATCGACGGCGGCTCGGTGACGCGCACGTCGTCGGCGACGCGCAGGTCCCAGCCGGTGCCGCCGCGCGCATCCTCGACGGTGGAGAACGAGTGGACCGACGTGAGCACGAGCTCGCCGTCGCGCTGCTCGAGCACGCCGAGGTCGGTGACGACGACGCGGACGCGGTCGCCGAGGCTCGTCGTGAAGTCGAGCCGCTCCACGAAGGCGCGCGGCGTCTGCCGCAGGAGCACGAACACGTCCTTGACGCCGGCCGCGATCTCGGGTGCGCCGCCGCCTCCGGGCAGGCGCACGCGCGGATGGTCGTAGTCGCCGATCACGGTCGAGTTGAGGTTGCCGTGCCTGTCGATCTGCGCGGCGCCGAGGAAGCCGACGTCGATGCGTCCGCCCTGCAGCCAGTAGCCGAACATCTCCGGCACCGAGACGACCGAGACCGCGGTCTCGGCGAGCTCGCCGTCGCCTATCGACAGCGGCAGTCTCTGCGGCTTCGCGCCGATCGTGCCGCTCTCGTACACGAGCACGCACCCGGGCGCATGCGTCCGGCGCGCGAGGTTGGCGGCCGTGCTCGGCAACCCGATGCCGACGAAGCAGACCATGCCGTCGCGCAGGCGACGCGCCGCTTCGACGGCCATCATCTCGTCCGCCGTGTAGTCGGATGCGCGGCCGGGCCTCGCGTTCACGCCGCCTCCATCCGGAGAGCGTAAAGGTCGGTGCGTCCGGTCACCGGCGCCCCCGGAAGCGGTAGCCGACGGGCAGCAGCTGCAGGTTGAAGCGCTCCTGCACCGTCCCCCAGATCCCACGCGGCAGGAACAGCGCGACCGCGATCGCGACGCCGCCGAGGATGACGTAGTACCAGACGCCGGCCGCCGAGACGTAGGTCTGCACCAGGTACAGCACGATCGCGCCGAGAATCGGGCCCTCGAACGTGCCGAGCCCGCCGACGAGGACCATGAAGATCATCTTCGCCGACCAGTTGATGCCGAAGATCGAGTCGGGGCCGAGCGGGAGGACCGAGAGCTGCCAGGCGATGATCACCGTGCCGGCTGCCGTGCAGCCCGTGCCGGCGAGGACGAAGAGGACCGCCTTGCCGAGCACGACGCGCACGCCGAGCGACGCCGCCGCCTCCTCGTCGTCGCGGATCGCCTGCAGCGAGGCGCCGAGCCGGCTCCGCAGCACCATGAACAGGATCACGAGCAGCGCCGCAGCGCCGGCGAACGCCGCCCAGTACACGTAGCGCAGCCGCTGGTCGGGCGTGTAGCGCAGGTTGAACGCGAGCAGCGCCGACGTGCCCGTGCCACCGCCGAGCGACGCGTCGAGCGAGATGAGGATCGCGACCGCCTCCGCGACCACCCACATCCCGATCGCGAACGCGCCGCCGCGCAGCCAGAGCACGATCGACGCGAGCGGGATCGAGACCAGCCCGCCGAAGAGCGTCGCGACCAGCATCGCCACGAACGGGTCCATCGAGTGCTGCACGGAGAGGTAGACGACGGCATACGCGCCGATGCCGATGAACGCCTGCTGCCCGATCGAAACGAGCCCGCCGTAGCCGGCGAGCGCGTTCCACATGATCGCGAGCATGACCAGGAAGTAGAGCTGGATCAGGTTGTTGATCGTGTTCTGGCCGAAGAGGAACGGCGCGAAACCGAGCAGGACGATCAGCGCGGCGAAGGCGCCGGTGAAGGACGCGGACAGCGCCGACCAGCGCTCGACCGACGCGGCCCCGGGCAGCGGCGGCACCGCTTGCTCGCTCATGCCGTCGCGGGCCTCGCGAAGCGGGACCGGAAGTTGAAGCCGAGGCCGGCCGCCTGGCCGATCGCCCGGGCGACGAGGACGACCAGGAAGACGACGTGCCCGGCGAGCGCGAAGTACTGCACGTCGATCTGCGCGCCGACGGTCTGGGCGACGCCGAGCACGATCCCGCCGATCAGCGTCCCCCAGAGCGAGCCGACGCCGCCGATCACGACCGCCTCGAACGCGTAGATCAGCTCCGACGGTCCGGCGGACGGGTCGAACGTCGAGCGCATCGCGTAGAAGACGCCCGCGAGCGCCGCCGTCGCGACCGCGATCGCCGTCGCGCGTGCGTAGACGCCGCGCGCGTTCACGCCGACCAGCTCCGCCGTCTCCGGATCGGACGCGGTCGCGCGCAGCTCACGCCCGAGCTGCGTCCGCGTCAGCAGCAGCTGCAGTCCGCCGAGCACGCCCACGGCCACCCCCAGCACGAGCACGTCGAACCACGGGATCTGGATCGTGCTCGAGACGTCCCAGCTCGACGCGCCGATCGAGCCCGGGGAAAGCGAGTGCACGTCCGGCGAGAAGAAGTACTCGAGCAGGTTCGCGATCACGATCAGCAGGCCGAACGTCGTCAGCAGCGGGACGAGCTCCCCGGCACGCAGGCTGCGCTCGAACATCGTCACCTGGACGGCGTAGCCGAACACGAGCGCGGCCGGGATCACGCCGACGAGCGCGAGGTACGTCGAGACGCCGAGGTGCTGCGTCAGCAGCCACGCGAAGTAGGCGCCGAGCAGCGCGAACGAGCCGTGCGCGAGGTTGATGATGCGCATCACGCCGAACATCAGCGACAGACCGGTCGCAAGCAGCGCGTAGACGCCGCCGAGCAGGATCCCGTGGATCACGGCGTTCAGCCAGATCACCGGCTGCCCCCCGCTGGCGCGAGGCCGAAATATGCCTCGGTCACCTGCTCGCGCGTCACGTCGGCCGCCGCGCCCTCGAGCACGATCCGCCCCTCGAGCATGCACGCGACGCGCGACGCCACCTGCAACGCGCGGCCGAGGTCCTGCTCGACGAGCACGAGCGTCGTGCCGCGGTCGACGAGGTGCACCAGCGACTCGTAGACGCTCTCGACGACGACGGGCGCGAGCCCGAGCGATACCTCGTCGAGCAGCAACAGCCGCGGGTTCGTCATCAGCGCGCGGCCGATCGCGGTGGCCTGCTGCTCGCCGCCCGACAGGCTGGCCGCGCGCGCCGAGCGAAGCGGACGGAGCAGCGGGAACACCTCGAGCACGGCGTCGACGTTCCACGGGCCCGCGCGCCCGGCCGCCGACGCGACGAGCAGGTTCTCGGCGACGGTCAGCTGCGGGAACAGCTTGCGCCCCTCGGGCACGAGCGCGATACCCATGCGCACGCGCCGGTGCGGCCGGACGCGCGTGATATCGGCGCCGTCGAAGACGATCCGTCCGCCGGTTGCACGGTGGGCACCGGCAATCGTGCGCAGCAGCGTGGTCTTGCCGGCGCCGTTCGCGCCGACGAGCGCGAGCGTCTCGCCCTCGTCGACCTCGAGCGAGACGTCGCGCACCGCCTGTAGCAGCCCGTGGCGCGAGTCGATCGACTCGAGCCGGAGCAGCGTCACGCGACCGCCCGGCCGAGATAGGCGTCGATCACGGCGGCGTCGCGCATGACGGCGGCCGGCTCGCCGTCGGCGATCACGCGTCCCTCGGCCATGCACACGAGCCGTTCGACGCCGCGCACGAGCACGTGAACGATGTGCTCGATCCACACGACGGCGATCCCGCGCTCGCGCACGCCCGTGATCGTCGCGAGCAGCTCGTCGGCCTCCGCGTCGGTGAGGCCGCCGCCGACCTCGTCGAGCAGCACCACCGACGGGTCGGTCGCGAGCGCGCGCGCCAGCTCCAGGCGCTTGCGGTACAACAGCCCGAGCGTCTCCGCGCGGCGGTTCGCGACCTGCGTCAGCCCGCACGTCTCGAGCGCCTCGATCGAGCGCCGGTACACCTGCTGCCGCGGCCCGCCCGCGCCTGCGGCCGCTCCGACGAAGACGTTCTCGAAGACGCTCATGTTCCCGAACGGGCGCGGGATCTGAAAGGCGCGTCCGACGCCGAGGCGGCACCGGCGCGCCGCGTTCCTGCCCGACACGTCCTCGCCGCGAAACAGCACGCGCCCGCCGTCCGGCCGGTACGTCCCGGCCAGGACGTTGAGCAGCGTCGTCTTCCCTGCGCCGTTCGGCCCGACGATGCCGACCGCCTCGTCGGGCCGAACTGCGAAATCCACTCCGTCGAGCACCACGAGCGCGCCGAACCGCTTGCGCAACCCGGAGGCCTCGAGGAGCGGCGTACCGGTCGGCACTATCCGTTCGCGTACGGCTTCAGATGCGCCTGGATGGGCACTTTCGGGTCGGTCGAATGCTCGCACAGCACGAAGTCGAGCGGGAACTTGCCCTTCGTCTTCACCCACTGCCCGCCGATGATCGGCGTCACGAAGACGTTCGGGAACGGGTTCTTCGCTCCGCCCACACCCCAGTGCAGGACGCCGTTCGGCGTCTCCACCTTGAGCTTGAGGAGCGCCTTGGCCACTGCGCTCGGGTCCGTGGGATCGGTCGCCGCCTTCAGCGCGGCGACGCCGGCGTCGAGCAGCGCCATCGACGAGCCGAGCTGCTGGTTCCACTGGCGGCCCGTCTTCTTCGTGTAGCCGTCGCCGATCTGCTTCGAGGTGAGCCCCGTGAGCGACGACGAGTAGGGGAAGTGCGGCGTCCAGTACGCGCCGCTCGCGAGCGTCGGGCCGAGCTTGCCGACGGCCTCGACCTGCGACGGGAACAGCCCCGTCTTGGCGATCTGCGCGATCTTCACCTGCTTCGTGTATCCCTGCTGCGCCGCCTGCCGCCAGAACGTGACGAAGTCGGGCGGGATCGGGAACGTGTTGAAGATCTGGCAGTTCTCCGACTTGAACTTCGCGATCTGCGAGGAGTAGTCGTTCGTCCCGTCCTGGTAGGCGCCGGGATCGATGACCTTGTAGCCCGCCTTCTCCAGCAGCGGGCCGAGGTTCGCGCGGATCGCGTTGCCGTCCGCGTCGTTCGGCCACATCACGCCGACCTTCTTGTTCGTCTTCACCTGCGGCCACAGGTGGGTGTACGCCTCGAAGAACTCGTGCGTCCCGAAGCAGAAGACGTAGCCGTAGCGGAACGGCGACGCCTTGCCAGGCTTCGCGCCGCGGCCGAAGTACCACGACTCCCACGGCACGACCGTCGAGATGTTGGCCACCCCGGCCGCCTCGGCAGCGTCGGCCGCCGGGTTCGTGACCTCCGGCGTCGACGTCGCGAGCAGGATGTTCACCTTGTCGGAGTGGATCAACTCGTTCGACACCTGGGCCGAGCGGGTCGGGCTCGACTGGGAGTCCTTGTTGACGATCTGGACGCTGTAGTGCTTCCCCTGGATCGTCACGCCCTTCGCGAGCGCCTTGCGGGCGAGCCCGAGGATGTACGGGTCGCCCTCGCCGAATCCGGCCGCAGGCCCGGTGAGCGGGCTGACGTAGCCGATCTTGAGCGTGTTGCTCGCGTCGTGCGTGAGCGGCCGCGCCCAGATCGGCTCGGCGAGCGCACCCGACACGAGCAGGCCGCCCGCTCCGACCCCGGCGCGTTTGATGAGCTCCTTCCTGGTGATTCGCCGCGTTTCGAACTCCTCGTGCATCTACGACCTCCTGGGATCGCCATGGGGGGCACGACCGGTCAACGCTCCCGCCACGCTATGACGCCTCTTGTCCGGATGTCAAGATGCTGTTCTAATAGACGGGACGTGACGGCAGGGGCCGCCTACTCCCAGTCGCTCGAGCGCGGCCTGGCAATCCTCTCGGCGTTCCGCTCCGGCCGGCCGCTCCTCGGCATCTCGGAGCTGGCGCGCGAGATCGGGCTCGGGCGGTCGACGACGCATCGCTACGTCGCCACGCTGGCCGCACTCGGGTACCTGCAGCAGGACCCGCCCACCCGCAAGTACCGGCTCGGCCCACGCGTGCTCGACCTCGGCTTCTCGGCGATCAACTCGATGGAGCTGCGCGAGCTCGCCGCTCCGCACCTGCAGCAGCTGAGCGACGAGACCGGCTTCACGGTCAACATGGCGGTGCTCGACGGCGTCGACGTCGTGTACGTCGAGCGCTGCCGCAGCTCGCGCGCGGGCCAGCGCGAGATCGACCTCAACCTGCACGTCGGTTCGCGCATGCCGGCGTACTGCACGTCGATGGGCAAGGTGCTGCTGGCGTTCCTCGAGCCGGAGGAGCGCGATGCGCTGATCGAGAGCTCGAGTCTGGACCGCCGCGGCCCGAACACGCTGACGACGCGGCGGTCGCTGCTCACAGACCTCGAGCGCGTGCGCCGCGAGGGTGTCGCGATCAACAACGAGGAGCTCGCGTACGGGTTGCGGTCGATCGCGGCGCCGGTGCGCGGCCAGGACGGGCAGGTGGCGGCGGCGGTCAACCTGGCCGTGCACAGCTCGATGGTGTCGATGCAGGAGCTGGTCGCGCGGCTCACGCCCGCCCTGCTGAAAACGGCGGCGGAGATCTCCGCCCGCGCCGGCTACCGGCCTCAGCCGGCGGAGATGTACTCGGTCAGGTAGCGGATCTGGAAGCTCTGCTGCTCGGACTGCAGGCGCACGAGGTCGCCGATCGAGATCATCCCCACCACCGCGTCGCCGTCGACGACCGGGATGTGACGGATACGGCGATCGGTCATCAGCGCCATCGCCTCCTCGACCTCGGTGTCGGGTGTGATCACGACCAGCGGCGAGGTCATCACGTCGCGCACGGGCGTCTCGCGGGGGTCGTGGCCGCGGACGGCGACGCGGCGCAGGAAGTCGCGCTCGGTGAAGATGCCGCGGACGTCGTTCGGGTCGCCGCCGGTGACGAGCACGGCGCCGACGTTTGCGTCGACCATCACCTGCACGGCGTCGAGCACGGTCGCGTCGCCCTCGATCCGGATCACGTCCCGGCCCTTCTGCCCGAGGATCTTGGCGACGATCGCCATCCCGCAACATTCCGTGAGCGACACCTTCGTGTCAAGTGCGACACAGTTTCGTGTGGATGGCTGCCGCCTGCCTTACGCACCTCCCGCCGGCCTGCTTCCCGGCCGGTGTGCAGGGGAATCGTGACGCGCACGGTCTGGCGGCACGCGGGCGCGTGACGGCCTCGTTGCAAAGCCGGCACAGGCTCGTGTCGAGGCGGCACCGGACCGGTCCGACCCGGCCGGACGGGCGCCGAAGCGCGACGTGGAACCGTTTCTCGCCGCCCCGCCAAGGTTAGGCTCCGAAACGAGATGCACTGCGCGAGCTGCGGCACCGACAACCCGGCAGGCGCCCGCTTCTGCAGCGAATGCGCCGCTCCGCTCGCCCGTGTCTGTCCCGTCTGCGGCTTCGCGAACGGCGCCACGGCGAAGTTCTGCAACGAGTGCGCCGCGCCGCTCGCCGGCCGGCCCGCGGTACCCGCAGCGGCGATCGGCGCGCCGATCGCCGAACGGCGGCTGGTATCCGTCCTGTTCGCCGACCTCGTCGGCTTCACCACCCTGTCCGAACAGCGTGACGCCGAGGAGGTGCGCGACCTGCTCTCACGCTACTTCGAGAGCTGCAGCCGCCTCATCTCCGTCTACGGCGGCACCGTCGAGAAGTTCATCGGCGACGCCGTGATGGCCGTGTGGGGCGCACCGTCCGCGAACGAGGACGACGCCGAGCGCGCGGTTCGCGCCGCGCTCGACGTCGTCGCGATGGTGAAGGCACTCGGGCAGGAGGTCGGCGAGCCGCTCGAGGCCCGCGCGGGCGTGCTGACCGGCGAAGCCGCCGTGACGGTCGGCGCGACCGGCCAGGGAATGGTGGCCGGCGACCTCGTCAACACGGCTTCCCGCATCCAGTCGATCGCGGAGCCGGGAAGCGTCGTCGTCGGCGACGCGACGCGACGCTCGTCGGAGGCGTCGATCGCCTACGAGGATGCCGGCGAGCGCGAGCTCAAGGGCAAGAGCGAGCGCGTACGGCTCTGGCGCGCGCTCCGCGTCGTCGCGGGCGCGCGCGGGTCGCAGCGCACGATCGGGCTCGAGCCGCCGTTCGTCGGCCGCGACCGCGAGCTCCGACTCGTGAAGGAGCTCTTCCACGCCTCCGCGGAGGAGGGCCGCGCCCAGCTCGTCTCGATCACCGGCATCGCCGGGATCGGCAAGTCGCGGCTCGCATGGGAGTTCGAGAAGTACATCGACGGGATCGCCGGCGAAGCGTTCTGGCACCGTGGGCGGTGCCCCTCCTACGGCGACGGCGTTGCGTACTGGGCACTGGCCGAGATGGTCCGCATGCGCTGCGGGATCGTCGACGACGACGATCCGGCCACGGCTCGCGCGAAGCTCGACGAGACGCTCGACGAGCATCTCCCCGACGCCGACGAGCGCCGCTGGGTCGCACCGCGGCTGGCCCGCCTGCTGGGGCTCGAGGAGGGAGCGCCGGGAGACGAGGAGAACCTGTTCTCCGCCTGGCGCGTGCTGTTCGAACGGCTGGCCGAGCAGGCGCCGACGATCCTGGTCTTCGAGGACCTGCAATGGGCGGACTCCGGACTGCTCGACTTCCTCGAGTACCTGCTCGAGTGGTCGCGCGCCCACCCGTTGTTCGTGCTCGCGCTCGCGCGACCCGAGTTCGCCGACCGCCGCCCGACCTGGGGCGCCGGGAAGCGCAACTTCACGCAGCTCTACCTCGACCCGCTGTCGCCCGCGGCGATGGGCGAGCTGCTCGCCGGTCTGATCGACGGCCTGCCGGACGATCTCCGCGACCGCATCCTCGAGCGCGCCGAGGGAGTCCCGTTGTACGCGGTCGAGACCGTGCGCATGCTCGTCGACCGCGGCGTGCTCGCCCTCGAGGGCAACGCATATCGGCCGACCGGCCCCGTGGAGACGCTCGATGTCCCCGAGACGCTGCAGGCCCTCGTCGCCGCGCGCCTCGACGGGCTGACGCTCGACGAGCGCCGGCTCGTGCAGGACGGCTCCGTGCTCGGCAAGACGTTCACGCACGGCGGGCTGGGCGCGCTCTCGGGCTTCGCCGACGACCGGCTGCAGCCGCTGCTCGCGGCGCTCCTGCGCAAGGAGATCCTCTCGGTGCAGGCCGATCCCCGTTCGCCCGAGCGCGGGCAGTACGCCTTCCTGCAGGACATCGTGAAACGCGTCGCCTACGACACGCTCTCGCGGCAGGAGCGCAAGGCGAAGCACCTCGCCGCGGCCCACCATCTCGAGCAGGTCTCGAGCTCCGAGGAGGACGAGCTCGTGGAGCTGGTCGCAACGCACTACATCGATGCGTACGAGGCCGTCCCGGACGCTCCCGACGCCGCCGAGCTGCGCGCACGTGCGGCCGAGCTGTTCGCGCGGTCGGGCGAACGCGCCTCGTCGCTGGCGGCGCCGGCGGAGGCACTGCGTGCGTACGAGCGCGCAGCGGCGCTGGCAACCGAGCCGCTTCGCCGTGCCGACCTGCTGGAGCGCGCCGGGCTGATGGCGCAGGTTGCCGTGCGCCCCGAGGAGGCGCGTGCGCACTACGAGGCCGCGATCGCGATCTTCGCGGCAGAAGGCGAGACGCACCCCGCCGCGCGCGTCTCGGCGCGACACGCCGAGCTTCTGTGGGACCGCGGCCGGATCGAGGAGGGGCTCGCCGACATGGACCGGGCGTTCTCCGAGCTCTCGAAGGAGGAGCCCGACGAGGATCTCGCGGCGCTCGCCGCGCAGCTCGGCCGCTTCCTCTTCTTCTCCGGCGACTCCGAGCTCGGCGGCAAGCGTCTCGAGACCGCGCTCGAGATCGCGGAAGCGCTCGCGTTGCCCGAGGTGCTGTCGCAGGCCCTGAACACGAAGGGCGTCCTCCTCGTTTCGCGCGGCCGGTTGACCGAGGGCATCGTGCTCCTCCGCTACGCGCTCGAGACGGCGCTCGAGCACGACCGGCCGTCGGCGGCGCTGCGCGCCTACTTCAACTACGCCGACACGCTGAGCCAGGTCGACCGCTACGAGGATGCCGCGCGAACCGTGCGCGAGGGGCTCGTGCTCGCGCGACGCGCCGGCAACCGCTACTGGGAGTGGCAGCTGATGGGTCAGATGTACTCGCTGTACGCCCTCGGAGAATGGGACACGGCGCTGGAGCTGCTCGACCGGCTCCCGCGCGAGGAGTGGGAGACGGCGCGGCAGGCGTTCTCGGCGCTGACGACCTGCGGGCTCGCGGTCCACGTTCACCGCGGATCGCTCGACGAGGCGGACGAGATCACCGGGCTGCTCGCGGATTTCGGAACGTCGGCCGACGTCCAGGAGCGCTCCAGCTACCAGACGGGAGTCGCGCGGGTGCTCTTCGCCCGGCGCTCGTTCGACCAGGCGCTCGCGACGGCGCTCGAAGCGATCGAGGCCGGACGCGAGATGAGCTACCGCACGGAGTTCGTGAAGGAGGCGTGGAGCATCGCGGTCGACGCGGCGCTCGCGCTTCGAGACCGCGAGCAGGCGGAGCGCCTGCTCGCCGACGTCGAGGGGCTCGCTCCCGGCGTCTCGTCGCAGTTCCTCCAGGCGCAGGCGACGAGGTTCCGCGCCCGGCTCGGCCCTCCCGATGCCGACCGGCTGTTCCGGCTGGCGGCCGGGCTCTTCCGGGAGCTCGCGATGCCGTTCTTCCTCGGCGTCACGCTGCTCGAGCAGGCCGAGGCGCTGTTCGCCGCCGGGCAGGCCGACGACGCGGCTCCCGCCCTCGACGAGGCGGTGGCGATCTTCGACCGGCTCGGCGCCCGGCCGTGGCTCGCCCGCGCGGCCGAGGCGAACGCCCTCCCCGTCGGCTGACTACGAGGGCTGCTCGGACCGCGAGGCGCGGCGACGAAGCCGGTCGCGGAGCGCCAGTCCCATCGCCGGCTCCGGCGGCGGCTCCGGCTCGGCCGCCGGCCGCGAATCGCCACCCGCGCGCAGGTTCCACAGGTCGATGTTCAGCCGGTCGATCTCGTCGACGAGCAGCGTGATCGCCTTGCCCGCCGCGCGCACCTCGTCGCGCTCGTCGGAGGCGAGCCCCACGCCCCACGCGCGCAGGACCTCGACCTGCTCAGAGTCGAGCCGCTCGGCCATGCGGCGACGCTACCAACGTCGCTGTGGTGTCGCGGCCGCCTTCCACAGGCCGCGCACGCCGCGCGCGCGGACGGCGACGCGCCACGGGATCGGCTGTGGATAACCGCTGTGGGAAAGCACGCGCAGTGTCCGCGGGGAGAGACGCGGCCCAGACGATCGTGCCGCGTCGCACGATCCGCGTCAAGGTCAGGGTTGCGTGGCGAGGGGTGGGTCAGCCGTCGAGGGCTTCGAGCTCGCCCCGCGTGCGCTTCAGCTTCAGCACCACGAACGTCGTCGCGCCGACGACCGCGAGCGCGATCGCGCTCCGGTTCGGCTTCTTCGTCTCGCGGTCGACAGCCGGCACGGCGCCGCGTGCCTTCTCCCTCGCGAGGAGCTTGATGCCGCTCCACGCCAGCCAGCCCATCACCGCGTTGCGGCGGTTGATCACGCTCATACCGGGACTCTAGACGGTTGCGCGCTTCCTGTTCGGGAGGTGGATCGCACGCCCGAGGGCGACGAGGCCGGCCTCCTTGACCGCCTCCGAGAGCGTCGGGTGCGCGGCCATCCCGTCCGCGACCGTCTCCACCGTCGACTCGGCGTCGATCGCGACCACGCCGGCCTCGATCAGGTCGGTGACGTGCGGGCCGACCATGACGATCCCGAGCAGCTCGCCGTAGCGCGACTCGTGGATCGACTTCACCCAGCCGACCGTCTCCGCCTGCATGACCGCGCGCGCGTTCGCGGCCCACGGGAACCTGCCGACCGCCACGTCGTCGCCGTACTGCTCGCGCGCCTCCGCCTCGGTGAGGCCGACGCCGGCGATCTCCGGATCGGTGTAGATCGGACGCGGGACGGCGCGGTTGTTCACGACGGCCTCGTGGCCGCACGCGTTCTCGGCCGCGACCTCGCCCTCTCGGAACGCGGTGTGCGCAAGCTGCCAGTAGCCCGCGCAGTCGCCGACGGCGTAGATGTGCGGCACCGACGTCCGGCGGTGGTCGTCCGCGGCGATGCCCTTGCGCGCATCGAACTGCACGCCGGCGCTCTCGAGCCCGATGCCCTCGACGAGCGGCCCGCGCCCGACCGACACGAGCATCAGGTCGCACTCGACCGACTCGCCGTCGCCGAACGAGACGCTCAGGACGTTGCCCCGCTGCTCGACCTGCGTGCACTGCTTGCCCAGCTCGAGGCGGATGCCGCGCTTGCCGAACGCCTTCGCGAGCTCCTTCGCCGCGTCGGCGTCCTCCTGCGGGATGAGCGTGTCGAGCATCTCGATCACGGTCACCTCGGAGCCGAAGCGGTCGAAGATCGATGCGAACTCGCAGCCGATGATGCCGCCGCCGAGGATGACGAGCCGTCGGGGCACCTCCGTCTGCGCGAGCAGGCCGGTCGAGTCGACGCAGAGGTCGGACTCGAGCCCCGGGATCGGCGGCCGCAGCGGGAACGAGCCGGTCGCGATCACGGCCGAGCGAAAGCGCACGTCCTCGCCGTCGGACACGGCGATCGTGTTCGCGTCCGTGAAGGTTCCCTGGCCCTTCACCCATTCGACGCCGTTCGCCTTGAAGAGCGAGGCGACGCCCGACGTCATCTGCATGACGACGCCCGCCTTCCATTCGTTCGCGGCCGCGAACTCGAGCCGCGGCTGCTCGACGTGCACGCCGAGCCGGCCGAACACGTCGTTCGCCTGGTGCAGGAACTGCGCGGTCTGCACCCACGCCTTGGTCGGGATGCAGCCGACGCGCAGGCATGTGCCGCCGAGCTCGGGCTCCTTCTCGATGCAGGCGACGGTCGCGCCCAGCTGCGCTGCGCGGATCGCGGCCGTGTATCCGCCGGGGCCTCCACCCAGGACGGCAACGTCGACTTCCATCTCGAGTCTCCTCAGCTTCAGTGGTTTGCCGCCGGCGATGCTAGCGACCGGCTACGTCACGAGGACGAGCTTGCCGAACTTGCCGCCCGCGGCAAACGCGTCGTAGGCCTGCTGCGCGTCGGCGAGCGGGAACGCGCGCTCGACCGGGACGGTGACCGCCCCGCGCTCGACGAGCGGCAGCACGTGCCGGGCGAGCCGCTGGACGACGAGGGCCTTCTCCTCGAGCCGGCGTGCGCGCAGCGTCGAGCTCGAGATCCGGCCGCGCTTCCGCATCAGCAGGCCGAGGTCGAGCGTCACCCGCGATCCCGCGCCCATGCCGATCACGACGATCCTGCCGCCGACGGCGAGCCGGCCGAGGTCCTCGGCGACGAGGTCGCCGCCAACGAGCTCGAGCACGACGTCGTACTCGCCGTCGACGCTGGTATCGGCGCCGAGCGCCTCCAGGCGCTCGTGGCCGTGACGGGCGAGGGCGGTCACGCTCGCGCCCGCGGCGATGCCGAGCTGCACGCCGGCGACGCCGACGCCGCCGGCGGCGCCGTTGACGAGCAGACGCTCGCCCGGAGCGAGAGCCGCCTGCGCGAAGAGCGCGTCGTGCGCGGTGGAGAACACCTCCACGAAGCCGCCGGCCTGTTCGTCGGTCAGCGTCGAGGGCACCGCGAGCGCGTGCCGCTCGTGCACGGTCGCCAGCTCGGCGTGGCCGCCGCCGCCGAGGAGAGCCATCACACGGTCGCCCTCGGCGAAATCGCGGACCCCGCGCCCGACCGCCGCCACCTCACCCGCGCACTCGAGCCCGGGGACGTCGGCAGGAGCGCCCGGCGGCGCCGGATAGCGGCCGGCGCGCTGCGCGATGTCGGCGCCGTTGATGCCCGCGGCGCGCACCCGGACGAGGAGCTCGCCGTCGCCCGGCACGGGATCAGGGCGCTCCTCGATCACGAGGCGGCCGTCGTCGATGATCGCCGCACGCACGTCCGCATCGTACGGACGCGAAGGCGCGGGAGCCGCATCGCCGTGCGGCCCCCAAGTGATGGTGCGGCTAGACCGGAACCCCGGCCAGGCGCTCGCGAACGGCCCTGGCGGCCTGCCCGAACGTGGCGCCGTACTCGAGGCCGAAGTTGTCGGCGTCGACACGGCTCATGATGTCGGTGCTCCCCTTCAGCGTCCCGAGGGCCTCGTCCAGCGTCAGCGGCTCCTCGTCGCCGGAGATGTCCTCGTCGAGCGACTCCGCGACGAAGGCATGCTCCGCAAAGTACTTCCGCGTCACCGTGTAACCGTGCAACTGTCCTCCTTCGGTTCGTGCGGACGGGGGCCGGGAACCTAGCAGCGACCCGGCGCCCCGAACGAGGGATTTCGACGGCGGCCCGGATGCGGGTGGTTACATGCAGGCCATGAAACTCGACGGCATCCACCACGTCACGTGCATCACGGGCAATGCGCCGCAGAACGTCGAGTTCTACGCGCACACGCTCGGGCTGCGGATGGTCAAGAAGACCGTCAACCAGGACGACCCGACCGTCTACCACCTCTTCTACGCCGACGACCAGGGCTCGGCGGGCGCCGATATCACCTTCTTCGAGTATCCGGGGGTCGCGCGCGGCCGCGCCGGCGACGGGATGGTGCACCGCGTCGTCTTCCGCGTCGACTCGGAGGACGCGCTCGAGTTCTGGGAGGCGCGCGTCGGGGGCCTCCGCGCCGAGGGGTCGCTCCTGTTCGACGATCCGGAGGGTCTCACGCTCGAGCTCGCGGTCGACACGTCCGGCGACGAGCCGCTCGTGGCGGCGCACCCGGAGATCCCCGCCGAGCACGCGCTGCGCGGGTTCGCCGGCGTGCACGCCTACTCGAGCGAACCGGGGACGAGCGCGCCGTTCCTGGAGAAGCTCGGCTTCGATCCCGGCTGGAGCTCGCGCGGCGACACGCGCGGCGGCTTCTACGTCTACGACGCGCCGCCCGAGCTGCCGCCACGAAGCGGCGTCGGCACCGTGCACCACGTCGCGTGGTCGGCGCCGATGGACGAGCACGCGTCGTGGGCGGAGCGGGTCGCGCAGGCCGGCGGCCGGCCGACGCCGGTGATCGACCGCTTCTGGTTCCGCTCGATCTACTTCCGCGAGCCGAGCGGCGTGCTCTTCGAGATCGCCTCGCTCGGTCCCGGCTTCCAGATCGACGAGGACCCGGATCACCTCGGCGAGAAGCTGATCCTCCCGCCCGCGTTCGAGCACCTGCGCGCCGAGATCGAGCCACGGCTGACGCCGCTGCCGAATCCGCGCGAGCTCGTGTGACCGCACGCGAGCGTCCCGCGTCCGGCGCGGCCGAGGGCGCGCTCGTCCTGTTCCACGGCCGCGGCGCCGACGAGAACGATCTCTTCCCGCTGCTCGACGCGCTGGATCCCGAGCGCCGCCTCCATGGCTACACGCCGCGCGGGCCGCTGCGCCTGCCGCCCGGCGGCGCGCACTGGTACGTCGTGCGCGAGATCGGCTATCCCGACCGGGCCACCTTCCTGCCGACGTACGACGAGACGTCGGAGTGGCTCGACGCGCTGCCGCACGACCGGATCGTGCTCGGCGGCTTCTCGCAGGGCGCGGTGATGTCGTACGCGCTGGGGCTCGGCCGCGGACGGCGCCGGCCGGAGGCAATCCTCGCCTTCTCGGGCTTCGTGCCGCAGGTGGACGGCTTCGAGCTCGACCTCGACGCCCCGCCGCCGGTGACGATCGCGCACGGCTCGCTCGATCCCGTGATCCCCGTCGCGTTCGGGCGCGCCGCGCGCGATCTGCTCACCGGTGCGGGTGCCGATGTCGCCTACCGCGAGTCGCCGATCCCGCACACGATCGATCCGCGGGCGGTCGACGACGCGCGGCGGCGGCTGGACGAGGCGCTCGCGCTCAGAAGCGCTTGACCATCGTGAAGGCGAGGTCGTCCCCGCCCGCCTGCGCGAAGCCGTTCCGCTCGTAGAACGCGACCGCAGGCGAGTTTTGCTCGACGCTGAGCGCCACCGCCGTGTACCCCGCCGCCTGCGCCTGCGCGAGCAGCGCGTCGAGCAGCTCCTGACCGACGCCGTGGCGCCGCCGCGACGGAACGACGGCGATCGTCAGCTCGGGCGTCTCCCCGTCGACGAAGCCGTACCCCGGCGCAGCTGCAGTGAAGCGCCGCAGCCACGCCGCGCCGATCGGGTGCCCGCCCTCCATCGCGATCAGCGCCAGGTCCCCGGGGCGGCCCCAGCTCTCGGTATAGCGCGAGAGCGGGATGTCGTCCTCGAACCCGGCGACCCGCCAGTGATACGCATGCGCCAGCATCGACCGCAGAAACACGAGGTCGGCATTCGAGGCCCGGCGAACCATCGCGCCCTACAAGGCGAGTGAGGGCTCTTCGAGGAACTGCTTGACGGTGCGCAGGAAGTCGGCGCCCTCGGCGCCGTCGACGGCGCGATGATCGACGGTCAGCGTCATCGTCATCATCGGCCGCACGACGACCTCGCCGTCGACGACGACGGGCCGCTCCTCGGTCGTGCCGACGGCGAGGATCGCCGCCTGCGGCGGGTTGAGCACGGCGACGAACTGCTCGACCCCGTACATGCCGAGGTTCGAGATCGTGAACGTGCCTCCGTCGAGGTCTCCGGCGGTCAGCTTGTTCGTACGGGCGCGCTCGACCACCTCACCGCGGGCACGCGCGACGTCGGCGAGCGACCGCAGCTCGACGCTCGCGATCACCGGGACGACGAGCCCCTGCGGCGCGGCGACGGCGATGCCGATGTTGGCGCTCGGGAACCTGAGCAGCGCATCATCGGCGAACGCGACGTTGACGTCGCGGTGGCGGCGGAGCGCGGCCGCGCAGACCTTCGCGAGGACGTCGGTGACCGTGATCCGGACGTCGGGGTCGAGCGCGCGCGCGCCGGCGACGAGCTCGTTGGCGCGCGTCATGTCGGCGCTCACGGTGAGCTGGAAGACCGGCGCCTGCCAGGCGGCGGTGAGCCGCCGCGCGATCGTCTTGCGCACCCTGGTGAGCGGGATCGACTCGACCTCCCCGGAGACCACCGGCGCGGGCGCGGATGCGGGTGCGGCCGGAGCCCCGCGCTCGACGTCCTCGGCGACGATCCGGCCGTCGGGGCCGGTGCCGCGCAGCGTCGCCAGGTCGATGCCGCGCTCGCGCGCGAGCCGGCGCGCGAGCGGCGAGGCCTTCACGCGGCCGCCGTTCGCAGAGCTCGTGCCTGGCACCTTGGTGCCGGGCACCAGGGCTTCGGGTCGTGCCTCGCGCTTCGGGGCTTCGGTCTTGCTCGCCGCTCCGGCGTCAGCCGGAGGGGCCTCCCCCGCCTCGCCGATCCAGGCGATCGTCTGGCCGACCGGCGCCTCGCCCTCGGGCAGCGCGATCTTCAGCAGCACGCCCGCGAAGTCCGACTCGACCTCCTGCGTCACCTTGTCGGTGTCGATCTCGTACAGCGGCTCGCCCTTCGCGACCGCGTCGCCCTCGGACTTGAGCCAGCGCGTCACCGTACCGGCCTCCATGCCCTGACCGAGCCGCGGGAGCTTGACCTCGTTCGCCACGGCTCCGAGCTTACTTCCCGACGGTACGCCTGATCGCGGCGAGCACGTCGTCGACCTGCGGCACGACGAACTGCTCCATCACCGGCGCGAACGCGAGCGGCGCGAACTTCGAGCCGACGCGCTCGATCGGCGCGTCGAGCCAGTCGAACGCCTGGTACTGCAGCACGGCTGCGACCTCGGCGCCGAAGCCCATGCGCGTGACCGCCTCGTGCGCGATGACCGCGCGGTTCGTCTTCTTGACGCTCGCGACGAGCGCCTCCTCGTCGAGTGGCTGCAGCGTGCGCGGGTCGATCACCTCGACGGAGATGCCGTCCGCCTCGGCCTGCTCCGCCGCCTTGAGCGCGTGGTGCACCAGCGGCCCGGTCGCGATCACGGTGACGTCGCCGCCCTCGCGCAGGACGCGCGCCTTGCCGATCGGGATCGGCTCGAGCTCCTCGGGAACCTCCCCCTTGACCGGGTAGAGGAGCCGGTGCTCGAACACGATCACCGGGTTGTCGTCGTAGATCGCCGACCAGAGCAGGCCGCGCACGTCCGCGGGCGTCGAGGGGAAGAGCACCTTCAGCCCCGGGATGTGCACGAGCCACGCCTCGAGCTGCTGCGCGTGCTGCGCCCCCGGTGACCAGCCCGCGCCGCCCTGCGTCCGGATCGTCAGCGGCACCTTGATCTGCCCGCCCGACATGTAGCGGTGCTTCGCCGCCTGGTTGACGATCTGCTCGAGCGAGAGCGTCAGGAAGTCCTCGTACATGATCTCGACGATCGGGCGCATGCCCGCCATCGCCGCGCCGATGCCCGAGCCGACGATCGCCGCCTCGGAGATCGGCGTGTTGCGGATGCGCTCGGGCCCGAACTCGTCGAGGAGCCCCTGGGTGACGCCCATCGAGCCGCCCATCTCGGCGATGTCCTCGCCCATCACGAAGACGTCCTCGTCGTTCCGGAGCGCGGCGCGGAGCGCGTCGCGCACGGCCTCGCGATAGGTCAGCTCAGGCATAGACGTTCTTCAAGGCGTCCTCTGGCTGGGGATCGGTGCCGTTCATCGCGAACTCGAGGGCCCCGTCGACGATGCCGACCGCCTCCTCGTCGAGTGCCGCGAACTCCTCGTCCGACAGCCCGAGCCGCCCACGCAGCCGCGGGATCGGATCGTGCTCGGCGGCGTCGTCCCGGTCCTCCTTCGACCGGTAGACCTGCGGATCGCCGATGTAGTGGCCGTGCATGCGGTAGGTGCGCACGTCGAGCAACACGGGCCCCTGCCCGTCGCGCGCGTACTCGAGCGCGTCGAGCGCCGCCTCGTGCACCGCCTCGACGTCCTGCCCGTCGACCTTCCGGCAGCGCATGTCGTAGGAGAGCGCGCGCTTGCTCATGTCGTCCCACACCGGCGAGTGCTGCCAGCCCGGCGTCGACTCCGCCCAGTGGTTGTTCTCGCACACGAAGACCGTCTTCGTGCGCCAGAGCTGCGCGAGGTTGAGCGACTCGTGGAAGGTGCCGATGTTCGTCGCCCCGTCGCCGAAGAACGCGACGGCGACGCGCGGCTCGTCGCGCAGCCGGAAGGCGAGTCCGGCGCCGGTGACGGCCGGCAGCCCGCCGCCGATCACGGCGTTCGCGCCGTAGTTCCCGCGCTCGACGTCGTAGAGGTGCATCGAGCCGCCGTAGCCGTGCGAGCAGCCCTCGATCTTCCCGTAGAGCTCCGCCATCACGTTGTTGGGATTCGTGCCGCGCGCGAGCGTGTGACCGTGCGCGCGGTGCGTCGAGGCGAAGATGTCGCCCTCCTCCATCGCCTGGCAGACGCCGACGGCGGTCGCCTCCTGCCCGATCGCCACGTGCAGGAACCCGGGCAGATCACCTGCCCGGAAGCGCTCCTCCACCCGCTCCTCGAACCGGCGGATGAGCAGCATCTCCCGCAGGAACTCGCGCAGCGTCTCCTCGCCGAGGGCGTGCTTCTTCTCGACCTTTGCCATCGGACCGCAGTGTACGTTTTGCGCCGTGAGCCTCGCCGGAGACTGGACGAAGCTGCAGGCCAAGCTCCCGGAGGGCTGGTCGCGTGCGGAGCTCCGCCTCACGACCTCTGCGGCCGCGGGGAGCCGGGCGGCGTCGCTGCTCGGCCCGGCGCAGCCGTTCCGCGCAGCGCCGGAGGTGCTTCGCTTCAGCTCGGCGCTCGACGGCACGGCCCAGAGCCCCGACTCGGTGACGCGGCTCCTGCGCCGGCTCGACGAGTCGCGGATCCGCGGCCGCCTCGAGGTGGTCGGTACGAGCGCCGACCATCCGGCCGCGGCGGCGCCCCCGCAGGCGTCCGCGCCCGCGCCGGTCTCGCTGCCCGCGTCCTGGGAGGCCGCGCTCGCCGAGCTCCCGCCGGACTGGAGCGACCTGTACGCGGAGCTCCGGCTCGAGTCGAGCGACTACCTCGAGCCTGCGGCGGTGCTGTGCGCGCCGATCAACCCGCGCCGCGACGGGACGCGGCTCGCCCTTCGCTTCCGCGCGGCGCGCCGGGCCGGTTACGGCGCATCGGCGCAGATGGTCGGGCGCTGCCTCGAGCGGTGCGACGGGATGGGCATGCAGGGCTCGGTCGAGGTGCTGCACGTCCTCAGCGACACGCGCCTCGTGGCGACACAGGGCCCGACCTGGATGCTCGCCGGCAAGAACGTCTGATGGCGAACCCGGTCTCGTGGCTGCTGGTCGAGCCCGGCTGGCGGGTCGTGGGAACGGACGGCGGCGAGCTCGGCAGCGTCGAGGAGGTGCTCGGCGACGAGAACGCGGACATCTTTCACGGCCTCGCGGTCGTCGGCGGCATCGGCAGCCGGGCGCGGTACGTCGACGCCGGCCTGGTCGATGCGATCGCCGACGACGGCACCGTGGCCGTGCAGCTCGACGCGGCTGCGTTCGAGCTGCTCCCCGAGCACGGGCCGGACTGACGCTGGCCGACGCACTCGCACAGGCCGCCGCGATCAGCGCCGGCGAGCTGTCGGCGGCCGAGGCGGTCGAAGCCGCGATCGCGCGGATCGAGACGGCGAACCCGGATCTCAACTTCCTCGTCACGGAGTGCTTCGAGCAGGCGCTCGCAGCCGCACGCGCGCCGCTGCCGGACGGGCCGTTCACGGGCGTTCCGATGCTCGTCAAGGACCTCACCGAGACCGCCGGCGTCCGCACGACGTTCTCGTCGCGCGCGTTCGCCGACTACGTGCCCGACGCCGACGCCGCGGTCGTGCGCCGGATGAAGGAGGCGGGCTTCGTGGTGCTCGGCAAGTCGAACACGCCGGAGTTCGGGATCACCGCGGTGACCGAGTCGCACCTGAACGGCGACTGCCGCAACCCGTGGGATCCCTCACGGACGCCGGGCGGCTCCTCCGGCGGCGCGGCGGCCGCCGTCGCGGCGGGCGTACTCGCGCTCGCGCACGGTTCCGACGGCGGCGGCTCGATCCGCATCCCGGCGTCGTGCTGCGGGCTGTTCGGCCTGAAACCGTCGCGCGGCCGCGTCTCGCCGGCGCCGAACGTGAGCGGGTCGCTCGAGCTGTCGCAGAACGGCGCCGTCTCGGTGACCGTGCGCGACTCCGCCGCCTTCCTCGACGCCGTGGCCGGCTACGAGTGGGGCGACGCGAACGTGCCGGCGCCGCCCGAGCGCCCGTTCCTCGAGGAGGTCGGCCGCGATCCGGGCCGCCTCCGCATCGCCTACACCGACGTCGCGCCGATCCCGCATCCCGTCGACCCGAGGGTGGCCGCCGTCGCGCGCTCGGCCGGTGACGCGCTGGCGGCGCTCGGCCACGACGTCGTCGAGCAGACGCCGCCGTGGCGCGACGAGAACCTGATCCGCGCGTTCGCGGTGCTGTGGCAGACGTCGCCCGCGCTCTTCCCCGTGCGCGACCGCTCCCTGCTGATGCCGCTGAACCGCGTGCTCGCCGAGTCGGCCGACCGCACGTCGAGCGTCGCCCTCGCCGAGGCCACCGTGTCGCTGCAGCGCTCGGCGCGGAAGGTGGTTGCGTTCTGGCAGCAGGTCGACGTCGTGCTCACGCCCGGCCTCGCCATGTTGCCGGTGCCGATCGGCTGGATCTTCGAGCCGGAGGACCCGTGGGAGCAGTTCGGCCGCGGCGGCGAGTTCACGCCGTTCACGCCCGTCGTCAACGTGACGGGCCAGCCGGCCGCGAGCGTCCCGTTCAGCGTGGTCGACGGCCTCCCGGTCGGGATCCACCTGATCGGGCCGCCGGCGGGCGAGGCGCTGCTGTTCCGGCTGGCCGCGCAGATCGAGGCGGCGCACCCGTGGGCCGGCCGGCTCCCGGTTTCCTGAGCCGACGGATCCGGAATACTCCCGGGCATGGCCGAGCCGGTACCCGAGCCGAAGAACCGCGGGCTGCGGGTCGTGCCGCCTCGCCGCGGGCTCGTCGCCGCCGTCCGGCGCACGGCCGATCGCGCCCAGCGGGTGTTCCGCCTCGAGCGCGAGCTCGCAGCGCTCGAGCTGAAGAAGAAGGCGCAGTCGGTCGGCATCGGGGCCGGCCTCGGGCTGGTCGCGCTCTTCTTCCTGTTCTTCGGGCTGATGGGCCTGTTCGCGACGATCGCCGCCGCGCTCGCCACCTTCCTGCCGGTCTGGGCGGCGCTGCTGATCGTCACCGTGCTGCTCTTCCTGCTCTGCGGCCTGTTCCTCGTGCTCGCGCGCGGGCGTTTCCAGAAGGCACAACCGTTCTCGCCCGAGGCGGCGTTGCGCGAGGCGCGGCTCACGTCGGAGGCGTTGAGGCGCTGATGGCCGCTCCGAAACGCACACCCGACCAGGTCACGCACGACCTCGAGTCCGAGCGGGCCGAGCTCGTGGTCGCGGTCGCCGAGCTGCGCGAGGCGATCGACCACACGCGCACCAGGGTGAAGTCGACCGCGAAGAAGGTGCCGTTCGTGCTCGCCGGGGCGACGGCGGCCGCGTTCGCCGTGTCCGCCGGCGTCGGCGCGACCTTCCGGCTCGTCTCCGGGCGCAGCAAGCGCGTCGGCACCGAGCTGTGGCGCGTCGGCCGCTGGTCGCTGCGCGAAGACGACGACTAACGGGCGAGGAGTGGGCCACGACTACTCGCGCAGCTCGGCGTCGAAGCGCTCGCCGAGTGCCGACACGATCGCGCCGCGCAGCCGTCGCGCGTCGTCGTCCGCGAGCGTCCGCTCCGGCGACTGGAACGCGACCGAGAACGCGACCGACTTCTTGCCCGCAGGCACGGGATCGCCCCGGTAGACGTCGAAGACGTGGATCTCGCGCAGCTCGGTGCCCGCGGCCTCGCGCGCGACCGTGACGATCGCACCCGCCTCCACCTCCTCCGCGACGATCACCGCGAGGTCCTGCCGCACCGCCGGGTACGTGATCACGTCCCGGTAGGTGACCGGCTCGCGGCTGGCGGCGAAGAGGTCCGCGAGGTCGAGCTCGAAGCCGCACCACTCGCCGTCGAGCAGCGTCGGGTGCAGCTCGCCGACGAGCCCGGCGGGCGTGCGCGCACCCTTGCCGGGATGGAACAGCGGGTCCTCGGCCCGCTCGAAGGCCGGGTCCGCCTTGAGCGCTGCGTAGAGCGCCTCGACGACGCCCTTGCCGTGGAAGAAGCCGCCCGTCGCGATGCCCGCGACGCGCAGATGCTCATCGGGAAGCTCGCCTTCCGGGAGGTAGACGCGCGCGATCTCGAACAGCGCGATCCCCGTGGCGCCGGCGTCGAGGTTGCGTGAGGCGGCGTCGACGAGGCTCGGCAGGATCCGTGTGCGCAGCGCGGTGAAGTCGACCGAGATCGGCTCGGGCAGCTTCCACGGCGTGTCGTCGTCGGGCCGCAGGCTCGGCGTGTAGGTCTCGGCGAAGCCGAGGCCGACGAGCGTGTCCTCGACGCGGCGGCGGAGCTTCTGCTCGCGCGTCAGCGCGCCGAACATCGCGCGCCGAAGCGGCAGGGTGAACGGGACGTCCTCGAGCCGGAAGCGCGCGACCTCCTCGACCACGTCGATCTCGCGCGTGACGTCGCGCGCGCGCCACGTCGGCGCGAGGACGCTGCCCCCGTCCCGGTCGAACCCGAGCCTGCCGAGCAGCTGGTGCTGCTCGGCAGGCGGCGTCTCGATCCCGATCACGGCATCCGCGCGCTCGGGCCGGTACGCGATCACGGGGCGCGCGGGAAGATCGCCGTGTGCGTCCGTGTGCGCCGTCAGGCGCGCACCGGTCAGCTCGAGCAGCAGGCTCGTCGCGTAGTTCGCCGCCGGCCCGGCGAGGTACGGGTCGACGCCCTTCTCCCACCGGTTCGACCCCTCCGTGCGCAGGCGCAGCCGCTCGCTCGTGCGGAAGAGCCCGTGCGGCTCGAAGTTCGCCGCTTCGAGCAGCACCGTCGACGTCTGCTCGCCGATTTCCGTCTCCTCGCCGCCCATGATCCCGGCGAGCGCCACCGAGCGTTCGGCGTCGGCGATCATCAGATCCGCGGGCGTCAGCTCGCGGTCGGTGCCGTCGAGCGTGCGCAGACGCTCTCCCCCGTGCGCGCGCCGCACGACGATTCGCCCTTCGACGAGCGTCGAGTAGTCGAATGCGTGGAGCGGGTTCCCGAGCGCGAGCATCACGTAGTTGGTGACGTCGACGACGTTCGAGATCGGCCGCATGCCGGCCGCGAGCAGCCGTGCCCTCAGCCAGACGGGCGACCGCGCGATCGCGACGTCCTCGAACAGGCGCCCGACGTAGCGCGGGCAGCCTGCGAGGTCCTCGATGCGGATGTCGACCGGGGCGGCGGGCAGCTCGATCGGCTCCGTGCCCGGCTGCGGGTTCAGCGGCAGGTCGTACAGCGCGGCCACCTCGCGTGCGATGCCGTACACCGAGAGCAGGTCCGGTCGGTTGCCGGTCGACTCGACGAGCAGGATCGTCTCGCGCAGCGGCAGCACGTCCGCGAGCGGCGTTCCCGGCTCGACCGTGTCGGACAGCAGCATGATCCCGGTGTGGTCGGCGCCGAGATCGACCTCGTCCTCGGCCAGGATCATCCCGTCGGAGATCTCGCCCCGCACCTTCCGGCGCTCGAGCTCGACGCCGTTCGGCAGCACGGCGCCTGGGAGCGCCACCGCGACGGTCGCCCCGGCGCCGAAGTTCCAGGCGCCGCAGACGATCGAGCGCACCTCGCCCTCGCCGACGTCGACCTTCGTCAGCTGCAGGCGGTCGGCGTTGGGGTGCTTGACTGCCTCGACCACGCGGCCGACACGGAAGCGGTCGAGGTTGCCGTCGAGATCGGCGACACCGCGCGTCTCGATCCCCTCGATCTCGGCCGACGCGATCGAAAGCCGCGTCGCGAGCTCGTCGAGCGGCATCTCGACCGCGACGTAGTCGCGCAGCCAGGAAAGAGGCACCTTCATCGTCAGAACTGCCTCAGCACGCGGAGGTCGCCCTCCCAGAGAGCGCGGATGTCGGGGATGTCGTGGCGCAGCTGCGCCGTGCGCTCGAGCCCGCAGCCGAAGGCGAAGCCGCTCCAGCGGACGGGGTCGAGGCCCACGTTCTCGAAGACGCGCGGGTCGACCATGCCGGCGCCGCCCATCTCGATCCAGCCCGTGAACTTGCACGTGCGGCAGCCGGCGCCGTCACAGATCCCGCACGACACGTCGGGCTCGATCGAGGGCTCGGTGAACGGGAAGTAGTGCGTCCGGAAGCGGACGCGCCGGGTCGGCCCGTAGAGCTGCCGCATCACGTGCAGCAGCGTCCCCTTGAGGTCGGCGAGCGTGAGCCCCTCGTCGACCGCGAGCCCCTCGAACTGGTGGAAGATCGGATAGCGCGTGGCCGTGATCGCGTCGCGGCGGTACACGCGTCCCAGGGAGACCATGTAGAGCGGCGGCGGCTTCTCCTCGAGGATATGGATCTGGCTGGGCGAGGTCTCCGTCCGCAGCACGTGCGTGTCGTCGAAGAAGAAGGTGTCGCGCGGCGAACGCGACGAGTGGGTCGGAGCGAACGCGAGCTTGTCGAAGTTGTATTCGACCGTCTCGACCTCGCGGTCGTCGCGTACCTCGAAGCCGAGGCCGAGGAAGGCGTCCTCGACCATGCGCCGCACCTGCGTGATCGGGTGCAGGTGGCCGAGCGGCAGCTCCTCGCCGGGGAGGGTCACGTCGACGACCTCGTCCCGAAGGCGCCGGGCGAGCTCCTCGCGGCGAAGCCTCGCCGAGCGCTCGTCCACGGCCGCCTCGAGCCGCGTGCGGATCCCGTTCAGGAGGATGCCGCTCTCGCGGTCGCGCACGCCGCGGAGCGCCTGCGCGAGCTCCGACCTGCGGCCGAGCACGCGAACCCGGACGGCATCGAGCGCCGCCTCGTCGGCGGCCGCAGCGACCGCGGACGCGGCTTCGTCCTCGTACGCCGGCCAGTCCACGGCGGCGACACTATCCAAGGCCTCTCCTCTCGCTTCCGTGATCGGGACGGGTCAGGCCCCGGTGCGAAAGAGGGTCGCGGCTAGACGACACCCCGGTTCGAGCACCGGGGCCGCGTAAACAGGGTGAACGCCGTCGTCTGCAAGGCCTTGGAAAGATAGCGGCGATGTCGGTGTACGACCAGATCGCCCATCTCTACGACCCGTGGTCGCGGAGCGTCGTCGAGGACATCGGCTTCTACGTCGAGGAGGCGGTAGGCCGCGGCGGGCCCGTGGTCGAGCTCGGGGTCGGGACCGGCCGCATCGCCGTGCCGGTCGCCGCGGCCGGCGTACGTGTGATCGGGCTGGACTCGTCGCAGGGAATGCTCGACGTGGCGGCGGCGCAAGCGCGCGCCGCAGGCGTGGCGGAGCTCGTCGACCTGCGCCTCGGCGACATGCGCGACCCGCCGGTCGACGGCACGTTCCCCCTCGTCACGTGCCCGTTCCGCTCGCTGCTGCACATGGAGACCGACGACGACCGCCGCTCGGCGCTGCGCGCGATCCGCACGCTCGTTTCGCCGGAGGGCCGGTTCGTGTTCGACGTCTTCACGCCGGGCGCCGACGACATCGCCGAGACGAACGGCAGGTGGATCGAGCGCGAGCCGGGGATCTGGGAGCGCGCCGACTGGGACGAAGACGCACGCCGCCTCGTGCTGCGCGTCCGCGGCGACGCCGGCGGCGCCGCGCAGATGTCGCTCGCGTGGCTGTCGATCCGCGAGTGGGTCGAGCTCCTGATGGACGAGGGCTTCGTGGTCGAGGAGCTCTACGGCTGGTTCGACCGCAGGCCGTGGAACGGCGGCGAGGATTCGGTCTGGGTCTGCCGGCGACGTGCCTGAAAGAACGGATTGCGCAACCGGAGGGCGGCAGGCACCATCGAGAGGTGGATGACGAAGCCGTCCACCTCGTGCTCACGATTCTCGCCGACGTCCGCGCCGATGTTCGTGCGATTCGCTGGGAGGTGACCGACGACGGAGAAGAAGAATAGGGTGACCGCCGAAGATCAACGGGCCTTCGACGAGCGGACGCGGATGATCGACGCGTACCTCGAACGGCTCCGGCGACGCATCGACGCGCGGCAGGCGAGTCAGCCCGAGACTCGGCCGAGCTCGTAAAGCGCGATCGCGCCCGCGGCGGCGACGTTCAGCGACTCGGCCGCGCCGGGGAGCGGGATCGTCGCATCGTGGTCGCGCTCGACCGACGCCGGCAGCCCCTCGCGCTCCGCGCCGAGCAGGAACGCGACCCGCCCGGACAGGTCGAGAGCCGACAACGGGGTGCCGCCGTGCGCCACGAGCGCGACACGCACGGTCGTCCGCAGCGGCCCATCGCCAGCGTCCCAGGCCCGGAGCGGCACGCGCCAGATCGAGCCCGCACTTGCGCGCAGCGCCTTGGGCGAGGTCGGGTCGGCGCAACCCTCCGACAGGCATACCGCCGCGCCGAACGCGTCGGCGGTGCGGATCAGCGCGCCCACGTTGCCCGGGTCGGCCACCTGCCAGAGCGCGAGCGTCGAACGCCGCTCCTCCCAGCCGGGCAGGTCGCTGCGCCGGTAGACGCCGATCACGCGCGGTGGGTGCGGCGCCGTCGCCACCTCCGCGAGCAGCCGCGGCTCGACCTCCGCCACCGCCTTCAGCAGCTCGACGGGTGCCGCCGTCGCCGCCTCGACCGCGTCCTCGCCCTCGACGAAGAAGAGGCCGAGCTTCTCGCGCCACCGGCGCTCGTGCAGCCTGCGAACGGTACGAGCGATGCACTGCCCCGACCGGCAGGGAACGCCGGTCCGGCCACACCTGCCGTCGGCTAACGCGCAACGGGCCAAGTGCTACTCGGTCGGAGGACCTGGCGGCGCGCACGACGCGCGGCGCGTCCAGTGGTCGAGTGGCGGGATTTCCCTGGGCGACTGCCCCCCATGCTGTTCGACGTGGTCCACGATCTCGACACCGCCCGACCAGCCGTCACGGACCCAGAGCAACAGCCCGTAGTACCGATCCGGGTCATCCCGATCGCGGCGGCCGTCGCATCGGCCAGAAGCGGGGCCCGTCCGGGACGCGCAGCTCGCCGAGATGGACGAACCCGAGGCGCGCGTACAGCGCCGCGCTGCGCTCGCTGCTGGCTTCGAGATACGCGGGCACGCCCTCCGTGTCGCAGCGGTCGAGCGTGGCCCGCAACAGCGCCGTGCCGACGCCGTGCCCCTGGAAACGAGAGGCCACACCCAGGTAGCGAATGTAGTAGTGCGGCTCCCGCATATGACTGCTCTCGAAGAGCCGTTGCAGTCGTCTCGCTCGAGGGAGCCGCCGGCCGAGAGCGCGCACCAGCGCGATCGCGCCGGAGAGGGGGAGCGTCATCTCCCAGTTGCCGGGCCGCAGCTCGAGGTTCGCACCTCGAAAGTCGCTGGTCGTGAGCACTCGCCCGGCCGGGAACACGTACGCAAGCTCGACCTCGAGCAGGCGCCGCAGGCGCCTGTCGCTTCGCTGGCTCGGAACCAGCCACTGCAGGATCGGGTCGGTCGCGAATGCGTCCGCGAGTGTTGCGCTCACCTGCGCTGCATCACCGACCTCGGCCTCTCGCACGCTCCACGCGAGGGTTTCGTCTCGACCCACGCCGGCGACGCTATCGGCATCTCGCTCGTCGTGGGCGGCTCAGCGCGCGGGATAGATGACTTCCGGCCGGTCTCTGGCACGGTGCATGGCCCAGAGCAGGTCGGCCAGATGGTCGGGGTCGACGGTCGGCATCTCCCAGACCCGGTCACCGGCAGCCTTGCTCTTCTCCAACTCGGCGTGGAAGGCACTCTGCTCGATGGCGGCACCGACGTAGAGCATGCCGACGTAGACGCCTTTCTCCGCTACCTCGGCGTGCAGGGCTTGCAGGTAGTTGCGCTGGGCGGCTTGGGCTGGGCTGGGGCCGCTCATGTTCGGCAGGCCATGCACGGTGCTGCCGCCCTGCGCGGTCAGGATGGCGCCGTCGCCCTGCGCGAGCATGTGCGGCAGGAACTCCTGGACGAGTGCCAGCATCGTGTCGAAGATCAGCGGCATGAAGCTCTGCGCGTGCTGTGGGGTCAGGTTGGCGGCGGGGACGAACCCCGTGCCTGGGGTGGGTGCGTAGTACAGGGCGTCGAGGTTGCCGGCCTTAGCGCGAATCAACTCGGCCAGTCGGGGCGTTGCACCGGTGTCGGAGAGGTCGGCGGTGATCGCGTAGGCGGTTGCCCCGGCGCGGGTGAGGTCCTCGGCCAGCAGATCAAGCGGCTCCTGCCGGCGGGCCACGAGGACGACGGCATAACCTTCACGTGCGTAGCGGCGGGCGATGGCCTGGCCGAGGCCGGGGCCGACGCCGAACACGGCGATGGACGGGGACATGGCAAACGCTCCTTCGCTTTCGCGTAACCATAGGTCGGAGCCCCCGGAGGGCCGCGGGCTCCGTTCCTGCCGGCTCCTCTTCAACGGCGCCCTCGCGAGCTACGTTCGAAGACGGCGAGGTTGCTGCCGCCTGCCGATACCGTTGTCGTCGAGAGAGCCGTGAGTCCGAACACCCTTCCGAGCTCTGGGGCTCCCGACGATCCGGTCTCCGTTCGGGCTCTGGCTGCCCCGACGCGCACGGAAATCGAAGCCCTCGCCGAGATCTTCGATCAGTATCGCGTTCACTACGGCGAGGCTTCCGATGCCTTCCGGTCCGCGTCGTGGCTGGACGAGAACCTCGGTACGAGCCGCCTCGGCGCGTTCGTCGCCGAAGAAGGTGCGACGTTCGTCGGTTTTGCGATCACGATGGATGTTCCGGCGTCGCTGCGCCTCGCCCACTTTTGGCAGATCAGAGACCTGTTCGTCCTCCCGGCGCACCGGCGGCTCGGAGTCGGTCGCGCCCTCCTCGCTGCGGTTCGAGAGGCGGCACACGCAGCGGGCGCACTCCGGCTGGTCGTGCAGACGGAGGACGACAACGACCCCGCTCTCCGCGTCTACGCCGACAGCGGGTACGCCCTGGTCAAGGGCTATTGCTCACTGATGCTGCCGCTCGGCCCGGAACCTCGTTAGGGCCCGCTTCAGGAATGGCCTCCGGACGGGGTGAGCCGTTCCCAGCGCCCCTCGGTGACGACCTCGACGTTGCCGTCGACCACTTTGATCGCGGTCTGATCGTCGATCGCGTAGGCCGGCACGGAGAGCCCGGCGGCCCAGGCTTCGATCTCCTCCGGAGGGCTGGGCGGAAGGCCGTCCTCGCGATCGAGGTGTGGGAACACCGAGAAGTCGACGAGCCCGAGTGCGTCGTCGCTGCCGGTGAGCGGCTCACTCTCGTCGTAGGTCGCTCCTCCGAAGTCGGGTGTCGCCACCATCGCTCCGCCGCTCGTACCGACGTAGACCGTCTCGGGCCGCAGCGACGGCAACAGGTCGGCCAGCCCGGATTGCCGCATCCAGTAGCACAGGTACAAAGGACTGCCGCCCCAAACCAGCAGGGCGTCGGTCTCCTGGACAGCAGGGATCCAGTTCTCGGGCCTGACGCTCGGTAGGGCGGTGAGCTCGAGCACGCCCAGCGACTTCCAGCCCAATCCGCACATCGGGCTGCGGGTTGTTCCGCTGATGAACTGGTAGACGTGTGAAGGCCCGCCGGGGAACGGCTGCACGCCGGTGGGGATGCAGAGCGCGCTGGACTCGGCAATCGGTTTGCCCAGGAGCTCGAGCAGCGCCCCGTGAATGCTCGGGTTGCTGATGCCAGAGGAACAGAGAAGAAACTTCACGATGCCTCCCGTGTCATTGCTGCAGGGCGAAACGGTTCCGTGCGCGTACGGATCCGGTCGCGGTAGAGACTTCGAGACCGCCGAAAACTCACCGCTCCTAGCCGAGAGGCGACCTCCACGCGAGGAACGGCCACCCTGGCCGCCCGATGCGGACGAAGGATGATACGACCGTGCACACGTCACGACTTCGGGCCGCGGTGGGCGCGGCCGTGTCGACCGCCTCAGCGCTCCATCTGAGGGTCGACGACGCCGTCCTTCTCAGCGACTCGAACCGGCTCGCCCTGCGCCTGCGGCCCTGCGACGTTCTGGCCCGGGTCGCGCGCTTGGAGAGCCGGCGAGGAGCGGAGTTCGAGGTGGAGGTCGCTCGTCGGCTCGCGGGAACGGACAGCCCGGTAGCTTCGCCCGATCCTTGCGTGGAGCCGCGCGCCTACGTGCGTGACGGCTTCGTCATCACGCTGTGGACCTACTACGAGCCGGTAGCCGATCGGGACGTCGAACCGGCCGAGTATGCGCACGCACTCGAGCGACTGCACGCCGGAATGCGGCAAGTCGACGTCATGGCGCCGCGCTTCACGGATCGCGTCGCGGAAGCACGGTCGCTGGTCGGAGACCCCGATCAGACCCCGGATCTAGGCGACGCCGACCGCGAGCTTCTGCTCGACACGTTGCGAAAAGTGACGCGGGCGATCGGTCGGCGAGACGCTCCCGAGCAGCTGCTCCACGGCGAGCCGCACCCTGGCAATGTGCTCAACACGAAGCACGGGCTGCTGTTCACGGACTTCGAGACGTGTTGCCGCGGTCCGGTCGAGTTCGACGCCGCACACGTGCCCGAAGAGGTGAGCGCACGCTACCCCGACGTTGATCGAGACCTGCTGTGCGAGTGTCGGATCTTGATGCTGGCGATGGTCACGAGCTGGCGTTGGGATCGAGATGACCAGCTCCCGGACGGGAGCCGGATGGGCACCGAGTTCCTCGGCCGGCTACGAGCAGCGCTGGAGGCAGCGCCGCAAATCGGCTCGAGGACCTGACTTTCCCCCGCGCGGGCGACCCCGGCTGCCGAACGGGGTCGCGGGCACGGGCGGTGCTACTCGTTCGTGGGCTGCCCCGGCCGGGCGGGCTCGTTCGTCGGTTGGGCTGCCGCGGGCAAGGGCTGGGTTGCGGTGACGTTCCCGTTCGCGTCGAGCGTTCGGATGGCCGTCGCGGAGCCGGCTGTCAGATCCGTTGTCGAGGCGAAGAGGTTGTCTTCGACCGGGGTCGAGTCGAGGACGTTGCCGCTGGCGTCCAGCGCCTGAACCGTGGCAACGCCGTCCGCCGCGACACCCTGGAGGCGAGTGAGCTCCGGGAACGTCAAGGCCTGCACCGTCGGCGAAGGGAAGCCAACAGCGTTGAGGTCACAGCCGAAGCCTTTGCCGAACTGACCGTCGACGCGCACCATCGCGAAGCAGAAGTCGCCGTCCGTGTTCCGGGTCGCGTAGAACGCCACACCGTTCAGCGTTCCGAGAGACTGCATCGTTCCGCCGACCTTCAGTTCCTGCATCGCAGCGTCGAGCTTCGTCTCGCCCGGCAGCACCGAGGTCACCGGCACCGACGTTCCGGCGTTGGTGATGCCGAGAATGTCTGCGAGCCGACCCGCGAACGCGGTCGCCGGAATGACGATCGCGACGGCAAGCACGACTGCGATCGCGAACCGCCGCGACCGCAGGTGGACGGGCTCGGGCAGCTCGAGGGGCTTGCCGGTCGGCACGGGGTTGGCCGCAGCGAGACGCCTGATGACGTCGTTGCTCATCTCGTCACTCCTTTGGGCTCTGGTGTGAAGGACTTGGCGGCCGCGAGCTTCGAGGCGAGTCGTGACTTCGCCCGGTGATAGCGGACGCGACAGGCGACGGCCGAGCAGCCCAGAACGGTCGCGGCATCCGCGAGCGGGAGCCCATCCCACGCCACCAGCCGAAGAACCTCACGGTCGCGCTCGTTGAGTCCGTTGAACGCGGCCGCGAGGACTCCGTCGCCAACGGGAGCGGGCTCGGCCACGGCGATCTCGTGCCCGTACGCGACCCGCGACCGCTTCCGCCGCTCGTTCGCAAGCGTCTTCCGCGCCACCGCGTACAGCCACGGCAAGGGCTCGGCCGGCACCCGGTCGATCTTCCGAAGACAGACGACGAACGTGTCGGACACCACGTCGTCCACGACCGCCTCGGGCGCCCTGCGTCTGATGTAGGCGCGAACGGCCTCGTGGTGCTCCGCGTAGATCCGCTCGAACCGCTGCATCACACCCCCTCTATGTCACGAGGAGCGCCGGCGTTACCCGAACGACGAACTGCAGGTAGAAAACCCGGCCCGTTTCTGCGCCGTTCTCCGATGTGACCGCGCTCCGCGGCGGAGATCCTGACGGCACGATGGTCGTGCTCGTCGTCTACGCCAGCAGGCACGGAGCGACTGCCGGGATCGCGGCGCGCATCGCGGCCCGGCTCGTCGATTCCGGCGTCCCCGCCGACCTTCGCCGCGTCGACGAGGTCGAGACGCTCGACACGTACGACGCGGTCGTGCTGGGCGCACCGGTCTACGATCAGTCGTGGCCGCCCGAGGCCACCCGTTTCGTCTCCGCACATGGCGATGAGCTCGCCGCCCGCCGGTCGTGGCTCTTCAGCGTGGGATCGTTCGGTGACACGAAGCGGTTGATCGGCCCGCTGATGCGGAAGGAGCCCAGGGACATCGCGGGCGTTCGCGCTGCTGTCCGCGCGCGCGATTACCGCGTCTTCCAGGGCGTCATCGGCGAAGACCAATGGCCGTTCTGGTCCCGTGTGTTCTTCCGGGCCTTCGGCGGACGTTTCGGCGACCACCGCGACTGGCCGGCCGTTGATGCGTGGGCCGACGAGATCGTGCTCGGACTCCGGCGACGCTCCGCCCACGTGGAGGGCTGCGGCCTCCGGGTCGAGCCGAGTCGGCGGCGGTAACCGGACGCGGTCAGCCGGCTTCCGGCGGCTCGACCTGGGCGACCATGAGCACGTATCCGTCGGGGTCGGCGAGCTGCATCTGCTCTCGCGGGCCGGGTGTGCCGTCGGCGATCTCCCCGACGTCGAGCCCTGCGGCCAATAGTTGCCCGCGCAGCGCAGCGAGGTCGGTCGAGTAGAGATAGAACAGGATCCCCTGGTCGGCCTGGTCGATCGGGTCGCCGGTGCTGACCATCAGCACGGCGTCCTCGCTTTGCAGCTCCGCCCACGCGGGGCTTCCCCGGTACTTGTAGATGCTCGTGACCGAGAACCCGAGGTGCTGGTAGAAGGCGACCGAGCGGGCGACGTCCCGCACATGCACGAACGGGATCAGCCGGTGGACACGGTGCTCCGGCGGAGCCGGCACCGAGTTCGGAGCGCGCGGGCCGTCGGTGACGGGCTCGTCCATGCCGCCATTATCGCCCGGTCATCCGCGGTTCCACTCGAGCCAGGCGGCGTGGAAGTCGGCCCTCGCCACGCGCCGCGTCTTGCCGCCCGGCCACCGGGTGACGTCGAGCGCGACGCCGCCGTATTCGGGATCGTGGCGCGGGCCCTCGAAGGAGATCCACGCGAGCGGCCCGTCGGCGCCTCCACGCTCGAGCCGCGACACGAGCTCGCCGTATCGCCGCTCGTCGAGGTACGTCGTCGACACCGAGTGGAAGACGACCATCAGCGCATCGTCGCGGCGCTCGCCCAGCACCGAGTCGAGCAGCCGGACGTAGTCGCCTCGGCGCAGATCGAGATCGCACGTCCGCGCGACCGCGATCGCCTTGCGCAGACGCGCGATCCGCTCGGCCTGGTCGGCCCACACGAATGCCTCGAGCAGGCGCTCGCCGTCGGCGTCGAGCATGACCGGGTCGAGGTCGAGGCCGATGCGGCGACCGACGTCGAGCGGCCGCTCGAGCAGGCCGCGGAGGGATGCACCGCGGTCGTCGCCCTCGAGCACGAGCCGGTCGGTCCCCTCCCCCCAGGTCCCGGCCCGGTAGCGGTAGTCGTAGCGGTCGAGCGCGAGCAGCAACCCGGCGCTCGCGCCGAGCTCGACGAGGTCGACGCGCTGCACCCCGAGCGACAGGAACGCCGGCAACAGCGCCCACGCACGCCGCACCTCGTTCGTCTGCACCGACTGCTCGCGCACGAACGTACGCAGGAAGTCGCTCTCCCGGTCGAGCGCGCCGTCGACGTCGTCCCACGACGAACGCGCGGAGAGCACGAGGTAGTGAATCCCCGCGAGCACGCGCAGCGGAAGGTCCCAGCGCAGATCGGGCGCCAGCTCGCCGACGCGCGGGTCGTCTGCGAGCCGACGGCACACCTCGGCGTACAGCGGCGATCTGCTCCGACAGAACTCCGCCTGGCGCTGGAAGATCTCGGCCTGGCGGTTTATTTCGCGGCTGCGGCGAGAGCCGCCCTGGCCTGCTCGGCCAGCTCGCCGAACTTCGCCGGGTCGGACACTGCCAGGTCGGCGAGGATCTTCCGGTCGAGCTCGACGTCCGCCGCCTTCAGGCCGGCGACGAACTGGTTGTAGGAGAGCCCGTTCGCACGGGCGCCGGCGTTGATCCGCATGATCCATAGCCGCCGGAACTCACGCTTCCGGACCTTCCGGTCGCGGTAGGCGTAGGCGAGCGAGCGCTCGACCTGCTCCTTCGCGTACTTGTAGTTCGAGTTCTTGAGCCCCCAGTAGCCCTTGGCTTCCTCGAGGACCTTGCGCCGCTTCTTGCGCGCGTTGACCGACCGCTTGATGCGAGGCATCGCTCAGCGCCTCCCGAGCAGGCGGTTGACGGTGCGAACGTTGTCGCCGGCGACCGGCTTGTCCTTACGGAACGTTCGCTTCTGCTTCGGCGACTTGTGCTCCAGGTTGTGGCTCTGGTTCGCCGACCGGCGCAGCAGCTTGCCCGTCCCCGTCACCTTGAACTTCTTCTTTGCTCCCGAGTGTGTCTTCTGTTTCGGCATCTCGTTTTACTCCTGCGTTCTTGGTGGGGCCGAGCACCATCGTCATGTTCCTGCCCTCGAGCAGCGGCTGCGTCTCGATCAGGCCGATCTCTTTCACGTCGTCCGCGAGCCGCATCAGCAGGTCGCGCCCACGATCCGGATGCTCGCGCTCGCGGCCTCGGAACATGATCGTGACCTTCACCTTCGCGCGCTGGTTCAAGAAGCGCTCGACGTGGCCTCGCTTCGTGTCGTAGTCGTGTTGGCCGATCTTGGGTCTGAGCTTGATCTCCTTGACGTGGATCTGCGTCTGGTGCTTGCGGGCGAGCTTCGCCTTCTGCTCCAGCTCGTACCGGTACTTGCCGTAGTCCATGACCCGGGCGACCGGCGGGTCCGCTTGCGCCGCGACCTCGACCAGGTCGAGGTTCTTCGAATAGGCGTAGTCGCGCGCTTCGTCCGTCGTCTTGATCCCCATCTGCCCGCCGTTCTCGTCGATCAACCTCACGCGGGAAACGCGGATCGCGTCGTTGATCCGCGTCTGGGGCTCCGGACGGCGCGGCGGCTCGACCGTCCGCCTGCCTCTTGGCCTCAAGACTCGGGCCTCAAATGCACTTCACCAAGCTCGTTGTTTCCTCCTCCGTCAATGAAAAACCGCCGGCACACTGGGGCACGGCGGTCTCGTCAACCTGCTCGGGTGAGCACCTCGGTTGAACCCCCGAAGCTCGCGCTAGGAGGTGAGAGACGGTTCCGCCCCTGCTTGCCAGGGCTCAAGGGTAGCAATTCTCGCCCGGAACTCGGTCAGCGAGAGGGTGCTCCGCCCTCCTCCGTGCTCGCGGATCGCCAGCGACTCGCTCGACTCCTTGTCGCCGTAGACGACGGCGAACGGGATCTTGTCGACCTCGGCGTTCCGGATGCGCTTCCCGACCGTCTCGTCCGAGGCATCGACCTCGACGCGGTAGGGGCGTAGTTCCTCGGCGAGCTCGGCGGCCGCCTCACGGTGGCCCTCGCCGACCGGGATGATGCGGATCTGCACCGGCGCGAGCCAGAACGGGAAGGCACCCGCGTAGTGCTCGATGAGGATGCCGACGAAGCGCTCGAGCGAGCCGAGCAGCGCACGGTGGACGACGTAGGGCGAGTGCTCGTGGTTGTCGGCGCCCATGTAGGTGAGCCCGAAGCGCTGCGGCATCTGCGCGTCGAGCTGGATCGTGCCCATCTGCCACGACCGGCCGAGCGCGTCGGTCATGTGCAGGTCGATCTTCGGCCCGTAGAAGGCTCCGTCGCCCTCGTTCACCACGTACTCGATCCCACGGCGCTCGAGCGCCGTGCGCAGCGCGGCCTCGGTGAAGTCCCAGTCCTCGTCGCTGCCGAGCTTGTGGTCCGGCCGGGTCGACAGCTCGAACCGCGCCTCGAGCCCGAAGAGCTCGTAGAGGAACGAGGCGAAGTCGAGGCAGCCGAAGATCTCGTCCTCGATCTGGTCGGCGCGGCAGAAGATGTGCGCGTCGTCCTGGGTGATGTGCTTGACGCGGAGGAGACCGTGCAGCGTCCCGCCCTTCTCGTCACGGTGCAGCGTCGACGACTCGGCGAAGCGCATCGGCAGATCCTTGTAGCTGCGGAGGCGCGAGCCGAACAGGATCATGTGCCCGGGGCAGTTCATCGGCTTCAACGCGAAGCGGCGGTGGTGCTCCTCGTGGCTCTGTACCCAGAAGATGTTCTCCTCGTAGTTCTCGAAGTGCCCCGAGGTGACATAGGTGTCCTGGTCGTAGAGGAGCGGCGTCTTCACCTCGAGGTAGCCGCGGCGCAGGTTCTCGCGGCGGCGGAGGTCCTCGAGCTCGTTCCAGATCACCATCCCCTTCGGATGCCAGAACGGCGACCCCGGCGAGTGCTCGGAGAGATGGAAGAGGTCGAGCTGCTGGCCGAGCCGGCGGTGGTCGCGGCGGCGCGCCTCCTCGAGCCGCTCGAGGTACGCGTCGAGGTCGGCCGGCGAGTAGAACGCGGTCCCGTAGATGCGGGTGAGCTGCGTGTTGCGCTCGTCGCCGCGCCAGTACGCGCCCGCGAGGCCGGTGAGCTTGAAGGCCTTGATCGGCTTCGCGTTCTGGAGGTGCGGACCGCGGCACAGGTCGGTGAAGTCGCCCT
Source organism: Gaiellaceae bacterium (assembly GCA_036376615.1). Taxonomy (GTDB): domain Bacteria; phylum Actinomycetota; class Thermoleophilia; order Gaiellales; family Gaiellaceae; genus PALSA-600. The sequence goes on from DASUZZ010000071.1 coordinate 44,892, forward strand.
GCGTGTAGAGGGTGATCTCGCCCTCGGCGGTGTCGACGAGCTCGACCTTGTACTGCTCGCCCTCGTCCGCGAACCGCTCGCGCGCCTGGTCGCGGCCGATTCCCTCGCGCGACCACTCGCGGCCCTCGGCGATCTCGCGCTTCACCTCGTCCTCGATCCTCCCGAGGTCGGCCTCGGAGATCGGCTCGGGGAACTCGAAGTCGTAGTAGAAGCCGTCCTCGATCGGCGGGCCGATTGCGATCTTCACGCCGGGGTAGAGCCGGCGCACCGCCTCGGCCAGCAGGTGCGCCGACGAGTGGCGGAGCACGGCGAGCGCGTCCGGGTCTTCGGCGTCACGCGTCGTCAAGATCTGCAGGTGGGCGCCGTCCGCAAGCGGGGCGCGCAGGTCCTGCGGCGTCCCGTCGGCGCGGACGAGCACCGCCTGCTCCGCGAGCTTCGGCCCGATCGCGCGCGCCGCGTCGAGGCCGCTCGCGCCGTCGGGCAGCTCGAGCTCGGAGTTGTCGGGGAGGACGACCTTCATCGGACGATCAAGGTTAGTCGTGCCGCGCTTGCGGATATGAGCCACTCGGTCGGGAGGGTCGAGGTGGCTGGCACTGACGTGCCAGCCACCTTTCGTCTTCCGCTCGCCACCGGGGTTCCTCTGACCTCTCGCCCGGCCAAGCCGGGGCTTCGGCCGCTACGGCTCACCGGTCCCTCCCGGGACAGGCGACGTCCCTCTCGAAACGCATCACGACCCACTCGCTCGTGTGCTCGTCGTCGGGTGCGCGGCGCTCGACCTCGACGAACCCGGCCCTCGCCCACGCACGTAATGCAGCGACGTTCCACGCGTACGGATCGACGGTCACCTCGGCCCAGCCGGCGTCGAGGAGCGCGCGGGCGAGCGACCGTGCCGCCGCCGGCATGAGGCCGCGCCCCCGCGCCGACGGAACGAGGAAGCCGTCGAGTCCGCCGCGGCGCGGCTCTCCCTCGTCCCACCACGACTGGAGGTAGCCGACCGGCTCGGCTCCGTCGAGAACGATCCAGCTGTCCACGTCGTCACGCTCGATCCGGGCCCGGACGTCGTCCACGGTGAACGTCTCGTCGTCCCAGTAGCGCGATACCTCCGGGTCCGCGTGCCAGGCAGCAAGCAGCTCGGCGTCGTCGCGCGTCGCCGGACGCACCCTCGGAGAGCCCATCGCGGCAACGCTACGCAACTTCGTGCAAAGTGCGCGCGTTTCGTCTCCGCGGGACCTTGCGCGCATCGTCGTCCGCCGCGTACATTGCGGCTCCCGTCGGGTGCGTGACGCGAGTAGGTCGAAGCCCCGCCGAGCGACTGCAAAAGGCGCAAGCCGGAGCGGCCGGTTGGCGAGGTGGACGAAAGCGACACCGCCCGGCGGACTTTCGTTTGGGGGAGCACCTTTCGTTGGGGGGAGCACCTCCGGTTCTCTCCCCAAGGCCCCCCTCTCCGACACTTGGCACCTCGCGGGAGCGAGCACGGGCCAAGCCCGTGCTCGGGTCGATTTGGAGGTGCAGCTGCAGTTCGCTCCAGTGCGTCAAGATCAACGACGTGGACTTCACTCTGTCCGCCGAGCAAGAGCTGATTCGTTCCACGGCTCGGTCGTTCTGCGACGCGGAGATCGCGCCTCACGTCGCTGCCTGGGATCGCGCGGAGGCGGTCGACCGGGGAATCGTCGCGAAGCTCGCCGGGCTCGGGTTTCTCGCGGCGGCACTGCCGGCCGAGCACAGCGGGCTCGGGCTCGATCACGTCTCGTACACGCTGATCGTCGAGGAGCTCGGCCGGGCCGACTCCAACATCCGCGGGATCGTCTCCGTCTCGAACGGCCTCTACGGCAAGTCGGTCGCCCGCTTCGGGTCGCCCGAGCAGCGCGCCAGGCTGCTGCCACCACTCGCCGCCGGCGACGAGCTCGGCTGCTACGCGCTCACGGAGCCGGGCGCCGGCTCCGACCCCGGCGAGCTCGAGACGCGGGCCGTCCGCGACGGCTCGGACTGGCTGCTCACGGGCCGCAAGATCTTCATCACGCTCGGAACCTGGGCGAGCCACGCACTCGTCTTTGCGCGCACGGGCGAGCCCGGCCCGCGCGGGATCACGTGCTTCGTCGTGCCGACCGGCGCGCCCGGCTTCGAGTCGCGCCCGGTCAAGGGCAAACTCGGTCTGCGCGCGCAGGACACCGCCGAGCTCTTCCTCGACGGCGTACGGGTCCCCGACGACGCGCGGCTCGGAGACGAGGGCTCCGGCTTCAAGATCGCGATGACCGCGCTCGACCACGGGCGGATCTCGCTCGGCGCGGGCTGCGTCGGCATCGCCCAGGGCTGCCTCGATGCCTCGGTCGCGTACACGAAAGAGCGCCGGCAGTTCGGCCGGCCGGTCGCAAGCTTCCAGCTCGTGCAGGAGCTGCTCGCCGACATCGCCGTGGAGACCGACGCTGCGCGCCTCCTCGTCTGGCGCGCAGCCGCGACCGCCGACCGCGGTGACCGGCACACCGTCGAAGCGTCGATCGCCAAGTACTTCGCGAGCGAGGTCGCCGTGCGCGCCGCGAACGCGGCCGTCCAGGCACACGGCGGCTACGGCTACGTCGACGAGTTCCCCGTCGGCAAGTACCTGCGCGACGCCCGCGTGACGACGCTGTACGAAGGCACGAGCCAGATCCAGAAGCTGCTGATCGGCCGCGCGCTCACGGGCGAGAACGCCTTCGTCTGACCTCCCAGGACGAAGGTCTAGGTCGAACCCGCTTTCCTACCCTTTACACCAAGCTGGCCGCGAGGAACCATACGGAGGGCCAGGTACGACGCAGATAACCAGATTCGAAAGGCGGCCCTTTCGATGGGGAATGGGGAGGAACGGACGGCAGTCGTCCTCGACGACCAGCCGTTGTGGCTCGACGCGCTCGAACAGCTGCTCGCAAGAGCGGACGTGCGCGTCGTCGGCAAGACAACGCACGTGGAGACCGCGCTCGGGCTCGTCGAAGAGCACCGGCCGGACGTCTTCATCGCAAGCACCGACGCGGCCGACGTGGCCGACGGCGGGATCCGGTGCATCGCTCGCGCACACGAGCGGTGGTCCGGCCTGAAGTCGGTCGTCCTCGCGCCGGACTACGACCCGAAGCAGATCGACGCCGCGTTCGCGGCAGGCGCGTCCGTCTGCTGCATCAAGCGCGCGGCCGTCGACGACCTCGCGGTCGCGATTCGCCAGGCGTTCGACCACTCGATCTTCCTGGCCTCCTCACACGGAGCGCAGGCGCCGGTACGCGTCACGCACGTGGGAGTCGGCCGTGCTGAAGGTGTCGACGTCCTGACGAGGCGCGAGATCGAGATTCTCCGACTCGTCGCGGAAGGTCACTCCAACTCGGCGCTGGCGAAGATGCTGTGGGTGACGGAACAGACTGTGAAGTTCCATCTCGCCAACATCTATCGCAAGCTCGACGTGGCCAACAGGACCGAAGCGAGTCGCTGGGCGCATCTCAACGGGATGCTGACGCCGGCGGTGAACGCGGCCTGACCGAACGACCATCCGCGAGTCGCGAGAACGTGCCCAGCGTGGGTCGACAGGAGGAACATGCGGCCCAGCCTCCCGTCGCCCCACGCGAAGGGCACCCGCGCCGCGAGCGTCTCGGGCGCGGAGGCCGAACATCGCACGCCGAACGATGTCCTTGTACTCCCCGCTTGGGCGGACCGGGAAACGCGCAGAGAGCGGCGATTCGGCACGCCGCGGGCTACCCCTTCGGACGGGCTAGAACGCGAACCGCTCGCGGAGCTGCGAGAGCACCTGCCGGGCGATCAGGTCGCCCGCCGCCGCGGTGTAGTGCACGCCGTCGGGCAGGCGCATCAGCGTCAGCTGCCCGTTCTCCCGCAGGTAGGCGGTGTAACGGCCGTGGGCATCGTCGAGCATGTGCCACGTGTCGACATACGTCGACGTGCCCGGGTTCGCCTTCGCCACCTGCTCGAGGATCCGGTTCACGATCGGGAAGCTGTGCTTGAAGCCCGAGCCATCCGGAATCGGGAGGCCGAGCCAGACGACGAAGACTTGGCGCGCTGCGAGCTCGCGCGTGACGCCCTCGACGCGCCGCCGGTACTCCGCGTCCCACGAGGGGCTGCCGAGAGGCCCGACGGTCCGCCCCTTGGGCACGCCCGCGAGGTAGTCGTGCGCGTCGTCGGCGCCGAACGAGAACACGACGACGCGCGGCACGAGCTGGCGCACGGCCACGGGGATGCGCAGGAACCAGTTGTAGAGATCGGGGCGCGCGAGCCCCGTCGACAGCCGGCTCTCGACGCCCACGATGTCCACGTCCGGCCCGGCGACGCGCTCGAGGCCCTGCCCGGGGACCTCGGCCAGCGAGTCCCCGGCCACCCAGACGCGAAGCGGCCGCGCGGCCGTGAACCGCGGGAGCGTGGCGCGCGGCTTCCTGCGCGCCGGCGACGGCGCCGGCCGGGTCGGGTGGGTCGCCGGCGGCACGGTGAAATGCACCTGGGTATCGATCTGGTCCCAGCTCTGCCGGCCGAGCGCGACCTGGATCCCGTGCCGCGGCGCGGTCAGGTGCAGGAAGCTGCTCACGTCGACGAGCGGCTTCGCCACCGCGAGCCCGAGCCCGCGCTGCCAGCCCTGCTGCTGGATCTCTGCCGTCTTGCGCATGCCCTTCGCGTTGAGCAGCGCCGCGAAGACCAGCGTGAGGAGACACACGGCGACGCTGCGGGCGGCTGAGCGGGGCGGCAGGCGCATCAGAAGCGGAAGTAGATGAAGGGAGCGACGCCCTGAGGGCCGAGCGCGTCGATGACCAGGAGGCAGCCCGCGAGGCATGCGGCCTGCAGCGCCGTCGCGAGCCGCCCGAAGCGGAGCTCGATCCACCGGAGCGCTCCGGGGCGGACGTACTGCACCGCGATTCCGAAGACGATCGCGGCGACGACGGAAGTCGTCACGAGTGGCGAGGGCTGCCCCCACGCGTCGAACAGCCGCTGCAGCATCTGCCATGCGCGCCCGAACGAGTCGGCCCGGAAGAACACCCACGCGAAGCAGACGATCTGGAAGGTGAGGATGCGCCCGAACCAGACGGCGGCGGTCGACGCCGGGCGGCGGCCGATCGCACGCTCGATGCAGAGCCCGGTGCCGTGGATCGCGCCCCAGGCGACGAACGTCCAGGCGGCGCCGTGCCAGAGGCCGCCGAGCAGCATCGTCAGCATCAGGTTCACATACGTCCGGACGCGCCCCTTGCGGCTGCCGCCGAGCGGGATGTAGAGGTAGTCGCGCAGCCAGCGCGAGAGCGTCATGTGCCAGCGGCGCCAGAAGTCCTGCAGCGACACCGCCGCGTACGGCGAGTTGAAGTTCTGCGGAAACTGGAAACCGAGCAGCAGCGCGACGCCGATCGCGATGTTCGTGTAGCCGCAGAAGTCCGCGAAGATCTGCACCGCGTAGCCGTAGATGGCGACGAGCACCTCGAGCGACGACGCGCGGTTCGGCGCCGCGAACACGGGGTCGACGATGTGCGTCGCCAGGTGGTTCGCCACGACGACCTTGAGGAAGAGGCCGCTGACGATGAGGAAGAACGCGCGCGGGTTGTCGACGCGGCGCGGGTCGCGCGGCGTCTCGAGCTGCGGCATCAGCTCGCTCGCGCGGACGATCGGGCCGGCGACGAGGTGAGGGAAGAACGCCTGGAAGACGGCGAACCGCGAGAACGAGGCAGGCACCACCTCGCCGCGGTACGTGTCGACGACATACGAGATCGCCATGAACGTGAAGAAGGAGATCCCGACGGGCAGCGTCACGTCGACCAGCCACGACGTCCCGACGACGTTGTCGAACGAGCTGACGAAGAAGCCCGCGTACTTGAAGTACGCGAGCAGGCCGACGTCGAACGCGACGGCGAGCGTGAGGAACGCCTTGCGCGCCGTGATCGTCGGCGCCCGGAAGATGGCGAGCGCGAGCACGTGGTTCACCACCGTCGAGGCCACCAGCAGGAAGACGAAGCGCCAGTCCCACCAGCCGTAGAACACGTAGCTCGCGAGCAGGATCCAGACCGTCCAGGCGCGCCGGTGCCGCTGCAGCGCCCACGAGACGGGCAGCACGATCATGAAGAAGACGGCGAAGGTGGCGGTCGGGAACAGCATCGGCCCGCGTGCCGTCTACGTCGCGATGTGCAGGGTGAGCCGCCGCGTCGACGAGGTGCCCGTCGCGTCGGTGATGCGCACCGCGAACGCGTATGCGCCGGCCGCGGCGCGCGGCCGTCCCTCGACGAGACCACTTGCCTCGAGGTGAACACCCGCCGGCGCGCGCTGGAGCAGCGACCACCGGTAGGGCGCGATCCCTGCGGCGCCGACCAGCCGCGCCGAGTACGCGGCGCCCCGCCGCGCGACGGGCAGGCGGGCCGTCTTCACGCGCACGTCGGGCGCGGCGACACCGGCGCCGACGAGTGCCTTGTGGATCAGCGTCGCCATCGCGTTCGCGCCGCTCCCGCTCAGGTGGATGCCGTCGCTCTGGAACCAGTCGAGGTGGCTGCGCGAGTACACGTTCCAGTCGACGAGCGTCAGGTCGGGATGGCGCTCGGCCGCCGCCTCGAGCGCCGCGTTCATCGTCAGGTACGGATGGCGTGCGGCGCGGAGCGTCAGCCAGAACACGCGCTTGACGCCGGCCCCTTCGAGCGCCGTCAACGCGTCGTCGACGCTCTGGGCGAAGGTTCCCTCGTCGTCGTTGTAGCCCACGGCGACCACGACGTTCGGCCCGAGCGCCGGGCCGAGCGACTGGACGAGGTCGATCACGTTCGGCGGGCGGACGCCGTTGTACGGACAACTCTGGCCCGCGGTACGGCGGCAGGGCGCGACCTGAAGGTTCAGCGACACCTCACGGCGGGCCTCGGCGACCGCACCGCTCGTTTGCACGATCGCATCCGCGACCGAGTCGCCGATGAGCGTCACCTGCTGGGCCTTCGTCTGGGCGCGCGCTGCGCCGGCCACACCGGCGACCGACGCCCCCACGACGACCAGCGCAGCGAGCCGGACGACCGCGCGCGTCATCGCGTCGATCGTAGCCGCTCGTCCGCGATGCGCAACGAGCGCGTTTTTCCTTCCGCGCGACGGTTGCGCGTCCCGGCGCGAGCCGGATAGTCTGCGGCTCCCGCCGGGCGCGGAGCGCGAGTAGGTCGAGATCCCGCCGAGCGACTCGGGCGCGCGAAAGCGCGAACGGGCCGGTCGGAGGGGTGGACGAAAGCGCCCCTGCGCCGGGCGGCTTTCCTGTCGAGGAGGAGAACCGGGCCGAGGCGCGGAAAGGCTCCTCCTGGCTCCGACGGTTTTTGCTACTGATCCCCGGGTTCGCGATCCGATGATGCCGGCCGAGCCCGATGTTGGCGAGACCGCGGTGCAGCTGCCAGGCACTGCACCTCCTCCCACCGCGGCCGAAGCCGAGGGTGTCCTCAGCCCCGAGCTGGTGATGGTCGACCCGGAGCTGCGCGGGCGGCTCGCCTCGCTCCCGCTGCCGCCGCGGTGGTTGCCGCCCGAGCCGGAGCCCGCACCGGAGCCGGAGCCCGCGCCGCCTCCCCTGCGGGTCGCCGAGCCCGCACCACCACCGCCGCCGCCCGAGCCGCTCCCCGCCGCGCGGCCGCCGCGCCGCCGGTGGCCGCTCGTGCTCGCCGCCGCCCTGCTCGCAGCCGGCGGCGCGGGCGCCGCCTACCTGCTCGTGCCGAACGACTCGACGGCGCCCGGAGCGGGCTCGGCTCCGGCCCCGGTCACGGGGCACATCGGGAAGCCCGTGTCGTCGGCACCCGTGACGACCGCGGCGGCTGCACCCGCGACGACGACGCCGCCCACGCCCACGACCACCTCCACCGCACGGCATACGACCACGCAGCGCGCGCACGCGACGCCGCCCGTCGCGACGCACACGACGCCGACGCCGACCACGAAGACGAAGCCCAGGCAGCAGAAGAAGCCGAAGACGGCGCCGTCGACGAAGCCGAAGCCGGCCTCGACGAAGGTCACCCACCAGAAGCTCGCCTGGGCGCCGGCCGCGGGCGCGGGCGCGTACGACCTCGAATTGCTTCGCGGCCGCGCCACGGTCTACGTCGCACGCACCACCCACCCGAGCATCGTGATCGCCGTTGCGAAGGGCCAGCATGCGCCGGCCGGCTCGGTGCCGGCGGGCACGTACGAGTGGGTCGTCTGGCCGGTCGTCCGCGGGCACCGCGCCGCGCAGGCGATCGTGCGCTCGCGGCTGCACCTCGCCGGCTGACGCGACCACTACCCGGCGAGGTCGACCAGCCGCGCAGCGGCGCGCCGCAGCGCCGGCTCGTCGAACAGGTACGGCGTCGCGTTGGCGACGTCGTGCAGGGGCGCGTCGAGCTCGTTCGAGTCGCCCGCCGCGTTCACGGCGTAGCGAACCGGGATCTCGTGGCAGACGACGAGCGTCGTCTCTTCGCCGCGGTCGCACAGTCGGCCGAACGCGGCAGCGAAGCGCCGGGCGGCGTCGGCGAGGCTCTCGCCGCCGGGGAACGGCAGGCTGCGGTCGGCGTGCGGCCCGGATGCACGGTAGTCGGCGAGCGTGCGGCCCTCGAGCTCGCCGATCCGGATGTCGCCGAGGCCGGGATCGAGCTCGCGCGGCACGACCCTGCCCGCGAGCGCCAGCTCCGCGGTCTGGATCGCGCGCGGAAACGTCGAGACGACGACGAGGTCGATCGCGACGTTCGCGATCTGCCCGGCGAGCCGCTCCGCCTCCTCGATCCCGCGAGCCGAGAGGCCGCGGTCGCGGGAGGGATCGCCGTTCACGATGCCCTCGACGTTGAACAGCGACTGGCCGTGCCGGACGAGGAGGAACGTGCGCATGCTCCGAGCCTAGAGAACGAGGAGGACCGGCATCGCGCGAGAATGCGTCGGAGTGCCGTACCGCTCGTCCCGGCTCTTCCGCGCCCAGTTCAAGCTGCTCGTCGACCTCAACCTGCTCGAGTCGGCGCAGGAGCGGATGATGGACGAGACGCGGGCGGGGCACCGCCTGCGCGCCGATCGGGCGCGGCACGACGTGATCCGCCTTCGCAACGAGATCGACCAGATGCGGCGGGTCGTCGCCGAATGGAGGCCTGCATCACTCGACGAGAACGAGCTGCTCTCCCGCCTTCGGCCGCTGCTCGCCGTCCCGCTGCCCGCGGCCGTGCCGATGCGACACCGCGTGTCCGCCTCCGAGCAGCTGCTCGCGTGGCTGCTCGCGCTCGCGGCCTGCATCGCGTGGGCCTTCACCTTCGCCGGAATCGCCGCGAACGGCATCGACGACCGCCCGTCGCTGATCGCCGCGGAGATCCTCGCGGTCGTGCTCTCGCCGCTCGCGATCGCGCTGACCGGCCGGAAGTAGGCTCTCACCCGTGACGGCAACCGCCCACGCCGGGGCTCCGTCGTCCGCCTCGGTGCGCGTCGGCCCGGTGTTCGGCGCGCTGATGCTCGTGATGCTGATGGCGTCGCTCGACTCGACGATCGTGTCGACGGCGCTGCCGACGATCGCCGGCGACCTCGGCGGCATCGACAAGCTCTTCTGGGTCGTCACGGCGTACCTCCTCACGTCGACGATCACGACGCCGGTCGCCGGGAAGCTCGGCGACATGTACGGGCGAAAGCTCGTGCTGCAGGTTGCACTGATCCTGTTCCTCACCGGCTCGATCCTCTGCGGGCTCAGCCACGACATGACCGAGTTGATCGTCTTCCGTGGGATTCAGGGGCTCGGCGGGGGTGCGCTGATGGTGAGCACGCAGGCGGTGATCGGCGACATCGTCTCGCCGCGCGAACGCGGACGCTACTCCGGCCTGATGGGCGCGGTATTCGGCCTCTCGACGGTGGTCGGGCCACTCCTCGGCGGCCTGTTCGTCGATCACCTCTCGTGGCAGTGGATCTTCTACGTCAACGTCCCGATCGGCATCGTCGCGTTCGTCGTGCTGCAGGTCGTGCTCGCTGCGCCCGCGCTGCGCATCAAGCGCTCGATCGACTACCTCGGCATGGCCCTGCTCGCCGGCGGCCTGACCTCGATCGTGCTCTACACCAGCCTCGGCGGCTCGACGTACCCGTGGTGGTCGGCCGAGATGCTCGTGCTGCTCGCGCTCGGCATCGTCCTCTCGATCGGGTTCGTGTTCGCCGAGCACCGCGCGAAGGAGCCGACTCTTCCACTGCCGCTGTTCCGAAACCGCGTCTTCACCGTCTCGAGCATCGTCGGCTTCATCGTCGGGTTCGCGCTGTTCGGGTCGGTGACGTACATCCCGCTATACCTCCAGGTCGTTCGCGGCGCGAGCCCGACGTCGTCCGGCCTGCAGATGCTGCCGCTGATGGCGGGCGTGCTGATCGCGTCGATCGGAAGCGGCCAGCTGATCGCGCGCGTCGGCCGCTACAAGGTCTTCCCGATCGTCGGCACCGGGCTGATGGTGGTCGGGCTGCTGCTGCTCGCACGCCTCACGCCCTCGACCTCGACGCTGATCGCCGACGTCTACATGCTCGTGCTCGGGCTCGGGCTCGGCTTCGTGATGCAGGTGCTGATCCTCGCGGTGCAGAACGCGGCCGACTACCGCGACCTCGGCGTCGCGACCGCGAGCGCGACGCTGTTCCGCTCGATGGGCGGGACGATCGGCGTGCCGATCTTCGGTGCGATCTTCACCAACCAGCTGGCGAGCAGGCTCGCCTCACGCCTCCCGCACGACGCGGCCGGCCGGTTGCCCTCCCGCCTCGGGCCCGAGCAGATCGGGCAGCTTCCACCGTCGATCCGCGATCCGTACATCGCCGCGTACGCCGATTCGCTTCACCCCGTGTTCCTGATCGCGGCGGTGCTCGCGCTCGGCGCCTTCGCGTTCACCTGGCTGCTCGAGGAGCGGCCGCTCCGGCAGACCGTCGCCGAGCAGGGGATCGGCGACAGCTTCGCCTCGCCGCGGGACGCGACGTCGCTCGACGAGCTCGAGGCGCGCCTCAGCAAGCTCGCGCGCCGCGAGAACCGGCACGCGGTCTACGAGCGCCTCGCGGCGGCGGCCGGGCTCGACGTCTCGGCCGGCGAGGCGTGGCTCCTGCTTCGGCTCGACCGCGCGGAGGCGGTGACGCCGGCCGAGCTCGCAGCCCGCTACAAGCTGCCCGAGGAGACGATCGCGCCGCTGCTTCAGGGGCTCGAGCGCGACGGCCTCGTCGAGGGACCCGCCGGGGTCGGGGTCAGGCTCAGCGAGCGCGGCCGGGCGGCCGTCGAGCAGATGGGCGCCGCACGTCAGGAGGCGCTGCAGGGGCTGCTCGCCGGATGGCAGCCGGAGCAGCACCCGGAGGTGCTGCAGCTGGTCGAGCGCTTCACGCGCTCCCTGCGTGCGACTCCGCCCGCCGGCGATCCCGTCCCCGCCTGAGCTCGGCGCGGCGCTGCTCGAGCAGCGCCAGCCGCTCCTCGAGGTCGCGGGCGAACTCCTCCAGCGTCCGGCGCCGCGTACGGACGAGCTCGAGCTGGCGCTCGACGAGCGGGATCGCCGCCTCGACGATGCGGGCGCGCTCCTCGTCGTCCGCACTTTCGGCCCAGAGGCCGCGCAGCGCGGCGCGTGCCTCTTCCGCCTCGGCGAGCTCGACGAGCTCCTCGAGCGAGAGTCCGAGCACGTCGCGGAGGCGGATCAGCTCCTGCAGCCGGAGCACGTCGGCCTCGTCGTAGAGGCGGTGGCTGCCCTTCGCGCGCGCGGTGGACCTCCCGAGCAAGCCGCGCTCCTCGTAGTAGCGGATCGTCCGCGGCGTCACCCCGACACGGTCCGCCACCTCGCCGATGCGAAGCGCGCCGGGTCTCAACGGACAACCTTCGGTTGTCCAACGGTTCTCGCTCCGGCACCGGCAAAGCCGGCACCTCCGCTTTCGATGAGCTCCGTCGAGCCTACGCTCATTGGTCAACCTTGCTGTTGGTTTTGTCTGTTCTTTGAAAATCGAGAGTCCGCCCACGCACAGGCAGCGAGGGCGACGTCGACCGGCGCGGTTCGTAGCGTCGGCTCGTGGCTGACCACCGCCGGGAGAGCGCCCTCAACGCTTGCCGCGTAGACGGCCCGCATGAGACCTGCGCCTCCCGGCGGTGTGAGGCACC
>DASUZZ010000072.1:0-21280 GCA_036376615.1 Gaiellaceae bacterium
ATGCGCCGCTACCACGTGCACACGTTCGGCTGCCAGATGAACGCGCACGACTCGGAGCGCATCAAGGGCCTGCTCGAGGAGCTTGGGCTCGGGGAGGCGCCGTCCGCCGAAGACGCCGATGTCGTCGTCTTCAACACGTGCACGATCCGCGAGAAGCCGGACCAGAAGCTCGCCGCGTATCTCGGGACGGAAGCCGCGCGCAAGCGGTCCGACCCCGGGCGGGTGATCGCCGTCGGCGGCTGCTACGCCGAGGCGCAGCGCGAGCGCATCTTCGAGCTCTATCCGTTCGTCGACGTGGCGTTCGGACCCGGGTCGATCGCGCATCTCGGCGAGTGGCTCGGGGCCGGCGGTGAGGGCGTCGCGCGCGGCAGCTTCGGGCTCGACCGTCGGTCGTTCGCCGCGACGCTGCCGATGCATCGTGAGCGCTCGTTCCAGGCGTGGGTGCAGGTATCGATGGGCTGCAACTCGGTGTGCTCGTACTGCATCGTCCCCGCGGTTCGCGGACGCGAGGTGTCGCGCCGCCCGGGCGAGATCGTGGCCGAGGTCACGCGCCTCGCCGAGGAAGGCGTGCGCGAGGTGACGCTGCTCGGGCAGAACGTGAACTCCTGGGGGCGCGACCTGCTCCCCGGCGTCCGCACCGAGTTCGGCGAGCTGCTGCGCGCGGTCGACGAGATCGACGGCGTCGAACGAATCCGCTTCACGAGCCCTCATGCCAAGGACTTCCGCGCGCCGGTGATCGACGCGATGATGGAATGCGACGCGGTGTGCGAGCACGTGCACCTGCCGCTGCAGTCGGGGTCGACGCGGATCCTGAAGGCGATGCGGCGCACGTACTCACGCGAGCGTTACCTGGCGCTCGCGGACCGGATGCGGCGGGCGATCCCGGACCTCGCGTTCGGCACGGACGTCATCGTCGGCTTCCCGGGCGAGACCGAGGACGACTTCCGCCAGACGCTCGAGGTGGTCGAGGAGATGCGCTACGACAGCGCGTTCACGTTCGTGTACTCACCGCGTGCCGGCACCGAGGCCGCCGCCATGCCGGACCAGGTGCCGCACGAGGTGAAGATTGAGCGGATGGAGCGGCTCGTCGAGCTCTGTCAGCGGATCGCAGCAGAGCAGAACGCGGCGCGCATCGGCCGGTTCGAGGAGGTGCTCGTCGAGGGGCCGTCGCGGACCGATCCGTCGCTCCTGCGCGGCCGCACCCGCCGGAACACCACCGTCAACTTCGCGGGCGTCGCGTGCGCCGGGGAGCTCGTCGACGTCCGGATCGACGAGTCGACCTCGACCACGCTCCGCGGCGTCCAGCGGGCCACGGTCGCGGCCTGAGCCCTCCGAACCCCTCCATCACACCCGTTCGTCAGGATGGGCCGATGCGTATCCTCGTCACGGGCTCGTCCGGCCAGATCGGAACCAACCTCGCCCTGCGGCTGCGGGCGGACGGCCACGAGGTCTTCGGCGTCGACAAGCGCCTGAACCCGTGGACCGACGCGTTCCCGACCCTGCTGCAGGACCTCGCCGGCCACTATCCCGCGTTCGCCGGCGGCATCGGCGGCGTCGAGTACCCGACCGTCGACGCCGTCGTGCACCTGGCCGCGCATGCGAAGGTGCACCAGCTCGTCCGGCAGCCGCACCGTGCGCTCGAGAACGCGATCATGACGTTCAACGTGCTCGAGTACGCGCGCGCGCTCGGGCTGCCGCTCGTGTTCTCGTCGACGCGCGAGGTCTACGGCGACGTCCACCGCTTCGAGGAATACGCGGAGGAGGCGGCCGACTTCGCGTACACGGAGAGCCCCTACTCGGCGTCGAAGATCACGAGCGAGGCGTTCATCTACTCGTACGCACGCTGCTACGGGCTCGACTACCTCGTCTTCCGGTTCTCGAACGTCTACGGGCGATTCGACAACGATCTCTGGCGCATGGAGCGCGTCCTCCCGCTGTTCATGCACCAGCTGTCACGGAACGAGGCGATCACGATCTACGGGGGCGACGAGAAAGTGCTCGACTTCACCTTTGTCGACGACTGCGTCGACGGGATCGCCCGTGGCGTCTACGCGCTCGTCGACCGCCGCGTCACGAACAAGACGATCAACCTCGCCTACGGCCAGGGGAACACGCTCGTCCACGCGGCGGAGCTGATCGCGTCGGAGCTCGAGGTCGAGCCGACGATCGCGATGGCTCCCTCGCTGGTCGGCGAGGTGACGCACTACGTCGCCGACGTGACGAAGGCCCGCGAGCTCCTCGGCTGGGCGCCGGCGACGCCGCTCGAGGCCGGCATCCCGCGGTCGGTGGCCTGGTTCCGCGAGTGGCGCGCCGCACACCCCGAGGAAGATCGTCCGTTCGAGCGAGCGCGCTCGGAGGCGGAGCTCGAGCATGGCTTCAAGCAGCCGGCCGGCGCCGACCGGTAGCTCCGGCCACGTTCTCGCCCTCTTCGGCCCGACCGCCTCCGGGAAGACGGCAGTCGCCGGGCTCCTCCGCGGGCTCGTTGCCGCGGAGGTCGTCTCGGCCGACTCGGCGGCGCTGTACGCCGGGCTGCCGATCCTGACCGCCGTGCCCTCGTACCCGGCGCGCCTCGTCGGCACCGTGCCGCTCCGCGAGGAGGTGTCGGTCGGGTCCTACCAGCGGCTCGCCCACGAGGCGATCGATGGGATCGCCGCCGCGGGCCGGCTGCCGCTCGTGGCCGGCGGCACCGGCCTGTACCTGCGCGCGGCCGTGGGCGAGCTCGAGCTGCCGCCGCCCGCCGCCTCGGAGCGCCGCGCCTTCTGGGAGGCCGAATACGAGCGACTCGGGCCTGCCGGCGCCCACGAGCTGCTCGCGGAGCGTGATCCTGCCGCGGCCGCCCGGGTGCACGCGAACGACCGGAAGCGGGTCGTGCGCGCGCTCGAGCTGGCCGAGTCCGGCGCCTCGCTCGCTCCGCGCGAGGACCGGCTCTGGTCGGAGCACATGCGCCTGCCGACGGTCGTCGTCGGGCTCGACGTGCCGCTGGACGAGCTCGACCGCCGCATCGAGGCGCGGACACGAGCGATGGTCGCGGGCGGAGTGGTCGAGGAGGCGCGGGCGGCGTGGGCGGAGCCGAGATCGCGCACGGCGTCCCAGGTGCTCGGGCTCGAGGAGTTCGCGACGCTCCCGACGCCGTCGGCGGTCGAGCGCGTCGTTCAGGCGACGAAGCGCCTTGCGCGGTACCAGCGCAAGTGGCTCCGCCGGCTGCCGATCGCGACGACGCTCGACGGTAGCCTCCCCGTCGAGGAGCTCGCCGATCAGATCGTCGCGCTGGAACGCTCAGGGGAACATCTACCTCGTCACCGAGGAGACGCCGCTTCGCCCTGATCTCGTCGTCGGCGAGGTCGGCGACGCGGACGGGATTCTCGAGGTCCTCGCCGTCGGTGACGACTCGGTCGAGATCACGATCTGGAACCCCGACGGCTCGCGGGCGGAGATGTCCGGCAACGGGACGCGCATCGCCGCGAAGTGGCTCGCCGCACGAACCGGCGCGGCCGTGGTGACCGTTCGCGTGGGACCGCTCGCGGTACGGGCGCGCATGGGGGACGGAGACCTGGTCGAGCAGGACCTCGGCGAGGCGTCCGTCGGCGAGCCCGAGGAAGCGGCCGGCATCCGCTTCACGCCGGTGATCGTCGGCAATCCGCACGCCGTCGTGGCAGGCGATCCGGCCGACCTGCCGCGCATCGGGCCGCTGCTCGAGACCCACGAGCGCTTCCCGCAGCGCACGAACGTCCAGGTCGCGCGCTTCGCCGGCGACGGGATCGAGGCGAGGGTCTGGGAGCGCGGGGTGGGCGAGACCGCCTCGTCGGGCTCGAGCGCGGTCGCGGTCGCCGCCGCGCTCGGGGCGGTCGACACGACCGTGAACTTCCCGGGTGGGCCGCTGCAAGTCCGCTTCGACCGCGGCCGCGCCCTGCTGACCGGCCCCGCCGCCCGCGAGGGCGAGCCAGGCTAGCCGCCGCCGATCCCGTACTCGCGCAGCGCGTCGTTCAGCGACGTCTTCCGGTCGGTCGCCTCGCTGCGGCGGCCGATGATCAGCGCGCACGCGAGGTGATAGGTGCCGGCCGGGAACTCCTTCGGCCGCGTGCCGGGGACGACGACCGAGCGCGGCGGGACGTAGCCGCGGTGCTCGACGGGCTCTATGCCGGTGACGTCGATGATCGGGACGGACGCGGTCAGCGTCACGTTCGGTGCGAGAACGGCCTCCCTTCCGATGCGTACGCCTTCGACGACGATGCAACGCGAGCCGAGAAACGCACCGTCCTCGACGATCACCGGGCTCGCTCCGGGCGGTTCGAGCACACCGCCGATCCCGACGCCGCCCGCGAGATGGACGTCGGCGCCGATCTGCGCGCCCGATCCGACGGTCGCCCAGGTGTCGACCATCGTGTTCGGACCGACCCACGCGCCGATGTTGACGTAGGACGGCATCAGCACGACACCGCGCGAGAGGAACGCGCCGTAGCGCGCCACCGCGGGCGGGACGACGCGCACGCCGAGCGCGTCGTAGCCGCTCTTCAGCGGGATCTTGTCGTGGTACTCGAACGGCCCGACCTCGCGCGGCTCCATCTGCCGCGACCGGAAGTAGTCGAGGATCGCCGACTGGACGTCGGCGTTGATCTGCCAGTCGTCGCCGTGCGGTTCGGCGACGCGCACCTCGCCCTTGTCGAGCGCCGCGATCGTCTCGGCTGTGTTCACGGCGACTCCGTCGAGCCTACGTCCGTGCTCACAGCGCTCCTCGAAGGATCTCGGCCGCGCGCTCGCACTCCGCCTGGGTCGGCACCAGCGCGAAGCGCACGTACCCTTCGCCGGCCGCGCCGAAGAACGAGCCGGGGGCGCAGACGATGCCGTGCTCGAGCAGGCGGCGCGCGAACGGCTCGGACGGCCCGCCCACGTCGAGCCACAGATAGAAGGTCGCAGTCGAGCCCGCGAGCCGGAGCCCGGCGGCCTCGAGCACCGGGAGCAGGGTGTCGCGCTTGCGCCGGTAGCGCGCGCGGATGCCGTCGACATGCGCGTCGTCCGTCCACGCCGCGATCGACGCACGCTGGACGAACTCCTGCGGGGCCGTGCCGACGGTCGGGCGGAAGCTGCGTAGTGCATCGCAGATCTCGGCCGGCGCGCACACGAACCCCGAGCGGTAACCGGTCATGGCCGACCGCTTCGACAGCGTGTTGAACACCACGACGTTCGTGCGATCGGGAACCTGGAGCGCGGAGACGGGAGGCTCGTCGAACCACAGCTCGGAGTACGCCTCGTCCGAACACACGAGGAACCCGTGCCGTCGCGCCCGCTCGGCCAGCTCCTCGTACAGGGCGAGCGGCGCGACCGCGCCCGTCGGGTTGTTCGGGTAGCAGACCCAGAACACGGCGATCTCGTCCCACGCGTCGAAGGCGTCGAGATCGGGCAGCCAGCCGGTCTCGTGGAGCGGCACCGTGACGATCCGTCCACCGGCGAAGAGCGCGCCGCGCTCGTAGACGGGGTACGCGGGCTCCGGGATCGCCACCGCACGCTTCTCGCCGAGGGCGACCTGCGCGAACGAGAAGATCGCCTCCTTCGAGCCGAGTGTCGGGACGACCTCGCGCGCCGGGTCGGCGTGCACGCCGAAGCGCCGGTCGACCCAGCCGGCGATCGCCTCGCGCAGCTCCGGCAGCCCGGACGCGCGGGGGTACGACGACACCTCGTCGACGGATGCGATCAGCGCCTCGCGGATGAACGACGGCGTCCTCTCGCGCGGGTCGCCCATGCCGAAGTCGATCGGCTCGAGTCCGGTAGCCCGGATCTCGGCCCGCCACTCGTCGAGGCGCGCGAACGGGTACTGCTCGAGCCCGGCGAGCACGGGGGAGAGTTCGAGCGTCACGCCCGGACCGTACCGCCCAGCCGCTGCAGGTCGTGCAGGACGTCGTTGGCTCTGACCCGGGAGTCGTAGTATGCGCGCTCACGGCCCTTCGGGTCGACCAGCAGCTCGAAGGACGAATGGTCGACCGTCGCGGCCGGGCCCGGCGCCGTCGCGACGTGGTAGGCGTGCCAGACGGGCCGGAGCTGCGCGCGCGAGCCGATCAGGTAGTGAAACGCCCCGACGAGCCGGTGCGAGCGCGTGAAGGCGCGGACCGCGGCAGGCGTGTCGCCCTTCGGGTCGACGCTGACCGCCACGACGCGAAGGTCGGGCGCCTTGGTGAGCGCGGCGTTCAGGTTCTGCGCGATCAGCGGGCACACGTCCGGGCAGTGCGTGTAGATGAACGCGATCGCGACCCACTTGCCGCGGAAGTCGGAGAGGTGAACCGCGCGTCCACGGTCGTCGTGGAGCGAGATCGTCGGAGCGGCCGGCGTCGACGTGAGGATCGCGCCGCCGACCTGCGGCGTCGTGCCGGCGGGGTGCGCGACTTTGGGCGACGACGAGCCGCAGCCCGCGAGCACGAGCACCGCGAGCACGGCCAGGGCGCGTACGCTACGCATTCGACAGCCTTCGGCGGCGCCGCACGAACATCGATGCACCGAGGCCGATCGCGACGATCAGAAGCGCGCCGCCCGCGATCTTCACGCGGTCGGCGGTGGTCGAGCCGTGCACCGGCGGCGGCGGCGCGACCGTGACGCCGTGGAGGGCGAGCAGCCGGCGGACGGCCGTGTTCGCAGCGGCCGTCAACTTGTCGCCGTTGTTCGTGTCGGGGGCCGGCAGCGTTCGCAGCGCTGCCAGCTCACGTGGGGGGATCGCCTTGCCGCCGCGCCACAGTGCGTAGCCCTTCGGCATCACGACCAGGATGCGGGCGTGCGTCACGTAGCTCAGCTCCGTGCCGAGGAACTTGGCGTAGCGCGCCGGCGGCATCTTGAAGAGCACGGTGATCGCGCCGAGGTCGTTGGGCGCCGCGATGATCGCCACCTTGATGTGCACGCCCGCCTTGCGGCCCGAGGCGAGCGCGGCGTTGAGCGCCTGCTTCTGCTCGTTCGACACCTTCGTGCTGAACGGATAGAAGGCGTCCTGCTGGATGAGGTAGTCGCTCGCCGGGTCGGCGTCGGCCCGAGCGGTCGAGGCGGCGGCACCGAGCGCCAGCACGACGGCGACGGCGACGAGCGCGGTCCTAGCCAATGACCGACCTCAGCAGCTCGGCGATGAGGACGATCGCGACGACGCCGGCGGCAAGCGCGCCCATCGCCGCGAAGAGCCGGATGCCGACACCGCCGGTCACGTGACCTTCAGTGTGAAGGGTGCGGTGAGGATGCGGCCGTCGACCTGGCACTGCAGGAACAGGCGCCACGTTCCCGCGACGGGCACGAGCACGCCGACCGTCAGCTTGCCGGGGGTGGTCGACGTTCCGCGGACGCGCGCTCCGCCGAGCAGGCTCGTGCAGCCGGCGGCGCCCCTCGCGCAGACGTGGGTGTGGAAGTAGTCGAGCGAGCCCTTGCGGAAGAAGATGGCGTGCGCGAGCGCGCCGTACCACGGCTCGAAGTGCGCCGGGTGTCCGTCGGGGTCGGTCACGGTCACCGGCAGGAACGCCGCTTCGATCGCGTGCAGGTGAGGATTGCCGTGCATCGTGAACCGGTAGCCGTCGACGACGACGGTCTGCGACGGTGGGGGGAGGGGCTTGGCGTTGTAGGAGCCGGCGACGTGCACGGTGTGGAACAGCTGGAAGTTCGGCTGGTCGCCGTACCGCGGATAGACGTCGACGACGGCGCGGTAGGTGCCGGGGGCGGGGAACGTGATCTGCTCGCTGATCTTGCCGTCGGGCGAGATCGGCGGGTGCTTGTGGACGACGTAGGCGAGGTCGTCTCGCACGAGGATCAGGTGGATGCCGGTGTGCGGGCCGGGGCCCGTCTTGAACGCGGTCAGGGGGCTGCCGTCGGGGCTCTTGATCGTGAACGAGACGGTGGTCGGCGTGTTCGGCCTGGCCGCGCCCGACGGGGTGAACGCGGCGAGCGAGTAGGTCCGTGCCGGCGCGATCGTCGGCGTGGAGGATGACGAGCCGCCGCAGCCGGCGAGCAGGCAGGCGGCGAGGACGAGGACGGTCAAGCGTGCTTTCACGGCTGCTCCGGTGGGAAGAGGAAGGAACGATGGGGTGGGACATAGGCGCCGAGCTCGATCACGATCTGCGCCTTCGGCGTCAACGGAACGTTGCCCGCGTCGCCGTGCACGCGCTCGCCGGCGACGTAGGCACGGACGGGGAGAGGCGAGCGGAACGACGCGATGCGGTGACGCATCAACGGCTGGCCCCAGAGGCGGAAGAGGTCGCCGACCGTCGTGCGCGTGCGCCGTGCGACCTCCAACACTCCGATCGGCGTGCGGGTGCGGATCGGGTAGTCGCACCGCGAAGCGTGCCCGATTCCGGCCGGGACGATCACAACGCGGCGGTTGACGAAGACCTCGACGTGGACCCGGAACGTGCGGCCGCCCGAGGCGCAGCGGAGCGGGCCGACCGGTCGGCCGTCCAGCGTCCGCGCCGGCGGGCGGTAGCGCGGGCCGGGGCCGATCGGCCACGGGTGCACCGACGGGTCGCCGCCGATTGCGATCACGGCGAACGCGAGGGGGATCACCGTGCACTCCTCGCCGGCCGGTCTGCGACCAGGCTGAGCGCCGCAGCGCCGACGCCGCCGACGACGGCCGCCACGCACGCCGGCCGGGCGAACGCGGCGGGCAGTGCCGAGATGACGAGGCCGTGCCGGAAAACCGGGAGCGAGCTGAGCATCACGGCAGCGGCCAACGCCCCGATCACGCCCGCCGCCGCGGTCCGGCGCGAGCCGGAGGTGTGGGCGAGGATGGTCGCAGCTGCGGCCGCCACGATCGCGCCGGCGCCGAGCTGAAGCCATTCGATGCCGCCGGTGGTCGGCACATCGCGCACGGAGAACGCCGCGATTGCCAGCAACGCCGCGGCCCCGGCGACGACGGCTACGACCATGAGGACGAGCCACAGCAGGGACGATCTCCTCCTTCGCCTCTTCTCCGGCGGCACCCGCCGGCGCCGCGAATGTCCGGCTACGACGGCATCGGGGGAGCCCGACCCGCGCGCGACGTCGCGAGCGGTCGAGAACGGGGGGCGAACGCCGACGCGACGGCCCACGCCGGTTGCACGAGGCGGACGGGAGCCGGCCGCGCGGCCAGCGCCGCCGCGGCGTCCACGACGGCCGACTCGACGTGCAGCAGCAGCGCGATGACCGCTCCCACCGCGACGGCGACGATCGCGGCCCACCAGCCCCCGTGCCCGACGACGCCCTCCAGTCCGAACGGATGGCCGACGGCGACGAGACCCTCCAGCAGCTCCTGCACCGCGTAGATCCCCGTGAGCAGGAACGAGCTCGTCAGCCAGACGACGGCGAACGACCGCCTGTGACCGGCGCCCCGGCCGATGGCGAGCGCCTGCGCCACCCGGGCGACGAAACTGCCGGTTGCGAGGCACAGCAGCAGCACCAGCCACGGCGCAAACGAGTCGAGGTACGCGTGGCCCTGGGCGGCGAGCTGGGCCGAGGCCTGCGGGCCGAACGCAATCCGGTAGCGGAGCTGGTGGACGACGAACGCACCCACGGGCAGGAGCAGCAGCCCGCGCGAGCGAAGCGACGCACCCGTGATCCGCGCGATCACTCCGGCAAGGGTAGCGCCTGGCCTCCGAGGAACCGCTTCAGCGCGTCGAGCGTTCGCTCCAGCTCGGCGATCTCGACGCGCTCGTCGGCCGTGTGCGCGAAGCGGGTCGCGCCCGGGCCGAGGTTCACCGCGTCGAGGCCGCGCGCGGAGAAGTCGGCGACGTTCGTCCACGCCTGCTTCGGTGCGACTGCGAAGCCGCCTGCCGCCCGCAGCTCGGCGAGGACCGGGCTCTCGAGCGACGGGACGTGAGCAGGCGGCGAGTTCGCGAGGATCTCGACGTGACGCCCGACGAGCTCGGCGACGCGCGCCTCGGCATCCGTGGGCGTGCGATCGGGGGCGTAGCGGAAGTTCAGCGTCGCCGCGACCCGCGGCGGGATGACGTTCGTGGCGATGCCGCCGTGGATCTCCGTCACCGACAGCACCTCACGGAACAGCAGCCCTTCGAGCTCGACGTCGCGCGGCTGCAGATCGAGCACGGCACGAAGTCCGTCGAACGCCACGCCGACGGCGTTGACGCCGAGCCACGGCCGCGCCGAGTGAGCCGCGCGCCCCTCGAACACGACGCGCGCGTTCAGGTTGCCGAGGCAGCCGAGCTGCAGCGTGTTGTCCGTCGGCTCGAGGCAGACGACGAGTGCCGCCTCGTCGACGAGCGGCAGCCGGGCGAAGACACCCGGGAGCGGGTTCTCGTCCGGGCCGAGCTCCTCACGCGGGAAGAACAGCACGGCGAGGTCGTAGGCGAGCTCCGCGGATGCCGCCCAGTTCGAGAGCTCGACCATGACCGCGAGCCCGCCCTTCATGTCGCTCGCGCCGAGACCGACGACCGCGCCGTCGTCGATGCTGCCCGGAAGGTTCGCCTGCGCCGGGACGGTGTCGGTATGGCCGGCGAGCAGCACCAGCGGCTTCCCCGAACGGCGCGCGAAGACGAGCGACTCGCCGTCGTCGAACACGCCGGGAAGCCGGACCGCCCGCCGCAGGTAGTCGGTGATCTCCGCCTCCGAGCCCGAGACCGAGGGGATGTCGACCAGTGCCAGCGCCTGCTCGGCGACCGGGTTGGCTGCGTCGACTCCGGGCATAATCGAGCACGATGATTCCACGTCCGGCGGGTGGTGAGGCCGAGCGCGGCTTCGTGCTCGCAGTGCTTGCACAGGGAGTCGAGCTCGACGACGAGCTCTCGGAGGTTCGTGAGCTCGCGCGGACCGCGGGCGTCGAGCCGGTCGGCGAGGTGGTGCAGCGGCGCGCGCGCCCCGCACGCGTGACGTACGTCGGCCGGGGCAAGCTCGACGAGCTCAAGGAGCGCTTCGGCGCCTCCGGTGCCGAGAGCCTGATCGTCGACGACGAGCTCGACCCCTCGCAGCAGCGCTTCCTGGAGAACGAGCTCGCCGCGCGCGTCGTCGACCGGACGCAGCTGATCCTCGACATCTTCGCGCAGCACGCAGTCACGTCCGAAGGCAAGCTGCAGGTCGAGCTCGCGCAGCTCGAGTACAACCTGCCGCGCATGCGCGGCATGTGGAAGCACCTCGAGCGTCTCGGCGGCGGCGTCGGCACGCGCGGCCCCGGCGAGTCCCAGCTCGAGACCGACCGGCGCCTCGCGCGCCGCCGGATCTCGGTGCTCAAGCGGCGGCTCCAGGATCTCGAGCGGCAGCGCGAGACGCGGCGCAGCGAGCGCCGGCGCACCGAGGTGCCGACCGTCGCCCTCGCCGGCTACACGAACGCGGGCAAATCGACGCTGCTGAACGCGCTCACCGGCGCCGACGTCTCCGTCGAGAACCGGCTCTTCGAGACCCTCGACCCGACAACGCGCGGCTTCGAGCACGAGGGCCGGCGCTATCTCGTCACCGACACCGTCGGCTTCATCCGGCGACTGCCGCACCAGCTGGTGGAAGGCTTCGCGGCGACGCTCGAGGAGACACTCGTCGCGGACATGGTGCTGCACGTCGTCGATGCGTCGGCCCCGGACGACGAGCAGGACCGCCAGCGCGAGGCGGTCGACGACGTTCTGCACGAGATCGGCGCCGGCGAGCTGCCCGTTGCGCTCGTGCTCAACAAGATCGACCGCGTCGATCCGCTCGGCCGACGGCGGCTGCACAACCGCTTCCCGGGCGCACTGCAGGTCTCGGCGCTCGACGGCGAGGGGCTCGACGAGCTCCGCGCGGAACTCGCGCGCCACTTCGAAGGTCGTTTCGAGCGTGTCAGGCTGCTCGTCCCCTACGAGGAGGGAGGGCGCCTGTCGGAGCTGTACGCGCTCGGCGCGCCGGTCGAGGAGCGGCAGGACACACCCGACGGCGTCCTCGTCGTCGCACGCCTGCCGCGGCGCGACCTGGTGCGCTTCGCGCCGTTCCTCGTCGCGGATGCCGACGGGACGAAGCTGGAGAGCGCCTGATCGACCTGCCCGTCCAGCGGCTGCGGCCCGAGGCCGTGCTGCCGGCGCGTGCGCACACGGGAGATGCGGGGCTCGACCTCGCCGCGTGCGAGCGCGTCGAGCTCGGGCCGGGAGAGCGTGCGCTCGTCGGCACGGGGCTCGCGGTCGCGATCCCCGACGGCCACGCGGGATTCGTTCAGCCGCGCTCGGGGCTCGCAGCGCGGCACGGGATCTCGATCGTGAACACACCGGGCCTGATCGACGCGGGCTACCGCGGCGAGCTGAAGGTGGCGCTGCTCAACACCGACCCCGCGGAGCCGTTCGTGGTCGAGCCCGGGATGCGGATCGCGCAGCTCGTCGTCATGGCGGTCCCGTCGGTCGAGCCCGTCGAGGTCCCGGAGCTGCCTGCGAGTGCGCGCGGCGCGCGCGGCTTCGGGTCGACGGGGTCGTAGGGTCGCTCCGTGGAGCCCCGTATCCGTGTCAGCGCGATTCTCATGTGGCAGGGCCGCATCCTCCTCTGCCGGCAGGAGAAGCCCGACAAGGAGTACTGGCTGCTGCCGGGTGGCGGCGTGGATGCGGGCGAGACGCTCGTCGAGGCGCTGCGCCGCGAGCTGCGCGAGGAGCTCGGCGTGACGGCGGACGTGCAGTTCGAGGGGCCGGTGGCGCTCGTCGACTCGATCGCGCCGAAGTCGCTCGGCAACCGCAAGCACGTCGTCCACATCATCTTCGCGGCCGACCTGTCACATCGCTCGCTGCACGACGTCGAGACGAAGGACGCGGCGGTGAAGGGCGCGCGGCTCTTCTCGACCGATGAGCTCGCGGAGATCGTCGTGCACCCGCCGATCAAGCGCTTCCTGGCCCGCCGCCAGCCGGGCGACCCCGCGGTCTACCTCGGCAGCCTCTGGGCGCGGTAGTCGGGAGGGGAACCTCGACCGGCGCCGGGCTCCAGCGCGCTTCGGTGCCGACGCTTGGTGGCGGCGCGTCCGGAGCGTAGGCTCGCGACACCCCCAACCAGAGGAGGAACTGTGGCGATCCAGGTCATCCAGGAGTTCGTCATCACCGACCGCTCGACGAAGAACTACGACGCGATCAAGGAGACGATCGGCACCGACCACCCCGGCCTGATCTGCCACTCCGCCGGCTTCGACGACGAAAGCGGGGTGTTCCGGATCGTCGACACCTGGGAGACGAAGGAAGGCGCGCAGCGGTTCTACGACGAGACACTCGGACCGCAGATCCAGGCGATGCTGGCGAACGATCCGACCGCAACACCGCCCGACCGCCAGCTCATGTACGAGCTCCACGACGTGATCACCTGAGCCACCGGGCGGAGGCAGCCCTGACAGAGCGGTCACCGGCGTTGCCGGTGGCCGCCGGCGATGCTAGTGGCCGCCTCGCGCACGGGCGCGCGCTGCGGAGACGTCGTGGGCAGCATGCTCGAGGTCGTCGACGAGCGGCTGGAGCTCCGGCGGCTCGCCGCCCGTGCGGTGGGCCAGGGCATCCGCGAGGATACGGTCGGCGAACCAGGGGTTGCGCGGCAGGAGCGGGCCGTGGAGGTACGTCCCGTACGCGCGGCCCAGGCGACAGCCCTCGAAGCCCGAGATGCCGTCGTTGCCGAAGCCCGCGAGCACGCGTCCGAGCGGCTCGGCACCGGCGTCGAGCAGCGTCCGTCCGGCGTGGTTCTCGAAGCCCGCCAGCGTGTGCCCGGCCCAGGCGCAGTCGAGCAGCACGTCCCCGATCATCCGGCGTGTGCCCGCGACCGTCCGTAGCGGGAGCAGCCCGATTCCCGGGAGCTCGTCGCCGGCGACGTCGCGGTACGAGCGACCGAGCAGCTGGTAGCCGCCGCAGACCGCCAGGAACGCCGCGCCTGCCCC
Source organism: Gaiellaceae bacterium (assembly GCA_036376615.1). Taxonomy (GTDB): domain Bacteria; phylum Actinomycetota; class Thermoleophilia; order Gaiellales; family Gaiellaceae; genus PALSA-600. The sequence continues at coordinate 13,793 of DASUZZ010000072.1, forward strand.
GGCCGCCGCGCGGAGCACCTCCGCCTTGCCCGCGAGATCCAGCGCGACGAGCTCCTGCTCGCGGTCCTGGCCGCCGCCGATGTAGTAGAGGTCGATCTCGCCTGCGGGAGGCACGTCGCCGAGGCCGATCGCCGTCACGTCGAGCTCGTGCCCGCGGCGGCGCGCGCGCGCGGCGAGCACCGCGATGTTCCCGCGGTCGGCGTAGATGTTCAGGTAGTCCGGATAGAGATGGCCGACGCGGATCCTCACGCGGCCTCCCAGTAGTTCGATACGTGGCCGCGCGACGCGACGATCCGGCGAAGCGCCAGCATCGCCGTGTACGTCGGCAGGATCGTCAGCTCGCCGCCGGCGGGCGTCAGCTCCAGGCCGCGGTCGAGCGCCGCCTCGAGGGAGCGGACGACCTCGATCCGCTCGCGCGGCAACCCGCCGTACGCGAAGCGCAGAGCGAGCTCCTCGGCGCGGGAGCCCGTCGCGACGAGCGTCTGGAGCTGCTCGAGGAGCGGCTCGAAGTCGACGTCCCAGATCCAGGAGACATCGCGCCCGTCCGCGATCCCGTCGTTGAGCGCAACCACGGCGACGCGGGGCGGGGCGGCGTCGAGGAGCGTCCGCACCACCTCGTTGGCGCCGGCGGGGTTCTTGACCAGCAGCATCAGCAGGCACCGGTCGCCGGCGCGAATGCGCTCGAAGCGCCCGAACGCGGCCGCGAAGCGTCCGAGGCCCGATGCGACGTCGGGGAGCGACGCGCCGAGCTCGAGCGCGAGCGAGGCGGCGCCCACGGCGTTGTAGACGTTGTAGAGGCCCGGGAGCGAAAGCTCCATGCGTGCCTCGCCCTCCGGTGCGGCGAGTGTGAAGGACGCGCCGTCGAGACCACGCAGCTCGATCTCCCGCCCGACGACGTCGAGCGGCGGGCGCGCGTGGCCGCAGTTCGGGCAGCGGTAGTCGCCGAGGTGCCCGACGTAGGCCGCGGCGTACGCGTACGGCGTGCCGCAGCGCAGGCAGTACTTCGAGTCGGCCGCGTGCTGCAGGGCGGGGCGAGCGTGGCGCGGGTCGTCGAGGCCGTAGACGCGTGATCGGGCGCGGCCGGTCGCGAGATCGCCGACCTGCGGATCGTCGCCGTTGACGACGAGCGCGGCATCCGGGAGCGACGAGACCGCGGCACGCCACCGGGCGGCGACGAGCTCGAGCTCGCCGTAGCGGTCGAGCTGGTCGCGGAAGAGGTTGGCGAGCAGGACTGCGCGTGGCTCGAGCCGGCGCGCGACCTCGGACAGGGCGGCTTCGTCGACCTCGAAGAGCCCGAGCTCGGCGTCGCTCCGCCGAAGGAGGGTGGAGGCGACGCCGGAGACGAGGTTCGCCCCCGAGGCGTTGTGCGCGACCCGCGTCGTCGGCCGCAGGATCTCCGCCACCATCGCGGTGGTCGTCGTCTTGCCGTTCGTGGCCGAGACGAGCGCGGAGCCGAGCGGCAGGCGACGCCCGAGGGCGTCGATCGCGCCGGGGTCGAGCTTCCACAGGAGCTTCCCGGGGATGGTGGTGCCACCGCCTCGACCGGCCAGACGCGACAGCCGCCCGGCCGCGCGCATGGCGGCGGACTCGAGCTCGAGGGTCAGTGGCGGCCGCATCGCACCGACACCGTAACTCGACTCGCCTCTACTTGCACTCGTCCCACGACGCTCTACCATTCTTGCAGTGCCACGCAGGCCCGACATCCCGCGGATCGACCCGGAGGCACTGGCCGCGTTCCAGGCCGGCCTCCGGCGCCGGTTCTCGGACGAGCAGCTCCTCGAGGAGCTGCACGCGTCCGCGCGCCGCCTCGGCCGCTCGCCGACCATGAAGGAGTTCGCAGCCGACCCGGGAGCGGGGGTGCACCCGCAGACGGTGATCGAGCACTTCGGCACCTGGAACGCGGCGAAGCGCGCGGCCGGGCTGCTGCCGCGCCGGTTCGCGACGCGGGAGGAGCTGCTCGCGGCGTTGCGCTCGCTCGGCGACGAGCTCGGCCGCACGCCGACCGTGGTCGAGATCAAGCGGCGGCGCGGATCGATGCCGTCCGCCTCGCTCTACTGGCACACGTTCGGATCGCTTGCGGCCGCGCTCCGGGAGGCCGGGTTCGACGTCACGCTCGCCGAGGAGCGGCTCGAGCGGGCGGTCTCACAGGGCGCGGCGCTCGCCCGGCAACTCGGCCGGCTGCCGAAGTTCGCCGACTGGCGCGAGGCAAGACACGAGGACGCCTCGCTGCTCACCGAGTGGCAGGTGTACCGCCTGTTCGAGGCGCGCCGGGGGGCGTGGGCGACGTTCCAGTACCTCGTGCGCGACAGGCTGTCCGACGAGGGCATCGTCGTGCAGTCCGACGGAACGCTCGACGCCTAGGCAGGCGAGATCAGCGCGGCGAGGACCGTCAGGCAGAAGTCGCGCTCCGACGGTGCCCGCACGGCCGGCAGCGGATCGGCTTCGACGTAGTCGTGGTCCGGGCGGAAGCGCTCGCGGCGGACGACGGCGCCGTCCTTCAGCGTCAGCAGCGTCCCCTCGTGCACCTCGTGCTTGCGCAGCCTGACGCCGCAGTAGCGCTCGATCACCTCGAGCGCGTTCTTCGTCGACGCGAAGAACACCTCGTTCCTGCCCTCGCCGAGCCACAGCGGCCTGCCGACACCGCGCGCGATGAACACCAGCTCCGGCTCGCGCTCGTCGAGCCATGCGGTCGCCATCGCCCCGCGGAGGCGCTCGAGCGCCCGCGGGTCGTTTCGCGAATGCGCGACCTCGGCGAAGATCGCCTCGGAATCGACCGTCATCCGCGGCTCCGCGCGGGCGCAGTCGTAGGAGGCGAGCAATTCGTCGTCGTTGACGATGATGCCGTTGTGGATGCCGATCACCGGCCCGTGGCGGACCGGGTGGTTGTTGGCCGCGATCGACGGATGGCCCTTGGTGTAGTCCCGTACGTGCACGAGCAGCTGCTGCGCGCCGTCGGGGACGGCGATCCGCTCGAGCAGCTTCGACGCCGGCGTGCGCTGCTTGACGACCGTGGGGTACTTCTCACCCGGCGACCGGTACGCATAGCCGACGGCGTCGGCGCCGCGCTCGGCGATCCCCGCGAGCAGCGCCTGGGCGGCCAGCGTCCGCTCGACGCTCGACCGAGCCCGGATGCTGTATCCCGCGATGCCGCACATTCGGTGTTTGTAGAGACGTCCCTCCGTCCCTGACGATAGGGGTCTTGGCTGCTGGATTCAGGATTCCTTTACAACTCAGCCGCTTTTCATCCCTTGGCCGCGCCGCTGATTCAAGCTCGCTCGGGCGCGCGCCGATAGGGAAGGAGTGGAACACCCGCTTCCAGAGCCGAGCGACGCCGCGGAGCCGTCGCTCGAGCTCCTGCCGGCGCTGGACGACCCGGCCGAGGAGTCGGAGGACGAGGACGAGCCGGCAGCCAATGCGAGGCTGAGCGAGGACGATCGGCTTCGGACGGACGACCCGCTCAAGCTCTACGTCCGCCAGATCGGCGACGGCCGGCTGCTCACCCCGGCGGAGGAGCGCGAGCTCGCCCGCCGTAAGGACCTCGGCGACGAGGCCGCGAAGCGCCGTCTGATCGAGTCGAACCTCCGGCTCGTGATGTCGATCACGCGCAACTACACGAAGGCGGGGGTCCCGCTGCTCGACCTGATCCAGGAGGGCAACCTCGGCCTGATCCGGGCGGTCGAGAAGTTCGACTACAAGCTCGGTTTCAAGCTGTCCACGTACGCGACGTGGTGGATCCGGCAGGCGGTCACGCGCGCGCTCGCCGACCAGGGCCGGACGATCCGGCTGCCCGTGCACGTCGCGGAGCAGGTGCGCCGCGCGCAGCGGTCGCGCCGTCAGCTCGCGCAGAAGCTGAACCGCGATCCGTCGGTCGATGAGATCGCGCAGGACTCCGGTTTCACCGTCGAGCGCGTCCGCGAGCTGTTCGACCTCGTGGAGGATCCCGTCTCGCTCGAGACGCCGGTCGGCGACGGCGAGAGCATGGTCGCCGATCTGATCGAGGACGAGCGCGCCGAGGCGCCCGATCGTGCGAGCGCCGACCGTGCGCGTTCGGTCGAGCTCGCCGCGGCGGTCGAGCGCCTGAATCCGCGGATGCGGCACGTGGTCACGCGCCGCTTCGGGCTCGACGGCAAGCCGCCGCAGACACTCGAGGACGTCGGCACCGATCTCGGGATCACCCGCGAGCGCGTGCGCCAGCTCGAGACGCGCGCCCTTCGCGAGCTGCGGGCGGTCGCGCCCGGCCTCGCGCTCTACCTGCAGAGCTGAGTCCGGTCGCCGCTACCGCGCGACGGCTTCCATCTCGTGCAGCGTCGCGAGGCGCTTCAGCGCCTCGACCTCGATCTGCCGCACGCGCTCGCGCGTCAGCCCGAGGTGCCGGCCGATCTCCTCGAGCGTCTTCGGGTCGGCGTCGCCGAGCCCGTAGCGGAGCACGACGACGGCGCGGCTCCGGTCGGGGAGCGCATGCAACGCGTCGACGAGGACCTGCGACCGGAGCGAGCTCTCGACGAGCTCGTCCGGAGTGGGGCCGTCGCCGGCGACGAAGTCGCCGAGCAGCGCATCCTCGCCGTCCGAGATCGGCGCGTCGAGCGATGCGGACGCCCGCGCGGCGGCGCGCACCTCGAGGGCCTGGGTGAGCGGCAGGTTCGCCTCGACGGCGATCTCCTCGAGTGTCGGCTCGCGGCCGAGCGTCGACCAGAGGTTGCGCTCGGCGCGGTTGAGCTTCTGGAGGCGCTCGACGATGTGGACCGGCATCCGGATCGTGCGTGCCTTGTCGGCGAGCGCCCGCGCGACCGCCTGCCGGATCCACCAGGTCGCGTACGTCGAGAACTTGAATCCGCGACGCCAGTCGAACTTCTCGGTCGCGCGGATCAATCCGAGCGTGCCCTCCTGGATCAGGTCGAGGAACGGCAGGCCCTGGTTGCGGTAGTGCTTCGCGATCGACACGACCAGGCGAAGGTTCGACTGGATCATCCGCTGCTTCGCCTGCCGGTCGCCGCGCTCGATCCGCTTCGCGAGCTCGACCTCCTGCGCCGCGGTGAGCAGCGGGTGCCGGCCGGCCTCGCGAAGGAAGAGCTGGAGCGCGTCCGTCGTCGACTCGAGCGCCGGCACCGGGAGCGGCACGGCCGCCTCGGCGGAGGCGAGGTCGTCGACCAGCTCGATCGAGCGCGACTCGAGCTCGCGCTGGAGCGCGTCGGCTTCGAGCGGGTCGAGCCCGAGCGGCTCGATCGCGTCGTTCAGCTCCGACTGCTGGAGGGTTCCGCGCTCTTCGGCCGCGTCGACGAGACGGCGGAGCTCGTCGCTCAGCTCGAGAACGTCCGCGGGGGGCGCCACACGCCTGTCATAGCCCCGATCGAAGCTGCTCAAACCCGCACGCGGCCCGTGCACGATAACCGGTGTTCTGTCAAGTCGAGCGAAGCGTCCTGCCTCCCCCTGCCGGGCCTGGCGAGTCCACAGGCTTGTCCCCAGGCCTCCGAATTCGCTGTGGAAATGTGGACAGATTTCGCAGCGCAAAATGCGCCTTTTTCATTTCGCGGATGCTTGCCTGACCCGGAGCGGATCTGTACCTTCCCTTTTGCACCGAGCACGGAGCGCGAGTAGGTCGAAGCCGCTCCCGAGGGCCGTAGGCGGAAGCCGAAGGTTCACGGGGGAGGTGGACAAAAGCGCCACCGGCTCGGTGAATTTTTCTGGTCCGGGCCGGTAGGATCGTCGACGTGCACTTTCGGATGCCGGCCTTCGACCACGGTGTCACGTCGTTCATCTGGGCCCTCGTCTTCGGGCTCTTCATCTGGATCGGCGGCTCGGCCGTGGGTTACGGCAGCGCGATGTCGTTCGTGGTCGGCTGCGCCGCCGCGTTCCTGATCTTCCTGTTCGTCCGGATTCAGGGCGAGGACGGTCCGCGGCGCCCGTGATCGCCTGACAGGGCGAACACGAGCAGCCGGGCGAGGTCGCCCCCCACTTCGTCCTCGAGCCGCTCGTACGCGGTCTCGCGCTCGCGGGCGAGCGCGCCGCAGTGTGCGAGCAGGAGCGACGAGCCTCTGGTCGTGCGGGGGCAGCAGTCCACGGCCCCGAAGAGATCGGCGCCTCCAGGCCGGACAACGATCCCTGGCGGGAGGGAAACCCTGGAACAATGCGGATGTGGAGCAGCGGATCAGCCTCGTCACGCTCGGCGTTGCCGACCTCCCACGCGCCCGCGCGTTCTACGAGCGCCTCGGCTGGAGGACGCGAGCGGCACAGGACGACGAGGTGGTGTTCTTCCAGGCGGGCGGTCTCGTCGTCGCGCTGTGGGACCGCGCCGAGCTCGCGAAGGACAGCGGCGTCGGCGACGCCGGCGGCTTCGGCGGGATCACGCTCGCGCACAACGTCGGCTCGCCGGCGGCGGTCGACGCGGTCCTCGGCGAGGCACGCGCCGCTGGTGCGTCCGTGACGCGCCCGCCCGCGCCGACGTTCTGGGGCGGCTACTCCGGCGTGTTCGCCGATCCCGACGGCCATCCGTGGGAGATCGCGCACAACCCGCACTGGACGCTGCACGACGACGGCACGATCGCGCTCGGCGACGGCTGACGCCTACAGCGACAGCCGGCGCGCGTCGAACGAGCCGGAGTAGAGCTCCTCGCGGAACTCGTCGACCGCGCTCGCGGCGTCGGCCGCGAACAGGTGCTCCACCACCCCCACCTCGCGGTCGTTCGCGAACGGCACGTCGACGTGTGCGTGCGAGACGAGGTTCACCGACACCTTCCCGCACACCGGGCAGCGGACCGCGAGCCCGACCGCGTCCCCGCGCTCGGCCGGCGCGAGCAGCTTGAACGCCGACGGGAACACCGGCCGCGGACGTTCCTCCGGCCAGCAGTAGAAGCTCCACGGCCACTCCCCCGCGCCGATCCGCGCCGCCGCGAGCTCGCCGAACTCGCTGCCGACCGGCTCGACGCGCGACGTCATCAGGTTCAGGAACGGCGTGGTCGACTCGAGCCCGAGCGGGGCCCAGTCGAGCTCGTCGTGCGAGACGAGCCCCGGGTGGGCGCAGCCGCACGCGCAGGCGAACTCGACCCGGTAGACCGCCGGGTGCTGCGCGCCCGGAAGCTGCTCGAGGCGCAGGAAGCGCGACAGCCGCACGTGCGTCTCCCCGTGGGTCGGACAGGAGAACGTGTACGCCGTCGTGAGCGCGTCGTACATGGCGCCTTCTTAGTCGACCCGGCGGACGGTGGTCATCTGACCGTTATCGACGACGCCCGGCCGATCTTGATAGCCGCAGGGCAGGGTGCCTGGCACCGAGGTGCCAGGCACCGGCTCTACCCGTTCTCCTAGTAGGCGATCAGCGAGAACAGGTCGGTGCCGGCGAGCCGCTCGCGACCCCCGAGAAACGACAGCTCGATGATGAAGCACGCGCCCAGCACCTCGCTCCCGATCTGCTCGACGAGGTTCGTGATCGCCTCGATCGTCCCGCCGGTCGCGAGCACGTCGTCGTGGATGACGACCTTCGAGCCGGGTGGGATC
>DASUZZ010000073.1:0-35111 GCA_036376615.1 Gaiellaceae bacterium
CTCGTGCAGCGCGGGACGCTGAAGGTCGGCGACGCGATCGTCGCAGGCGACGCCTGGGGCAGGGTGCGCGCCCTCTACGACTACCGCGGCGAGCGGATCCAGGAGGCGAAGCCCGGCGATCCTGTCGAGATCCTCGGCTTCGACCGTCCACCTCCCGCGGGCGAGCTCGGACGCGTCGTCGAGAAGGAGGCGCGTGCACGCGACCTCGCACAGCAGCGCAGCGAGCGGCTTCGCCGCGAAGCGCGGTCGAAGCAGGCGACCCGCGGGGTCTCGCTCGACAAGCTCTTCGAGCAGATGCAGGCGGGCGGCGTCCAGGAACTGAACATCGTGCTCAAGGGCGACGTGCAGGGCTCGGTCGAGGCAATCGTCGGTGAGCTCCAGAAGATCCGCCACTCCGAGGTTCAGGTGAACGTCATCCACACCGGTGTCGGCGCGATCACCGAGAACGACGTCAACCTCGCGGCGGCGTCGAACGCGATGGTGATCGGCTTCAACGTGCGCCCGGCCGCCGAGGTGCGCGCTGCCGCCGACCGGCAGGGAATCGAGATCCGCCTGTACCGCGTGATCTACCAGCTGACCGAGGAGATCGAGCAGGCGCTCGTCGGGTTGCTCTCGCCGGTCGAGACTGAAGCGATCATCGGAGAGGTCGAGGTACGCGCGCTGTTCCGCGTCTCGCGGCTCGGGACGATCGCGGGCTGCATGGTCACGAGCGGAATCGTCCGCCGCGGCGCGAACATCCGTATCTTCCGCGAGGGGACGCGCATCCACGAGACGACCGTGGCGCAGCTCAAGCGCTTCAAGGACGATGCGCGCGAGGTGAGCGAGGGATTCGAGTGCGGCATCCTCCTCGACGGGTTCAACGATCTTCGCGAGGGTGACGTCTTCGAGGTCTTCGAGACACGTGAGGTCGAGCGCACGTCGCTCGACGAGTCGTCGTCGGGCGGCGTCGCGTCGCAGGACGACGCCGACGAGTCTTGAGCCCGGGCTACGTCTCGATCCTCACCGTCGAGCTGCACTTCCCCGAAGCCGGCTCGCTGAAAGGGAAGCGCCACTACGTGCGCTCGGCGAAGGACGTGCTGCGCCGGCGCTTCGGCGCCTCGGTCGCGGAGGCCGACCATCACGACCTCTGGCAGCGCACGACGCTGACAGTGGCGTGTGCGGCGCGCACGGCGCACGAGGCGGACGAGCTCGCGGCGGGCGCGGAGCGGTGGCTCGCCTCGGGGGACCCGACGCTCGTCCGCTGCGACCGCATGATCGTCTCTCCGGAGGACGAGTGAACCGCCGCGGTGCCGGGGACGCCGGTACCTGCGCTCCCGGGCCGCCGTCGCTCCCACGGTGGTCATGACCGGGCGCATGCGCCGGGTCGACGAGGCGGTGCGCGAGGTCGTCGCGGACGCGATCGGGGCGCTCAAAGACCCCCGGATCGGGCTCGTCACCGTCACCGGCGTCCACGTCACACCCGACCTCCGCGAGGCGACGGTGTACGTGTCGATGCTCGGCGGCGCCCGCAAGCAGCGCGAGGCGCTCGCCGGGCTCGCTTCCGCGCACGGGATCCTGCAATCCCGGATCAACCGTGAGCTGAACCTGCGGCGTACGCCTCATCTGACCTTCGCCTACGATGACGCGGTCGAGCGCGGCGTACGCATGACGAAGCTCATCGACGACCTCGCCGCCGACCTGCCAAACGACGATGAGCCAGCAGACGACGACAGCTAGAGGGTTGATGTGAGACTGGCGTGCTCGCGGGGATGCGTCAGACGAAGCAGCAGCGACGGGGCGGGCGTCGCTCGTAGCCGTATCCCTACGGGCGAGCCCGGCCGGGCACTGATGCGCCGTGTCTGACGCACCATCCGCGCGTGCGGCAGTTTCACCTCGAGCCGCTGGTGATGTCCAGGCGGTCGCCGACGCGATCCGCCGGAACGACTCGTACCTGATCGTCACGCACGAGAACCCCGACGGGGACGCGCTCGGCTCGATGCTCGCGGCCGCACTCGCGCTGCAGTCGCTCGGGAAGGACGTCGTGATGTACCTGTCGGGCCACGCGCCGACGCCGGGCGAGTACGGCTTCCTCGACCTCCGCGGCCTCCGGCGCGTGCTGCCGGACGACCTGAAGGACCGCGTGCTGCTCGCGCTCGACTGTGCCAGCGACCGGCGGATCGGGCCGGAGCGCGACGCGATCGAGCGCGCCCGGTACGTCGTCAACGTCGACCACCACCACGACAACACGCGCTTCGGCGATCTCAACCTGATCGTCGACGACGCGTCGTCGACGGCCGAGATCGTGCGCGACGTGCTGACGGCGCTCGACGTGGAGCTCACCCCCGAGATCGCCGAGGCGCTCTACGTCGCGCTCGTCACCGATACCGGCCGCTTCCAGTACTCGAACACCACGCCGAAGGCGCTCCGGCTCGCCGCCGACCTCGTCGAGGCCGGTGCGGACGTACACGGGATCTTCCGGCTCGTCTACGAGACGGTGCAGTTCGCGAAGCTGAAGCTGCTCGCCCGCGCGCTCTCGCGCGCCGAGCTGTACGAGGACGGCCGCCTCGTCGTGTCGTACCTGCTGAAGGACGACTTCGCCGAGGTCGGCGCTGAAGAGCCGTACTCGGAAGGGATCATCGACTACCTCCGCAGCATCGAGGGATCGGAGATGGTCGCGCTGATCCGTGAGCCGCCGCGCGACGAGGGCCCGGCGCGGCGCATCTCGCTGCGATCGAGCCGCGACGAGGTCGACGTCTCCGCGATCGCGCGCGCCGCGCACGGCGGCGGCCACCGCCAGGCGGCGGGATTCTCGTCCGAGCTGGAGATCCCGGAGATCGTCGCGTTCCTGCGCCGCGAGTTCGTGGCCACGGCCGCCGGCTGACGTGCCGCCGCGAGCGCTCCGGCCGATCGGCATCGCGCTGGTCGACAAGCCGGCGGGACCGTCGTCGTTCGCGATCGTCGCGACGCTGAGGCGGCGGACGCGTGCGCGGACCGGGCATGCCGGCACGCTCGATCCGTTCGCCTCCGGGTTGCTGGTGCTGTTGTCCGGCGCGGCAACTAGACTTGTACCGTGCTTCGTGGGACTGGACAAGCGCTATGTCACGGACGTCGATCTCACGGCGACCACCTCGACCGGCGACCCGGAAGGGGAGGTGCTGGTGCGCCGGCTCGCACCGGCGCGCGCGGACGTGGACGCGGCGCTCGCAGCCCTCCGCGGTGAGATCGAGCTGCCGATTCCCGCCGCCTCGGCGGTGAAGATCGGCGGCGAGCGTGCGTACCGGCTGGCCCGGCGAGGCATCGCGGTGGAGATGCCCCTGCGGCGCTCGTTCGTGCACACGCTCGACGTCATCGCCTATAGCGGCGACGCCGCCGCAACCCCGGCGGTGCGTCTGGAGCTGCACGTCGGCTCGGGAACCTACGTGCGCTCGCTGGCGCAGGCGCTCGGCGGGCACTGCACGACGTTGCGCCGGACCGCGGTCGGGCCGTTCACCGTCGACGAGGCCGACGACGACGCCGCAACCGCGCGCCTGCTCGACGTAGGCGCTGCGCTCTCGCGCCTCGCACCCGACGCGCTCGAACGGGTGCCCCTGGCCGTGCGGGCCGGAGTCCTCGCCGCGGCCGGGGCCGACGGGGAGGGAGCAGCGTGAACGTCGCGCGTTCTCCGAACGGGCTCGAGCGTGTTCCGCGGGCGGTGGCGCTCGGCACCTTCGACGGCGTGCACCGTGGCCATCGTGCGGTGATCGGAGCGGCCGTGTCGAGTGGCCTGCGGCCGACGGTGGTCACCTTCCACCCGCATCCGCGCACGGTGCTCGGAAACCGCGTCGAGCTGCTCGCGACGCTCGAGCGCCGGCTGGAGCTGCTCGCCGCCTGCGGCGTCGCCGAGACCCTCGTGGTCGAGTTCACCCCCGAGCTCGCGCTGCTCGCCCCGGAGGAGTTTGCCGTTCGCTACCTGCAGGCGATCGGCACGGAGGTCGCCGTCGCCGGCACCGGCTTCCGCTTCGGGCACCGCCGGGCCGGCGACCTCGGCACGCTACGCGCGCTCGGGCTCGACGCCCGGGAGGTGGCGCTGGTCGAGGGCGTGTCGTCGACGGAGATCCGTCGCTGCGCCGCCGCCGGCGAACTGGACGCCGCCGCAGCCCTGCTCGGCCGTCCGCTCGAGGTCGAGGGGATCGTGGTCAGCGGCGACCAGCGTGGCGGCACGCTCGGCTTCCCCACCGCGAACCTCCGCGTCGAGGCCGATCTGCTCGTCCCGCGTTTCGGGATCTACGCCGGCGCCGTCGGCGACCGCCGGGCGGCGGTCTCGATCGGCGTCAACCCGCACTACGGCGGGTCGGAGCGTCGCATCGAGGCCTTCTTGCTCGACTGGTCGGGCGACCTCTACGGCCGCCGGCTCGTGGTCGAGCTGTGGCGGCGGCTCCGCGACGAACGCTCCTTCGGGAGCGAGGCAGAGCTGGTCGGTCAGATCGCGCGCGACGTCGAGGAGGCGCGCGCGGCGACGCGCCCCGGTGTGTCCAACGTACCTTGACGGGTACGTAACCGAACGGGTACATTAGAACCATGGACACGGTGCTTCATGCGCTGTCCGACGGCAACCGGCGGACGATGCTCGAGGCGTTGCGGGAAGGCCCCGCGACCGTGAACGAACTCGCGGCGCTGCTGCCGATTGCCCGGCCGGGCGTCTCGCGGCACCTCCGCGTCCTTCGTGAAGCGGGGCTGGTGGACGTCGAGCAGCGGGCTCAGTTCCGCGTCTACGCGCTCCGGCCCGAGCCGCTGGCCGACATCGACGCGTGGCTCGGTGACTACCGCGCGCTGTGGCAGCACCGCCTGGACGCACTGCATACGGAGATTGCACGGGGCAAACGAGAACGGAGGAACACGAGATGACGGAGGGACAAATCGTCGGCACGCTTCGCGTGGTCGACGGCAAGGGAGTGGTCCACGTCGAAGACGTCTACGCGACCGAGATCGGCGATCTCTGGTCCGCGCTCACCGATCCGGCACGCGTGGCGCGCTGGCTCGCCGAGGTCGAGGGCGACCTGCGCCTCGGCGGCACGTTCGGCGCCCGCTTCACGAGCGGCTGGGAGGGATCGGGCCGCATCGACGTCTGCGAACCGCCCTACCGGCTGCTCCTGACGATGAGCGCCGCCCTCGAGGACGACACCGTGATCGAGGCCGTCCTGAGTGCGGAGGTCGGCGGGACACGGCTCGTGATCGAGGAGCGTGGCCTGGCCGTCGAGGATCTCCCGGGCCACGGGGCCGGGTGGCAGGCGCACCTCGAGGATCTCGCCACGTATCTGTCCGGGGGCGAGCCGGGGACGTGGCGTGCCCGCTGGACCGAGCTGACGCCGGTCTACCGGGAGCTCGAGGTGACGGTCACGGGCGCCTGACCGCGCCGCTCCGCCGCGGGTCGGCGCCCGCTTCGTCGCGGCCGACCGCGCTCACGCCGCCGAAGAAGTGGTGGAACGCGGGCCAGCGGCGAACGGCGCGGCCCCGCGCCTCGAGCGACGCCAGCCAGCCCTCGTCGACGCCGGGCTCGGCGTTGACGACGTCCGCGACCGGGTGGAAGCGCGGGCGGTCGATCGCCTGCTGGAGCGGGACTCCCTCGCCGAGCACGGCTGCGAGCACTCCAACCAGCGCCGTGCGCAGCCGCGTTCCCCCGGCCGACCCGATCGCGAGCGAGAGGCCGCCCTCGTCGAACACGAGCGAGGGCGCCATCATGCTCGCCATCCGCGCGCCCGGCACGAGCGGCTCTCGGATCAGGTCGACCTCGCCGAGCATGCTGTTCAGATGCACGTCGAGCCCGGGCAGCCAGTCGCCCGACCCGAGGCCGAGGCTCGTCGTCAGGACACACGCGTTGCCCTCGGCGTCGACGACGGAGATGTTGGTCGTCTGGCCGCCGCCGGGGCCGGGCCGATCGAGCACGTCGAGCAGCTGGTCGCGCCCGTACGGCGGCTCGAGCGCCGCCAGCGCCTCCGGGACGCCGCCGATCCCTCCGCGCGTGAGGACCCGGCAGTCTGCGAAGGCGACCTCGAGCGGCTCGCACCAGACCGCGTCGTAACCGGCGAGGTCGGGGCCGGTGAGCGAGCCGCCGCGCTCGTCGGAGAGTGCGAGCAGCGAACGCGCGATCGTCCCCTCGTACACCGACCGCGGCCCCTCGTCGCGAAGCAGCTCGAGCGCCGTGGCGAGCCCCGGCTGTGCGACGCGCTCGCCCGGCTCGAGCAGCGCGCCGCGGGGCGCGTAGATCCGTGCCCCCTCGCGCATCGTCATCACGGGCGCGAGCATCCGCAAGCACGCGGCGTGCGCAGGCGAGAAGACGGCGTCCTCCTGCGCGAGCCGGAGGGCCGGGGCGACCACGTCTCTCCACGGCAGGCGGCCGTGCCGGCGCCAGAGCGCGTCGAGCCCCGCGGTGACGCCCGGCACCGCGCACGAGGAAGCGCCGACCGCGTAGCGGACGGTCTCCTCGCCGAAGCGCACCTCGACCTGCTCCATCGGTGCCCCGGCGCCGGTCGGGACGGCGACGAACGAGTCGAGGTTCGTGGTCGTCCCCGCGCCGGCGTCGTGGTAGATGGCGTGGCCGCCGCCGAGGAGCCCCGTCATCAACGTCTCCGCCACGCACGAGGCCAGGCACGCGCCGACCGCCGCGTCCGCCGCGGTGCCGCCGGCCCGCAGCAGCTCGGCGCCGGCGTCGGCGGTCGCGGTGTGACCTGCCGCGACGGCCGGGATCACGCGACCCGCGGCAGCAGCCTGCTGCCCACCCGGGCGAAGCCCTCGAGCGGGAAGTCGAACCGGTCGCCGTCGAACGGCCCGCCGGCGATCTCGAAGCGCCGCTCGCCGATCGGCCGTGCAGCCAGGGCGAACGTGCCGACATCCTCGACCACCTCCGCGAGCAGCCCGGGATCGCCGACCGACACCGTCGCGGTGGTCTCGTCGTTGGCGTACGTGCCGGCGAACGCCGCGAGCGATTCCAGCGGGAGCTCGACCGTTTCGTGCCGCCCGCGCCGTGCGCCGACCACCCGCTCGAGCCACAGGTCCTCGATCTCGGCGAGCGCACGGGCGCCGACGCCGCTGTTGGTCAGGCCGGCGAAGACGGCGCCGCGGTCGGGGACGAGCAGGAAGCTCGACTGGAAACCCGAGTGGGAGCCGCCGTGACCCCAGACCTCGATGCCGCCGACGCGCTCGCCGAAGAAGCCGAGGCCGTACACGCCGCTCACGGGCTTACCGGCCGGGCGGCGGAGTGCCGCCGTCCAGGCCTCGGCGAGCTGCCAGCGGCCGAACCGCAGCAGGTCGGTGACGTCCGTGACCACGCCGCCGGAGGGCCGGCGGGCGCGCGGGTACGCGGCGGAGCTTGCACCGAGCCCGGCCCCGGGCAGGTCGGGCTCGCCGAAGTCGGCGCTGGCCATGCCGGCCGGCCCGAGCACGTGCCGCCGGAGCGCGTCCTCGAAGGTCGAGTCGTCCGCGCGGGCGGCGAGCCAGCCCGCCAGCCAGTAGCCGGCGTTCGAGTACGACCACACCCGGTCGCTCGGCGCGAACCGGCGGAGGGCGGGCAGCTCCTCGACCAGGGCGGCGAGCGCGTCGTCGCCCTCGCCGAACCGGAGGACGTCGCCCACCTCGCAGTCGAAGCCGCTCGTGTGCGCGAGCAGGTGCCGGACGCGGACGTCGTCGGGCCAGACGGCCGTGGTCGCGTCGAGGTCGACGAGGCGGGCGACGAGCGAGGCGGTCATCGGCTTCGTCACCGAGGCGATGCGGAAGCGCGTCTCGAGCTCGCAGCCCACCGCATGCAGCTCGATCGTGCCGTCCGTGGAGGCGACACCGACCGCCAGCGCAGGCACGTCGAAACGCGCCGCCGCGTCCTCGCAGACCCCCAGAAACGTCGAATCCAACACGAATCCGCTACCCTACTTCGCGACCCGGCCTCGGCCGCGCGCGTCTTCCTTCGCGGCGTGCTTGGGCCCCGGGCGACCCGTTCGATGTCAGGAGGCAGATGACCCTCACCAAGGAAGAGAAGCAGGTACACGTCGGGAAGTTCGGCAAGCACGAGACCGACACGGGCTCGCCGGAGGTTCAGATCGCGATGCTGACGCAGCGCATCACCGAGCTCACGGAGCATCTCCGCACGCACAAGCACGACCACTACTCGCGCCGCGGCCTGCTCAAGCTCGTCGGTCGCCGCCGCCGCTTCCTGAACTACCTGCAGCGGAAGGACGTCGAGGGCTACCGCGCCCTCATCAAGGAGCTCGGCCTGCGCCGGTAGCTCCGTGACCACGGAGGGTGGAAGTTTGAGCGAGCCCTCGCGTGGGGGCTGACTCAAACCTCCACCCTTCTGAAACTGCCGGCAACGGCAATAGCACAGTGGAGGAATAGGAACTCATGAGCATCGTCGAAGCCGAGCATCCCGCCGGGGTGCCGGTTTCCGTGTCCGTCGACATCGGCGGCAAAGAGATCACCTTCGAGACCGGCAAGTTGGCCAAGCAGGCCGACGGGGCGGTTGTGGTAGCAAGCGGCGAGACGGTCGTGCTCGGCACGGCACAGGGCCGCACCGCGGCCCGCGAGGGCGCGGACTTCTTCCCGCTCACCGTTGACGTCGAGGAGCGGATGTACGCGGCCGGGAAGATCCCCGGCGGCTTCTTCAAGCGCGAGGGGCGCCCGACCGAACGGGCGATCCTCACAGCGCGCATGACCGATCGCCCGGTCCGGCCGCTCTGGCCGAAGGGGTACCGCAACGAGGTGCAGTGCGTCGCGACCGTCTTCTCGGCGGATCTCGTCGTCGCCCACGACATCCTCGCGATCAACGCCGTCTCCGCGGCGCTCACGATCTCGCCGCTGCCGTTCCTCGGCCCGATCGGCGCGGTGCGGATGGGGCTCCTCGACGGGGAACTCGTCGTCAACCCGACGCTCGAGGAGACAGAGCACTCCTCCGAGCTCGACCTGATCGTCGTCGGCACGAAGGACGGCCTGACGATGGTCGAGGCGGGCGCGAACCAGGTGCCCGAGACCAGGCTGCTCGAGGCCCTCGAGCTCGCGCACCGCGAGATCGTCAAGCTCTGCGAGGCGCAGGACGAGCTCCGGGCGAAGGCCGGCAAGCCGAAGTGGCTCGACCCGGCCACGACCGAGCGGCTCGAGCAGGCGTACGGCCACGAGATCTGGACCCGCATCCACGAGCAGGGCATCCGCGAGTCGGCGTCGATCGTCGAGGACCTCGTCGCCAAGGAGGCCGGCACGCTCTCGATGAGCTCGACCGCCGGCGACGTGCTCCGCGAGCTGCAGGCGCGGATGTCGCTCGGGATGATCCTCGAGAAGCAGCGGTCGAACGCCGTCGAGGCGCCGGTCCGCGAGCAGTTCGAGAACGACCTGCGTGCGCTCACGGAAGCGGAGCAGGACTCGAAGGAGCTGAAGTCCGCGAAGCGGCACCTGCTCTACGACCGCATCGTCGAGACGGTGCACCTGACGTTCCCCGGCGGCGGGGAGGACGGCGAGGCGGACGCGCTCACGCGGAGCTACGTCCGCAAGGCGTGCGAGTCGATCTACAAGAGCCTCGTCCGCCGGAAGATCGCGATCGAGAAGCGCCGGCCCGACGGGCGGACGGAGACGCAGATCCGGCCGATCGAGGTCGAGGTCTCGGTGACGCCGCGCACACACGGCTCGGGTCTCTTCACCCGTGGGCAGACGCAGATCATGACGCTGCTGACGCTCGGGACGGCGAAGGAGGGACAGCGGATCGACGACCTGTCGCTCGAGACCGACCGCCGCTACATGCACCACTACAACTTCCCGCCCTACTCGGTCGGGGAGACGGGGCGCATGGGCTCGCCCAAGCGGCGCGACATCGGCCACGGCGCGCTTGCGCAACGGGCGCTCGAGCCCGTGATCCCGACGGCCGAGGAGTTCCCGTACACGATCCGCCTCGTCTCCGAGACGCTCGAGTCGAACGGCTCGTCGTCGATGGGCTCGGTGTGCGGCTCGACGCTCGCGCTGATGGACGCCGGCGTGCCGATCTCGGCGCCCGTCTCCGGCATCGCGATGGGCCTCGTCAAGGAGGGCGACGACTACGTCATCCTCACCGACATCCAGGGCGCCGAGGACCACCTGGGCGACATGGACTTCAAGGTCGCCGGCACGCGTGACGGGATCACCGCGCTCCAGATGGACATCAAGATCACCGGCGTCAGCCGCGAGATCATGGAGCGGGCGCTGACCCAGGCGAAGGAGGCCCGCGTCGCCATCCTGGGCCGGATGCTCGAGGCGATCCCGGAGCCGCGCGCCGCGCTCGCGTCGCACGCGCCGCGGATCTCGACGATCCAGATCAACCCCGAGTACATCGGCATGGTGATCGGCAAGGGCGGCGAGACGATCCGCTCGCTCGAGTCCGAGTACGAGGTGCAGATCGACATCGAGGAGGACGGGACGATCCTCGTCTACGCCACCGAGGGTACGAAGGGCGATGCCGCGATCGAGGCGATCCGCACGCTCACCAAGGAGCCCGAGGTCGGCGACCAGTACACGGGCAAGGTCGTCAAGACGACCGACTTCGGTGCGTTCGTCGAGCTGAAGAAGGGCACTGACGGCCTGCTTCACGTCTCGAACGTGGGTCCCGGCCGCGTCAACCACATCGAGGACGTGATCTCCCGCGGCGACATCCTCGACGTGCTCGTGCAGGAGGTCGACAAGGCGCGCGGCCGCATCGGGCTCAAGCTGGTGCAGAAGCACGAGAACGGCGCGACCGTCTCGCCGGAGGAGCTCGTCGAGCGGGCGAAGAACGCCCCGCCGCGCGAGCCTCGCGAGGAGCGCCCGCGCGGCGACCGTGACCGCCGCGGCGGCCGCGGCGGGCGGGGCGGCCCGCGCCGCGAGCGCGAGGAGTCGCGCAGCGAGTAGTAGCGTCGGCGGCAGTGACGCTGCCGACGACGATCACGGACGGCGCGGTCCTCCTCCGGCAACTCGTGGAGGGCGACCGTGCCGACGTGCTCCGGACGATGCGCGACCCGCTCGTCCGGCGCTGGCTGAACATGCCGGCGGAGCCGTCCGACCCGGACTTCGACCGGCTCAGGCGCGGCGTCGCAGAGGGATGGTCGACGGGCCTGCGGCTCGACTACGTCGTCGCGTCGGTCGACGACGGAGTCGCGGTCGGTGCGGTCGTCGCCTCGCGCCGGCACCGCGAGAACTACGAGCTCGCTTATCTCGCCGGCAAGGCGGGTCGCGGGCGCGGCCTGATGTCGCAGGCGCTGCGCATGCTCTGCGACGCGCTGTTCGCCGACGGTGCGGGCCGTCTCGAGGTGCGGACGCACCCGGCCAACGAGGCCTCGCAGCGCCTCGCCAAGCGCGTCGGCTTCGTCCGCGAGGGGCTCGAGCGCCGCTCGATCTGGCTGCACGGGCGGCGCCAGGACGCGATCGTCTGGTCGTTGCTCCCGGACGACCCGCGGTGACGCTGCACTCGCTCCGCCGGCGCGCGCTGCTGATCGCGCCGGTCCGGATCGCGCTCGGCGTCCTCTGGCTCGTGGTCGCCCGGCTGGCGGGCGCGGCCGCGGGGCCGGCGCTGGTCGCATTCGGCGCGGGCGCGTTCGTGACCGCGTTCGTCGCGTACGCTGATCCGCGCGCCCGGTTCCTGCGCGGCGACGAGGAGCCGCAGCCTGCGCCGGCCGAGGCGACGCTCGCACCGTGGTGGCGTCAGCTGCTCGCAGCGTCGGTGCCGAGCACCATCGGCGTCTCGGTGCTCGCGGCGATCGCCGTGGCACCGTCCCCGACCCTGGCCGCGCTGCTCGGCGGGGTCTCGGCGGGGCTCGGGGTGGCGACGGCGATCTCCGTCCCCGCGATCGAGCCGACGCTCGCCGTCGAGCCGCGGAGCCACGCCGTGTACCGACTCCGGTAGGGCACTACGATCCGGGCGTGCAGAACTGGGTCCTGAGCGAGCTCGACTCGGGCGAGCGCGTCATCTCGGAGCGGCTCGACCACGTCCGCTCGGCCGCGGTCGGCTACTGGATCGGCGTCGGCTCGCGCGACGAGGACGGCCCGGAGTCGGGCGTCACGCACTTCATCGAGCACATGCTCTTCAAGGGGACGGCGCGGCACAGTGCGCTCGACATCGCGGAGATCTTCGACGGCCTCGGCGGCGAGCTCAACGCGGCGACCTCGCGCGAGCACACGCTCGTCTACGCGCGGATCCCCGACCATCACCTCGCCACCGCGGTCGAGGTGATGAGCGACATGGTGTTCGCGCCCGCGTTCGCCGAGCTCGACGCAGAGCGCGAGGTCGTGCTCGAGGAGATCGCCATGTACGAGGATGCCCCGCAGGACCTCGTCCACGACCTGATCTCCGAGGCGATGTTCGGCGACCACGCGCTCGGGCGGCCGGTGATCGGGACGTCCGACGTGATCTCGTCGATCACCCCCGAGGCGATCGCGCGCTACCACGCCGCGAAGTACGTGCCGGGCAACATCGTCGTCTCGGCGGCGGGCAACGTCGACCACGACGAGCTGATCGAGCTGCTCGAGTCCGCGCTCGGCCGCCGCCCGGTGGACGGGGCGACCGGCCCCACCGTGCGGACGCCGCTCGTCGGTGCGCCGCCGCCTCGCCTGCGCTTCCAGCGCAAGGACACCGAGCAGTACCACGTCTGCCTGGGCGCGCCGGGCATCTCGCGCTCGGACCGGCGACGGTTCGCCGTGTCGCTGCTCGACGCGATCCTCGGCGGCTCGGCGTCCTCGCGGCTGTTCCAGGAGATCCGGGAAAAACGGGGGCTCGCGTACGCGGTCTACTCGTTCGTCTCGCAGTACACCGACACAGGGCAGGTGGGTGTCTATGTGGGCACGCGCGAGGACAACCTCGCCGAGGCGCTGGCGATCGTGGCCGAGCAGATCGCGGACCTCGCGTCCGGCAACCTTCCGGAGCGCGAGCTGACGCGCGCCAAGGAGAACCTCAAGGGGCGCATCCTGATCTCGATGGAGTCGACGTCGACGCGGATGAACAGGCTCGGGAAGTCGCTGATCTCCGACTCGGAGCTGCTGTCGCTCGACCGGATCGTCGCCGAGGTCGACGCGGTCGACGCGGACTCCGTGTGCGCCCTGGCCGCGACCCTGCTCGGGCCGGAGAAGCTCTCGGCCGCGTGCATCGGCCGCGACGAGGATCGCCTGCTCGCCGCCCTCGAGCCGATCGCGCCCTCGCTCTCCCGCGCCGCATGAAGATCCTCCTGCACGGGCGGGGCGGCAAGGTCGGCTCGGTGCTCGCGCCCGCTCTCGAGGAGGCCGGCCACGAGCTCGTCGACGATCTGTCCGCCGCCGGCGCGACGATCGACTTCACGGTGCCGGACGTCGTCGTCCGCAACGTGCTCGCGTCGGTCGAGGCGGGAGTGCCTGCGATCGTCGGGACGTCCGGGTGGGACGTCGCCGACGTCGATGCCGCCGCGCGCAGCGCCGGCGTCGCCATCTTCTACGCACCGAACTTCGCCGTCGGCGCCGTGCTGATGATGCGCTTCGCCGCCGAGGCGGCGGCGCTGCTCGACCGCGCGGAGATCGTCGAGCTGCATCATGCGACGAAGCTCGACGCCCCGTCGGGCACGGCGAAGGCGACGGCGGCGGCGATGGGCGGGGACGTGCCGATCCACTCGGTCCGGCTGCCGGGCCTCGTCGCGCACCAGGAGGTGCTGCTCGCCGGCCCGGGTGAGCTGCTCACGATCCGCCACGACGCGTTCTCGCGTGCCGCGTACGTGCCGGGGGTGCTGCTCGCGCTCGAGCGGCTGCCGGCGCTGCCGCCGGGCGTCACCGCCGGCCTCGACGCGTTGCTCTGACCGGGCTCGCCGAGCAGACGATCGAGGTCGGCGGGGTCGCGCTGTCGCTGCTGCGGCCCGTGTCGCCCGACGAGCTCCTCGACGAGGGTGCGTTCGCAGAGGACGAGTTCCTGCCGTACTGGGCCGAGCTGTGGCCCGCGGCGACGGCGCTGGTCGAGGCGCTCCCTGGGCGGCTCGACGGCGTTCGCGTGCTCGAGCTCGGCTGCGGGCTCGGCGTGCCCTCGCTCGTCGCGGCCGCACGCGGCGCAGAGGTCACGGCCGTCGACTGGGCGGAGGACGCCGTCCGGCTGCTGCGCCGCAACGCCCGGCGGAACCGGCTCACGCTCGCCGCGCGGCGGCACGACTGGCGGCAGCCGCTCGGCCGCGTCTTCGACCTCGCGCTGGCCGCCGACGTCCTCTACGAGCGGCGGAACGTCGAGCCGGTGCTCGCACGCCTGCGGGAGGCGGCGCCGGAGGCGCTCGTCGCCCTGGCCGGGCGGCCGTACGAGGCGGAGTTCCTGCGCGGCGCGGGCGACGTCGAGCAGGTCGCGGAGCGAGTCGTGCGGCTCACGTGACGGTCCTGACACCCTCGCCTGGGAAGCGAAACACCTTCGCGCCGCCGGAAAAGGCCTGCACCCAGGCGCCTTCGAGCGGCGCGCGCGGCGGCGTGACGCTTTTGTCACCCTCGTTTGGGAACGAGACACGGCTTCGCTGGACGTGGCACGGAAGGCGTGTGGATGGGCAGGACCGGGCCACGGCGCGGAGTATCCTGCCCGTGGTGCTCGGACGTGTGCTCACCGCCATCGTCACGCCGTTCCGCGAGGACGGTGCGGTCGACTTCGACGCGTTCCAGGAGCTGGCTCGCCATCTCGTCGACAACGGCTCGGACGGGCTCGTCGTCGCCGGGACGACCGGCGAGAGCCCGACGCTGTCCGACGGCGAGCGCCTCGACCTGATCCGCGCTGCGGTCGAGTCGGTCGGCGACCGGGCGACCGTCGTCGCCGGCACCGGCACCTACTCGACCGCCCACTCGGTGCACCTCACCGAGGAAGCGCACGAGCTCGGCGCCGACGCCTTCCTCGTCGTGACGCCGTACTACAACAAGCCGCCGCAGCGCGGGATCGTGGCGCACTTCGAGGAGATCTCGCACGCGAGCGACCGGCCGATCGTCGTCTACAACATCCCGTCGCGCGTCGTCGTGAACATCGAGCCGGCCACGATCTCGCAGCTCGCCGAGATCGAGACGGTCCGTGCGGTGAAGCAGGCGCACGACGACCTCGAGCAGGCCCGTCACATCGTTGCGACCGGCCTCGATCTGTACGCGGGCGATGACAACCTCGTCCAGTGCTTCCTCGAGCTCGGAGGGGTGGGCGGCGTCTGCGTGCACACGCACGTCGTCGGCCCACGCGTCGAGGAGCAGGTGAACGCGATGCACGAAGGCGACACCACCCGGGCCCGCGAGATCGACGCCGAGCTCGGGCCGGTCTACGAGCTGCTGAAGGTGCAGACGAACCCGATCGCGATCAAGGCCGCGCTGACCCTGCTCGGCCACCGCGTCGGCGGCCACCGCCTGCCGCTCGTTCCGGCCGACGCGGCAGAGGTCGAGCAGGTGCGGAGCTGCCTCGAACGGCTCGGCCTGCTGGTGCACGCCTAGACTCAGTCCGCAGATGACGGACATCCTGCGTGTGATCCCGCTTGGCGGCCTCGGCGAGGTCGGCAAGAACATGACCGTGTACGAGCTCGGCGGCGAGCGGCTCGTCGTCGACGCCGGGATGGCGTTTCCGCGCGACGAGCACCTGGGCGTCGACCTGATCCTGCCGGACTTCGGGTACCTGCGCGACGGCGGCCTCCGCGCCGTCGTCCTGACGCACGCGCACGAGGATCACGTCGGCGGCCTTCCGTACCTGATGCGCGAGGTCGAGGTCGGCGAGGTGTGGGCGACGCGCCTCACGCTCGGGCTCGTCAAGTCGAAGCTCGACGAGCACGGGCTCCTGCGCGCGGCCGAGCTGCGCGAGATCGACCCGGACGCCCAGCCTCTCCAGCTGGGCCCGTTCACGCTCGAGTTCGTCCGCATGGCGCACTCGGTGCCGGACACGGTCGGCGTCGCGATCGAGACGTCTGCGGGCCGAGTCTTCCACACCGGCGACTGGAAGCTCGACCACACCCCGGTCGACGGCCTGCGCACCGACGTTGGGAAGCTCGCCGCGCTCGGGAACCGCGGCGTCGACCTGCTCTGCGGCGACTCGACGAACGCAGAGCGTCCCGGGTTCACGCGCTCGGAGCGCGTCGTCGGCGAGGCGTTCCGCCAGATCATCCCCGCGCGGCAGGGACGCGTGCTCGTGTCCAGCTTCGCATCGAACATCCACCGCATGCAGCAGGCGATCGACGTCGCCGTCGACTGCGGGCGGCGCGTCGCCGTCGTCGGCCGGTCGATGCGGCGCAACCTCAACGTCGCGCGCAACCTCGGCTACATCGAGGTGACGGACGAGCTGCTCGTCCGGCCCGCCGATCTCGACGAGGTTCCGCCGCACGAGCAGCTGGTGCTGTGCACAGGCTCGCAGGGCGAGCCGCTCTCGGCGCTCACGCGAATCGCGTACAACGACCATCCGGCGGTTCACGTCGAGCGCGGAGACACGGTGATCATCTCGGCGCGGCCCGTGCCGGGGAACGAGCTGCGCGTCCACGACGCGATCAACCGCCTCACGCGGAACGGGGCGGAGGTGCTGCACGAGGAGAACGCGCCGGTTCACGTGTCCGGGCACGCGCGCGCCGAAGAGCTCCGCACGCTGCTCGGACTCGTTCGTCCCAGGGCCGTGATGCCGATCCACGGCGAGTTCCGGATGCTCGCCGCGCACGGACGGCTCGCTCAGGAGTCGGGCGTGCCCGCATCGTCGATCGTGATCGCCGAGAACGGCGACGTCGTCGAGCTGTCGCCCGCGGGTGTGCGCATCGCCGGGAAGGTCGACGCCGGCGTCACCTTCGTCGACGGTCTCGGCGTCGGCGACATCTCCGACGTCGCGTTGCGCGACCGACGGCACATGTCGGAGGACGGCGTGCTGATCGTCGTCGCGACGCTGTCCGACGGCGAGCTCGCCCGGCCGGAGTTGATCGCGCGCGGCTTCGCCGAGTCGAGCGAGCTCTTCTCCGAGATGCGGGAGGAGGCGCACGAGATCGTGCGCGAGCTGCTCGAGCAGGACGTCAGCGAGATCAAGCTGCTGCAGGAGCACCTGCACGACGGCATCGGGCAGCTGGTCTACGACCGCACCCGCCGGCGGCCGATGATCCTTCCCGTGGTGGTCGAGGTATGAGGCTCGAGAGCGGATGAGTGCACTCGGGACGCGGCCCGAGTGGGCCGAGGCGATCTGGGAGCATGCGGTCGAGGAGCGGACGGCGGAGCGGCTGATCCGGCAGCTGCTCGCCGTGCAGGTTTCCGCGCTCGCGTTCTGCCGGCTGCTCGAGCGCTGGTCGCGCGGCGATGCCGACCCGTCGACGCCCGGCCGCCGCCAGGCGGCGCTGCGACGGGCCGCCGACCGCGTCGAGACGGCGCTCAGCGGCCTCGAGCGTCCGCTCGGGCGCTACCTGCTCGAGCTCGAAGCGGGAACGGCGGAGGGCCGGTCGTGGTTCGGCGAGGCCAGCGCCGCCGAGCTCGTCGACTGGACGCCCGTGCTCGACCGGGCCGGCGTGCGGGTCGAGTCGTACCGCGTCGCCGCGGCGTACCTCGAGCTAGCGATCCTCGTCCGCGCGCTCGAAGGGCTGGCGTCGAGTGTTCGCTGGCACTCGCGCATCGAGGTCGGCTCCCTGTGGGCCGGGCTGTTCGACCTGCGCGAGAATCTGCTCGGCCGCACGCTCGAAGACCTGCGCGCGATCGCGGCTTGACGAGCAGCGAGAGCGCGGTCGCGGCCGCAGTGGGCTGCGCGCGTCTGCAGGGCGTTCGCTGCGACGCTCCCGTCGTCCTGCGGGATGCGTGGCACGTGCTCGTCCATCTGCGGCCGCACCCGATCGTCGCGCGTGTGTCGAGCCCGATTCCGCCGCCGGAAGCACCGGATCCTGACGACGTCGCACGTGCGCTCGGGGTTGCGGCGCGCGCGTTCGGCGCCGGTGCGCCGGTGATCCCGCCTGCCGTGGACGTCGACCCCGGTCCACACTCGTACCGCGGGCAACTCGTTGCCTTCTGGCGCTATGTCGAGCCCTGCGGCGAGCCCGGATCCGCACGGGGCCGGCCATGGCTTGCGCCTGATCCACGACGCGCTTTGCCGACTGCGAGGTCGATCTTCCGCGCCGGGGGCACCGGAGTGACGTCGAGGCGATGCTCGCGACGCTCGAGCCCTCGCCCGAGGTCGACCTGCTGCTGACGCTCGCCGCAAGCGGCCCCGAGCTCGACGGCCAGGCGCTGCATCGCCTGGCTCCGCCGGTATGCCGAGGACCGCGACCTCCCCTGAACCGCACAAAGCTCACCGCCCGGCGACGGCGGAAAGCGACTTGTCTGGCGGCAGCCGTCGTGACGGACCGTCCACAGACGGGACGTGTCCGCGGGGCGCTGCGGGTCCGCGGGGGACGTGGCTGTCATGGCTCGCGGAGACGGTGGGCTGTGGGTGAACCACATCACGAGGGACATGTCCCGGCGCGTGTCACGAAGTCCCGCTTCTAAGCTCTTCGGCGATGGCGGTCGCGCTCACGGTCGTCGGCTCGATCAACCTCGACCTCGTCGCCCGCGTCGAGCGTCTGCCGCGACCGGGCGAGACGCTCGCGGCCTCGCGTCTCGACCGGATCCCCGGCGGCAAGGGCGCGAACCAGGCCGTTGCCGCCGCTCGGCAGGGCGCCCGGGTGCGCATGATCGGCGCGGTCGGCGACGACGAGCTCGCCGACGACGCGCTCCGTGGGCTCGTGGACGCCGGCGTCGAGCTTGACGTCATGCGGAAGGGCGACACCGGGGTCGCGCTGATCGTCGTCGCGGACGACGGCGAGACCCAGATCGTGGTCGTTGGCGGTGCGAACGCCCGCGTCGCTCCGCGCGCCGTCTCCGGTGCCGTCCTCTGCCAGCTCGAGGTGCCGGACGAGGTGGTGCTCACGGCGGCGCGCGAAGCGTCGTTCTTCGCGCTCAACGCGGCCCCCGCGCGGCCGCTCGACGTGACGCCCGACCTGCTGATCGTGAACCGGCTCGAGCGCGAGGTCGCCTCGGAGGGAAAGCTCGTCGCGGTCACGTACGGCGCCGAGGGAGCGGCCCTGTTCGAGGCGGACCGCGAGGTCGCGCGCTGCGAGCCGCCGCGCGTGAACGCCGTCGACGGGACCGCGGCGGGCGACGCGTTCGCCGCCTGCCTCGTCGTCTCGCTGCTCGAGGGACGGCCTCGCGAAGAGGCGCTCCGGCGCGCCTGCGCGGCGGGCGCGCTCGCGGCCTCCCGCCCCGGTGCGCAACCTTCCCTCCCGGCGCGCGAGGAGGTTGACGCGATACTCGCGTCATGACACCGACGCCCATCATCTTCGACTGCGACCCCGGCCACGACGACGCCATCGCGCTGCTGCTCGCGCTCGCCTCGCCCGAGCTCGAGCTGCTGGGAGTCACGACGGTCTCCGGCAACCAGACCCTCGACAAGACGACGGCCAACGCGCTCCGCATCCTCGAGTTCGCCGGCCGGACCGACGTGCCCGTCCACGCGGGCGCCGACCGGCCGTTCGTTCGCCCGCGCGACGTCGCCGCGCACGTCCACGGCGAGTCCGGCCTCGACGGCCCCGAGCTGCCCCCGCCGACCACGACCGCGCGCGACCCGCACGCGGTCGACTTCATCGCCGCGCAGATCCGCGAGCGCCACGGGAAGCTGACGCTCGTTCCCACCGGCCCGCTGACGAACATCGCGCTGCTGTTCGCGCTGCATCCGGACGCCGTGCCGGAGCGGATCGTGCTGATGGGCGGCGCGGTCGGCGAGGGCAATCGCACCCCGGCGGCGGAGTTCAACATCTGGGCCGACCCCGAAGCGGCCCAGCGCGTCTTCGCGGCCGAGCTCGACACGACGATGATCGGCCTCGACGTGACGCACCGCGCTCTCGTCACCGACGCGCACACCGAGCGGCTGCGCGCCTCGGGCCGCGTGGGGCGGCTGGTCGCCGAGCTGATGGATTTCTACTCGCGCTTCCACCGCGTGCGCTACCCCGACCTCCCCGGCTCGCCCCTGCACGATCCGGTGTGCATCGCGCACCTCGTCGACCCCGGCCTCGTCGACGTCCGCGACGCCTTCATCGAGGTCGACTGCTCGACCGGGCCGAGCTGGGGGCGGACGAACGTCGACTGGCGAAAGCGCGAGCATCTCGGCCCGGCGAACGCGAAGGTCGGGCTCGATCTCGACGGCGACCGGTTCGCCGAGCTGCTCGTCGAGCGCGTCGGCTCGCTGTCGTGACGCTGGTCTTCGCGGCGATCGCCCCTCACGGCGGGCTCGTCTTCGACCACCCGAACGGCGAGACGCGCCGCGGGATGGACGAGCTCGCGCGCCGCTTCGCCGCTGCGTGTCCCGAAGCGGTGATCGTCGCGACTCCGCACGGCACCCTCCTCGACGACCGCTTCGGCGTCGTCCGGGCGGCGCAGCTCTCGGAGCACGCGTCGCGGTTCGTCGCGGACGAGCAGCTCTACGAGGGGCCGGGGGAGCCGCAGCTCGCCGACGCCTGCCTGGCCGCGATGCGCGCCGACGGCCTTCCCGTCGCCGGCGTGACGTTCGGCGCGACCGCCGCCGGCGACTCGGAGATGCCGATCGACTGGGGTGCGGGGATCCCGCTCACGTTCCTCCGCGCGCCCGCGGTCGTCGTCACGCCCTGCCGCGCGCTGCCGAACGAGCTCCACGTCCGCGCCGGCGCCGCGCTCGCACGTGCCACGGGAGACCGCCGGGTCGCGTTCGTGGCGAGCGCCGACCACGGCCACGGCCACTCGGCGGACGGTCCGTACGGCTTCTCCGAGCACTCGGCGCCCTACGACGAGGAGATCGTGCGGCTCGTCCGCTCGAACGAGCTCGGCGAGCTCGTCGGCTGGGACGCGCAGGTCGCCGTGCGCGCGCTCGCCGACAGCTTCTGGCAGCTGCTGATGCTGCACGGGGCGATCGGCGCCGACTGGGAGCCCGAGCTGCTGACGTACGAGGCGCCGACCTACTTCGGGATGCTGACGGCGTCCTACGCGCGGCAGGACTGAGGCGGGGGAGCGAGAAGTGCCCCTGGATGGCGCGCAGACGGCGGGTCCACAAGACGTCCCCGAAGACGCCGAGCCGCGTGAAGAAGCGCAGGCGGCGCAAGCCCGCACGCTCCCACTCGCACCATCACGCCGAGCTGATCGGGCTCGGCCTGATCGGCGTGGGGGTCTTCCTGGCCGCGATCCTCTGGTTCGGCTTCAGCGGCGGCCCGGTCGGCGACCTCGTCACCGCCGCGTTCGGCGCCGCCGCCTACCTGGCGCCGGTCGTGCTCGTCCCGCTCGGTGCGCTCGTGGTGACGCGAAGCCGGCTCGTCGACGTCCGCCCGTTCCAGCTCGGGCTCGCCGTCGCGCTCACCGGGCTCGAGCTGACGCTGGGCGCGTCGCACGGCGGTGCCGTCGGCCGCGCGCTCGAGTCGCTGGTCGCGATCGGCCTCGGGACGACCGGCGCGACGATCCTCGGCGTGCTGCTGACGATCGCCGGCATCCTGCTCCTCACGGGCGCAAGCCTGGGGGCGCTCGTGCGGCGCACCGGACACGTCGTGCACACGGCACACACCCGTGTGCGCGCCGCGCGGCTCGCCGACGAAGCAGAGCTCGAACGTGCCTCCGAACCGGGTCGCCACGTGCTGCCGCCGGTCGACGTCAAGCACGATTACCCCGACCTCGTCTCCGACACGGTCTCCGGCCCGCCGCCGGTGCTGCATCGCGAGGAGCCGGACGCGCTCACCGAGGAGAGCACGCAGGAGACGCTCTTCGACCCGCCGGAGCCCCGGCGCGTCGCCTACAAGCTCCCGGACCGGTCGCTGCTCCACGTCTCGAAGCCGGGCTCGGGCCCGAGCGGCGAGGCGGGCCAGCGGATCGCGGAGGCGCTGGTGACCTGCCTAGCGCACTTCGGCGTCGAGGCGACCGTCGTCGGCCAGATCGCGGGTCCGCGCGTCACGCGCTACGAGCTGCAGCTGGCGCCGGGCACGAAGGTGGGGAAGGTCGCGCAGCTGAAGGACGACCTCTCGTACGCGCTCGCCACCACCGAGATCCGGATCCTCGCGCCGATCCCCGGCAAGCAGGCGGTCGGCGTCGAGGTGCCGAACCTGAGCCCGAATCTCGTCACGCTCGGCGATATCTTCGACGACCTGCCGCAGGCCGCGAGCCCGCTCTCGGTGTGGCTCGGCAAGGACATCTCCGGCGCCTCGGTGTGGGCCGACCTCGCACGGATGCCGCACATCCTGATCGCCGGGACGACGGGGTCCGGCAAGTCGGGTTGCATCAACACGATCCTCACCTCGATCCTGCTGCGCTCGACGCCCGACGAGGCGCGGCTGATACTGATCGACCCGAAGCGCATCGAGCTCAACTACTACGAATCGATTCCGCACCTGCTGACGCCGGTGGTGTCGAGCCCGAAGGAGGCGTCGGCGGTGCTGCTCAACGTCGTGACCGAGATGGAGCGGCGCTACGAGCGGCTCGCCCAGGTGCGCGCGCGCAACCTCAACGAGGCCAACCGGGCACTGCGCAAGCGCGGGGAGGAGGAGCTCCCGTACCTGCTCGTCGTGATCGACGAGCTCGCCGACCTGATGATGGTCAGCCCGCAGGAGGTCGAGGACTCGATCATCCGCCTCGCCCAGAAGTCCCGCGCGGTCGGGATCCACCTGGTGCTCGCGACGCAGCGGCCGTCGGTCGACGTGATCACCGGGATGATCAAGGCGAACGTGCCGTCGCGCATCGCCTTTGCGGTCTCGTCGCAGACCGACTCGCGCGTGATCCTCGACTCGAACGGCGCCGAGAGCCTGCTCGGACAGGGTGACATGCTCTTCAAGCCGCTCGGCACCTCCCGCGTGCAACGGGTGCAGGGCGCGTTCGTCACCGAAGAGGAGATCGCGATGGTCGTCGAGCAGGCCCGCGCGCAGCGCGAGCAGGAGGTCGACGAGAGCTTCCTCGAGGCGCCGCAGGTCTTCGCCGACGACGTCGACGACACGGACGGCGAGTTCGACCCCGACGAGGACCCGCTGCTCGACCGCGCGATCGAGGTCGTGGTGACCGCCCAGACGGCCAGCGTGAGCCTGCTCCAGCGCCGCCTGCGCGTCGGCTACACGCGGGCCGGGCGCCTCGTCGACATGCTCGAGCGGCGCGGGATCATCTCGCCGTACGAGGGCTCGAAACCGCGGCGGGTGCTGGTCTCCGAGCAGGATCTCGACCGGGTCGGCGTCGCTCCGGTCGACGGCTGAGCGCTAACCAGCGGCGGTTTCCAGCGTCTCTAGCTTGGGGTTAGGGTTAGCCCCGCACGACCACCCTTTAGACGTCCCATTCAAGGAGGGTTCATCCAAGTGAGGAAGCGTTGGCTCACGTTCACGGTCCTTGCGATCGTGACGGTGCTCCTGGCGTTCGCGGTCGCCGCGGTTCGCGGATCGTCCGCAGCGGCGGCGCACAAGGCGAGCTTTAGCGCCTGTCTCGTGACCGACATCGGCGGCCTGAACGACAAGTCGTTCAACCACCTCGCCTATGTCGGACTGCTCAAGGCAGAGAAGACCGGCGTGAAGGGTCGCGTCATCCAGTCGCAGTCGTCGAACCAGTACATCCCGAACCTGCAGACGTGCGCCCAGAGCGGTGCCGGCATCACGATCGGCGTCGGGTTCCTGATGACGGATGCAATGGACGCGGTCGCCACGTCGTTCCCGAAGAGCAAGTTCGCGATCGTCGACGTCGACGTCGCGACGCTCAAGCACAAGCCGAAGAACGTCGAGGGGCTGCTCTTCCGCGAGCAGCAGGCCGGTTACCTCGTCGGCTACGCGGCAGGGCTGTGGACGAAGCAGAAGGGCGGCGCCGCGGTCGGATCGGTCGGCGGCATCAAGATCCCGCCGGTCGACCGCTACATCGCCGGCTTCCAGTACGGCGCGAAGAAGGCCGACCCGGGCATCAAGACCCTGAACGCCTATTCGAACAGCTTCACCGCCCAGGCGAAGTGCAAGGAAGCGGCGCTCAACCAGATCGCCGCCGGCTCCGACGTCGAGTTCCAGGTCGCCGGCTCGTGCGGCCTCGGCGTGCTCGACGCCGCCCACAGCAAGAACATCTTCGGCGTCGGCGTGGACGCGGACCAGGGCTACCTGGGGCCGTGGATCATGACCAGCGCCCTCAAGAAGGTGGACGTCGCCGTCTACAGCGCGATCAAGGCCGCCCAGGCCGGCACGCTGAAGACCGGCATCAACAAGCAGTTCGGCGCCGACGTCAACGGCGTCGGCTACGGGAAGTGGAGCTCAAGGGTTCCCCGCTCGATCCGTGCCAAGGTCCTCGCGCAGTACGCGCTGCTCAAGGCCGGCAAGATCAAGGGCATCCCGAGCACCGTCAAGTAGCTCTGCATCGCGAGCATTGGACGGGGCGGTTAAGGCCGCCCCGTCCAACTCGCAAGCCGGCGGCCGAGACCACTAGGATCGCGCCGGATGGCTGAGGCACCGATCCTCGCGCTCGAGGGAATCACGAAGCGGTTCCCGGGAGTGCTCGCCAACGACCACATCGACTTCGACCTCCAGCCGGGTGAGGTCCACGCCCTCCTCGGCGAGAACGGGGCGGGCAAGTCGACGCTGATGAACATCCTCTACGGGCTGTACACGCCCGACGAGGGGCGGATCCTGCTCCGCGGCGAGCCGATCGATCTCGGCTCGACGAAGGCGGCGATCGAGCACGGGATCGGCATGGTGCACCAGCACTTCATGCTCATCCCCGTGATGACGGTGGCGGAGAACATCGTCCTCGCCTCCGAGCCGCGTCGAGCGGGCGTGCTGCTCGACTACTCGGCGGCGGACCGCCGCGTCGAGGAGCTTTCGACACGCTACGGGCTCGCCGTCGACCCCGACGCGCGCATCGACGCCATCACCGTCGGGCAGCAGCAACGCGTCGAGATCCTGAAGGCGCTCTATCGCGGCGCCGAGATCCTCGTGCTCGACGAGCCGACCGCCGTCCTGACTCCGCAGGAGGCGCAGGAGCTGTTCGTGATCATCCGCTCGCTGAAAGAGCAGGGGAAGTCGATCATCTTCATCTCGCACAAGCTCAACGAGGTGCTCGAGATCGCCGACCGGGTCACGACGCTCCGGCGCGGGAAGCTCGTCGACACGGTTGCGGCCGAGGGGGCGACCGAGGAGAGTCTGGCGCGGATGATGGTCGGCCGCGAGGTGCTGCTGCGCGTCGACAAGGAGGCGTCGCACCCCGGTCCTCCGCTGCTCGAGGTGGAGGGACTGAACGTGTACGACGATCGGGGCCTCGAGGCCGTTCGGGACGTCAGCTTCACGGTGCACGGCGGCGAGATCGTGGGCCTGGCGGGCGTCGACGCGAACGGCCAGACGGAGCTGATCGACGCGATCGCCGGCCTGCGGCAGGCGGCGGCCGGCCGCATCGTTCTCGACGGCGAGGACATCACGCACGCAAGCGCGCGCGAGGTGCTCGACTCGGGGCTCGGGCACATCCCCGAGGACCGCCACCGGCGCGGCCTCGTGCTCCCGTTCTCGCTGACCGAGAACCTCGGCCTGCACGCCTACCGGCGGGAGCCGAACTCGCGGTTCGGATTCCTGAGGCTCGGCACGATGCTCGACCGCTCGAAGCGCCTGCTCGTCGAGTTCGACGTGCGCGGCGGCTCGCCTGGGACCCCCGCGGGGGCGCTGTCGGGCGGGAACCAGCAGAAGGTCGTGCTGGCACGCGAGATCGACGCCGACCCGAAGGTGCTGATCGCAGCGCAGCCGACCCGCGGGCTCGACGTCGGCGCGATCGAGTTCGTTCACCGCCGTCTCGTCGAGCAGCGCGATGCCGGCCGCGCCGTCTTGCTCGTCTCGCTCGAGCTCGAGGAGATCCTCTCGCTCTCGGACCGGATCCTCGTCATCTACGAGGGGCGGATCGTCGGCGAGTTCCCGCCGACCGCGACCGAGGAGCAGCTCGGCTTCGCGATGACCGGCGGCCGGATGGAAGCGGCATGACGGGGTTCGCACCGAGCGTAGGCTTGACGGAGCTCATCGAAGGCGGAAGTGCCGGCTTCGCCGGTGCCGGAGCGGAGACCACCCGGCAACCGAAGGGTGCCCGATGAGCGACGACGAGCTCCTCGAGGAGGAGTTCGAGGAGGCGCCGGCGCCGACGGGTGCACTCGGCGCGACGACGCCGCAGCAGCACTTCGTCGGACGCTACGGCGGGAAGCTCGGCGGCGCCGCCGGTCCGATCCTGACCACGCTCTTCGCCTTCCTGATGGCCGGCGTCGCGGTCGCCGTCGTGGGCAAGAACCCGCTCAAGGTCTACCGCTCGATCTTCGACGGCACGGGCCTGAACTTCTTCTTCCACTTCGGCTCGTACTCGATCCGCCTGCCGTTCTCGACCCAGCACGTCTGGTTCTGGTGGGACACCTCGTCGGTCGCCGCGCTCAACCTGCAGCAGACCCTGCTGATCACCACGCCGATCATCTGCACGGCCGTCGCGCTCGGCTTCGCGTTCCGCTGCGGCCTGTTCAACATCGGCGGCCAGGGCCAGTACCTGGTCGGCGCGTACTTCGCGGTCTGGATCGGGACGTCGTTCGTGAACCTCAACCCGTTCGCGCACGTGATGCTGTGCCTGGTGATCGGGTCGCTCGCCGGCGCCTTCTACGCCGGGATCGCCGGGATCCTCAAGGCGACGGTCGGCGCCCACGAGGTGATCACGACGATCATGCTGAACTGGATCGCGATCTGGGTGGGCGAATGGCTGTTCGGCCAGCAGGGGCCGCTGCAGAATACGAGCCAGCCGTCGATCCCGATCTCGAACACCATCGCGGACGGCGCGAAGCTGCCGATCTTCTGGGGGCCGAAGCTGCTGCAGGGCCTCTCGATCGGCATCTTCATCTCCGTCGGGATGCTGGTCCTGTACTGGCTCGTGATCAACCGGACGACGCTTGGCTTCGAGGTGCGCGCCGTGGGGTTCAACCCGGACGCGGCGCGGTACGGCGGCGTTTCGGTCGCCAAGAGCTACTTCCTCGCGATGGCGATCTCGGGCCTGTTCGCGGGGCTCGGCGGCGCGCTCGACATCACCGGCTGGGAGTTCCAGATCGGGCAGCTCGACATCCCGGTCAGCCAGGTCGGCTTCATCGGTCTCGCCGCCGCGCTGCTCGGGCGCAACACCGCAGTCGGCATCGGCTTCGCGTCGCTGCTCTTCGGCGCGCTGATCAACGGGACGTCGGGCCGCCAGCTCGACCCGAGCGTCTTCTCGCCCGACCTCGCCGGGAACCTGACGACGATCATCCAGGGCCTCGTGATCCTCTTCGTGGGCCTCAACCTGACGACGCTGGTCAGCGGCGGCAGGTTCCGCCGACGACGGAGGAGAGCCACATGACCGCGATCACCGCACGCGTCGGCCACATCGACTGGCGGGGCCCGAAGGCCGTCGGCATCGTCGGGATCGGGCTCGGTGCGCTGGCGTTCTGGTTCTCGCTGCCGCCGCTCACGGTGCGGTCGCCGGTGCTCGCGATCGCCGTCGGGATCCTCGCCGTCTTCGCCGGCATCTGGGCGGCCTCACGCGACCAGAAGCGCGTGGGCTTCGGCGCGGTCGCGGCGGGGCTCGCCGGGATCTTCTTCGGGGTGCTAGCAACCTACTCGTCGGTGGGGAACCTGAACGTCGTCGTCGTCTGGAGCGCGCTGATCGCCGCCACGCTGCGCTACGCGACGCCGTTGATCTACGCGGCGATCGGCGGCCTGTACTGCGAGCGGAGCGGCGTGGTGAACATCGCGCTCGAGGGGATGCTGCTGACCGGAGCATTCTTCGGGATCTGGACGATCATCTGGGCCCACACCTGGGCCGGGGACCTGGCATGGGTGGTCGCGCTCGCCGGCGCAGCGCTCGCGGGAATGGTCCTGGCGACGATCCACGCCGTCTGGTCGATCAGCCTGAAGGTCGACCAGATCATCACCGGCACCGCGCTGAACTTCCTCGCGCTCGGCATCACCGGCTACATCTTCATCGACAAGTACGGCCAGGAGGGCACCCCGGGGAACATCACCGACTACGGCATCCCCGACATCCACCTCAACTTCATGCAGAACTGGTACTTCCTCGGCCCGATCTTCGGACAGCTGAACCTGATGATCTGGCTGTCGTGGGCGCTCCTGATCGGCACCTACTTCTTCGTCTTCCGGACGCCGTACGGGCTCCGGCTGCGCTCGGTCGGCGAGCACCCGCGCGCCGCCGACACGGTCGGCATCTCCGTGTACAAGGTCCGCTACGTCGCCGTGATCGCGTCGGGCGGCATCGCGGCGCTCGGCGGGGCGTACCTGTCGATCGGCTTCGTCCACTCGTTCAACGAGAACATGACCCAGGGAATCGGGTTCATCGGCCTCGCCGCGCTCGTGTTCGGGAAGTGGCGGCCGTTCATGACGTACAGCGCGACACTGCTGTTCGGGTTCTCGAGCGCCCTCGCCGATCGCCTGCCGAATGCGTACGGCAACCAGTGGGGGACGCTCTTTCAGGCGCTGCCGTACGTCCTGACCATCATCGCCGTCGCAGGGGTGATCGGCCGCTCGGTCGGTCCCGCGGCTTCCGGCCGCCCGTATGACAAGCAGTAGCCGCGCGGCGTCCACGGCCACGGTGTTCGGCGTGCTCGCGATCGCCGCCGTCCCGTGCGGCGCCGTCGCCGCCCAGTACCTCCAGAGCGTCGGGCTGCTGCAGTCGCTCTACATCACCGTCCCGATCGCGATCGTGCTCGGCCTGCTCGCCGTGCTGGTGGCACGGCGGGCGCGGCGGCTGCAGTCGCGAAGCGTGTTCGGCGGCAGCCGGAGCTTCACCCGCCTCGCGCAGCTGCTCGCGTGGACGGGCCTCTGGATCGGCGTCACGGGAGGGGTCGCGCTCGTCGTGTACGGCGCGCTGCGCTGGGCGCAGTAGGCGCGAGGGGCGGTCACCGACTACCCTGTGCGAGGCCGTGTTCGAGATCGGGAACAGCCTGCGCGAGGCGCGCCTGCGCCGCGGCGTCGACTTCGCCCAGGCGGAGGTCGCGACGAAGATCCGCGGGAAGTACCTCCGTGCGCTGGAGGACGAGCAGTTCGAGCTGCTGCCGGCCCAGACATACGTCAAGGGGTTCCTGCGCACCTACGCCGAGTACCTGGGCCTCGACGGCCAGCTGTACGTCGACGAGTTCAACTCGCGCTTCGTTGCCGGGGACGAGCACGATCCGCGCCCGCGGCGCTCGACGGCCCGGCCGCAGCACCGCAACCGGCGCTCCGAGACGAACCTGGTGGTGCTCGCGCTGGGCGCCATCGTCGTGCTCACGGTCGTCGTCTTCTCGGCGTGGAAATGGAGCGGCGGCGGCGACAACGGCCGGGCACCGGTCACGACGACGACCGCAGCCGCCGGCAAGGCGCAGCCCTCTGCGCCCCTGCTCGAGGTCACGGCGCTCCACGGATCGACGCAGCTCACGGTGCACGCGGGCAGCGCGAACGGGCGCGTCAAGTACGACGGCACGATCCAGCAGGGCGACGCGCCGCGCGCGATTCGCGGCAGCCGGTTGTGGGTGTCGATCTCGACTCCCGAGAACCTGAAGATCGAGGTGCGCGGGGTCCTCGTGCACGTCCCGGGCAGCGAGCCGCGCGTCGTCATCATCACCCCGACCGGTTGGCGCCCCGCGTAGCCCGTCCACGGGCAGCGATCGTCGCCTCGGGCTCCGAGCTCGTGCGCGGCGACCGGAACGACCGCAACGGGCCGTTCCTCTCCGCGTCGCTCATCAAGCTCGGGATCACGCCGGTGAAGATCACCGTCGTCGGCGACGACCCGGCCGACCTCGAGGCCGCCCTGGCCGACGGCCTCGCCTACGACCTCCTCTGCATCTCGGGCGGCCTCGGGCCGACACACGACGACCGCACGGTCGAGCTGGTCGCCCGCGCGATGGGCGTCGGTCTTCGTGTGGACGAGGATCTTGCCGCCCACATCGAGGAAACGTCGAGACGGGTCGCGGAGCGGATCGGACGGCCGTACGCCGACTTCGCGCCCGGCGTGCGCAAGCAGGCGACGGTGCCGGAGGGCGCGCTCGTCGTCGGTCTCGCCGGAACGGCGCCCGCGCTCGTGCTCGCCCGCGACGACCGCGTGGCGGTCGTCCTGCCTGGGCCGCCCCGGGAGCTGCAGGCGCTCTGGCCGCGAGCGCTCGAGCTGGAGCCGCTCCGGGGCGTGCTCGAGCGGGCGCGCGCACCGCGGCGGCGGGTCCTCCGTTTCTACGGCGCGTCGGAGTCGCACGTCGCGAAGGCGCTCGCCGAGGCGGGCGGCGAGGGCGGCGGGGTGGAGGTGACGATCTGCGCCCGCGACTTCGAGATCTACGTCGATCTGCTCGTCGACGACGGGGCGGACGAGCGCGCCGACCACCTCGAGGCGCAGCTGGCGGCGCCGCCGCTCGACCGCTACCTGTTCAGCCGCGAGGACGTGCCGACGGCCGCGCTCGTCCTCGAGCTGCTGCGCCGGCGAGGCCTCTCGCTGGCAACCGCCGAGTCGTGCACGGGCGGCCTGGTGGCCAAGCAGCTGACGGACGTGCCGGGCTCGAGCGACGTCTTCGTCGGCTCGGTCGTCGCCTACTCGAACGGCATCAAGCAGCGCCTGCTCGACGTGCCGACGGATGTGCTCCAGTCGTACGGCGCCGTCTCGGCAGAGACGGCCGCGGCGATGGCGCATGGTGCGCGCAGCCGCCTCGGCGCCGACGTGGCGGTCGCGGTCACCGGGATCGCCGGGCCGGGGGGCGAGACCGACGGCAAGCAGGTCGGGCTGGTCTTCGTCCACGCCGTCGGGCCGAACGGCGAGCGTGGCCTGCGGCTCGACCTCCCGGGCGACCGCGAGACGATCCGCGGACGCGCGGCCGTGGCGGCCCTCCACCAGGTGCGGAGAATCGTCACGGAGTCGGCACAGACACGTTCGGGGTAGCCCGCTAGCGTGGCAGCCGGTGGACACGTCCGTCTCTTCTGCGCTCTCCGGCTGCCCGACGGCGCGCTCGACGCCCTCGCCGCCTGGCAGGCGGTGCACGTCACGCGCGCCCGCCCGGTCGCCCGCGCGAGCCTCCACGTCACCCTGGCGTTCCTCGGCTCCCGCCCCGAGACGGACGTGGCTGCGGTCGGGCGGGAGCTCGCCGCGGCAGCGGGCGGGGCCGGCCCGATCGTGCTCGAGGCGGTCGGCTACCGCGAGACGCGCAGCGTCGGCATGGTCGTGCTCGCCGACGAGGACGGCGCTGCCACGGCGCTCGCGGGCGAGCTCGCCCACCGGCTCGAGCGGCTCGGCGTCTACCGGCCGGAGCGGCGTCCCTGGCTTCCGCACGTCACCGTGGCGCGGTTTCGCGAGCGGCCCGGGCTGGCCCCGCCGGTGCCCGTCCTCGGCCGGGTCAGTCCGTCCGATGCCGCTGTCTACTCTTCGGTGCTGCGGTCCTCGGGCGCGCAGTACGAGGTTCTCGAATCGGTTGCGCTAGGAGGTCGGTAGAGGTGGATCGCGAACAGGCACTCGACGTCGCGCTCGGGCAGATCGAGCGCCAGTTCGGCAAGGGTGCGGTGATGAAGATGAACGACGCGGCGCAGACGTCGATCGCCGCCGTCTCCACCGGCTCGCTCTCGCTCGACCTCGCGCTCGGCATCGGCGGCCTGCCGCGCGGACGCGTGGTCGAGGTGTTCGGGCCGGAGTCGTCGGGCAAGACGACGCTCGTCTACCACGTGATCGCCGAGGCCCAGCGCCGCGGCGGCATCTGCGCCTTCGTCGACGCCGAGCATGCGATGGACCCCGCCTATGCGAAGCGCATCGGCGTGAACATCGACGAGCTGCTCGTCTCGCAGCCCGACACCGGCGAGCAGGCGCTCGAGATCACCGAGCTGCTCGTCCGCTCCGGCGCCCTCGCGGTGGTGGCGATCGACTCGGTCGCGGCGCTGACGCCGAAGGCCGAGATCGAGGGCGAGATGGGCGACACGCACGTCGGGCTGCAGGCCCGGCTGATGAGCCAGGCGCTCCGCAAGCTCACCGGGACGCTGAGCCGCACCGACACGATCTGCCTGTTCACGAACCAGCTGCGCGAGAAGATCGGCGTCATGTTCGGCAACCCGGAGACGACACCGGGCGGCCGGGCGCTGAAGTTCTACTCGTCCGTGCGGCTCGACATCAGGCGCATCGAGACGCTCAAGGACGGCGTCGAGGCGATCGGCAACCGCGTGCGCGTGAAGGTCGTGAAGAACAAGGTCGCGCCGCCGTTCAAGCAGGCCGAGTTCGACATCATCTACGGCGAGGGGATCTCCTGGGAGGGGACGGTGCTCGACGCCGGGCTGGAGCGGAAGGCGGTGCAGAAGTCGGGCTCGTACTTCTCCTTCGGGGACGAGCGGCTCGGCCAGGGACGGCAGAACGCGACGGCGTTCCTGCGCGAGCATCCCGACGTCGTCCAGGGGATCCTGCAGCTGATCC
The DNA here is from genome assembly GCA_036376615.1 of Gaiellaceae bacterium. Lineage (GTDB taxonomy): Bacteria > Actinomycetota > Thermoleophilia > Gaiellales > Gaiellaceae > PALSA-600. Next base: position 32,293 of record DASUZZ010000073.1, read on the forward strand.
AGGCCCAGTCGCCTCCGGGCCAGGTGGTCTCGGCGCGGCTGCTGCCGACCCTCGAGCCGGACGAGGCTGTGCCGGTGACCGAGGACGCGGGGGACCCGGTCGCCGCGGCGGGGTAGGCGACGGGCCGCCCGAATCCGTCCAACCCACCGGCGCCCGATCCGGTCGAGCTGGCCGCACGGGCGCTCCGGTACCGCGACCGGTCGAAGCAGGAGCTCGATACCCGCCTCGAGCGGGCGGGCATCGGCGCGGACGCCCGGGCGGACGCCCTCGAGACGCTCGAGCGCGTCGGGTACGTCGACGACGCGCGGCTCGCCGTGGACCGGGCGCAGGTGCTCTCCGGCCGCGGCTACGGGGACGAGGCGATCGCAGCCGACCTCGCCTCCCGCGGCGTCGACGGCGAGTCGGCCCGGGCCGCGATCGCGGCGCTTCCGCCGGAGCGCGAGCGCGCGGCGTCCCTGGCGGCGCGGCTCGGCCCGGGGGCGAAGACGGCCGCCCTGCTCCTGCGCCGCGGCTTCGATCCCGACGCGGTCGAGGCGGCAGTCGGATCGGACGTTGCGCCGGGTGGGTCGTGAGCGGTAGGCTGGCGCCTCGTACACACACGTTCTTTTGCCTGCACGTTGCATTTTCCAACCGAGCGAAACGCGTCTTGAACCCCGTATCCATCTCGATCTCCCGAGCAGCAACAGCCCGAAGAGAGCGACGAAGCTGAGCTGATACCGAGGCGGCGCACGTTGCTGTGCGCCGGAGCACGCGCCGATCGGCGACGAGTGCCGTGCGGGCGAGAGCCTGCAGGAGAGCCATGCCCGTTGCGCTGGGAGTCGTGATCGGACTGCTCGTCGGCGTCGCCGGCGTCCTGGTCGCGCTGCGCTATGCGACCGGCTCGCGCCTTGTGGCGGCACGGCGCCAGCGCGAGGTGATGCTCGAGGAGGCCGAGCGGGCAGCGGCCGCGACGCGGCGCGAGGCGCAGATCGAGTCGCGCGAGCAGGCGGTGAAGGTGCGCGCGGAGCTGGAGTCGGAGCTGCGGGAGCGGCGCGACGAAGCCGTGAAGATCCAGGAGCGGGTGCTCCAGAAGGAGGACGAGTCCGATCGCCGGCTCGCCGATCTCTCGCGCCGGGAGCAGGGTGTCGCCGATCGCGAGATCCACCTCAAGGAGCTCCAGGAGACGCTCAAGCACGCCAACGAGCGGCAGCGGCGCGAGCTCGAGCGAATCGCGAAGATGACCCGGACCGAGGCTCGCCAGCGGATCCTCGAGGAGTCCGAGGACGAGGTCCGGCACGAGCTCGCAGGGCGGGTCCGCCAGCTCGAGGAGGAGGCCGCCGCCGAGGCCAAGCGGCGAGCCCGCAACCTGGTCGCCGATGCCCTGCAGCGCGTCGCCGCGAGCGCTGCCGCGGAGACGACCGTGACGCTCGTCGAGCTTCCCTCCGATGACATGAAGGGACGGATCATCGGCCGGGAGGGGCGGAACATCCGCTCGCTCGAGCATCTCACCGGCGTCGACGTGATCATCGACGACACGCCGAACGCCGTCGTGCTGTCGTCGTTCGACGGCATCCGCCGCGAGATTGCGCGCATGACGCTTCTCAAGCTGATCGAGGACGGGCGCATCCACCCGACGCGAATCGAGGAGATGTACTACCTCTCGAAGGCGGAGCTCGACGACCACATCCACCAGGCGGGCGAGCAGGCGGTGTTCGAGGCGAACTGCGGCGAGCTGAACGACGAGCTCGTGAAGGTGCTGGGCCGGCTGCGCTACCGGACGAGCTACGGCCAGAACGTGCTGAAGCACACGCTCGAGGTCGTCCAGCTGGCCGGCATCATGGCCGCCGAGGTCGAGGCGTCCGTCAAGACCGCGAAGCGCGCCGCCCTCCTGCACGATCTCGGGAAGGCGATGACCCACGAGGTCGAGGGATCGCACGCCCAGATCTCGACCCAGCTCGCTCGCCGCTACGGCGAGAGCGCCGCCGTGTGCCACGCGATCGAGGCGCACCACTACGAGGTGCAGCCGCAGACGGTCGAGGCGGTGCTCCTGATCGCGGCCGACGCGATCTCCGCGTCGCGGCCCGGCGCGCGCGGCGAGAGCCTCGACCACTACGTCAAGCGGCTCGAGTCGCTGGAGCAGCTCGCTGCGAGCCATCCCGGCGTCGACCGCGTCTACGCACTCCAGGCGGGACGCGAGATCAGGGTGCTCGTGAAGCCGCAGGAGATCGACGACGACGCCGCCGTCCTGCTCTCGCACGAGATCGCCCGCGAGATCGAGGGCCATCTCGAGTACCCGGGCCAGATCCGGGTGACGGTGATCCGCGAGAGCCGCGCCATCGACGTCGCCGCGAACAAGCTCGAGCAGCGCCGCGAGCGCGTCGACGCCGCTTAGCGCGGGGGAGATAGCGCGGGGAAGAACCTCCGGTTCTCCCCCGCGGGCCCCCTCTCCGACGCTTCCGGCTCGCGCGGTCGCTCGGGGCCGCGCTACACGCGGGACGGTTCGCCTGGCGGAGGCGCCGGCCAAGCCGGCACCTCCGCGACGACTGAGCCACCCCGCTTGAGACTGGCTACGGCGTGGCCCTCCCGCACCCAAGAACCCCCGGAGCTCTCTTCCTCGCTCGTCGAAGGTGCCTGGCCCCAAGGTGCCTGGCCCCAAGGTGCCAGGCACCGGTTCTGAGCCGGGGTACCCTGTTGCGGCGATGCGCCGCTACCACGTGCACACGTTCGGCTGCCAGATGAACGCGCACGACTCGGAGCGCATCAAGGGCCTGCTCGAGGAGCTTGGGCTCGGGGAGGCGCCGTCCGCCGAAGACGCCGATGTCGTCGTCTTCAACACGTGC